>NZ_JBHSMT010000031.1:165610-180823 GCF_042654985.1 Paraherbaspirillum soli | reverse complement strand
TAGACGTAATCAGTGCGTCCAAAACAAAAAAGCCAGTCAACAAGGACTGGCTTTTTTTATTCCAAGGTCGGATATCAGTTTAGAAATGATATGCCGCGCGTGCTACAGCAAAGTTTGCGCCGCTGTTCGGGTGTTTGATGCCACCGTTTGAAAAGTGTTGCAGTCTTACGCCAAGATCGAGGCCGTTGTTGAATACATAGCCGGCGCCAAGGTGATCGCCAAATTCGAATGCAGTTGAAAAGCGGCGACCGTTGTTGTCATAGAGATGCGACATCAGGTGCACGCCTATTCCAGCCTCGGCATACAGGCCCTTTTTATCGTCTGCCTGGAAACGAAATACCGGCGTGAAACCGATATCAGTCAGATTCTTGTGCTGACCGGGGATGTTCTGATATTGATCCTGACGAAACTCGGCAAGACTCAAGTCCCAATAGCCACCAATATGAGTCCCGTTCGACTGCCACCACTTGCTATCCCAATCCCATTGCGCTGCTACTCTTGCCAATTGGCTCTTGTTGCCGGTACCAAGTTCAAACGACGCTGAATCAACTGCAAAGCTGGTTGAATGAACGCCGGCCAGCAAGGATGCAACGGCAAGGATTTTTAATGCGCATTGTTTTTTTTGCATAAAAGACTTTCGAGCATAAGAAAATAAATAAAACGACCAACAAACGGAACGCCGTCCCACACCGAGGCCGGCGTCGCCTGGCTGTGTCGCCATCGCCAAGGCGTTAGTATCCTGAAATATTAATTGCCTGTAATTACAGGCCTGAAGAATAGTTCAAAATCAGTATTTCTGCCGGGCGAGCGGCTTTCTGCTGTTGCAAAAAATGTGAGTGCCTAGATGTTTATGCAATCGCTGCCACACCGTATCATCCTGCAGTGCGACCTCGAATAGGAACTCGCGGCATCACCCGATATACGCAGGCTCAATCCGGCCAGGCACTTCGACCCGCAACGAAAGAATGCAGCCGGACAGAGGATATTTTTCCAACTCGATGGGGGCCCGCTTTTCCCGGACTGTCGTGATATACAAGGTGCGTAAATCAGGGCCGCCAAAGGCGATCATCGTCGGGCAACGCACCGGCAAGATAATTTCTCGCAAGATTTCTCCGCTCGGCGCCAGTCGCAATATCCTGCCGCCTTCATACATTGCGCACCAATACGCATCTTCGCTATCGACCGCTGCGCCGTCAGGACGGCCGCCATAATTTGGATCGCTTTTGTCCATCGAAAACTGCTTGAGCACCCGCCCTGCGCCGATCTTCCCGGTCGCCAAGTCAAATTCGTAGGTGGAAATTCTGTGCGCAGTCGTGTCGCTGTGATACAGCGTCCGGCCGTCGCCGCTAAAGCCAAGGCCATTCGAAACAGTCACGGGATTGCCGGCTTCGCGCACCACATTTTGCTCGACTGTGTACAGCCGGCCAAGGGGCTGATCGCGCGGCTCATAAATTGTTCCGGCCCAGAATCTTCCCGCCGCATCACATCGGCCGTCGTTAAATCGGGTACTTGCGATGTCATACGGTGCATCGGCAATTGCGCTCAATTCACCGCTAACAGTATTCAAATGCACCATGCCTGTCCGCATAGCCACGATCAAGCCGCCAGCGGCGTGGCGGCCGATACAGCCGGGTTCTGCTGGTAATTGCCACATGGCGTGAGCGCCATCGCTGGGGCGCAGACGATGGACCTGCATTGCAGAGATGTCGACCCAGTAGAGCGCTGCTTCAACAGAGTGCCAAAGAGGGCATTCACCCAACTGCATAGGCACATCGAATGCGACTTGAATTTGATCCATGAGAGTGATTTCGGAAGCGAGGAATCCGTCATTATGACGTCAAAATAATGACAACACTAAACCGTCGCCTCAATGCCAGACGCGGATGGAAAACCTGTTTATGCGAGGATTTTTAATTCTGCCGCAGATAGGTTTCAGCCAGATTTACCCAATAACTGGCGCCGATCGGCAGCAATTCGTCGTTGAAGTCGTAGCTGGCGTTGTGCAGATTGCATGGGCCGAGTCCATGACCGCTATCGCGATGAGCGCCTTCGCCATTGCCGATGAAAACATAGCAGCCGGGCTTGTTTTGCAGCATGAACGCAAAATCTTCCGCGCCCATGGTCGGCTCCACCTGTGGATTGATGTTGTCGCTGCCGACCATCGCTTGCAGCACCTCGATGGCAAACGCAGTCTCCTTGGCATGATTGATCAGCGGCGGATAATTGCGATGGAAACGGAATTCAATTTCAGCTCCGAATGCGGCAGCGGTGTGTTGTGCAATGTCTCGCATGCGTTGCTCGATCAAGTCCAGAACCGCAACCGAAAATGTGCGCACGGTGCCGATCAAGGTCGCTTGATCCGGGATCACGTTGGTCGCACTCCCGGCATGAATCTGGGTGATGGACAGTACCGCAGGATCGTTCGGATTGACATTGCGCGAGACGATGGTTTGCCAGCTTTGGGCAATTTGCACCGCAACCATGACCGGGTCGATGCTCTTATACGGTTGGGCAGCGTGCGAACCTTTGCCTTTTACGATGACTTCAAACTCATTGCTGGAGGCCATCATCGGCCCGGCAGTGACGCCAAAGCTGCCGGCGGCCATGCCCGGCCAGTTATGCATGCCGAACACCGCTTCCATCGGACATTTCTCGAACAGGCCATCGTCGATCATGCGTTGCGCGCCGCCGCCGCCTTCTTCGGCCGGCTGGAAAATCAAATAGACAGTACCGTCGAAATGACGGTGCTGCGCCAGGTGGTGCGCCGCACCCAACAGCATCGCGGTGTGACCATCATGGCCGCAGGCGTGCATCTTGCCCTGATGCTGCGAGGCGTGAGAAAAAGTATTCAATTCCTGCACCGGCAACGCATCCATATCGGCGCGCAAGCCGATGGCGCGATCGCTTGTCCCATTTTTTATGATGCCGACGACACCGGTCACCGCCATCCCGCGCAATATCGGAATGCCCCATTCGGTCAGCTTGCGGGCGACCGTATCGGCGGTCCACCGCTCCTCGTAATTGAGTTCCGGATGGGCATGCAAGTCACGTCGGATAGTTTGCAGTTCGGGCTGAAAGGCGATGATGGGATCAATCAATTTCATATCGGGCTCCTGATATTTGGCATGCCTCTTTTTTATAAAAATGGGCAATGGCGTGGCATTTGGTTTGTGTATATTACGCCACACGGCCGGTCGGCGTTCAAGCAGCGGACGGCATGATAGCCCCTTTTTACTGGCAACCCGGGCGCGGTACAAGCCGCGTCTGTTGGGCCCAAGGATGGCGCCGGACCTCGGTAAATCATATCTACCTGGCCGTATTTTGCTAAAGTGGCGTATTCCAGTGCCTCTGTTTTGTGATGACATTATGACTACTACCATCGTTCGTGCCGCTTGCCCTCATGATTGTCCCGATACTTGCGCACTGCTGGTGACTGTCAAGGATGGCGTCGCCACCGAGGTGCGCGGCGATCCCGATCATCCGACCACTGCCGGCGTGTTGTGCACCAAGGTTTCACGCTATACGGAACGCACTTATCACAAGGATCGCCTGCTGCATCCTCTGAAGCGTATCGGCAATAAAGGCGAAGGCAAATTCATCGAGATCAGTTGGGACGAGGCGCTTGATACGATTGCTACTCGCTTAGGTGCGATTGCCGCACGCGATCCGCGGGCGATCCTGCCATACAGCTATGCCGGCACGATGGGACTGGTGCAGGGCGAATCGATGTCGATGCGGTTTTTCAATCGGCTCGGTGCATCGCTGCTGGAACGCACCATCTGCGCGACGGCCGGCGGAGTCGGCTACAAATACACGATAGGCGCGCGGGTCGGCACTGACCTTGAGCAGTTTCAAAACGCCAAATTGATCGTGATCTGGGGCGGCAATCCGATTGCCTCCAACCTGCATTTCTGGATGCGGGCGCAAGAAGCAAAACGGCGCGGCGCCAAACTGATAGCAATCGATCCGTATCGCTCCCTCACCGCCGAGAAATGTCATCAGCATATCGCCTTGTTGCCCGGCACCGACGCTGCTTTGGCGCTCGGCATCATGCATGTGCTGATTGCCGAGGATTTACTGGATCACGATTACATCGCCCAATACACGCTGGGCTTCGAACAGTTGAAACAGCAGGTGCAACAGTGGACCCCGCAAAAGACCGCTGAGACCTGCGGCATAAGCGCCGAGGAAGTCGTGGAACTGGCGCGTGCCTACGGCAGCGCTGCGACCCAGGGCGACGCGGTCGCGATCCGTATCAATTATGGTTTGCAGCGAGTGCGCGGCGGCGGCATGGCGGTACGCAATATTGCCTGCCTGCCGGCCTTGGTCGGGGCATGGCGGCAGGCTGCCGGCGGCGTCCAGTTGTCGGCGTCGGATAGTTTTCCCAAAAACAGCCAAGCCTTGCAGCGGCCCGATTTGCTGTCCCGTCAAGACTTGACGCCGCGTACCATCAACATGAGTACCATCGGCGATGATTTGCTGCGCGACGCCTCTCCCGAATTCGGCCCGAAAATCGAAGCGCTGATTGTGTATAACTCGAATCCGGTTGCAGTCGCTCCGCAATCGAGCACCGTCGCCCGAGGGTTCGCGCGGGAAGATTTGTTTACCGTGGTGCTGGAGCATTTCCAGACCGACACCGCCGATTACGCGGATATCATTTTGCCGGCCACCACCCAGCTCGAACACGTCGACGTGCATGCGGCCTACGGGCATCAATATATGCTGGCGAATAATGCCGCCATTGCGCCGCTTGGCGACACTAAATCAAATACGGAAATCTTCCGCTTGCTGGCGGCCCGGATGGGATTTGACGACGCTTGTTTTCGCGAGAGCGACGAAGACATTGCGGCCCAGGCTTTTGACCGGAAAAATGTGCGCGCCATGCATTTCGACTGGGATTCGTTGAAACAGAAGGGCTGGCAAAAATTGAATGTGCCTGACGCGCCATTCGCCAATGGCGGCTTTGCGACGCCGTCCGGCAAATGCGAGTTCTATAGCGCGCAAATGCTGAAGGATGGATTGGAACCGCTGCCAAGCTATATCGCACCGTATGAATCGGCAGCGAGCAATCCTGCGCTGGCGAGCAAATATCCGCTCGCAATGATTTCGCCGCCGGCGCGTAATTTTCTCAATTCCAGTTTCGTCAATATACAAAGCCTGCGCGCTACCGAAGGCGAGCCGCATCTCGACATGCATCCGTCCGACGCCGCACAAAGAAATTTGATCAACGGCGATATGGTCCGCATTTATAACGACCGCGGTTCTTTCATCGCCAAACTGCGGATCACCGACAAAGCGCGCCTCGGGCTGGTAGTGGGGCTGTCGATTTGGTGGAAGAAATTTGCCAGCGACGGCAAGAATGTCAACGAAGTGACCAGCCAGCAGCTGACCGATATGGGGCGGGGGCCGACTTTTTACGATGTATTGGTAGAAGTCGAAAAGAGTTGAAAAACGGTCCCGTCGGCACATGAAGGTGCGACTACTATTTTCCGTATTCCTGGTGTTGCTGACTTCGGCTTGTGCCCAGCTTGGCTATTACGGGCAGGCCGTGCATGGCCAGTTGTCGGTGCTGGAACAGGCGCATCCGATTGACGATTGGGTGAGCGATCCGGCGGTGGATCAGCGGCTCAAGGCAAAGCTGGAATTGGCCAGGCAGATCCGCCGCTTTGCTGTGCAGCAGCTGGATTTGCCCGACAACCGCAGTTATAGCGAATACGCTGATTTGAAGCGCCAGTTCGCACTATGGAATGTGGTAGCGACGCCAGCCTTGTCGCTGGAACCGAAGCAGTGGTGTTTCCCGATCGCCGGTTGCGTCAGTTATCGCGGCTATTACAGCGAAAGCGCAGCGCAAGCCTATGGCGCCAAGTTGCGGCAGCAAGGCTACGACGTCCAGGTGGCAGGTGTGCCGGCTTATTCGACGCTCGGCTGGTTTAGCGATCCGCTGTTGTCGACTTTCATCCATTATCCCGACGGCGAATTGGCGCGGCTGATTTTTCATGAGCTGGCGCATCAGAAGGTGTATGCCAAAGGCGATACTCAATTCAACGAATCGTTCGCGACCACGGTCGAACAGGCCGGCGTGGAGCGTTGGCTGGCAGTCGCTGCCGATCCTAAGACGCGTCAGGCTTATGTCGAATTCGAAGGGCGTCAGCAGGATTTTCTGGCGCTGTTGTTGAAGTACCGGCAACAACTGGCGGCGACTTATGCGAGCGATGCCAGCGACCAGCAAAAAATACAGCGCAAGAGCATGATTTTCCAATCGTTAAAGGATGAGTACCAAACATTGAAAGCGCGCTGGGGCGGCTATATCGGCTATGACCGCTGGTTTGCCGAGCCGCTTTCCAACGCTCACCTGGCGTTGGTCGCGACGTATTACGATTTTGTGCCGGGATTTCAGGCGCTGCTGGCGCAGCAGCAGAGCTTCGGCAAATTTTATGTTGCAGTGGCAAAATTGGCCGCGATGAGCAAGGAGCAAAGGCAGCGTCGGCTGCGGGAGTTGGCCGCACAGAACTCACAGTAAGCTATCAGGGCCGGCAGGCATCAGTCGAAGACTTGCTCAAATACGCGTCAAAATGCTTGCATGCCAGCGCTTTGCCCGATAGCATCGCGAAAGATAAAAAAATACAGCCGTGCTTTTTTTTGCACGTATGGCACTTCTCCTTTAGCGTCGCGTTTCGAACATGTTGGAACGCTTGAAAAGTAGTAGAAGTGTATTTATAACAAGTAGAGACTAAAGGCAAAATATGGATAAATTTTGGCTCAATTCGTATCCTGAAGGCGTGCCCGCCGATATCGATTTCACGCAATACAGCTCCCTGGTGCATTTGCTGGAAGAAGCGTTTCAGAAATACGCAGCACGCAATGCCTACGCCTGCATGGGCAAATACCTGACGTATGCCGAGATGGACCAGTTATCGCGCAAAATCGGTGCCTGGTTGCAAAGCAAAGGTCTGCAAAAAGGTGCGCGCGTCGCCATCATGATGCCGAACGTGTTGCAATACCCGATCGCGATTGCCGCCGTTTTGCGTGCCGGCTATACGGTGGTCAACGTCAATCCGCTGTACACGCCGCGCGAGCTTGAACATCAGCTGAACGACTCCGGCGCCGAAGCGATCTTCATCCTCGAAAATTTCGCAACCACATTGCAGCAAGTTGTCGCCCGCACCAAGGTCAAGCATGTCGTGGTGGCCAGCATGGGCGACCTGATGGGCATGAAAGGCTTGCTGGTCAATCTGGTGGTGCGGCACGTGAAAAAGATGGTGCCGAGCTTCTCGCTGCCCGGGTCCATCACGTTCAATAGCGTGCTGTCGGCAGCATCGTCCATGCAACTGAAGCCGGTGACGCTGAGCCAGGACGATGTCGCGTTCCTGCAATATACCGGCGGTACTACCGGTGTCTCGAAAGGGGCCACGCTGACGCATCGGAACGTGGTCGCCAACGTGTTGCAGGCAGAAGCCTGGCTGCTCCCCAATCTGGCCAAGGGACCGAAAATAGATCAACTGGCGTTTGTGTGCGCGTTGCCGCTGTATCACATCTTTGCGCTGACCGTGTGCAGCCTGCTCGGCATGCGTGAAGGCGCATTGAGCCTGCTGATCCCGAATCCGCGCGACATCTCGGGTTTGATCAAGGAATTGTCGAAATACAAGATCAATATGTTCCCGGCGGTGAACACCTTGTACAACGCGCTGCTGCATCATCCGGATTTCGCCAAGCTGGATTTTTCCGGCTACCGGGTTTGCGTTGGCGGCGGCATGGCTGTGCAAAAGGTGGTTGCCGACAAATGGCAAGAAGTCACCGGCTGTCCGATCATCGAAGGTTACGGCCTGTCGGAAACGTCGCCGATCGCTTCTGCCAATCCCTGTTCGATTACTGAATACAGCGGCACCATCGGCTTGCCCTTGCCTTCCACCGAGATCGCCATCCTGGACGACGCGGGTAACCCCGTGGCGCAAGGCGAACCGGGAGAAATCGCGATTCGCGGTCCGCAAGTGATGGCGGGTTACTGGAACCGGCCGGAGGAGACTGCGCAGGCGATGACGCCTGACGGCTTTTTCAAATCGGGCGATATCGGCGTCATGGATGCACGCGGCTATACCAAGATTGTCGATCGCAAGAAAGACATGATCCTGGTGTCCGGCTTCAATGTGTATCCGAACGAGATCGAGGGCGTCGTGGCGCTGCATCCTGGCGTTCTGGAATGCGCTTGCGTCGGTGTGCCGGATGAGCATGCGGGCGAAGTGGTGAAAATTTTCGTGGTGCGTAAGGACCCGACGCTGACGGTTGAACAACTGATGGCGTATTGCCGCGAGCAGCTGACCGGTTACAAGCGGCCGAAATATATCGAGTTCCGCACCGAGTTGCCGAAGACGAATGTCGGCAAGATTTTACGGCGCGAATTGCGTGACGAGAAGCCGGGGCAAAAGGCGGACGCGCAACAGAAGGTAGCGTAGAGATTCTGAGTCGAGGAGGCATCCGACCGGAGGCGTCGGCCTGAATGATTAAACCCCGGATGTGCCAAAAGCGCATCCGGGGTTTATTTTTGCTCGGGACAAATTGCCGCGGCTGGCAGCCGCCATCAAAATAGTTATTGCGTCGCGCGCCATGCAGCGACGAATCTGCCGGCATTGCGAGCGACCTGTGCGGCAGTCAGGCCAGGCTGATACAGTGCCGAGCCGAGACCGAAGCCGGAGGCGCCGGCGTCGACCAATGCGGCCAGATTTTCCGGTGTGATGCCGCCCACCGGAATCAGTGCGACCTCGGCCGGGATCACCGCCCGCCATGCCTTGATCACGCTAGGTCCCAACTGTTCGGCCGGGAACATTTTCAGTACGTCGGCACCGGCCGCCAATGCGGCGAACGCTTCGGTCACGGTGGCGACGCCTGGCGCGCAAGCCAGTCCGGCTTGTTTGGCGGCAGCGATCACCGCCGCGTCGCTGTGCGGCATGACAATGACTGTACCGCCGGCAGCTTTGACCGCATCGACGTGCGCCGGGGTCAGTACGGTCCCGGCTCCAACCACGCAGTCGGCGGCCAGGCTGGCGCGCAGTATGCGGATGCTGTCGAACGGCGCAGGCGAATTCAGCGGCACTTCAATGACCCTGAATCCGGCTTCGTACAATGCCAAGCCGACTGCCGCCACTTCATCGGGCTGGACGCCGCGCAAAATAGCGATCAGTCCGCAGTGTTTCATTGCATGTTTCAACATTGGATGCTCCTGGAAAGAGGCGAAGGAAAGAGGGCACCTCGAAAAACCTACTGCGCGGCCCAATCTCGAGGCTGTGATGCTCACCGTACCTCCGTACGGCTGCGCTTCTCGCCCCGACCTTGGGCCGCTCGCTACGGTTTTTCGAGGTGCCCGAAAGAGGTGGGGCGTGTACTTTTTTTGCGGGATTGACGATTTAATCCGCTGCAGCGGACCTCAGCAAGCCAGCTCCCAGCGCCAATTGCCATAAGCCACGTTCGGTGGCCTGCGCCGCAACGTCGATTCGATCAAAGCCAACTGCGCCGAGCGCCCGGGTGTAACGCGCGCACAACGCGGCCGCGCCGATCAGCATGACGCGGGCCGGCTGCTGCGCTTGATCCTTCAGCAGGGTTTGCAATGCCGCGATTTCATGCCCGATCAGCAGTCCGGACAGATATTCGCGCTGGCCGACGCCATCCAGTGCGCCGGTCAGGCCCAAGGTCCGGGTGCTGAACATGGTCGACAGCAAGCCGTTGCGTCCGGCCGGGGTTTGCGCGACCAGCACGCCGCGATCGAAGGCGGCATGATCATCGCCGTTGGCATCGCTGGCCGACATGGTGCGCCCCAGGATGGTGTGGCCGCATAACGCCGCGTATAGCTCGCCGGTCATGAATGTATCGAAATGCGTAATGCGGTCTTGGGATTCAAGGCGGCGTATCTGCACCCATTTGGAATGGGTGCCGGGCAAGCCGATCAATACCTGATCCGCTTCTGTTGCGGTGTGTGAATTCCGCTCTGCATCCAACAGCGCCAGCGCGCCGATCACCTGGGTTTCTTCGCCGCGCATGACATTCGGCAGCGCCGAACTCTGGATCAGGCCGGGCACGATATGGACGATTTGGCCGCTGCGGGTTTTGACCGTGCTCAAGCTGCCGCCGATCTGATCGATCGCAATCGGTATCGGCAGATAAGGAGTTTCGCGCCAGCCTTGGCGGCTGCCGACCATGCCGGCCGCAATCACCGGGGTCTGCGGCGCAGCGCGCAGCCAGTCGCCGCAAGCCTGTTCGAAAGCGAATTCAAATCCGGTCTTGTCATCGACCCCGGCAGCGACCGCCGTGGTGACCTCCGGCAGCTGCATCACGCCCCAGGGCAGCGAACGCAGATCCAGCACCCGGCCCTGTGCGCCGAGGCGGTATGCGCGCAACGACGAGGTGCCCCAGTCGAGCGCGATCAGCCTGGTTTGATTCTGTGCTGGATTCATGAGCATTGCTTCACTGGAAGGATTGGAGACGATGCCGGGAGCCGGGATTGCGTACTCTAGCCCCGGGCAATGTCATTGTCAATAAAGCAAGTATGGGGTGGGGCTTCAACCAATGGCTGCGACAGCTGCCGCTTGCTGCCTGAATTTACGGCGATACCGGCGGCAGCTGGCGCGGTTTGCGCTGGTCATCGGTGGCGACATAGGTCAGCGTCGCTTCGGTCACTTTGACGGTTTCCGCCTGTAGCCGGTTGCGTTCGGCATAGACTTCGACATTGACCGTGATCGAGGTGTTGCCGACCTTGACGATGTTGGCGTAGAGCGACAGCAGATCGCCAACGAACACCGGCTGCTTGAACAGGAAGGAATTGACGGCAATGGTGGCGACCCGGCCGTTGGCGCGCCGCGATGCCGGAATCGAACCGGCGATATCAACCTGGGCCATGATCCAGCCGCCGAATACGTCGCCATGCGCGTTGGCATCGGCCGGCATCGGCATGACCCGCAACTGCGGCATGGCGCCGACGGGGAGGGTGTTGTTGGATTGGTCAGTCATCTTTGATTTTCCCTAACGGCTACAATGAACAAGCTTTGTAGCTTAAACCATTCCTGAAGATTTTATTACTATGCGTCATCACTCCTCCCCGCCGCCGGCAGCCGTCGCCGGCGCTGCCCCATCGTCAATCAAGCGCAGCGACTGGGCCACGCTGAAGACGCTAGTACCCTACCTCTGGACCTATAAATGGCGGGTCTCGCTGGCGCTGCTGTTCATGCTCGGCGCCAAGCTGGCCAACGTCGGCGTGCCGCTGGTGCTGAAGAAATTGGTCGACAGCATGACGATTACGCCCAGCCATCCGCAAGCCTTGCTGGTGCTGCCGATCGGGATACTGGTGGCGTACGGCGCACTGCGTCTGAGCACCACCATGTTTACCGAATTGCGCGAGTTCGTGTTCGCCAGGGTGACGCAGCGCGCGGTGCGCACCATTGCGCTGCAGGTATTCCGCCACCTGCATTCCTTATCGTTGCGCTTTCACCTGAATCGGCAAACCGGCGGCATGACGCGCGATATCGAACGCGGCACGCGCGGCATCTCATCGCTGGTGTCGTACGCTTTGTTCAGCATCCTGCCGACCTTGATTGAAATCTCGCTGGTGCTGGGCTACCTGGTGCTGCACTACGACATCTGGTTCGCCGGCATTACCTTCGTGGCGCTGCTTAGTTACATCGTGTTCACAGTCACCGTCACCGAGTGGCGCACGCACTTCCGGCGCACGATGAACACGCTCGATTCCAGTGCCAATACCAAGGCGATCGATTCGCTGATCAACTACGAGACCGTCAAATATTTCGGCAACGAAGAATACGAAGCAAAGCGCTACGACGACGGCCTGATGCGTTACGAAAGCGCTGCGGTCAAATCGCAAAGCTCGCTATCGCTGTTGAATACCGGGCAGTCGCTGATCATTGCGACGGCGGTGACCTTGATTTTGTGGCGCGCCACGCAAGGCGTCATCGACGGCAAGATGACCTTGGGCGACCTGGTGCTGGTCAATTCATTCATGATCCAGCTGTACATCCCGCTAAATTTTCTGGGCGTCATTTATCGCGAAATCAAACAAAGTCTGGCCGACATGGAGCGCTTGTTCAATTTGCTCGACGAAAACCGCGAGATCGCCGACGCCGCCTCTGCCAAACCGTTGCTGACGGGCGGCGCGCAAGTGCGGTTTTCGCATGTCGATTTCAGTTATGAAAGCAAACGGCAAATTCTGTTCGATGTCGATTTCACGATTGCCGCCGGCACCACCACCGCGGTGGTCGGCCATAGCGGTTCCGGCAAGTCGACCTTGTCGCGGCTGTTGTTCCGTTTTTACGATATCAACAGCGGCCGCATCACGATCGACGGCCAGGATTTGCGCGACATCACGCAGGCGTCGTTGCGGCAGGCGATCGGCATCGTGCCGCAGGATACGGTGCTGTTCAACGACAGCATCGAGTACAACATCGGCTACGGCAAGCCGGGCGCCAGCAAGGAAGAAATCATCGCGGTCGCCAAGGCGGCGCATATCCACGACTTCATCGAATCGCTGCCGGACGGCTATGCGTCCATGGTGGGTGAGCGCGGTTTGAAATTGTCGGGCGGCGAAAAGCAGCGGGTGGCGATTGCCCGCACTTTGTTGAAGAATCCGGCGCTGCTGATTTTCGACGAGGCGACCTCGGCGCTGGATTCCAAATCCGAACAGGCGATCCAGGCGCAACTGAAAGAGATTGCCAAGGACCGGACCACGCTGGTGATCGCCCATCGCCTGTCGACGATTGCCGATGCGGCACAGATCCTGGTGCTCGATCACGGCCGCATCGTCGAGCGCGGCACCCACACGCAATTGCTGGCAGCCAACGGCGCGTATGCGCAAATGTGGCTGCGCCAGCAGGCGCATCCGGAGGAAATGGCGAGCGCATCGCCGCTCCCCCCAGGCGCAGGCGATTATGCCGAACAGGGTTTGCGCATGGTGTAGGCCGCGGCTCGCCTCAGGACGGTGCAGCGGTTACTAAGAATTCCTTGAGATTTGTCGACGCTTGCGGACGCGCTCAACATAATGGCGCGTCCCAGTGGTTTTCCACGTCCCTTATTCGACAAATCCATCATGCTTACTCACATTGCCAAACGCACGCTTATCGCCTCCCTGCTCTGCAGCGGAACCTTCCTGTTACCCGCCGCCGCCTCGGCCCAGACCTGGAGCGAAACAGTCGCATCCACTTTCCAGGGCAACGCGGCATTGCGTATCGAGGCGCCGGACGCGGCGACGCTTGGGCTCGACCACAGTCGGCTGACGTATACCTGGACGGTGCCGGCAGGCTGGGCCCATGGTCCGGACCAAGGCGCGGCCATTACCGTGTGGGCGCCTGATACGACTTCGGAAGCCGAGGGCGAAATCAAGCTGCAACTGTCCGACGGCAATCGGACAGCCGAGCTGAAGCGCAAGATCATCGGCAATGCGTCATTCGCGGCGGCATCCGGGTCGGAGAAAAACACACTGGACCAGCTCAAGGTCACCGAACTCAAGCGCGATCAGCCGCTGCGCTCGCAATCGATGACGGTTCGCCTGTCCAATTCGGTCGACGGCAGCGAATTCGACGCCGATGCCGTGAAGATCGGCGATCAGCTGGTTTATCAGGGCGATATGATCCTGGGCGAGGGCAAAGGGTTTCAGGCGCGGGGGATGCAGGCCAAGCAGACCAAGCTGTGGCGCAACGGCGTTGTTCCTTACAGCATCGACCCCGCCTTTCCGCCGGTAGCGGTACAGGCCATCAATGACGCCATCAAGCAGTTTGATCTGCATACGCAGATTCGATTCGTGCCGCGTACCGAGGCCGACCAGGACTCTGTGTATTTCCGCCATACGGGGGCTACCGGCTGTAATTCCTATCCCGGTAGAAAGGGCGGAGTGCAGGATCTGAACCTTGCATCGGGCTGTTTTCCGATGGGCATCATCATGCATGAAATGATGCATGCGATCGGGTTCATGCATGAGCATATGCGCCATGACCGGGATTCTTACGTGCACGTGCAATATCCCAATATCACTCAGGGCGAGGAGCATAACTTCAGGAAGATCCCGGATCAGCAGTCGGTGACGTATGGCGACTACGACTATGCGTCGCTCCTGCATTACGGCCGTTATGCTTTTTCGATCGGCAAGGATGCGCCGACCATTATCGCCCCAGAAGGCGTCGCAATCGGCGTTCGCACCGGCTTTAGCGCTGGCGACGCGCTGCTCATCAAGCAGGTCTATTCCGCTCCGCAAAACGAGGAACCGGTCGCGCGTCTGACCGGTCCTGCGCAAGCGGAGGCCGAGTCGCTGGTGACGCTGGATGCGTCTGCGTCAAGCGATCCGGACGGCGACGCCCTGAGCTATGTGTGGCAAGCCCCGGAAGGCATCCAGCTGACATCAGACGGCGCACGGGCTAGCTTCACTGTTCCGGCGCTGACGGTTGACCGGCCATTCACGTTCACGGTTGACGTGCAGGACGGCAAAGAGACTGTGAGCGCGCAACATACCGTGCTGGTCAAGGCGCAGCCGCCCAAAGCGCCGCCGGAAGTTGTTTTGACCGTTGTCGATAGCGTCGAGTCGGGCGGGACGATAGCGGTCGATGTCGATGCGCGTTCGGCCAGCGGTCATCCGCTTACCTATACATGGGCGCGCACCAAATCGTTGTTCGGCGGCGGCATCGGTAACAAGCCGGCAGGCAGTTATCAGGTTGCCGCGGTCGACAAGGATGCCAAAGGCAGGATTTCGGTCACCGTGTCGGACGGCAAGCACGAAGTCAAGCGCGAGCAGATCGTGACGGTCAAGGCACCTGCTGTCCCGCAAAATGAGAAGCCGGTCGCGCATCTGACCGGTCCTGCGCAAGCGGAGGCCGAGTCGCTGGTGACGCTGGATGCTTCCGCTTCAAGCGATCCGGACGGCGACGCCTTGAGCTACGTGTGGCACGCCCCGGAAGGCATCCAGCTAACGCCAGACGGCGCACGAGCCAGCTTTACTGTTCCGGCGCTGACGGTTGACCGGCCATTCACGTTCACGGTTGACGTGCAGGACGGCAAAGAGACTGTGAGCGCGCAACATACCGTGCTGGTCAAGGCGCAGCCGCCAAAAGCGCCGCCGGAAGTTGTTTTGAGAGTTGTCGACAGCGTTGAGTCGGGCGGGACGATAGCGGTCGACGTCGATGCGCGTTCGGCCAGTGGTCATCCGCTTACCTATACATGGGCGCGCACCAC
>NZ_JBHSMT010000031.1:0-165434 GCF_042654985.1 Paraherbaspirillum soli | reverse complement strand
AAGTCAAGCGCGAGCAGATCGTGACGGTCAAGGCACCTGCTGTCCCGCAAAATGAGAAGCCGGTCGCGCATCTGACCGGTCCTGCGCAAGCGGAGGCCGAATCGTTGGTGACCCTGGATGCTTCTGCTTCGAGCGATCCGGACGGCGACGCGCTGAACTATGTGTGGCAAGCCCCGCAAGGCATCAAGCTGACGTCAGACGGCGCACGGGCTAGCTTCACTGCTCCGGCGCTGACGGTTGACCAGCCATTCACGTTCACGGTTGGCGTGCAGGATGGCAAAGAGACGGTGAGCGCGCAACATACCGTGCTGGTCAAGGCGCCTGTTGTGGTGCTGCCGCTGGAGGCGGTGCTGGACGTCCCTGCCACGGTGCAGGCGGGCGGCAAGATCGACTTCAAGGTCGATGTGCGGCAGTCGAGCGGCAAGCCGCTCAAGTACCAATGGAGCCGTACCGCCTCGCTGTTCAGCGGCAGCGTCGGCAATAAGCCGTCTGGCAGCTACGCCGTCGCGGCAGTTGGCAAGGATAGCAATGGCTCGATTTCGGTGATTGTGAGCGATGGCACGGAACAGCTTGAGCTCAAACAGGCGGTGACGGTGCAGGCGCCCAAGCCGAACCTGGCGCCGGACGGCGCGCTGAACGGCCCGGCATCGGTGAAGGCAGGCCAGGCGTTTCAGCTCGACGCGGCATTCTCCGACCCCGAGAACGACCAGCTGTCTTACCGCTGGACCATCCCGTCGGGCTTCACTGGCAGCAGCGCCGACAGCGCGGCCTTGCGCCTGACGGCGCCGGTGGTAAAGACCGATACCAGCGGTACGGTGACGGTCGAAGTGTCAGACGGCAAAAATCAGGTAGCCAAATCGTTCAACGTGAAAGTCGTTGCGCCCACCTGCACCGCAACGCCGTGGCAGGCCGGAAAGGCGTACAACGGCAACGCTACGGTGCAGCATCAGGGCAAGCTGTATCGGGCACGCTGGTGGAACCAGGGCAATGAGCCGGGCAATTCGGCAAACACTGGCGCGGATGGTTCGGGCAAGGTATGGGCTGATCTGGGCGCTTGCTAAAGGACACCTCGAAAACCTACTGCAGGGTTTTGCAAGCCCGTCAATCTCGGGGCTGCAGGAGTGACACATTCGTCGCCGTACCTCTGTACGGCTGCGCTTCTCACCCCGACTTTGAACCGCTCGCTACGGTTTTCGAGGTGCCCTAAAACAACGGGCTGACCACGCTGTTGCGGGGCGGCCCGTTTTTCATTGCTGTGTTGCATCATCTTTTTGTACCGGTGCGGTCGAGTCGCGTTAGGATAGCGGGATGGAAAGCAAATGGCTGGAAGACTTCATTTCGTTGGCGGAAACGCATAGTTTCAGCCGCTCGGCAGAGCTGCGTCACGTCACGCAGCCGGCGTTTTCGCGCCGGATTCAATCGCTGGAGGCATGGCTGGGAGCGGACCTGATCGACCGCACTTCGTATCCGACGCGCTTGACGGCGGCAGGCGAGGTGTTTTACGAGCAGGCGCTGGAAATGCTCGGGCAAATCAATAACGCTCGCGCCATGATGCGCGGCAAGCGGCCGACCGCATTAAGCACGGTCGATTTCGCGGTGCCGCACACCTTGTCGTTGACCTATGTGCCGCGCTGGATCCGCATGCTGGAAGAAGGCTTCGGGCCGTTGAACACGCGTTTGATTGCGCTCAACGTGCACGACGCCGTGATGGCCATGGTGGATGGCGGTTGCGATCTGCTGCTGTGCTATCACCATCCGCGTCAGCCGGTGCAGCTCGACACCGGCCGCTACGACATGCTGACGCTAGGCAGCGAGGTACTGCGCGCCTACTCCCATTGCAATAAAGCCGGCGTGCCCGATTATTTGTTCCCGGGCAGCGCCAGCGCTCCCCTGCCTTTCCTGTCTTACACCAGCAATGCCTATCTCGGCCGCATGGTCGAGCTGATCCTGGCTGACGCCAAAAAGCCGCTGTATCTGGAGAAGCGCTACGAAACCGATATGGCCGAAGGTCTGAAAATGATGGCGCTGGAAGGCCATGGCGTGGCTTTCCTGCCCGAATCCGCGGTTACCCGGGAAGTGAAGCTGAAGCAGCTGGCCAGTGTGGCGGACGGTGCGCCGGAGTGGGAGGCGACCATGGAGATTCGTCTGTATCGCGAGCGCCCCACCGCGCAGCGTCCCGGCAAGCCTGTCGTCGCCAGATTGTGGGCTTACCTGTTGCAGCGGGAAGAGGAGATGGCGAAGGGGCTCAAGAGCAAGAAATTGCGTTCCATCGTTTAGATTCTCAGCCGGTGATGAATAGAGGCATTCGGCGCGCTTCGCAGCCTTTAAATTCCTTTCCGTAACCAAAATTTACAGTCGTTTACAGCGCGTTTCTGGTTTGAGTGTCTCATGCAAAAAACGCATAGTTACATGCGCACAAAGCATTGGATATGTTGCATTGCGTTGACCTACGATTCGCAGCTAGACCGATTTAGCCCTTGCTAAGGAGCCGGTCTGCAACCTCCAGGAGCGCGCAAAAATATGACTATCAAGCATGAAGTTCCATCTTATCTGGCGTCGCATGGCATTGGTCCATGGGGCGACTATCTCGAACAAATCGATCGTGTAACACCTTACCTCGGCTCGCTGTCCCGCTGGGTTGAGACGATGAAGCGTCCCAAGCGGATTTTGGTCGTCGATGTCCCTATCGAGCGCGACGACGGCACCATTGCCCATTTCGAAGGCTATCGAGTACAGCACAACACCTCGCGCGGTCCAGGCAAGGGCGGCGTGCGTTTCCACCAGAATGTGACCCTGTCGGAAGTGATGGCGTTGTCGGCCTGGATGACGGTCAAGAACGCTGCGGTTAACGTTCCATACGGCGGCGCCAAGGGCGGCATCCGGGTTGATCCCAAGACTTTGTCGCCAGGCGAATTGCAGCGCATGACGCGCCGCTACACCAGCGAAATCAACATCATCATCGGCCCGAACAAGGACATCCCGGCGCCGGACGTCAACACCAACGAGCAGATCATGGCCTGGATGATGGATACCTACTCCATGAATCAAGGCAGTACCGCATCCGGCGTGGTGACCGGCAAACCGATTTCACTGGGCGGCAGTCTGGGACGGCGCGAAGCCACCGGACGCGGCGTATTCGTGGTCGGCTGCGAAGCCGCTGCCAAGCGCGGACTGGATCTGCATAAGGCAAAAGTCGCGGTGCAGGGTTTCGGCAACGTCGGCGGCATCGCTGCGCGCTTGTTTGCCGATGCCGGTTCCAAGATCGTGGCGGTGCAGGATCATGTGTCGACGGTGGTCAATGCGAACGGCCTGGATGTTGCGGCTTTGCAAGCACACGTGGACCAGACCGGCAGCGTGGCTGGTTTCACCGGCGGCGATCATGTCTCCGATCGGGCACGGTTCTGGGGCATCGATTGCGATATCTTGATCCCTGCTGCACTGGAGCAACAAATCACTGTGGAAAATGCATCGGCTATCCGCGCCAAGATTATTCTGGAAGGTGCGAACGGTCCTACCACGCCGGCCGCGGACGATATTTTGCATGACAAGGGTGTGCTGGTGGTGCCGGACGTTATCGCTAACGCGGGTGGCGTGACTGTCAGTTATTTTGAGTGGGTACAAGACTTCTCCAGCTTCTTCTGGACCGAAGACGAAATCAACTTGCGCCTTACTCGCATCATGCGCGAAGCCTTCACCGCGGTATGGCAACTTGCCGAAGAGAAAAAAGTATCGCTGCGAACCGCCGCATTTATTGTTGCTTGCACCCGCGTTTTGCAAGCGCGTGAGATGCGCGGTTTGTATCCTTGATTGATGTTGCGTTATAGTCCGATGATTTGCCCGGTAGCAATGGGCTAGCAAAGTTGTCGGTTGCGTGTATTCGCCGCCTGATTCAGATCGAAATTGGATCGCTTTCTCTCTATGAAAAGCAGGATCAGGCGGCGCAAATCGTAGCTGACTTGCACATGCAAAATGTTTGCATGCGCGTTGCGAAAAAAAATATTTCGACATCAATAGCGCAATTCATCAGGAGAGTACTTGTGGTAAATAGGGAACAAAAGGGAACAATGCATGCCGGGCGACGTAATTCATGCTTAGGCGTGGCGTTAATGTTGGTGCTGAGTGTTGCTGCAACAGCGGTCCATGCCGAAGATGTATTGGGCAGGATTCGCGAAAAGAAAACCATCACCATTGCGTACCGGGACGCTGCATTCCCGTTCTCTTTCCTGGACCAGGATAAAAAGCCGGTCGGTTATTCCATCGATCTGTGTCTCAAACTTGCAGACGCGATCAAGCAGCAATTGAAGCTGCCGCAACTGGCGATCGCCTATGTGCCGGCGACCTCCGACAACCGCATGGATTTGATTCAAAACGGCAAAGCGGATCTGGAGTGCGGCGCCACCACCAACACGGCAGAGCGTCGCAAGAGTGTTGCTTTCACCATCCCGCATTTTGTCGCAGGAGAACGGATGTTGGTGAAAACCGATTCCAACATCAAGAACTGGCCCGATTTGCGCAATAAAAAGGTAGCGGTAACTAAGGGAACCACCAACCTGAAGCCATTGGAAGGCCGCGGTCAGGTACGGGCACTAAATTTGAAAGTGGTTGACGGCCGCGACCATAACGATTCGTTCCATATCCTGGAGACCGGCGGCGCCGATGCTTTTGCCACCGACGACGTGCTGTTATACGGACTGAAAGCCACGGCCAAAAACCCGTCGGCTTATGCGGTGGTGGGAGATCCCCTGACTACCGAACCTTATGCAATCATGCTGAGCAAGACCGATCCGGCATTCAAAAAATTCGTGGATGGCGAGATGAGCCGCATTATTCACGATTATGAAATAAACAAGCTGTACGACAAGTGGTTCTTGAAACCGATCCCGGCCAAAGATAACTTCACGTTGAACATGCCGATGAGTTACCTTTTCAGGGATTCATTGCGCTTCCCGACGGACCAGGTCGGTAATTGATTACTGCGAAGATATAAAGATAACGAACGGTTTCCGGCTAAGGACCGGAAACCGTAGTTTCTGTATAGAAATTAATAATAAAAAATATGCATGTTTTAAGGTAAAGTCCGCTTCTGAAGCAGTGACTTTGTTAAACTACACAGATAATTTTTTTTGGGGGATTGTTATGATGTCATCGAAATTGGTTGCCGCTCTGATTGGTCTGGGTGTGCTGGTTGGATCCGTGCAAGCGCAGGAGCTGACCGGGACGCTCAAGAAAATCAAGGATACCGGCACCATTACGCTAGGTGTGCGCGATTCTTCTATCCCGTTTTCTTATCTTGACGACAAACAATCCTATCAAGGCTATTCGATAGACCTCTGCCTGAAAGCGGCCACCGCAATCCAGAAGCAATTGGGCATGACCGAACTGAAGGTGAAGATGGTGCCGGTGACCTCGGCGACCCGTATTCCACTGATCTCCAATGGCGCGATCGACCTGTCCTGCGATTCCGCCACTAATAACGCCGAGCGTCAAAAAGTGGTTTCTTTTGCGCCAACCATGTTTGTGACGGCGACCCGCCTGCTGGCCAAGAAGTCATCCAACATCAAGTCGCTCGATGACCTGAAAGGCAAGACCATCGTCTCGACTTCCGGTACCTCGAACCTGAAGCTGGTCACCATTTTGAATGGCGAGCGCAATCTGGGCATGAACATCCTGGCTGCCAAAGACCATGCCGAAGCTTTCCTTATGGTAGAAACCGGCCGCGCCGTCGCGTTTGCGATGGATGATATTTTGCTGGCGTCACTAGCCGCTAATTCCCGCGCACCGGCTGACTACGCGATCACCACTGATGCGTTGTCGGTTGAGCCGTACGGCATTATTGAGCGTAAAGACGACCCGGCCTTCAAGAAGGCGGTTGATGTTGCTTTGAGCAATGTCTACAAATCGGGCCAAATCAATGATATTTACGCAAAATGGTTCTTGAAGGCGATTCCTCCAAAAGGCATCAACCTGAACGTGCCTATGAGCGCGGAATTGAAAAAGGCATTCGCCAATCCAACCGATTCCGGCGATCCGGCTGTCTATGCTGTCGTGCCTGAAGCACAAAAACAAACAATGAAGAAAAAGAAATAAGATCGGCATCATCAAGAGCAAACTGGGAGGCGCAAGCCTCCCGTTTTGTTTTTGCAATAAAATTGCTGCGACGCACAACTATGCACGGCTGACGCCAAAGCAAGGTCCGGCAATCGTGATTTGAGAGTAATAAGAGGGGACAAAAAATGCATTACAACTGGAACTGGGGCATCTTCTGGCAAGAGGCTCCCGACGGTGTCAGTACTTACATGGACACCTTGTTGGTCGGCCTCAAGTGGACCGTCGCACTATCCGCCGGGGCCTGGATCATGGCACTGATTATCGGCACCGTCATCGGTACCATCCGCACCATGCCGAATAAATGGGCGGTCCGCGTGGCGAATGGCTACGTCGAGCTATTCCGCAATATCCCGCTGATCGTGCAGATGTTCCTGTGGTATTTCGTGATGCCCGAAATCGTGCCGGCGAGCATTGGCCACTGGCTCAAGAACCTGCCGAATGCATCGTTCATCACCGCCTTTCTGGCGCTGGGTTTTTTTACGTCGTCGCGGGTTGCGGTACAGGTTTCCGCCGGCATCAATGCCTTGCCGCGCGGTCAAAAGCTGGCGGGTACCGCGCTTGGCCTGACCTTGCCGCAAACCTACCGCTACGTATTGTTGCCGATGTCGTTCCGCATCATCGTCCCGGCCCTGACCAATGAATTTGCGGCGATCATCAAGAACAGCTCGGTGGCGCTGACTATCGGCCTGGTCGAACTGACCGCAGCGGCCTATTCGATGCGTGAATTCACGTTCCAGACATTCGAGTCGCTGACTGGCGCCACCATCATTTACGTCGCCATTTCGGGAATCGCATTGCTGCTGGCTCGATGGCTGGAAAAAGTGATTGCGATTCCAGGCTTTATTGCCGCCGGTAGCGCTAACACAGGAGGTCATTAATCATGTTTTCGAATTTCGATTTTGACGTCATTCACCGCTCCTGGTTTTACCTGTTCTCGACCGGGATGAAGTTCACGCTGACGTTGACGCTCACTGCGATGCTCGGCGGCATTCTGTTCGGCACCATGCTGGCGATGATGCGCCTGTCGCACAGCAAAGCGATTTCGCTGCTGGCGACCAGCTATGTCAACCTGATCCGCTCGATACCGCTGGTGCTGGTGATTTTCTGGTTTTATTTCCTGGTGCCGTATATCGGCGCCTGGATCATCGGCGCGCCGGAGCCGATCCAGGTCGATGCGTTTTCTTCGGCACTGATCACCTTCATCCTGTTTGAAGCAGCTTATTATTGCGAAATCATGCGTTCCGGGATCCAGTCGATCCCGCGCGGCCAGGTTTCCGCCGGTTATGCGCTGGGCATGAACTACTGGCAAATGATGGGCAATGTGGTGCTGCCGCAAGCGTTCCGCAACATGATCCCGATCCTGCTGACGCAAACCATTGTGTTGTTCCAGGACGTATCGCTGGTGTATGTGCTGGGTTCGGTTCCCGACTTCGTCACCTCGGCATCGAAGATCGCGCAGCGCGACGGCCGTCTGGTCGAAATGTATATGTTTGTGGCGGTGGTCTACTTCATGATGAGTTTCGGCTTGTCATTGCTGGTCAGGAAGCTGCAGCACAGGGTTGCCATTATCCGATAGTAAGAAAACGAATTCAGGTATTAGGAGAAATTAGATGATTGAACTTAAAAACGTCAGCAAATGGTATGGCCACTTTCAAGTCCTGACCGATTGCACTACACAGGTAGCCAAGGGCGACGTGGTGGTGGTGTGCGGCCCGTCCGGCTCCGGCAAATCGACATTGATCAAAACCGTCAACGGTCTGGAACCGTTCCAAAAGGGCGAGATCGTGGTCGACGGCATTTCGGTCGGCGATCCAAAAACCAACCTGTCGAAACTGCGTGCGCGGATCGGCATGGTGTTCCAGAACTTCGAATTGTTCCCGCATCTGTCGATTCGTGAAAACCTGACCATCGGCCAGGTAAAAGTGCTCGGCCGCAGCGTTGACGAAGCCACCGAAAAGGGCTTGAAGTACCTGGACCGTGTCGGCCTGATCGCACAAAAAGATAAATTCCCCGGCCAGTTGTCCGGCGGCCAGCAACAACGCGTCGCGATTGCCCGTGCGCTGTCGATGGACCCGATTGCGATGCTGTTCGACGAACCGACTTCTGCCCTTGATCCCGAAATGATCAATGAAGTGCTGGACGTGATGGTCGGCCTGGCGCAAGAAGGCATGACCATGATGGTGGTGACGCACGAAATGGGCTTCGCCAAGAAGGTCGCCAATCGCGTGGTCTTCATGGACAAGGGCTTGGTGGTGGAAGATTGCCAGAAAGACGAATTCTTCGGCGCCCCACGCTCGGAACGTGCGCGTGACTTCCTGGCCAAAATTATTCACTAATAGTTTCGCGCCGGACATAAAGCCGCTTCGGATCAGACCGCAGCGGCTTTTTTATTTCTCGATAAGGTCGGCCAGCAAGTAGGGCGGATGAGCGCAGCGTTATCCGCCGTTTTGGACGTGCCACATGCATTTGATGCATCCAAGGCGGAAGGCGCTACGCTTTTCCGCCCTACGGCTTTTGAACCCGACGCAACATAAGAGCACCTCGCCGCTGCGGTAAAATGTCGCCCATCGCCACTCCCCCGCAGCACGCATAGCGGAGTGCCTTTTTACAGAAGAGAACCAACATGACCGATACCTTGACCATCACTCGCCCCGATGACTGGCATTTGCATTTGCGCGATGGCGTCGCGCTCGCCAGCGTGTTGCCGCACAGCGCGCGCCAGTTCGGCCGCGCGATCGTGATGCCGAACCTGAAGCCGCCGGTGACCACGACCGAGCAGGCAAGCGCCTATCGCGACCGGATCCTGGCCGTGCTGCCGCCGGACCTGGCGTTCGAACCGCTGATGACGCTGTATCTGACCGACAACACGCCGCCCGATGAAATCCGGCGCGCCAAAGACAGCGGCTTCGTGCATGCGGTCAAACTGTATCCGGCCGGCGCCACCACCAATTCCGATGCCGGCGTCACCGATCTGAGCAAGTGCTACAAAACGCTGGAAGCGATGCAGCAAGTCGGCATGCCGTTCCTGGTGCATGGCGAAGTGACCGACCCGGCGATCGACCTGTTCGATCGCGAAGCGGTTTTCATCGAAAAAGTGCTGCAACCGCTGCGGCGCGACATGCCGGAGCTGAAAGTGGTGTTCGAGCACATCACCACCAAAGAAGCCGCGCAATATGTCGAGAGCGCCGAAGGCCCGATCGCCGCGACCGTGACTGCGCATCACCTGCTGTATAACCGCAATGAAATCTTCAAGGGCGGCATCCGCCCGCATTACTACTGCTTACCGGTATTGAAGCGCGAAACACATCGGCAAGAGCTGGTGCGCGTGGCCACTTCCGGCAACCCGCGCTTCTTCCTGGGCACCGACTCGGCGCCGCATGCCAAGGGCTTGAAGGAAAATGCCTGCGGTTGCGCCGGCTGCTACACCGCGCTGCATGCGCTGGAGTTGTACGCGCAGGCTTTCGATCAGGTCGGTGCGTTGGACAAGCTGGAAGCCTTCGCCAGTTTTAACGGACCCGCATTTTATGAATTGCCGCGCAATCAGGGCAGCGTCACGCTGAAACGCCAGGCATGGACTATCCCCGCAGAGTTGCCGTTGGGCGATGCCACCTTGGTGCCGCTGAATGGTGGCGAGACGATGAACTGGCAGCTGGCATAACACGCCCATCACCCGCCTTCGCACCGCTTGGTGCGATTCTTGCGTGCTGATCGGAGAGGCAGAGATTAAATAAGCTCTCGTCCTCTCCTATCGTAGAAAACCGAGGTCTTGCGACCTGTTTCCAGCATGCATAGCCTACGTATTGTTGTCGTCAATCCAGACGCTATCGACGATGGCGCCAGCGATCCTGCGTTCGAGGCGCAAGCGGAGCGCGGCAAAGCCTTGCGCATCGGTTTGCTGCAAGCCGGCTACAACATCATTGCATCGCTGCCGGCCGACCTTTACCTGCCGGAGCGGATCGCGCAATTGCAACCGGACATGATCATTGTCGATGCCGAATCCGATGCCCGCGACGTGCTGGAGCATGTGGTGATCGCCACCCGCGACGCGCGCCGGCCTATCGTTCTGTTTACCGAGGATGCCAAGAAGTCCAGCATGGAAGCGGCGATGGCGGCCGGCGTGTCGGCCTATGTTGTCGCCGGACTGCAGGCGGAACGCATCAAGCCGGTGCTGGAAGTCGCGCTGGCGCGCTTCAATCAGGAGCAGAAGCTGCGCACCGAATTGTCCGATACCAAGCTGAAATTGGCCGAGCGCAAGATCGTCGAACGCGCCAAGGGACTGCTGATGCAGCGCCACAATATGAGCGAGCAGGATGCGTATCAGAAGCTGCGGCGGCTGGCGATGGACAAGAATCTGAAACTGGCGGAAGTTGCACAGCGCATCATCGATGCCGCCGATTTATTGGGCTAGCCTTCCTGTCTTCCTGTAGGGCGGATGAGCGCAGCGTTATCCGCCGTTGGATGTGCCACAGGTTTGTGATGCATCCAGAACGGCGGAAGGCGCTGCGCTTTTCCGCCCTACGCCACCGAGAACGCCCCAATAAAGACGCGCAAATCTGGTGCGCTGCACAAAGCCGGTGCGAATTTTATGCGTCAAACGCCATCGATCCTGGTTAAAAGCCCTGGCACGCCGCTTGCGTAGATAGAACTAGGCGCCAACGCTGGC
Source organism: Paraherbaspirillum soli (assembly GCF_042654985.1). Classification (NCBI taxonomy): domain Bacteria; kingdom Pseudomonadati; phylum Pseudomonadota; class Betaproteobacteria; order Burkholderiales; family Oxalobacteraceae; genus Paraherbaspirillum; species Paraherbaspirillum soli. The sequence continues at coordinate 154,663 of NZ_JBHSMT010000031.1, read as the reverse complement.
GCCGCTGGATTCGGCCAACGGCGGTCGATCCACACAAGACAAAGGTGTCTTCCCGTATGACTTGCTCATCACGGGACGACGCCTTTTTTTATTGCGTGAAGAGAATACGGAGTCGATCCGATGGAAGCAGCAAATGCCCTACCGCACAACAATCAAGCCACCGCCGTTGCAACAGATCAGGTCGACACCAAGCGTCGCCACCTCGTTCAAACCGCAGCCCTTGCAGCGGGAGCAAGCATGTCCGGACTAGTCGGCGCAGGCGCCTGGGCCGCTGGTTCCGATCAGCCGGAAAAGACCGAAGTCAGGATAGGCTTCATCCCGCTGACCGATTGCGCGTCGGTGGTGATGGCATCGGTGCTTGGCTTCGATAAAAAATACGGCATCAAGATTGTGCTCAGCAAGGAAGCCTCCTGGGCCGCTGTGCGCGACAAGCTGGCCAATGGCGAACTGGATGCGGCGCATGTGCTGTCGGGCCTGATTTACGGCGTGCAAATGGGCATCGGCGGCCAGAAAAAAGACATGGCGATCCTGATGGGCCTGAACCAGAATGGCCAGGCCATCACCTTGTCCAGAAAGCTGGCGGACAAAGGCGCGGTGGATGGGCCGTCGCTGGCCAAATTGATGGCGCGCGAGCGGCGCGAATACACCTTCGCCCAAACCTTCCCGACCGGTACCCACGCGATGTGGTTGTACTACTGGCTGGCCGCCAACGGCATCCATCCGCTCAAGGATGCCAAGGTGATCACGGTGCCGCCGCCGCAGATGGTGGCCAATATGCGGGTCGGCAATATGGATGGCTTTTGCGTCGGCGAGCCGTGGGGCCATCGGGCGATTGTCGATGGCGTCGGCATCACCGCCGCCACCACCCAGGAAATCTGGAAAGACCATCCGGAGAAAGTGCTAGGCGCCAGCGCCGAATTCGTCGCCAAACATCCGAACACTTGCCGCGCCATGATTGCCGCCGTGCTGGAAGCCGGCAAATGGATCGACGCCTCGCTCGCCAACAGGAACAAGATGGCGGCAACCATCGCCGACAAGTCCTACGTCAACACCAGCAAGGACGTGATCGAGCAGCGCATCATGGGCCGCTATCAGAACGGCCTGGGCAAGACCTGGGACGACCCGAATTACATGAAGTTTTACAACGACGGCCTGGTGAATTTTCCGTATCTGTCGGACGGCATGTGGTTCATGACCCAGCACCGCCGCTGGGGTTTGCTGAAGACCGATCCCGACTATCTTGCGGTGGCCAGCGCGGTGAGCCAGATCGCGCTCTACAAGGAAGCCGCGGCCATGACCAAGACCAGCGTGCCGAAAGAGCCGTTCAGAAGCTCGACCTTATGCGACGGCACGCTGTGGGACGGCAAGAACCCCAAGGCCTATGCCGCCGCTTTCAAGATTCGGGCCTGAGCATGCCGCACGCAATGATTGATTCTGGAGCCAATATGAGCGCAATCGCCGACGCCGCGACCGCGGCGAATCGCCAAGCCTTGATGCCGGACAGCGTTGCTGTCGATAACGTTGCGGCGCAGCCGGCACCGCCCGCCAAAGTACAGACAGCTGCCCATCGCCGCAGCATGAGCCCGCTGATGATGCAAACGGTCGCGCCGCTGTGCGGCCTGGCATTCCTGGTGCTGCTCTGGCAGCTGATTGCGATGAGCGACAGCCAATTCCCGACGCCGCTGCTGACCTTGCAGGAAGCCGTCAAATTGTTTTCCGACCCGTTCTACCGAACCGGTCCCAACGATCAAGGCATAGGCTGGAACATCCTGGCTTCGCTGCAGCGGGTTGCGGTCGGCTTCGGCCTGGCGGCCGCGGTCGGGATTCCGTTGGGTTTCATGATCGGCCGCTTCCGCTTCCTGTCCGGCATGTTCGGTCCGGTCATCAGTTTATTGAAGCCGGTGTCGCCGCTAGCCTGGCTGCCGATCGGTCTGCTGATGTTCAAGTCGGCCAATCCAGCCGCCATCTGGTCCATCTTCATTTGTTCGATCTGGCCGATGATCATCAACACCGCGGTCGGGGTGCAGCGGGTGCCGCAGGATTACATGAACGTGGCGCGGGTCCTGAATCTGTCGGAGTGGAAGATCATCACCAAAATTCTTTTCCCGTCCGTCTTGCCCTACATGCTGACCGGGGTGCGGCTGGCGATCGGCACCGCCTGGCTGGTGATCGTCGCCGCCGAGATGCTGACCGGCGGCGTCGGGATCGGCTTCTGGGTATGGGATGAATGGAACAACCTCAACGTGCCGCACATCATCATCGCGATTGTGGTGATCGGCGTGGTCGGCCTGTTGCTGGAACAACTGCTGGTGGCGCTGGCGAAAGCGTTTACCTACGAGCAGGTTGGCAGCTAGCCCGACAAGGAGAAAAAGATGGAACTGCGCGACGCCAAATTCATAGAAATCCACCAGGCCGAAATGGTGTTTCATACCCGCAAAGGCGACTTCCATGCGCTGCGTGACATCAACCTGACGGTACGCAAGGGCGAGTTCGTGACCTTGATCGGCCACTCCGGTTGCGGCAAATCGACCTTGCTCAATCTGATTGCCGGCTTGCTGCGGCCCAGCGACGGCGTGCTGATCTGCGCCAATCGTGAAATCGGCGGACCGTCGCCGGAGCGCGCCGTGGTGTTTCAAAACCACTCGCTGCTGCCATGGCTGACCTGCTATGAAAATATTTATCTGGGCGTGGAGCGGGTGTTTGCCGCCAGCGAAAACAAGCAGGCGTTGAAAGAGCGTACCAACGCCGCACTGAGCATGGTCGGCTTGAACGCCGCAGGACAAAAGCGTCCGCACGAAATTTCCGGCGGTATGAAGCAGCGAGTCGGCATCGCCCGCGCGTTGGCGATGGAACCCAAGGTGCTGCTGATGGACGAGCCGTTCGGCGCACTCGATGCGCTGACTCGCGCTCACTTGCAAGACGAACTGCTGAAGATCGTCGCCAAGACCGGCTCGACGGTGGTGATGGTGACCCACGATGTCGACGAGGCGGTGCTGTTGTCGGACCGGATCGTGATGATGACCAACGGCCCGGCCGCCACCATCGGAGAAATCGTGCAGGTCCGTCTGCCGCGTCCGCGCGACAGAGTGGCGCTGGCGCAGGACTCCCTGTATGCCGAATATCGGACCACGGTGCTGGAGTTCCTGTATCGAAAACAGGCACATCCGGTAGCCGCAGCAGCATAAGCGCTTGAGGAGACACACCATGAAAAAGATGAAACTGGTAATGGTCGGCAACGGCATGGCCGGGGTCCGTACCCTGGAAGAGTTGCTGAAGATCGCGCCCGATATGTACGACATCACGGTGTTCGGCGCCGAGCCCTATGCCAATTACAATCGCATCCTGCTGTCGCCGGTGCTGGCGGGCGAGCAGACCATCCAGGACATCATGCTCAACGATGTCGACTGGTACGCCGAGCACGGCATCACGCTGCACCTGAACCAGACCATCACCCGCATCGACCGCGCCAAGCGCCAGGTGATGACCGCCGACGGCATGCTGGCGGAGTACGACCGGCTGTTGCTGGCAACCGGTTCCAATCCGTTCATGCTGCCGGTGCCGGGCAAGGATTTGCAGGGCGTGATTTCGTACCGCGACATCAAGGATACCAATGCCATGATTGCCGCCGCCGGTCAGCACCGGCAGGCCATCGTGATCGGCGGCGGCCTGCTCGGACTGGAAGCCGCCAACGGCTTGAAACTGCGCGGCATGGAAGTGCACGTGGTGCACCTGCCCGGCTGGCTGATGGAGCGCCAGCTGGACCCGGTGGCCGGCAAGATGCTGCAAAAATCGCTGGAGCAGCGCGGCTTGCAATTTGTGCTGGAGAAAAATACCGAAGCGCTGATCGGCGATGAAAACAATCACGTCAAGGCGATCCGCTTCACCGATGGCAGCGAACTGCCGGCCCAACTGGTGGTGATGGCGGTCGGCATCCGGCCCAACACGGCATTGGCCGAATCGGCGCATCTGTATTGCAACCGCGGGATCGTCGTCAGCGACACCATGCAGACTTACGACCCTCGGATTTACGCCGTTGGCGAATGCGTCAATCATCGCGGCAATGTGTACGGCCTGGTCGCGCCGCTGTTCGAAATGGCCAAGGTTTGCGCCAATCACCTGGCCAGTTTCGGCATCGGCCGCTACCTGGGATCGGTCACCTCGACCAAACTGAAAGTCACCGGGATCGACCTGTTCTCGGCCGGTGAATTCATGGGCGGCGAGGGCGTCGAGGAAATCGTTTTGTCCGACCCGTTAGGCGGCGTCTACAAAAAGCTGGTGATCAAGGACGACAAGCTGATCGGCGCCTGCCTGTACGGCGACACGGTGGATGGCAGCTGGTATTTCAAGCTGCTGCGCGAGGGCAAGGACATCGCAGAAATCCGCGACAGCCTGATGTTCGGCGAAGCCAACACCAGCCGTCCCGGCGATGTCGGTCACGAAGGCCATACCCGTGCCGCGGCGATGCCGGACTCGGCCGAGGTCTGCGGTTGCAATGGCGTCTGCAAGGGCAGTATCGTCAAGGCGATCAAGGAAAAGGGTTTGTTCACGCTGGAGGACGTGCGCAAGCACACCAAGGCATCCGCCTCCTGCGGCTCCTGCACCGGGCTGGTCGAACAAATCATCATGTTCACCGCCGGCGGCGATTATTCGGCAACCACCAAGGCCAAGCCGATGTGCGGCTGCACCGATCACACGCACCAGGAAGTGCGCGACGCGATCCGCGTCAACAAGTTGTTGAGCATCGCCGCCACCATGGAGTTTCTCAACTGGCGCGCGCCGAACGGCTGCCCAAGCTGCCGCCCGGCGCTGAACTATTACCTGACCTCGACCTGGCCGCATCAGGCACTGGACGACCCGCAATCGCGCGCGATCAACGAACGCGCCCACGCCAACATCCAGAAGGACGGCACTTACTCGGTGATACCGCGCATGTGGGCCGGCGAAACCAATGCGTCCGAGTTGCGCCGCATCGCCGATGTGGTCGATAAATATCAGATCCCGACCGTCAAGGTGACCGGCGGCCAGCGCATCGACTTGCTCGGCGTCAAAAAAGAAGATCTGACAGCGGTCTGGAAAGACCTCGACATGCCTTCCGGCCACGCCTATGCGAAAGCCTTGCGCACCGTGAAAACCTGCGTCGGCAGCGAGTGGTGCCGCTTCGGCACACAGGATTCGACGCGGATGGGGCATGAGCTGGAGCGCGCCTTGTGGCGCATGTACGCGCCGCACAAGGTCAAGATCGCGGTCTCCGGTTGTCCGCGCAATTGTGCCGAAGCCGGGATCAAGGATGTCGGCGTGATCGGGGTCGATTCCGGCTGGGAGATTTACGTCGGCGGCAACGGCGGCATCAAGACCGAAGTGGCGCAATTTTTCGTCAAATGCAAAACCCACGAAGAAGTGCTGGAGATTGCCGGCGCCTTCCTGCAGCTGTATCGCGAGCAAGGCTGGTATCTGGAACGCACCGTGCATTACATCGCCCGGGTCGGACTGGACTATGTGAAGCAGCAAGTGCTGGAAGATGCGGGCAAGCGGCGCGAGCTGTATGAGCGGCTGTTGTTCGCGCTGGAAGGGGAGCCCGACCCGTGGCATGAGTCGGCCAAGGCACAGGTCGATGAGCGGCAGTTCAAGGCGCTATCAATTTAAGAGTCGCGCCGTGGTAGGTCGGAAAAGCGCAGCGCCTTCCGACGGCGAGAATCGCATCAGCTGGTCAAGCCCTTGGCCTTTTCCGGCGGTACGCAAAACGTCGGAAGGCGCTGCGCTTTTCCGACCTACGATACCGGCAAATGGAGAGAACGAAAATGAGCCAATACTGGAAACCGATTTGCAATTTAAGCGACATCCCGCTGCTGGGCGCCAGAGTGGTCAAGCGCAGCGATGACCGGCAGGCGGTGCCCGATGTCGCGATTTTCCGTGGCGGCGACGAGCAGGTCTTTGCGCTGCTCGATCGCTGTCCGCACAAGGGCGGTCCGTTGTCGCAGGGGATGGTGTTCGGCGATCGGGTCGCCTGTCCGCTGCACAACTGGCACATCCAGCTGGACTCGGGTTGTGCGGTGGCGCCGGATGATGGCTGCGTGCGGCGTTTCAGCGTCAAGGTCGAAGACGGCCAGGTGTATCTCGATATGAACGAACTGGCCGTTGCGATTTAAAGCGTCATCAAAATGAACCCGCCGCGCCACGAAACCAAAGCCACCTGCTGCTATTGCGGCGTCGGCTGCGGCGTCATCATCGAGACTGACGGCCAGCAGGTGACCGGCGTCCGCGGCGACCCTGACCACCCGGCGAATTTCGGCCGTCTGTGCAGCAAGGGCAGCACCTTGCATTTGACCGCGCAGCCGCTGCTGCAACAGCAGGTGCGCGCGTTGCAGCCCGAGATGCGCACAGATCGCAACCAGCCGCGTCGCAACGCCAGCTGGGATGCGACCTTGGCCTATATGGCCGAGCGCTTTGCCGACACCATCGCCCGCCATGGGCCGGATAGCGTGGCTTTTTATGTCTCGGGACAAATGCTGACCGAGGATTACTACGTCTTCAACAAGCTCGCCAAGGGCTTGATCGGCACCAATAACATCGACACCAACTCGCGCCTGTGCATGTCGAGCGCGGTGGCCGGATACAAGCGCACGCTGGGCGCCGATGCGCCGCCGACCTGTTATGAGGACATCGATCATGCGCAGGTGATTTTCATCGTCGGTTCCAATACCGCGTTCGCGCATCCGATCCTGTATCGCCGCATCGAGGATGCGCGCAAAAATAATCCTGAGCTGAAAATCATCGTCGCCGATCCGCGCCGCACCGATACCGCGCGCGAGGCCGACCTGTTTTTGGCTATCCTGCCGGGCACCGATGTCGCGCTGTTCAACGGCATGTTGCATATCTGCCTGTGGGAAGAGTTGACCGACAGCGCTTACATCGCCGCGCACACCGAAGGCTTCGCCGAACTGAAGCAGACCGTGCGCGACTACACGCCGGCCTATGTCAGCGCCGTTTGCGGGATCCCGCAAGCCGACCTGATGCAGGCCGCGCGCTGGTTCGGCGCATCGAAGGCGACGCTGTCGCTGTATTGCCAGGGCTTGAATCAATCGGCTTCCGGCACCGACAAGAACGTGGCCTTGATCAACCTGCATCTGGCCACGCACCAGATCGGCAAGCCAGGCGCCGGCCCGTTTTCGCTGACCGGACAACCGAACGCGATGGGCGGCCGCGAAGTGGGCGGCATGGCGAATCTGTTGTCGGCGCATCGCGACCTCGGCAATCCGCAGCATCGGGCCGAAGTGGCGGCATTGTGGGATCTGCCATCGGTGCCGAGCCAGCCGGGCAAGACCGCTGTGGAATTATTCGAGGCGGTGCGGCAGGGGCAAATCAAAATCATCTGGATCGCCTGCACCAACCCGGCGCAATCGATGCCGGACCAAAAGCTGATTCGCGAAGCCTTGCGCACGGCCGAGCTGGTGATCGTGCAGGAAGCCTATACCAGCACCGCGACAGTCGCCTATGCCGACATCCTGCTGCCGGCCACCGCCTGGAGCGAGAAAGAGGGCACGGTGACCAATTCGGAGCGGCGCATCACGCGCTTCAAGCCGGCCCTGCCGCCGCCCGGGCAGACGCGCCACGACTGGCGGATTGCGGTCGATTTTGCGCACGCGCTGGAAGCGCGCATCGGTTGCAACACGCTCAGCGGCAGCACGCTGTTTCCATATGACTCGGTGGAACAAATCTGGAATGAACATCGCGCCTCGACCCGCGGCCGCGACCTGGACATCAGCGGCTTGTCGTTCGCGCTGCTGGAGCAGCGGGGGCCGCAGCAATGGCCGTTTCCGGAGGGCGCCAGCAGCGGCCGCAAACGCCTGTACCAAGACGGAAGATTTCCGACCGCCAGCGGCCGCGCCAAATTCGTCAACGTCGCCTATCAAGCGGTGGCGGAGCCTATCGATGTCCGTTATCCGTTCGCGCTGACCACCGGACGTCTGCGCGATCAATGGCATGGCATGAGCCGCACCGGCACCGTCGCCCAATTGTTTTCGCATGCCGGCGAACCGGCCGTGATGATGAATCCCGGGGATATGCAGCGACGCTTTTTGACTGCGGGCGATCTGGTGCATGTGACCAGCCGGCGCGGCACGCAGATTTTGCCGGTGCAGACCGGCGACGACATGCGCAGCGGGCAGGTTTTTATCGCGATGCATTGGGGCGAGGAATATTTGTCCGGCCGCGGCCCGCGCCAGAATCCGGATGACGCCTGCTACGGCGTCAATGCGATGACCAATCCCGCGTTCTGTCCCAGCTCTTTTCAGCCGGAACTGAAGCATGCCGCGGTCAAGGTGTTGAAGGCCGAACTGCCGTGGCGCTTCCTGGTGTTTGCCTGGATCGACGAGGCTGCGGTGTTGGCTTTGCAAGCGGCATTGCGGCCCTTCATGCGCAACTTTGCTTACGCCAGCTGCACGCTGTTTGGACGCAGTGGGAGCGGGGTCGGGGTGCTGCTGCGCGCCGCGGATGATGCGGCCGCAGCGCCGCAATTGCTGCAGCAGATTGAAGCCATGTTCGACATCGAGGGGCCGCACATTTTGCGCTACGACGACCGGCGGCGCGGCCATGCGCGCCATATCAAATTGAACGGCGACCGGCTCGAAGCAGTGGCCTTGAGCGGCGACACCAGTGCCGAGCTGTGGCTGAAACCATATCTGGAGGCCGGGCAGTCGGTGCTGGGTCTGGGCCGTCGCTTGCTGATGCCGTCCGCCAAACCGCCGGCCGGCGTGCAATCGCGCGGACGCATCGTCTGCAACTGCCTGAATGTGGCCGAGAGTGAAATCCGCCAGGTGCTGGCGAATGCGGCTGCGGCGCCGGAGGAGCGCCTGGCGCTGTTGCAGCGGCAGCTTAAATGCGGCACCAATTGCGGCTCTTGCGTGCCGGAATTGAAGCGGATGGTGTTGCAGCCGATGCCGGCAGTTTAGTGTCTTGATGCCTCGGCGCATTGTAAAATGCGCGGCAAATGAGTACTCCCGCATCTTTCCCTGACGCCAGTTCGTCTGCGTCTTTTCTTGAAGCTATTGATTGGCAGCGACCCTGGCTGGCGCCGTTCCGGGCGCTTGGCCGGCAGTTGAGCGCGGCTGCCGACTGGCGGCTGGCGTTGAATGCCGCGGCGATGGCGGGTGACATCCGCAACCATCAGGACTTGCCTATCCGTTTCGTGGCGCAGGCTGAATTGCCTGCGGCTACCGCCTATGAGGCGTTCATCAGCAGCAGCGGCCAAGTGCCGACCCGCGACAATCTTCACGATTTTTTGAACGCGCTGGTATGGCTGTCATTTCCCGCCATCAAAGCCTGCCTGAATGCGTTGCAAGCAGCTGAACTGGCGCGCGCCGGGACGCTGTCCGGCAGCAGCAAGCCGCGCGGCGCGGCGCGCGATGCGGCCACCATCTTCGACGAGAACGCGGCGCTGCTGGTGGTGCGTGATAATCCAAGCGGACAAAATTTGATCGCCGCGCTGCGCAATCATCAATGGCAGCAGGCATTCATCGAACAGCGCCGCGCTTTTGACTGCGACGCCGAAGTCTGGCTGTTCGGCCATGCGTTGATGGAAAAGCTGGTGCGGCCGTACAAAGCCATTACTGCGCATGCGCTGGTGCTGTTCGCGCCGGAGCCATTCTTTGCGCTGGAGCAGGATGCCAAACGCGCTTGGATCGATAGTCAGATAGCTGCCGACCTGATGCGACATGGCTCGGTGATAGGGCGCTTGACGCCGTTGCCGGTGCTGGGGGTGCCGGGCTGGAGCGCTGATCAGGATGCCGATTTTTATGCGGACGCCGCGGTCTTCCGGCCGAAGCGAAGCGTAGCCGCCTGATAAAATCCGGAACTCTCTTTTACCAACGAGCCCAGTATGCAATTCATCGACAAAGCCATCACCGATTTCGATAACGCCTTGCGCGTGATTGCCGGCGTTGCCTCGGCCTCGCGCCCGAATCCGGCTGCCAAGGCCGCCGACGGCGCGCTGGACGCGGCCGAGCAGCGCCGCAGCGCCGGCCTGATGCGGGTCAATCATGTCGGTGAAGTTTGCGCGCAGGCGCTTTATGATGCGCAGGGCCGGTTTGCGCAGGGCGATCCGATCAAGCAGCAATTTGCCGCAGCCGGCCGCGAGGAAGAGGATCATTTGGCCTGGACCGCAGAACGCTTGCGCGAGCTGGGTTCTCGCGTCAGCTTGCTGAACCCGCTGTGGTATGCCGGTTCCTATGCGCTGGGGACCTTGGCGGCCCGGCTCGGCGATGCGCGCAGTCTGGGGTTTGTCGCAGAAACCGAACGTCAGGTCGAAGCGCATTTGACCAGCCATCTGCAGCAGCTGCCGCCGCAAGACGCCAAGTCGCGCGCGATTGTCGAGCAAATGCGGGAAGATGAAATCGCGCATGGCGATGCAGCCAAGTCGCTGGGAGCGACAGCCATGCCGCTGCCGGTGCAAAAGACGATGCAGGCGATGTCGAAGGTGATGACGACGGTTGCGTATTACCTCTAATTCCGATCCCCGCTGTAATGGCGGATCGGAACAACTGCTTAAGCCGTTTCCGGTTCTGCCAAATCGTCGACGATTTCAAACGAATGCGTCATTTCAGCTGTTTTTTCCAGCATGATCGATGCCGAGCAGTATTTTTCATGCGATAGCTTGATCGCGCGTTCGACCAGGTTGGGTTTCAGGTTGCGGCCGCGTACCGTGAAGTGGAAGTGGATCTTGGTGAATACCTTGGGGTCTTTTTCGGCCCGTTCCGATTTCAGCGTGACGTCGCAGCCGCGGATATCCTGGCCGCTCTTGCGCAGGATCAGCACCACGTCATAAGCGGTGCAGCCGCCGGTGCCGGCCAGCACCACTTCCATCGGCCGCGGCGCCAGATTGCGGCCGCCGCCATCCGGCGCTCCATCCATCGCCAATACATGACCGGAGCCGGTTTCGGCCAAAAACGTCATGCCGGACAGCCCTGTCCAACGTACTGTGCATTCCATGTGATCTCGCTGGCTGATTAAATGTCGCAATATTCTAACTGCTCTGATCGCTTGCGGTTTGGCTTGGCTATGTTGTTAAACAGGAATTGGGGCGAGCGCCTCGCAATGGCTTTCTGTTATAGGGTTTGTTGCGATGCGGCATTTCATCTCTTGGAGGCGCGCAAATCGTGTTGAAAAGCGATCGCTATTTCTTTTTGAATAGCGCTGTTGTCGAATAGGGAAATGCCAATAGTCACCTTTTGACGACAGCTGGAATTTATATCTTGCGATGCACAAATTTGTTTACTAAGATGGAGGCACTGAGCGCCGAAATTGTTTTGTGGCAATCAAACCATGTCTCCTCCACCCCCTCGATAGGCGTGGATTTAAACCCGAAGCGCTATTTTTTGCTTCGGGTTTCTTTTGTCGGCATTCTTAAAACGTCATTCGCAATCTCGTCAAATTCGCAACAATCCGTAACGCAACACGCAGTTCGACTCAATCAAATTGACGCCAAGTCCTTGAAAAGGCTATAATTTGCGGCTTTTCCGTTTGCTCAGGAAAAGATAACAAGGAAGAGTCTGCCGTTATCGGGCTGCATTTTGGCTGTTGTCGATAGCGCTGGAACCACCAAATTGAGCGAATAAATTTAGTTAGGAAGTCAACATGAAAACTTTTTCCGCTAAGGGCCATGAGGTCAAGCGCGACTGGTTCGTGATTGACGCGACGGACAAAGTCCTCGGACGTGTTGCCAGCGAAGTGGCACTCCGATTGCGCGGCAAACACAAACCGGAATTTACTCCACACGTTGATACCGGCGATTTCATCGTCGTCATCAATGCAGGCAAACTGCGCGTCACTGGCGCCAAGGCAACCGACAAGACGTATTTCCGTCACTCCGGTTATCCAGGCGGCATCTACGAAACAAATTTCCAGAAAATGCAACAGCGTTTTCCAGGTCGTGCGCTGGAAAAAGCGGTCAAGGGCATGCTGCCTAAGGGTCCGCTTGGCTACGCCATGATCAAGAAGCTCAAAGTGTACGCAGATGACAGCCATCCGCACACTGCGCAGCAACCTAAAGCACTCGAAATCTAAGGAACAGACATGATCGGTAACTACAATTACGGAACCGGCCGTCGCAAGAGTGCAGTGGCTCGCGTCTTCATCAAATCTGGCTCCGGCCAAATCGTCGTCAACGGCAAGCCAGCGAATGAATATTTTTCGCGCGAAACCGGTCTGATGGTGATCCGTCAACCACTGGAACTGACCAACCATGTCGAAACTTTCGACATCAAGGTCAACGTCAGCGGCGGCGGCGAGTCCGGCCAGGCTGGTGCAGTTCGCCACGGCATCACTCGTGCTCTGATCGACTACGATGCAACCTTGAAATCGGAACTGTCGAAAGCCGGTTTCGTTACACGTGATGCACGTGAAGTTGAGCGTAAAAAAGTTGGTCTGCGCAAAGCACGTCGCGCAAAACAATTCTCCAAGCGTTAATCTTCGCTTTCGGAATGTCGAAAAGCCGCCAGGTATGCACCTGGCGGCTTTTTGTCCTTCATTCCGGCTTGGATTGGAGGCGATAACTGCGTTGCAAGGCCTTGCCGTACTGGCGTACTGTCTGCGGGCATGCGCCTTGCTCTCACCTCTAAACCGAGCCGGAATGTGGCGATTTTGAGCTGGCGGTAACTATTCGCCGGCTAAAAATCGCCGGCTAAAATAATTGGTTCCAGTGCGCAACTTGTTCTTCTGTTGAATGTCAATTAGCCGCACGGTTTTCATGCAAGGAAAAGAAATGATCAAAGTCGGAATAGTGGGTGGTACGGGCTACACCGGAGTCGAGTTGTTGCGCTTGCTGGCAACGCATCCGCATGTGCAGCTGGAGGCGGTGACCTCGCGCAAGGAAGATGGGATGCCGATTGCGGACATGTATCCATCGTTGCGCGGACGCGTTTCGCTGGCATTTTCGGCCCCCGAGAAGGCGCAGCTGACCGCGTGCGACGTGGTGTTCTTTGCAACGCCGCATGGCGTCGCGATGGCGCAAGCGCCTGAGCTGCTCGCGGCCGGCGTTAAAGTCATCGATCTGGCTGCGGATTTCCGCCTGCAAGACACTGCCGCGTTTGAACAGTGGTACAAGCTGCCGCACAGCTGCCCAGAGCTGCTGAAAGAAGCGGCATACGGCTTGGTCGAATTGAATCGCGAGGCGATCAAAAAAGCCCGCATCGTCGGCAACCCCGGCTGCTATCCAACCACCATGCAACTCGGTTTGGCGCCGTTGCTGAAGGCCGGCGTGATTGATGCGTCGCACCTGATTGCCGATTGCAAATCGGGTGTGTCCGGCGCCGGCCGCAAGGCGGAAGTGGCAATGCTGTTCTCGGAAGCCAGCGATAATTTCAAGGCTTACGCCGTGTCCGGTCATCGTCATTCGCCTGAAACGGTGGAGCAGCTGACCAAGCTCACCGATCAAAAGATCGGCCTGTTGTTCACGCCGCATCTGGTGCCGATGATTCGCGGCATGCATTCGACGCTCTACGCGCGTCTGACCAAAGATGTCGATAATGCCGCGCTGCAGGCACTGTTTGAAAACGCTTACGCGCATGAGCCGTTTGTTGATGTGATGCCGTTTGGCTCGCATCCGGAAACCCGCTCGACGCGCAGCTCCAATATGTTGCGGATTGCGCTGCATCGGCCGAACGACGGCGATACCGTGGTCGTGCTGGTGGTTCAGGATAACCTGGTCAAAGGTGCTTCCGGCCAGGCCGTGCAATGCATGAACCTGATGTTCGGACTGGAAGAAACCACCGGGTTGCTGCACGTTCCCGTGCTGCCATGATGATGTCTGTTGGTGAGATGCAGCACGGAGATCTGCCGCGATGAAGTACAAGCTGTGGGTCCGGCGCATGTCTATTTCGGCGCCGAAAATGACCATCAAAAGTCATCTGCCGTGGCCGTTGAAGGCGGTGTTCCTGGCCGTGGTTGTGGGGCTGGGAGGCGCGATCGCGATGTGGGCATACGACCTTGGTCGTGATTTCACCGGTCATAAACCGATCGTGAGCAAACAGCAACTGGCCGATCTGAACACCCAGATTTCGACATTGACGGCCGAGCGCGATGGCTACTTGACCACAGTTAACGCTGCCGAGAGCAAGCTCAATATCGAGCGTGCGATGCAGGGGCAGCTGAGTACGCAAATCAAGGCGCTGGAAACCGAAAATGCTAAATTGAAAGCGGACTTGGCATTTTTCGAAGGATTGTTGCCGAACGCGACCGGCAATCAGGGTATGACGATCCAGCGCCTGAGCGTTGAATTGTTGACGCCGACGCAATTACGTTATCGGATGTTGATCATGCAAGGTGGAAAAGTCGGCAAGGATTTTTCCGGTAATGTGCAGTTGCTGGTAAACGCTACGGTGAACGGCAAAAGCGCTGTTCTTGCTTATCCCGGGCAAAGCTCCGGCGCCAACGACAAGGCGGCGTATCAGTTGGATTTCAAGTATTACCAGCGGGTCGAGGGCGTGTTGACCTTGCCCGATGGCGCGGTTGCCAAAACCATCCAGGCCAAGGTTCTGGAAAAAGGCCAAGTACGCGCACAGCAAACCACTAATTTGTAAAAAGGAAATAGCATGTTCAACCGCAAAGCGAAAAGTACCATCGATAGTCTGATCGGCTTATCGACCAATATCGAAGGCGATGTTCATTTCAAGGGCGGTTTGCGCATTGACGGCCATGTAAAAGGCAACGTGGTTACCGAGCCTGGCCAGGTCAGCGTATTGGTGATTTCCGAGAGCGCCAAGATCGAGGGCGAGGTGCGGGTCGCGCATCTGGTGGTCAATGGCGAGATTGTCGGCAACGTTTATTCGTCCGAACTGCTTGAGCTGCAGCCGAAAGCCCGCATCACCGGCGACGTCAATTACAAAGCGCTGGAAATGCATAGCGGTGCCCTGGTAAGCGGAAAGTTGACCCATGAGCAAAACGTTGTCGAGCCGATGTTGAAACTGGCCATGTCGCAATCCGCGTAACAGAGTGTGCGCATCGCCAGATGCGCTGCATGATTCCGGGCTAGCGCCTATAATGCAATATTGTATGTCCCCCGCAGGAGCCAAAAATGAATGCTGTCGCTGAAATGCAAGATGTTGTCGCATCCCCCATCGTTTTTACCGATAGTGCTGCCGCGAAAGTGGCGCAGTTGATCGAAGAAGAAGGCAATCCCGATCTCAAATTGCGCGTTTTCGTGCAAGGCGGTGGTTGTTCCGGTTTCCAGTACGGATTCACCTTCGACGAAATCGTCAATGAAGACGACACCACCATGACCAAGAACGGCGTTCAGCTGTTGATCGACTCGATGAGCTATCAATATCTGGTCGGTGCCGAAATCGACTACAAGGACGACCTGGAAGGCGCTCAATTCGTGATCAAGAATCCGAATGCAACGACTACCTGTGGTTGCGGCTCGTCATTCTCGGCCTGATTTACAAAGCTTAAAAAAAAGACGCCTGGGAGAAATCCCAGGCGTCTTTTTTTGTTGCGGGCTTATATGTTGTGACCAACTATCTAATTAGTTGGGGACAGAGTAATTCGCTACGCTGCGGTGGTTTTTAAACTCTGTCCCGCAATGAGTGTAAATCAGCCTGCCGGATACAACGCCCCCAAAATCCGTAACCCGCTAGCGCCGGTCACCAGCGGCAGGTTGCCCGGCAGTCGCTGATCGAAGCGCTGCGCCAGCCATGCAAATGCCACCGCTTCCACATGGTTCGGCGCGATCCCGAGCGCTTCGGTGGATTGCACTGTCGTCACCAGATGATGCCGTTGCAGCGCGTGTGCCAGTTGCTGCATCAGATATGGGTTATAGGCGCCGCCACCGCACACATGCACCGTTTTTACATCAGCAGCATGCTGCGCAATCGCATCCGCGATCGTGCTTGCCGTCAGAACCGCCAGCGTGGCCTGAACATCGGCCGCCGCAACCTGTGGAAAGTGGTCCAGCTTGGCGGCCAGCCAGCTGTCGTGAAACAGGTCGCGCCCCGTGCTCTTGGGTGCCGGCAGCGCAAAGTATACCTCGTTACGCAGCGCTTCCAGCAATGCCGGTGCCGGGCTGCCGCTGGCTGCCCACGCGCCATTTTCATCGTAATCCTTGCCTTGATGGCGCTTGATCCACAGGTCCATCAGCACATTGCCCGGGCCGGTATCGAAACCAACGATGTGGCGGCTCGCGTCAAGTTGGGATTGGCTGTGCAATACGCTGATATTGGCGATGCCGCCGATATTCACTACCACCCGGGTTTGGTCGGGATCGGCGAATACGGCCTGGTGAAATGCCGGCACCAGCGGCGCGCCTTGGCCGCCGGCCGCAATGTCGCGGCTGCGGAAGTCGGCAATCACGTCGATCCCGGTCAGCTCCGCCAGTAGCGCCGGGTTGTTGGCCTGGCGGGTAAAGCCAAGTTCGGGGCGATGGCGGATGGTTTGGCCGTGGACGCCGATGGCGCGCACTTGATCCGGTCGCAAGCCGGCGTCCGCCAGCAAGCGCTCGATGCATGCGGCATAGTGCGACGCCAGTGTATTGGCGACCAATGCCTCGCGTTCGATTTCATTCTGCCCCGCGCTTTGCAGCGCCATCAACTCATTGCGCAGAGAGGCTGAGAACGGGACGTAGGCGGATGCCACGGTGGTTACCGGATGTTGCGCCGGACCGCTTGGAAAGGCTGCAATGACGCCGTCGACACCATCCAGGCTGGTGCCCGACATCAGGCCGATGAACAAGCTGCTATGGGTATTTGCTGTAGTCATAATAAAACCGTTGAGAGATCAGTCAATTCTACAAGGACTGATCCGACAACGGTTTTATTCGATTCTGGAATCAACCATGCGCTTTATCGCGTCATGGTTGATAGCGACACGGGTTATTGAAGTGTCGATTTGCCTGGCAATGCCGCCAGCTTGACGGACGGAGCGGCGGCAGGCGTTGCGGTTGCCTGCAGCAAGGCAAAGCGGTGGGTCATGTCGGCGGCAACCGTGCGGAAGCGTTGCAGATTGGCGCCTGCCAGCGGCTGTGCGGTCGGCACTACTACCGACAGCGGATCGCGCGGCTGGTTGTTGATCCGGAACTCATAGTGCAAGTGCGGGCCGGTAGCCCAGCCGGTCATGCCGACGAAGCCGATCACGTCGCCCTGGCTGACCTTGCTGCCCTTGCGCGAGCTTGGCGCGAAGCGGCTCATATGCGCGTACACGGTTGAATATTTGCCATCGTGCTTGACGATGACGACATTGCCGTAACCGCTCTCGACCCCGGCGAAATCAATCACGCCGTCAGCCGTAGCATGGATTGCGGTGCCCGTTGCAGCGGCGAAATCGACGCCGGTATGCTGTTTCCATTTGCCCAGGATGGGGTGGACCCGCATTGAGAACCCGGAAGAAATCCGGGTAAATACCAGCGGCGATTTCAGGAATGCCTTTTTCAGCGATTTGCCATCGAAGCCGTAATAGCCGCCGCCCTGCGCACTGCCTGGTTCGTCGAACCAGACTGCCTGATATGGCTTGCCGGCATTGACAAACTCGCCGGCCAGAATACGGCCGGCGCGCACAAACTGACCGTTTTGCCAGAACGTCTCATAGGCCACATTGAAATGGTCGCCGCGATGCAGGTCGGAAGCAAAATTGATGTTGGTGCTGAACATTTCAATGATTTGCGAGGCCACGCTATCCGGGATTTCGGCGGCATCGGTGGCGGCAAACAGCGACGAGCGAATCACGCCGGCATGCATTTCGACGCGTCTTTCCAGTGCGACGGGTTCTTCCGAGGCACTGAATTTGTCGCCATCGCGGCGGATCAGCAGGTTTTTGGGAGCGCCGTCGCGGCCGTCGGAAATTGTCGCGCGCAACAACTGCAGTTCGCCGTCGTTGCTGGTTTGCGCTTGTACGGTAGTGCCGGCCTTGAGCCGCAAGACGCCGCGCGCGGTACTGTCGGATTTGATGAAGCCGGCAGCGCTGTCGTCATCGACGCCTAGCCGGGTCAGCAACGCCGCCAGGGTATCGCCGGCGCGCATTTTTTCTTCAGCGACGTACAGCTGATTTTGCGCTTCAAGCTGGGCGATTTGCTGGCTGAGGCTAGGCAGTTCCAACTCTTCGGAAATGGCTCTGACAGGGATGTCGGCCGAATCCATTGGCATTGGCACCACTCCGGAAGCGCCGACGGCGCACAGAGTGAGTAACAGCGAAGCGGCGGAAACGATACGGGTTTTACGTGAAGAGCCGGTCAACAGCTTAATAAAGCTGGGACGGAAGTTCATGAATTTATCTTTTAGGGACATGCAATACGTTAAAATTTGCCGTTTTCTATCGATTTTCTACCGATTCTTTTGCTGTTGCTGTAATGAACGACTCGCGGCGGGATTAAAAGGATCACGGATTATAACAGACGCCCGCGTGCCTCTTTTTTTTGCACGCGGTGGGCTCCGGGCGCCGCTCAGGGTGTACCTGCGGCGCACACGCGGCGCGGCTATTTTTTAAGATTTTATTTTCGCTAGGCATATGGCTCTCCTTCCTCAAAACGCACCAAAGACGGCAGCGGAAACTGCTGCTGAAAACACCCCTCTGATCCTGTCGGACCGCGTCCAGGAGGCGTTGGCAATCACCAAGCGCGGCGTCGACGAGTTGCTGATCGAGAGTGACTTCGTGCGCAAGCTGCAGCGCTCCGAACAAACCGGCAAACCGCTGCGCATCAAGCTCGGGCTGGACCCGACCGCGCCTGATCTGCACTTGGGCCACACGGTGGTGCTGAACAAGATGCGCCAGTTGCAGGACCTCGGCCACAACGTGATCTTTTTGATCGGCGACTTTACCTCGATGATCGGCGATCCGTCCGGGCGCAATATCACCCGTCCGCCGCTGACGCGCGAGCAGATCGAGGAAAACGCCAAAACCTATTTTGCGCAAGCCAGCCTGGTGCTGGACCCGGCGCGTACCGAAATCCGTTACAACTCCGAATGGTCGGATAAGCTCGGCGCGCGCGGCATGATCGAGTTGTCGGCCAAATACACCGTGGCGCGGATCCTGGAGCGCGAAGATTTCACCAAGCGCTACAAAGCCGGCACGCCGATTTCGGTGCATGAATTGCTGTACCCGCTGATGCAAGGCTACGACTCGGTGGCGCTGGAATCCGATCTGGAGTTGGGCGGCACCGATCAGAAATTCAATCTTCTGGTCGGCCGCGAACTGCAGAAGGATTATGGCCAGGAGCCGCAGTGCATACTCACCATGCCGTTGCTGGAAGGGCTGGACGGGGTCGAGAAAATGTCGAAGTCGAAGGGCAATTACATCGGCATTACCGAACCGGCCAACACCATGTTTGCCAAGGTCATGAGTATTTCCGACGTCATGATGTGGCGCTATTACGAGCTGCTGTCGTTCCAGTCGCTGGCGACGATTGCCGGCTTCAAGGCGCAGGTCGCTGAAGGTCAGAATCCGCGCGACATCAAGGTCGCGCTGGCGCAGGAAATCGTGGCGCGTTTCCACTCCCGCCAGGCGGCCGACGATGCGTTGGCCGATTTCAATAACCGCGCCAAAGGCGGCATCCCGGACGACATCCCGGAACTGGCTTTGACTGGTGCTCCGCTGGGTATCGGCCAATTGCTGAAGCAAGCCAATCTGTGCCCATCCACTTCGGAAGCGTTGCGCATGGTGGAGCAAGGCGGGGTGCGGATCGATGGCGGGGTGGTCAGCGACAAAGCTTTGAAAGTCGACTCCGGCACCTTCGTGGTGCAGGTCGGCAAGCGCAAGTTTGCACGCGTCACGCTGGCATAGGCGATCCGGACGTGATTGCGTTATTGCAGCGGGTCAGCCACGCCAGCGTGGTGGTGGAAGGTGCGACGGTCGGCGCGATTGATGCCGGCTTGATGGTGCTGCTGTGCGCCGAGCGCGGCGATCGCGAGCGGGAGGCCGATGCCTTGCTGGCCAAACTGCTCGGCTATCGCGTGTTTGCCGACGATGCCGGCAAGATGAATCGCAGCCTGGTCGATGTCGGCGGCGGCCTGCTGCTGGTGCCGCAATTCACGTTGGCGGCGGACACCTGCTCCGGCACCCGGCCATCGTTCACGCCGGCTGCCGCACCGGAGGACGGGCGTCGCCTGTTCGACTATTTTGCCGGGCAAGCCACCGCCAAGTATCCGCAAGTCGCCACCGGCCGCTTTGGCGCCGATATGAAAGTGTCGCTGACCAATGACGGTCCGGTGACTTTCTGGCTGCAGGTGAAACCGCCTGCAGTCAGCTCACAGTGAGATTTTGAATAGGCTCTAAAAAGACTTAGGCGTAATCTGGCACATCCAACCCTATCGACAGGAGACTGAGATGCAACTCTGGAGTCATTCTTTCAATGATGGCGGCTACATTCCCGGCGAGTATGCGTTCGCGGTGTTTAATCCCGAGACGCATGTGACACTGTCCGAAAACCACAATCCGCATGTGGGATGGGGCGACCCGCCGGCCGGTACCCAATCGCTGGTCTTGATTTGCCACGATCCCGACGTGCCGTCGCGCGGCGACGATGTCAACCAGGAAGGAAAAACAGTGCCGGCCGATTTGCCGCGCGTCGATTTTTTCCATTGGTTATTGATTGATCTGCCGCCGCATGCCGCCACGATTGAAGCCGGGACGGTCAGCGACCGGGTCGTATCGCGCGGCAAGTCCGGCCCGGAGATTGAAAACACTTCCTTTCCAGGCGCCCGTCACGGCCTGAACGATTACACCGGGTGGTTTGCCGACGATGCGGCGATGAGCGGAGATTATTTCGGCTATGACGGCCCGTGTCCGCCATGGAATGACGAAGTCGTGCATCGCTATGTTTTTACGCTGTATGCGCTGGACATCGGGCGGCTGCCGGTTGAAGGCAAATTCAACGGTCCGCAGGTATTGGCGGCAATGCGCGGACATATCCTGGCTGAAGCGGCTATCGTCGGCATTTACACTTTGAACCCGCAACTAATCACTTATTGAGTCCGGTACCAATAAAAATATCTTCATGTCGACCACAGAAATTCTTTTGATCCGTCACGGCGAAACTGACTGGAACCTTGAACGCCGCCTGCAAGGCCATTTGGATATTGGGCTGAATGCCAAGGGATTGCTGCAGGCGCAGGCCCTCAAGCAAAGTCTGGAGGGCGTGCCGCTAGATGCCGTTTTTTGCAGCGACTTGCAGCGTGCGCGCCAAACCGCAGCGGCGCTGGCGTCGTCGCGCGGTCTGGCGTTGCAGATTGACGCCGGATTGCGCGAACGCTGTTTCGGGGCGCTGGAAGGCTTGCGTTATGAGGAGGCCGCCGAGCGCTTCCCGGCGGCCTATGCTGCGATGCGTCGCCGCGACATCGACGCGCGCTATCCGGCTGGTGTGTATGTTGCCGAAACCGGACGCGAGTTCTCGCAGCGTTCTGTCGGCACCTTGATGCGCTTGCTGGGCAGCGGCGATTACCGTCGTGTTGCAATCGTCACCCACGGCGGCGTACTCGATAGCATTTATCGATTTGCCAACGGCATGGACTATGGCACGCCACGCAGTTTTGAAGTTTTCAACGCCGGCATCAATCGCCTTAGCTGGAATATTGAGCAGCCAATGCAGTTGCGGATTGACGGTTGGGGCGACGTGACGCATCTGGATGCCATTGCATTGGACGAAATCGATCGATAGGCAACCATTTAAAAGTGCGGCGCTTGTGCTAACCTTTCCCAAAAGAATTAAAACAATGGGGCATAAGCGCCAACATGAAACTCAATCTCTTCCCATCCCGCGCCCAGCGCACTGCCGATTCCGGGCAATTGGCCGGGCCATCCATAGAATCCGTCGCATCGCCAACCCCGGACGCCGAGCGCCTGGCGCTGGTCGGGGTGTTGCATCGCTTGCTGCAGATGTTGCCGCAAGCCGACTGCGGTCGCGAAAGCATCACGCGTCTGTGTCAGATGATCTTGCCTGCAAGCCCGCATATACGACTGATATGGGTTGGGTTTTGCCAGGATGATTCGGCACCGATGATCAAGCCAACTGCCGTTGTGGGGCCGGCGGCGAGCGAGTCTGCCAGCTGGCGACTGAAGAAGGAGTGCTTCGATTACGTCGCTCCTTATGGTCAGGTGGCTGATTGGGATGCCGGGCAGGAGAGTGATTTTCATGCCTTGTTTTCACCGTGGCAGTCGAACCCGGACGCCTGCTCGGCCAAGGTGGCGCTGGCGATACCGTTGCGCTCGGAAAAGGCCGACATGCACGGCATGATGGTGTTTTATGCCGATCGCCCGGATTATTTTTTCGACACTGGCTTCCCGCCGTTCCAGGCCTTCGGGCATGTGTGCGAGGTGATCTGGAAGCAATCCAATTTATCGGATCTGCTAAGCCGCCACGCGCAATTGGATACTTTGACCGGCTTGCTGACCCGGCGCCGCATCGTGCACGTATACGAAGAGGCCGTGGCGGTGACCGCAACGGACGCATCGTCGTTGTCGATTTTGTATTGTCGCCTGGACGACTTTAACAAGATCAACGAGCTCTACGGTTGGGCGGTCGCCGACAATATCCTGGCGGCCTTTGCCAAGGACACCGGCACCCAGTTGCGTACCTCGGATAGGGGCGGGCGCTTGTGCGGTACGGAATTCCTGTACGTATTGCCGGCGACCGATGCGGCTCAGGTAAAAAATATTGCCGACAGATTTCTGGCGCATTTCATGCGTCATCCGGTCAATATAGAAAACTGGTCGATCCGGCTGGCATTGTCGGTTGGCGCCGCCACCTATGGCGCCGACGGCCGCGGGCTGGACGAGTTGATTCAATATGCGGTCCAACGCACGCAAAGTTCCGCCTCCTTAGCCGTGGACGAGTCCTGATCCGGCTGATGCGCCCGCGCTCAGAATCAACGAGCTGCCCGGCAATCGCGATAAAATGACGGCTTTCCTCTTGCAAGCTCACCCGAGTTATCTACATTGCCGTGAATATTGGCCCTTATTCCCTTCGCAACAACGTTTTTGTGGCGCCGATGGCGGGTGTCACCGACCGGCCATTCCGGCAACTTTGCAAGGAGCTGGGCGCTGGTTACGCCGTGTCGGAAATGGCCGCGTCCAATCCGCGCCTATGGCAGACCGAGAAAACTTCGCGCCGCATCAATCACGATGGCGAAATGGAGCCGCGCGCGGTACAGATCGCCGGCGCCGACCCGCTGATGCTGGCTGAATGTGCAAAATACAATGTCGATCACGGCGCGCAAATCATCGACATCAACATGGGTTGCCCGGTCAAGAAAGTGTGCAACAGCTGGTGCGGCTCGGCCTTGTTGCAGGACGAACAACTGGTGGCGCGGATTCTGGACGCAGTAGTGGCCGCGGTCGATGTGCCGGTGACGCTCAAGTTCCGGACCGGCTGGGATCGGCTCAACAAGAACGCATTGAATATCGCGCGACTGGCGGAGGCCAGCGGCATCGCCATGCTGACCTTGCATGGCCGGACTCGCGCCGATGGTTATAGCGGCGACGCCGAATACCAGACGATTGCCGCGGTGAAGGCAGCGGTGGCTATCCCGGTGGTGGCGAACGGCGATATCACGACGCCGGAAAAAGCCCGCCAGGTGCTGGAAATCACCAAAGCCGACGCCATCATGGTCGGGCGGGCAGCGCAGGGGCGGCCGTGGATATTCCGCGAGATCGAACATTTTTTGCGTACCGGCGAGTATTTACCCGCGCCGCGCGTGGCGGAAGTACAACACCTGATGGATGAACACTTGCGTGCACATTATGGTTTTTACGGCGACTACCTGGGCGTGCGTACCGCCCGCAAGCATATTGGCTGGTACGTCCGAGATCTGCCCGGGGGCGAGGCATTCCGACAACGGATGAACCTGCTGGAAGACTGCGGACAACAGTTGGCGGCAGTAAATAGCTTCTTTGAATCGCAGTTTGCGTATGGGGAGCGGTTACAATACCGGGTGGCCGAGCAGATGCTGGCGGCGTGAACCAGATCAACAAGAATAGCAAAGAAGAATGAGCAAAGAAAGTATTCAGGAAGTCGTTAAACAAAGCCTTGAAAAATATTTCAAGGATTTAGGCGAGCAGCCGCCGTCAAATATCTACGATATGGTGATTTCCACCGTGGAGAAGCCGGTATTGGAAGCGGTGATTGCGCGCGCCGAAGGTAACCAGTCGCATGCAGCCGAGATGCTGGGCATCAATCGCAACACCTTGCGCAAGAAGTTGCAGCAGCACGGGCTGTTGTAATTTTTGGCATTGTCATGAGCGCCAAGCAAACAATTCAGTGTAAATACTCAACAAGCATAAGCCACAACAAGTAATAAGCTGTGTTCAACGAGGTGCCATGGGGCCGGGTCACGGCGCTTAAGCCATGGCCCTCGGCTTTAAGTTCTTGTTTACCGTTGGCCGTTCCGTCTTCTTCATCACTTCCTGAGTTCTCATTATGATTAAACAAGCCCTTATTTCCGTATCCGATAAGACCGGGATACTCGATTTCGCACGTGCATTGTCGGCGCTGGGGGTGAATATTCTCTCGACGGGCGGCACCGCCAAGCTGCTGGCCGACAATGGCGTCCAGGTGACCGAGGTGGCGGATTACACCGGGTTCCCGGAAATGCTCGACGGCCGGGTTAAAACGCTGCATCCGAAAGTGCATGGCGGGATCCTGGCGCGGCGCGATTTTCCCGAGCACGTTGCGGCGTTGGCGCAGCATCAGATTCCGACCATCGACATGGTGGTGGTCAATCTGTATCCGTTTCAGCAGACGATCGCCAAAGAGCAATGCTCGCTTGAGGACGCGATTGAAAATATCGACATCGGCGGCCCTGCGATGTTGCGCTCGTCGGCCAAGAACCACAAAGATGTGATCGTGATTTGCGATCCGACCGATTACGCCGGCGTACTGGAAGAGTTGACTGCGAATCAAGGCGAGGTCGGTTACGGCACCAAATTCGCGCTGGCCAAGAAAGTGTTCGCCCATACCGCGCAATACGATGGTGCGATCACCAACTATTTCACTTCGCTGGGCGAAGACAAGCAGCACGCGACCCGCAGCGCCTATCCGGCAACACTGAATATGCACTTCGAAAAAGTGCAGGAAATGCGCTACGGCGAAAACCCGCATCAATCCGCCGCGTTCTATCGCGACACCAAGCGGATTGACGGCGCTTTGGCCAATTACACCCAGTTGCAGGGCAAAGAACTGTCATACAACAATATCGCCGATGCCGATGCCGCGTGGGAATGCGTGAAAACGTTTAACGAAACCGCCTGCGTCATCATCAAGCATGCCAATCCATGCGGCGTCGCCACTGGCGGCAGTCCGCTGGAGGCATACAGCAAGGCGTTCCAGACCGATCCGACTTCAGCTTTTGGCGGCATTATCGCCTTCAACCATGAGCTCGATGGCGTTGCCGCGGAAGCGATTGCCAAGCAATTCGTTGAAGTGCTGATCGCACCATCCTTCACCGAGCAGGCCAAACAGATCTTTGCCGGCAAGCAGAACGTCCGCTTGTTGGAAATCCCATTGGGCAGCGAGATCAACGCGTATGACTTCAAGCGTGTCGGCGGCGGTCTGCTGGTGCAATCGCCGGATGCCAAGAATGTCGCCCTGGCAGAACTTAAAGTGGTCAGCAAAAAACGGCCGACCCAGCAACAATTGCAGGATTTGATGTTTGCCTGGCGGGTTGCCAAGTTCGTCAAGTCGAACGCCATTGTGTTTTGCGGCAACGGCATGACTCTGGGCGTCGGCGCCGGTCAGATGAGCCGCGTCGATTCCGCCCGCATCGCCTCGATCAAGGCGCAAAACGCTGGCTTGTCGCTGGCCGGCTCGGCGGTCGCTTCGGATGCTTTCTTCCCGTTCCGCGATGGCCTGGATGTGGTGGTGGATGCCGGCGCGACTTGTGTGATTCAACCGGGCGGTTCGATGCGCGATCAAGAAATCATTGATGCCGCCGACGAGCGTGGTGTGGTCATGCTGCTGACTGGCACGCGTCATTTCCGCCATTAATCGCAAATAGGCAATTTGATAACCGAATGGTAGTTAATAGCGCTTCGCCCTTGCTCGCTGCGGCAACGGCGAAGCGTTTTGTTTTTTTTGCCCCAATATGAAAATCCTCGGTATCGACCCGGGTCTGCGGACTACGGGTTTTGGCGTCATCGACAAGCAGGGCAGCAAGCTCAGCTACATTGCGTCGGGCACCATCAAAACACCGGATACCGACTTGCCGCAGCGCCTGAAAGTTATTCTGGCCAGTGTCTCCGAAGTCATTCGCAGCTATGCGCCCGATTGTTCCGCGATCGAAAAAGTCTTCGTCAACGTCAACCCCCAATCAACGCTATTGCTCGGGCAGGCCCGCGGCGCCGCCATATGTGCGTTGGTGAGCGCTGACTTGATGGTGGCTGAATATACCGCTTTGCAGATCAAGCAGGCGGTGGCCGGTCACGGCAAGGCGCAGAAACAGCAGGTGCAGGATATGGTGCAACGCCTGCTCGCTTTACCCGGATTGCCCGGTACCGATGCCGCCGATGCATTGGCTGTGGCCATCTGTCATGCCCACAGTGGCGATGCGCTGGCGACCTTGGGCGCACTGGCCCCGAGTTTGGCCAAAAAGGGTTTGCGTGTGCGCGGCGGTCGTTTGGTTGGCTAGCGCTTACGCATTTTGCCGTTGCCTCACGCCTTGAGGCGATCCCTTCCTCCGCGTCGCCCCGCCCCGCGCTACGTACCTGCTTGTTGTGTCATTTCAGGTTGCTGAAAAACATGGCAATTGTAAGTTCTTGTGACAGGTTTGCTCTGCATAAACACATGTGTTTATCTAAGGCTTAACTTATACATCTTCAGATAAGTCCTTAATTCATTGGGGGAATTTGGATTTGCAGAAATTCAAAATCTCTTCGCTAAATGACGCTAAGTCATTGACTTTACTCAAATATTTGACAATTGCCGCCTGCTAAATGGCTTGACCTGGAATAGTGCATCCTCTAAAGTGGGTGGAAGTGTGGAAAAGTGTATTTTTGTGGGGCAATTTTACTTACCCAAAAGAACATGATTCCCAAAACCAGCTAATAAAACAGGAGTGTTTGCGGTGTTCCAGGGGGCGTCAGCATTAAATCTCGATGCGAAAGGACGGATGGCGGTGCCATCCAAGCATCGTGACGCGCTGACGGTCCAGTGCGAAGGCCGGCTGACGCTGACCAAGCACCCGCACGGTTGCCTGTTGCTATTCCCGCGCCCCACCTGGGAAACTCACCGTGAGCAAATTGCCAGCTGGCCGATGTCGGCACGCGCCTGGCAACGCATTTTCCTTGGTAACGCATCCGATGTTGAGCTCGATTCCGCCGGGCGGATCCTGGTCGCCCCAGAATTGCGGTCGGCGGTCGGCTTGACGCGTGACGTGATGCTGCTGGGGATGGGAAGCCATTTCGAGATTTGGGATGCGGCCAAGCTGGCCGAGAGCGAGTCGCAAGCAGTTGCGGCCGGCATGCCCGAAGTGTTAAGTAATTTTTCGTTTTAATGGTCCCGCGATGAGTGAGCAAGTGGTGCCCGAATTCCAGCACCGCACGGTGTTGCTGGACGAAGCTGTCGATGCGTTGGCAATTGCCGGCGCGCGCGCTGACGGCATTTATGTCGACGGCACCTTCGGACGCGGCGGACATAGCCGGAGAATTTTAGAAAAGCTGGGCCAACGCGGGCGATTGCTGGCGTTTGACAAGGATCCGCAAGCGATTGCCACCGCCGGCACCATCGTCGATCCGCGGTTCGAGATCGTGCACGACAGTTTTGCAACGATGGCGCAGGCTCTGCAACAACGGAATATTGCGCAGGTGGATGGGGTGCTGCTGGATCTAGGCATTTCATCGCCGCAGGTGGACGATGCCAGCCGGGGTTTCAGCTTCCGCGCCGATGGCCCGCTCGATATGCGGATGGATACTACCCGCGGCATGTCCGCCGCCGCGTGGCTGGCAAGCGCAGATGAAAAGTTAATCGGAAAGGTAATACGAGAATATGGGGAAGAACGGTTTGCTGTTCAGATTGCAAAGGCGATTGTTGCTGGCCGGGCAATCCAGCCAATTTCAAGCACACGACAGCTTGCCCAGATCGTGGCAAACGCCGTCAAAACCCGGGAGAAGGGCAAAGACCCGGCAACTCGCACCTTTCAGGCTATACGGATTTACATCAATCAAGAGCTTGAAGAACTCGAAATAGGGCTGGATAAGGCATTTCGGCAGATGGCACTGCAAGGGAGGTTGGTTGTGATCAGCTTTCACTCGCTGGAAGACCGGATCGTCAAACAGTTCATGGCCTCCAAGGCCAAGCTGCCGCAGCCTGACCGTCGCCTGCCGATTCGCGCCGTCGATCTGCCGCAGCCCGAATTGAAGCTGCTGGCCAGGATCAAGCCATCCGACGCCGAAGTCTCGGAAAATCCACGCGCCCGTTCCGCCATCATGCGCGTCGGCGAGCGTCTGGCCGGTAGCCCTTCAGCCGCAAGCGCGCCATCTGGAGCCGGACAGTGAGCAGCCGCCTCAATTTCGTACTGGCCCTGGCCGTCGTGCTGTGTTCGCTGGCGCTGGTCAACGCGCAATATCAGGCGCGTCAATTATTCATCGAGCTGGAGCGTTCGCAAAGCCAGGCGCGGCAGCTGGATATTGAATGGGCGCAATTGCAGCTCGATCAATCGACGCTCGGCAAAAACTCACGCATCGAGGCAAGCGCCACCCGCGACCTGAACATGGTGCCGTTGACGGCGGCTCGTACGCAATATCTGACAGTGGGGGAAAAATGACACGTAATCCTCCACGCAGCGCCCATGCATCGCGTGTCGCCGCCGCCAAAGGCGTACCGTTTTCGTCCAGCCCGGTACTGAAAGTGAAGTTGCCGGTATGGCGCTCGCGCGTCGTGCTGTTCGCCATGTTTGCCGCTTTTCTGGCATTGATTGGCCGGGCTCTATGGCTGCAAGGGATTTCCACCGATTTCCTGCAAAAGCAGGGTGCCTCGCGCTATGCGCGCACCTTGGAACTGCCGGCTACGCGCGGCAAAATCACTGACCGTAACGGTCAGGTATTGGCATCCTCGGTGCCGGTCAAGGCGGTCTGGGCGATCCCGGAAGACGTGCTGGATGCACCCAAGGAAAAATTGCAGCAACTGGCAAAATTGCTTGAGATGAGCGAGGCCGAGCTGCGCAAAAAACTCGATTCCGACCGTAGCTTCGTTTACCTGAAGCGGCAAGTCGAACCGGATACCTCCGACAAGATCGTCAAGCTCGGCATCCGCGGCGTCGAAACGCGCAAGGAATACAAACGCTACTACCCCGAAGGGGAGGTAATGGCGCACGTGGTCGGCTTTACCAACGTCGAAGACGCCGGTCAGGACGGCATGGAGCTGTCGCAGCAAAAAAACCTGGCCGGCACCACCGGTAGCCGTCGCGTGATCAAGGATAGGTTGGGGCGTATCGTCGAGGATATCGAAGCGGTCAAGGAGCCGCACGATGGCAAGGAGTTGGTGTTGTCGATCGACAGCAAGATCCAGTACATCGCCTTTACGCAATTGAAAGAGGCGGTCGAAAAGAGCAAGGCCAAAGCCGGCGGCATCGTCGTAGTGGACGCCAAGACCGGCGAGGTGCTGGCGCTTGCCAATTTGCCCTCTTACAACCCGAACGATCGCTCGGTATTGACCGGGGCGCAACTGCGCAATCGGGTGATGACCGATACCTTCGAGCCTGGCTCCACGCTGAAGCCATTCACCGTGGCTTTGGCGCTTGACACCAATCGCGTGCAGGCGACTACGACCTTCCAGATCCCCGATAAAATGACGATTGGTACCGCCACTATCGGCGATTCGCATCCGCATGGCGTGCTGACGATGAGCGTGGCTCAGATTATCCAGAAATCGTCCAACATCGGCACCGCCAAAATTGCCGCGCAAATGCCGGCTGAAGAAATGTGGGAGATGTTCACTACTGTTGGTCTTGGGCAGCAGCCGAAATTCGGTTTCCCAGGTGCGGTTGCCGGCCGTGTGCGCCCTTATAAATCGTGGCGTCCGATCGAGCAGGCGACCATGAGCTACGGCCACGGCATCTCGGTGTCGCTGATCCAGATGGCGCACGCATATACGATTTTTGCCCGCAACGGCGATTTTATTCCATTGACCTTCCAGAAGGTCACCGAGCCGCCGGTTGGGCAGCGGGTGGTATCCGAAAAGACTGCGCTCACCGTGCGAGCGATGCTGGAAACGGTCACCGCGCCTGGCGGCACCGCGCCCAAGGCGCAAGTGCCCGGCTATCGGGTCGGCGGCAAAACCGGCACCGCTTACAAGATCGAGGGCGGCAAATACGTCAAAAAATATATTGCCGACTTTGTCGGTTTTGCTCCGGCCTCTGATCCTCGCTTGATCATTGCGGTGATGGTCGACGAGCCCAGCGTGGGCTCGCATTTTGGTGGTGATGTGGCAGCGCCGGTGTTTGCGACGGTTGCCGCCAACGCCTTGCGGGCGCTGAACGTTGCGCCGGATTCGACCGTCACCAACATCATTATCCCGACCGAAGTGGTACAGGAGAGCATGTAATGAAGGCCATGAAGAAGCCAATGAAGACAACCTCGGTACGATTGGACGACATCCTGAACTGGTTGCGCGGACTGGCTCCGGCATCCGCCGCGGCGGCCGACCTGACTTCGGATTCACGCGCGGTCAAACCCGGCGATGTGTTCGTTGCCTATCCCGGCGATCATGCGGACGGCCGCAACTATATTGCGCAAGCGCTGCAAAAGGGTGCTTGCGCGGTGGTATATGAGGCGGATGGATTCGACTGGGATGTCAGTTGGGACGCGACCCATAAAGTGCCGCATCTGGCCGTCGCGGGCTTGAAACAAGCCGCCGGCCCGATTGCCAATGCCTACTATCAAAAGCCGGACGCCGGCATGCAAATCGTCGCCGTGACCGGCACCAATGGCAAGACCTCGTGCAGTCAATGGCTGGGGCATGCACTGTCGCATCTGGGGGAAATGACCGGGGTGGTCGGTACGCTGGGCGTGGGCGTGTTTGCCAAAGGCCAGCGCGGTGCGTTTCGGGAAACCGGCTATACCACGCCGGATGCCGTACTGTTGCAGCGCACCCTGGCGGAGATGCGCGACGCCGGAGTCGGCGCGCTGGCAATCGAGGCATCCTCGATCGGCCTGGAGCAAGGCCGTCTGAACGGCATGCATGTCGATATCGCCTTGTTCACCAATTTCACCCGCGATCATCTCGATTACCACGGCGACATGGCGCACTATGAGGCGGCCAAGCAGATGCTGTTCGACTGGCCCGGATTGCAGCATGCCGTGATCAATCTGGATGATGAAATGGGATTGCGGCTGGCGCGCCATCTGCAACAGAAGACGCAGGCGATTCCGGTGATCGGCTATGCGTTGACCGAGGTCGAGGCGGCAGCTGGCATCCCGGTATTGCGCGCCTCGGCGATCAAGACCAATGCCGGCGGCACCGTATTTCATGTGGAGTCGACGTTCGGCTCCGGCCAGATCAAAACCCGGCTGGTCGGCCAGTTCAATGTCAGCAATGTGCTCGGCATTCTGGGCGTGCTGCTGGCCAAAGGCGTTGTCTGGGCCGCGGCAGTCCATGCGATTGAACTGTTGACCGCGGTCCCCGGCCGCATGCAGCAATTCGGCGGCCAGGACGCGCCGCTGATCGTGATCGACTATGCGCATACCCCCGATGCGCTGGAAAAGACGCTGCATACCTTGCGCCAGGTGGCGCAGCAACGGCATGGCGAGTTGTGGTGCGTGTTCGGTTGCGGCGGCGATCGCGATCCGGGCAAGCGGCCGCAGATGGGCGCCGTCGCCGAGCTGGCGGATCACGTGATCGTGACCAGCGACAATCCGCGCAGTGAAGAGCCGGGCGCGATCATTGCGCAAATCCTGCACGGCATGCAATCGCCTGCGGCTGCGCTGACGCTGGAAGACCGGGCCGGCGCGATCCTGTGGGCGGTACGCCATGCGGCCAAGGCCGATGTGGTGCTGCTGGCAGGAAAAGGACATGAAACCTATCAAGAAATAAAAGGAAAGAAATTGCCGTTTTTGGACGCCGACCATACCGCGCTGGCATTGGCTGCGCGGGCCACGATGAAAGGCGGCCACGTATGAAGTCATCGCTGACCCAATTGCAGAGTTGGGTTCCCAATTCTTCCATCGTCGCTGCTGCTGGAGCCGCTCCGGTGGCGGTGACCGGCTTGACGACAGATAGTCGCGCGGTCGTGCCGGGCAATCTGTTTGTCGCGCTGCGCGGCGAACGTTTTGACGCGCATGACTTTTTGCCGCAGGTGGCGGCGCAAGGCGCGGCCGCGGTGGTGGTGGAGCGTGTACCTGCAAATCTTCCGGTCCCCGCGCTGGTGGTGCCAGATACGCGGCTCGCGCTGGGTGCGATTGGCCATCGCTGGCGCGCGCAATTCAAGCTGCCCTTGATCGCAGTGACCGGCAGCAACGGCAAAACCACTGTCAAGGAAATGATCGCGGCGATCCTGGCCGCGGCGTTTGGCGATGAGCAGTTTTTGGCCACGCGCGGCAACCTGAATAATGAGATCGGCGTGCCGTTGACCTTGCTGCGGTTGGAAGCGAGCCATCAGGCGGCAGTGGTTGAACTGGGCATGAACCATCCGGGCGAGATAGCGGTGCTGACCGCGCTGGCCGAACCGACCGTGGCACTGGTGAATAACGCGCAGCGCGAGCATCAGGAGTTCATGGCAACGGTCGAAGCGGTCGCCAAGGAAAACGGCGACGTGATTCGTGGCATGCCGGCCAGCGGGATTGCCGTGTTTCCTGCCGACGATCCGTATACCGCCTTGTGGCGCGACTACGCAGCGGACAAGGGCGGCAGCATTACCTTCGGCCTGTCCGCCGACGCCGATGTCAGCTGCACTTATAGCCAGGCGGCGAATGGTTTCGGCAGCGATTTGGCCGTCACCGTCGCGCTTGCCAACCCTGTACAAAAATTTGACATACAGCTGTCCGCCGCCGGCGAGCACAACGTGCGCAACGCACTCGCCGCGATTGCCTGCGCGTTGGCGATTGGGATCGAGGTCGCGGCCATCAAGCGCGGCCTGGAAGCGTTCGCTCCGGTCAGCGGCCGTCTGCAACGCAAGCTGGCGCAACGCGCCGCCTGCGCCGGTGCGCTGGTGATCGACGACACCTATAACGCCAATCCCGATTCGGTACGGGCCGCAATCGACGTGCTGGCCCAGGCCCCGGCCGACCAGCCGCGGTTGCTGGTATTGGGCGACATGGGCGAAGTCGGCAATGAAGGCCGCAAGTTTCACCAGGAAATCGGTGCTTATGCGCAGCAACGCGGCATCGCGCAGTTGTTCACGCTGGGCAAGTTGGCGGCTGACGCCAGTGCCGCCTTCGGCCCGCAAGCAAAACATTTTGTCGACCTGGCAGCGCTGCTGGCTGCGGTCGACGCTTATATGACACCGCATGCCACGGTGTTGGTAAAAGGATCGCGCTTCATGAAAATGGAACGCGTGGTGCAGCATCTGCTCGTCGCAACATCAGAAGGAAGTCACTAACATGCTGCTTTGGTTGGCACAATATTTACAGCAGGATTTCAGTGTCCTGCGGGTTTTCAATTTCATCACCTTTCGCGCCGTGTTCGCGACGCTGACGGCGTTGGCGATCGGCTTGATCGCAGGACCTGGCGTGATCCGCATGCTGGCGCGCCTGAAGGTCGGACAAGCGGTGCGTACCGATGGTCCGCAAACGCATTTGATCAAATCTGGTACGCCGACCATGGGCGGCGTGCTGATCCTGATTGCGATCGGTATTTCAACTTTGCTGTGGAGCGACCTGAGCAACCGTTTCGTCTGGATCGTGCTGGTGGTGACGCTGGGTTTTGGTGCCATCGGCTGGGTCGACGACTATCGCAAGGTGGTCTACAAGGACCCGAACGGCATGCGCTCGCGCGAGAAATATTTCTGGCAATCGGTGATCGGCGTGGTGGCGGCAGTGTATCTGGCGTTCTCGGTATCGGCGCCGAACAATACCCAGGTCTGGGATTTGTTCGTGGCCTGGGTGCAGTCCGGTTTCAGCCTGGATTTGCCGCCGAAGGCCGATTTGATCGTGCCGTTCTTCAAAACCGTCAGCTATCCGCTGGGCGTCTGG
The DNA here is from genome assembly GCF_042654985.1 of Paraherbaspirillum soli. NCBI lineage: Bacteria > Pseudomonadati > Pseudomonadota > Betaproteobacteria > Burkholderiales > Oxalobacteraceae > Paraherbaspirillum > Paraherbaspirillum soli. The sequence continues at coordinate 120,577 of NZ_JBHSMT010000031.1, read as the reverse complement.
GGCTTCATGGCGCTGACTTATTTCGTCATCGTCGGCACCAGCAACGCGGTGAATCTGACCGATGGCCTGGACGGCCTGGCGATCATGCCGACGGTCATGGTCGGCTCCGCCCTCGGACTGTTTGCCTATCTGACCGGTAACGTGACCTTTGCCAAATATCTGCTGATTCCGCATATCCCCGGCGCCGGCGAACTGCTGATTTTCTGCGGCGCGATGGCCGGTGCCGGCCTGGCTTTCCTTTGGTACAACGCCTATCCGGCGCAGGTATTCATGGGCGACGTCGGCGCGCTGGCGCTGGGCGGCGCGCTGGGCACCGTGGCCGTCATCGTGCGGCAGGAAATCGTGTTGTTCATCATGGGCGGCATCTTTGTGGTCGAAACGCTGTCGGTGATGGTCCAGGTGGTGTATTTCAAGTTCACCAAGAAGCGTTACGGAGTCGGTCGGCGGGTGCTGCTGATGGCGCCGCTGCACCACCACTATGAGCAAAAAGGCTGGAAAGAAACGCAGGTGGTCGTGCGTTTCTGGATCATCTCGATGATGCTGGTGTTGTTTGGACTTTCCACTCTGAAGTTAAGGTAATGAACGCTGCGGTCATGACATACACGGGTAAACATGTTCTGGTACTAGGCTTGGGCGAGTCCGGCCTGGCATGCGCATTGTGGCTGGCACACTGCGGCGCGAGCGTGCGCGTGGCCGATACCCGCAGTGCGCCTGAGCGCCTGCCGCAATTGCGGCAAGCGATAGCGGATGTCGAATTTGTCGGCGGCGGCGACAGTTTTGCTCCGAGTTTGCTCGACGGCATCGACTTTGTCGCAGTCAGTCCCGGCCTAATACCAAGCAAGGAATTGAAGGACATCATCCCAGCCGCGGCCGCCGCCAATATCCCGGTATGGGGCGAGATCGAGCTATTCGCGCAAGCCCTGGCGGCATTGCGCGAGAGTCAGGCGTATGCGCCGAAAGTGATTGCGATCACCGGCACCAACGGCAAAACCACCGTCACCAGTTTGACCGGCTTGCTGTGCGAACGAGCCGGCTTGACGGTGCAGGTGGCCGGCAATATCAGTCCGGCCGCGCTGGATGTGTTGCGCACCGCACTGGAGCAAAACGCGTTGCCGCAGGTCTGGGTGCTGGAATTGTCGAGCTTCCAGTTGCATACCACTTACAGCCTGCAAGCCGACGCCGCGACCATCCTCAATATCACGCAAGACCATCTGGATTGGCATGGCGATATGGCGGCCTATGCGGCCGACAAGGCGCGCATCTTCGGCAGCGATACCACGCGCGTATTGAACCGCGACGATGCATTGGTGATGCAGTTCCAGACGTCGAAGAGCTTGAGTTTCGGCTTCGACGAGCCGACCCAGGGTGATTGTTTCGGCCTGGTCAGCGATCACGGCATGCAATGGCTGACGGTAGCCGTGCCGGCGGAAGAGACTGAAAAGGAAGCAAAGAAACGCGGCAAGAAAGAGCAGCCCGAATTGCCGGTCTCGATCAAACGCCTGATGCCGGCCGATGCGCTGCGCATTCGCGGCCGCCACAATGCAGCCAATGCGCTGGCGGCACTGGCATTGTGCCGCGCCATCGACTTGCCGTTCGCACCGCTATTGCACGGCCTGCGCGAGTATCACGGCGAGCCGCATCGGGTCGAACTGGTGACCACCATCGGCGGCGTCGAATACTACGACGACAGCAAAGGCACCAATGTCGGCGCCACGGTAGCGGCCTTGAACGGCCTCGGTCGCGGTTCCGACAACGACGGCAATGCCAGCCGCCTGGTATTGATCGCCGGCGGCGACGGCAAAGGGCAGGACTTTGCGCCATTGGCAGAGCCGCTGGCTACTTATGGTCGGGCGCTGGTCTTGATCGGCCGCGACGCCGCCGCAATTCAAGTAGCGGTTGAGAGCCGGACGCAAGCAGCGAGGGTCGAGATCGTCAGCTGCGCGACGCTGGAACAAGCGGTGCAGCGCGCTGCCGAGCTGGCACAGCCAGGCGACGCGGTATTGCTGTCGCCGGCTTGCGCCAGTTTCGACATGTTCCGTAATTACGCGCATCGGGCCCAGGTGTTTGTCGATGCGGTGCGCGAGCTGGCCTTGTCGCGCGGCGAGGTCGGCCTATGAAATTCGCCTTTCCATCTTTTTCGGCCAAGCCTGCGGACAGCCCTGCGTCCCGGCCGCGCACGCTCGACAGCCAGAAGTCCGGCGCCCAGCGTTCGAAAATGATGGAGTACGACCAGCCGCTGGTGTGGGTGGTGGTGCTGCTGATGCTGCTCGGACTGGTCATGGTGTACTCGGCCTCCATCGCGTTGCCGGACTCGCCCAAGTATGCGAACTACAGCAACGCCCACTTCCTGGTGCGGCAGGCGATTTTTATCGGCGTCTCGCTGGTCGCCGGCTTGTTTACATTCCGTATCCCGATCGCTACCTGGCAGCGGGCCGCGCCCTATTTGTTCGTGATTACCCTGGTATTGCTGGCGATGGTGCTGGTGCCCGGCCTGGGGCGAGGGGTCAACGGCGCCAAGCGCTGGCTGTCGTTCCGCGTATTTAATTTGCAGCCGTCGGAATTAATGAAGCTATTCATTGTCTTGTATGCAGCCAACTACACGGTGCGCAAGCAGCAAGTGATGCACAAGCTGACCAAGGGTTTCTTGCCGATGACGGCTGCGGTCGGTGTGGTCGGTCTGCTGTTGTTGCTGGAGCCGGATCTCGGCGCGCTGGGCGTGATCGTCTGCATCGCGATGGGGATTCTGTTTTTGGGTGGCATCAACGGCATCTGGTTCGGCGGCATCGGCGCCGTGCTGGCCGGCTTGTTCACGCTGGTGATCTGGCTGTCGCCGTGGCGTCGCGAGCGGATTTTTGCCTACCTGAATCCGTGGACGGAGGAAAACGCCCTGGGCAAGGCTTACCAGTTGTCACACTCGCTGATCGCGTTCGGACGCGGCGAATTGTTCGGCGTCGGCCTCGGGGCCAGCGTGGAGAAATTGCATTATTTGCCGGAAGCGCATACCGACTTTTTGTTGGCGGTGATTGGTGAGGAATTGGGTTTTGTCGGCGTGCTGGTGGTGGTCATGCTGTTTTACTGGATCATCAAGCGCGCCTTTGAAATCGGCCGGCAGGCGATCGCGATGGAACAAACATTTGCCGGCTTGACCGCCAAGGGCATCGGCATCTGGATCGGGGTGCAAACCTTTATCAACATGGGCGTCAATCTGGGACTGTTGCCGACCAAAGGCCTGACTTTGCCGCTGATGAGTTACGGCGGCTCCGGCGTGCTGATCAACTGCATCGGCCTGGCAATCCTGTTGCGCATCGACTACGAGAACCGGGTCATGATGCGGGGAGGACGGTCATGAAGCGCTTATTGATCATGGCGGCCGGTACCGGCGGGCATATCTTCCCGGGGCTGGCGATTGCCGACACGATGCGCGCTCGCGGCTGGCAAGTGACGTGGCTGGGAACAACGCATGGCATGGAATGCGAGCTGGTGCCGCGCCATGCTATCGAGATGGACCGGATTGAATTTTCCGGATTGCGCGGCAAAGGCTGGCTGCATACCTTGCGCGGCGTGTGGCGGCTGTTGCTCAGTTTCCCGGCGTGCTTCGGCATCATCGGCCGCCGCCAGGCCGATGTGGTGCTGGGGATGGGCGGCTATGTGACGGTGCCGGGCGGTGCGATGGCGCGCTTGCGCGGCGTGCCGCTGGTGCTGGTGAATGCCGATGCGGCGTTGCTGTTGTCGAACAAAACCCTGACGCCGCTGGCGCAGCGCGTGTTGTTCGGTTTCCCGGCGGATTTCGGCCGGGCCGCAAAAAAGGCGCTGGTGACCGGCAACCCGGTGCGCCGGGAAATCATGGCGCTGCCGCTGCCGGCGCAGCGTTATGGCGGTCGCAGCGGGCCGCTGCGCTTGTTGGTGGTCGGCGGCAGCCTGGGCGCGAAGGCGCTCAACGATTGCTTGCCGGCAGCACTGGCCTTGATTCCGGCCGAATCGCGGCCGAGCGTGACGCATCAATCCGGCAAGCAGCATATCGATGCCTTGCGCAACGCTTATGCGGCGGCCGGCGTGACGGCGGAAGTGGTGGCGTTTATCGACGACATGCCGCGCCGTTATGCCGATGCCGATCTGGTGCTTTGTCGCGCAGGCGCGATCACGGTGTCGGAACTGACCGCGGCCGGCGTCGCCAGCGTGCTGGTGCCGCTGGTGGCATCGACCACTTCGCATCAGCGCGAAAACGCGCGCTGGATGGCGAATCAGCAAGCGGCAATCCATTTGCCGCAAACGGAATTGAATAAAGAACGCCTGGCCGCGTTGTTGATGCAGACCTCGCGTCAGGACTGCCAAACGATGGCACAGGCAGCATATGAAAACGGCAGGCGCGATGCGAATCAGGCCATCGCGCAGGTACTTGAAGAATTGGCAGGTGATGTATGAAACACAAAGTAAAGAATATCCATTTCGTCGGCATCGGCGGCAGCGGTATGAGCGGCATCGCCGAGGTGTTATTGAACCTTGGCTATACCGTATCGGGCTCCGATCTCGGCAGCAATGCCGCGACCCGTCGCCTGATCAGCCTCGGCGCCAAGGTGACGCAAGGCCATGCGGCCAAGAACATCGAGCAGGCGCACGCGATCGTCACGTCGACCGCGGTGCAGGCCGACAATCCGGAAGTCGTCGCCGCGCGCGAAAAACATATCCCTATCGTGCCACGGGCCGTCATGTTGGCGGAGTTGATGCGTCTCAAGCGCGGTATCGCGATTGCCGGTACGCACGGCAAAACCACCACCACCAGCCTGGTTGCCAGCATCCTGGCGCAAGGCGGACTGGACCCGACGTTTGTGATTGGCGGCCGCCTGACCAGCGCTGGCGCCAACGCCAAACTGGGCTCGGGCGATTTCATCGTGGCCGAGGCCGACGAGTCTGATGCCTCTTTCCTGAATTTGTCGCCGGTGATCGAAGTCATCACGAACATCGATGCCGATCACATGGAAACCTACGATCACGATTTCAACAAGCTGAAACAGGCTTTCGTCGAGTTCACCCAGCGTCTGCCGTTTTACGGCGTGGCCGTGTTGTGCCTGGACGATGCCAACGTGCGGGAAATCATGCCGCAGATTTCCAAACTGATTACCACCTACGGCTTCCATGAGGATGCCGATGTGCGTGCGATCGACGCCAAGGCGGTGGCCGGCCACATGCAATTCACGGTGATCCAGAAAGGCTATGCGGCGATGCCGATCAGCCTTAACCAGCCGGGCATGCACAACGTCCAGAACGCCTGCGCAGCGATTGCCATCGCTCGCGAATTGGGCGTCGCTGACGCCGCGATTCAACAGGCGTTGACCGAATTTAACGGCGTCGGCCGCCGCTTCACCCGCTACGGCGAAATCAAGTTGCACGACGCCGACGGCAAGACTACCGGCGAGTTCGCGCTGGTGGACGATTACGGCCATCATCCGGTGGAAACCGCCGCCACCATCCAGGCGGCGCGCGGCGCTTATCCCGGACGGCGGCTGGTGCTGGCGTTTCAGCCGCACCGCTACACCCGCACCCGCGACCTGTTTGAAGATTTTGTCAAAGTGTTGGCCACCGTCGATGTACTGGTGCTGGCCGAGGTGTACGCCGCCGGCGAATCGCCGCTGGTGGCCGCCGACGGTCGCGCGCTGGCGCACGCATTGCGGGTGGCCGGCATGGCGGAATTGGTATTTGTCGAAGACATCGCAGACATGCCGGCGGCCATCCTCAACATCGCTCGCGACGGTGACGTGGTGATGACGATGGGCGCCGGCTCGATCAGCGGCGTGCCGGCCAAATTGGCGAAATTGCTTGAGCCGTAACCGGTCAATCACTGAGTAGCAAAGACAATCGAAAGAGATGAGTAAACAAATTATGGCTAATCAATTCGGGAAAGTCGGAGTGTTGTTCGGCGGCCGTTCGGCCGAGCGCGAAGTCTCCAATATGTCTGGAGCCGGGGTGCTGCAGGCTTTGCAAAGCCGCGGCGTGGATGCCTACCCCTTCGATCCGGCGCAGCGCAGTCTGGCGGAACTGGCGGCGGAAAAATTCGATCGCGTGTTTATCGCATTGCACGGACGTTACGGCGAAGACGGCACCTTGCAAGGCGCATTGGAGCAGCTGGGCATTCCTTACACAGGTCCCGGCGTCATGGCGTCCGCGATTGCGATGGATAAGGTCATGACCAAGCGCATCTGGCAAAGCATGGGCTTGCCGACGCCGCGTTTTGCGGTGCTGGATTCGAAAACCACCTCGCCCGCAGAATTGCAGCAAGTGCCGGATGTGCTGGGCCTGCCGCTGATGCTGAAGGCGCCGCACGAAGGTTCCACCATCGGCATCAGCAAGGTGACGGATCGCGCCGGGATGGATGACGGTTTCGCGCTGTGCGCCAAATACGATGAAGTGGTGCTGGCGGAGGAATTCATCAGCGGCCGCGAGTTGACCGTGCCGGTGCTGGGCGCCGGACGCGACGCCCGCGCGTTGCCTATCGTCGAGATTCGTGCGCCGGAAGGCAACTACGACTATCAGCATAAATACTTTACCGACGACACCCAGTATCTCTGTCCGGCGCCGTTGGATGAGGCGTTGACGCAACGGATACAGGCGCTGGCGGTGCAGGCATTCAATGCGCTCGGATGCGTGGGCTGGTCGCGCGTGGACTTTATGCTGCGCGCTGCGGACAACGAGCCTTTCCTGCTGGAGATCAATACCTCGCCGGGCATGACCAGTCATTCGCTGGTGCCGATGTCGGCCAAGGCCGCCGGGGTCAGCTATGAAGATTTATGCGTCGAGATCTTGAGTTCGGCCGCACTCGATTTGACGCCTTCGAAAGACTGGGCGCCGATCTGAGCGTGGCGCGGAAAAAATAAACAAGCGGGTATTTACCTAAATTTACGTAATCGGCTCAATAAGTCAGAGATAAAGACGATAACCAACCATGTGGCAAGACATCAAAATGTTGAACGCAATCTCCAGCGCCTTGTTTGGCCTGGTGGCGCTCGCATTGCTGGCGTCGGGCATCTGGTGGCTGGCGCAGCGGCCGATGTTTACGTTGAAGGTGATTCGGGTGGAAGGCGCTGAACGTAGCGAGCTGCGACGGATCAATCCATTGACCATCCGCGCCAGCGCACTGCCTCGGATCAAGGGCAATTTCTTTACCGCTAACCTGGACACGGTGCGTACCGCGTTCGAATCCGTGCCTTGGGTGCGCAAGGCGGCGGTCCAGCGTGAATGGCCGAATAAATTGATCGTGACGCTGGAAGAGCATCAGGCGCTCGGCACCTGGGACGACGATGGCCGTTTGCTGTCGGTGCATGGCGATTTGTTTACGGCCAATCTGGACGAAGCGGAAGAAGACGGCGCCTTGTTGCGGTTCTCCGGTCCGGCCGGCAGCGAGAAGGACGTGGTGGCGCGGCTGGCGGATTTCCGGCAATGGTTTGAGCCGCTGGCGCTAAGCCCGGTCGAAGTGAATCTGTCGAGCCGCTATGCATGGGCGGTCAAGCTGAGTAATGGCATGGCGGTGGAATTGGGACGCGAACAGGACAAGAACACGCTGAAGGACCGGGTCGGTCGACTGGTCCAGATTTATCCGCAATTGCTGACGCGTCTGCAGAACCGGATTGAAAGCGTGGATATGCGGTATCCGAATGGTCTGGCGCTAAAGGCTAGTGGTTTGGCCTCCGGATTGGGAAGCAAGAAAAAATAAACGAAACACTATGACAAAAGACGCTAAAAATTTGATCGTCGGTCTGGACATCGGCACCGCCAAAGTGGTGGCGGTTGTGGCCGAGGTATTGCCCGACGGGCGGCATGAAGTCATTGGACTGGGCCAGGCCGAATCCAAGGGGCTGAAGAAAGGCGTGGTGGTCAATATCGAGGCCACGGTCGAGTCGATCCAGCGCGCGCTGGAAGAGGCCGAGCTGATGGCTGACTGCAAGATCCGCAATGTCTACACCGGCATCGCGGGCAGCCATATTCGCAGCTTCAATTCAAGCGGCATGGTGGCGATCAAGGACAAGGAAGTCAGCGCCGCCGACGTCTCGCGCGTTATAGAAACCGCCAAGGCCGTCAATATCCCGACCGATCAGCAATTGCTGCATACCGTACCGCAGGAATTCATCGTCGACAGTCAGGAAGACGTGCGCGAACCGATCGGCATGAGCGGCATCCGGCTTGAGGTCAAGGTGCATATCGTGACCGGCGCCGTGTCGGCGGTGCAAAACATCGTCAAGTGCGTGCGTCGTTGCGGTCTGGAAGTGTCCGACCTGATCCTGCAACCGATGGCGGCTGCCGATGCGGTGCTGACCTCGGATGAGAAAGAGCTGGGCGTGGTGCTGGTGGATATCGGCGGCGGCACCACCGACGTCGCAGTGTTTACCGAGGGCGCGATTCGGCATACCGCGGTGATTCCGATTGCCGGCGACCAGATTACCAACGACATCGCGATGGCATTGCGCACGCCGACCAGCGAGGCGGAAGAAATCAAATTGCGTTATGGCGTCGCCAAGCAGATTCTGGCGGACCCTAACGAAACGCTGGAAGTGCCGGGCTTGGGCGATCGCAATCCGCGCACTTTGTCGCGTCAGGCATTGGCCGCCGTGATCGAGCCGCGGGTGGAAGAGTTGTTCGCGCTGGTGCATCAGGTGGTGCGCGAGTCCGGATACGAAGAAGTCTTATCCAGCGGCATCGTGCTGACCGGCGGCTCGGCAATCATGCCTGGCATGATCGAACTGGCCGAAGATATTTTCCTGAAACCGGCGCGTCTCGGCACGCCGGAATACAGCGGCCAGCTGGCGGACGTCGTGCGCAGCCCGCGCTATTCGACCGTGCTGGGTTTGCTGCTGGAAGCGAAAAAACAATACCTGCGCGGTTACATCGTGACGCGTCAGGAAGGTTCTGCCAAAGCCATCTGGCAGCGCATGAAGGAATGGTTCTTGGGTAATTTTTAAGTGCTTTAACCTGCCGTAGGCATTGGTTTCAGTTGTCTTTAACGTTGTTTATGTAACGCGCAGTTGTCAGTTGCTAGGTCTCACAGCGTGTGATGCCTACTGACTGGATGCTGCAACTTTATAAGGAAATATCATGGAAATCGATATGCTTGACAATGCAACTCTGGGCACCGTGATTAAAGTCGTTGGCGTCGGTGGCGCGGGCGGCAATGCGGTCCAACATATGATTAACAAGGGCGTGTCCGGCGTTGAGTTCATCGCCGCCAATACTGATGCGCAGGCGCTCAAGCAATCGAAGGCGCACAACGTGATTCAAATCGGCGATACCGGCCTCGGCGCCGGCATGAAGCCGTCCGTCGGCCGCCAGCTGGCGGAAGAATCGCGCGGCCGCATCGAAGATGCCTTGCGCGGCGCGCACATGGTGTTTATTGCCGCCGGCATGGGCGGCGGCACCGGCACCGGCGCCGCACCGGTGGTAGCGCAGATCGCCAAGGAGCAAGGCGCGCTGACGGTAGCGGTGGTGTCGAAGCCGTTCTCGTATGAAGGCCAGAAGTGCATGGACGTCGCCGACGAAGGTCTGGAAGCGTTGTCCCAGCACGTTGATTCGCTGATCATCATCCTCAACGAAAAGCTCGAAGAGATTTATGAAGACGACAGCATGATGGAATGGCTGCAACACGCCGACGACGTGCTCAATAACGCCGTCGCCGGGATTGCCGAAATCATCAACGTCCCGGGCCACATCAACGTCGACTTCAACGACGTCAAGACCATCATGGGCGAACAAGGCAAGGCGATGATGGGAACCGCGACCGCATCCGGCGTGGATCGCGCGCGTCTGGCTGCGGAGCAGGCGGTCGCCTCGCCGCTGCTGGACGGCATCGACCTGTCAGGTGCTCGCGGCGTCCTGGTCAACGTTACTGCCAGCCGCAGCCTGAAGGGTAAGGAAATCAAGGAAGTGATGTCGACCGTGCGCGCGTTCGCGGCTCCGGATGCATCGATTGCACAAGGCATCGCTTACGACGAAAGCATGGGCGACGACATTCGCGTGACCGTGGTGGCCACTGGCTTGGGCCGGGCGCGCAAGGCGGTGCAACTGGTGCAAACGCCGATGCTGCGTACCGGTACTCACAATGAGCCAATGATGCAACACGGTCAGGCGACTGTCGGGGTGGGGCATGGCAGCACTTCGTTTGAAGGCATGAAGGCGCCGGCGGTATGGCGTCGCGAGTCGGCCTCCGACACGGTGCGCGCACTGGAAAAGAATGGCATGGAAACCTACGACATTCCGGCTTTTCTGCGCAAGCAAGCCGATTAAGCAAGCATGCCGAGCCCGGCATGAATTTGCAGAACAGGGCATACTGCGGGTTCCACGCCGCGTCGAAAGGCGCGGCGTTTTTCATTGGCAATGCCATAAATATATATAGACATAGACAAGGATTTGATTATGACCATCAAGATCGGCGATCGCCTGCCGGAAGGCAAATTAGCAGAATTCATCGAAACCGAGACAGAAGGCTGCGCGCTCGGACCCAATACATTTAATGTCAGCGACCTGGTCAAGGGCAAGAAGATTGCGCTGTTCGCAGTCCCTGGCGCATATACCCCGACCTGTTCGGCCAAGCACTTGCCGGGCTACATCCAGCATGCCGCAGAATTTAAGGCCAAAGGCGTTGATGAAATCTGGGCGGTGTCGGTCAATGACGCGTTCGTCATGGGCGCTTGGGGCCGCGACCAGAAAGCCACCGGCATCGTCCGTTTGCTGGCGGACGGCAACGCCGATTTCGTCAAGGCGCTGGGCCTGGATGCCGACTTCGGCAAGTTCGGAATGGGTGTTCGTTCCCAGCGTTTCTCGGCCTTGATCGACGATGGCGTGGTCAAGCAACTGAATGTCGAAGAAGGCGGCAAGTTTGAAGTCTCGAATGCCGAGACCTTGTTGGCGCAACTGGGATAAAAATTTATCCACGGCTGTTAAAAAACGGCGCTCCGAGCGCCGTTTTTGTTTTCCGTAGGTGAACGATAAAACGTTGTTTTTATCCAATAGCAGCTACACATCGTTACATCCATTTTTTTCGCAACACCTATAATTCCAATATGTTGAAACAACGTACCATCAAAAAAATTGTCAAGACGACAGGAATTGGCGTCCACTCCGGGACTAAAGTCGAATTGACATTGCGTCCGGCCGCAGCGGATACCGGGATTATCTTTCGCCGCATCGATCTGGATCCGGTAGTCGATTTTCCTGCCTATGCCACCGGTGTCGGCGATACCCGCATGGCCTCGGTGCTGGCGAAGGATGGCGCACGGGTGTCAACCGTCGAACATCTCATGTCCGCTTGCGCCGGCCTTGGCATAGACAATCTATATGTCGATGTGACGGCGGAAGAAATTCCGATCATGGATGGGTCTGCATCATCGTTCGTGTTCCTGCTGCAGCAGGCTGGCCTGGAAGAACAGAACGCCGCCAAAAAATTCGTCCGGATCAAAAAAGCCGTCGAAGTGCGTGAAGGCCAGGGCGACAAGGAAAAATGGGCGCGGCTGGAACCCTGTAATGGTTTCAAATTAAAGTTTTTTATTGAATTCAATCACCCGGCAATCGATGGCGCTGGTCAGACCGCTGAAGTCGATTTCAGCGTCGATTCCTATGTCAAGGAAATAGCGCGCGCGCGCACTTTCGGCTTCATGCAAGATGTCGAAACCATGCGCGGCTTGGGGCTGGCGCGCGGCGGTTCGCTGGAAAACGCGATCGTGATGGATGAGTACCGGATACTCAACAGCGACGGCTTGCGTTACGACAATGAGTTTGTCCGCCACAAGATCCTGGATGCCATCGGCGACTTGTATTTGATCGGTCACCCGCTGTTGGCAAGTTATACCGCGCACAAATCAGGGCATGGGCTGAACAACAAATTGCTGCTGGCCTTGCTGGCGCAACCCGATGCGTATGAAGTGGTCAGCTTCGACCAACTTGAGGCGGCGCCAAATGCGTATCAACGCCAGGTCGGCCAGGAATGGGCGTTGAACTAGGCTCCATCTTTGTAGCGCCTTACCAATGCCGTGAGCGCGTTTTTCAGCGCATCGTTGCGCGGCGAAGGTTCCAGTTCTCCTATCAGTGACGAGAATGCTGAAACTGCCTGAGGCGACATGTTGAGCTGCTTGACTGGCGCGGCTTTGTACTGATTTTGGCTAACTTGCACTTTGATTCGGATTGCATTAACCTGCCAATTTCCAGCTAGCAATTGATTTTGCAGCTTCGGCAGTTGCTGCTTCAATTTGGTGGCAAGCGCCGCATTGGGCGCCGACAGTACCAGTTGCCCAGCTTCAAACTGCAATACTTCGCAAGCGTTAAACATGGGCGGTAGTTCGGCGGCGCATTGCTTTTGCAAGGCTGCCATGCGTGTGACGGCGGGCAGCAACGATGCCATCCTGTCATTCCCCCGCAAAAAATCCGTGACGTCCCTGGATGTCTGAGTTACAGACTTGGAGCCTGTCGTCGCTTGCAAGTTAGAGAAATGTGAGAATCTACGCATGATCGTGAAACCTTATCACACCTGTGGCTCAATCAGCGCGCCACCGGAGCTGCAATGCAGGTAATTCTGCTGCACCCGCGTTTTAGTCGCGCAAAATCCATCACCTTAGGCGGCAAACATATTGCATTGATGGTTGGCGCTTTCCTTTTGTCGGTATTGCTGGCGACCGCGCTGCTGTATTTTTTGACTGTCCGTTATGCGGCCAGCATGCCGCTGTCGTTCCTCGGCAGTCCGTTGGCGCCGAGTGCAGGCGTCGGCGTGCAGGATAAAGATAAATACTTGAAAGAAAATCTGGCCGCGATGGCCGTCAAGCTGGGCGAGATGCAGGCCCAGTTGATGCGCCTGGACGCATTGGGCGAGCGGGTGCAGGGGCTGGCCGGGATCAAACCGGAAGAATTCAATTTCAAGAACCCGCCCGGACGCGGCGGCGCCGAGCCCAGCAGTGTCAAAGAGCGCAAGCCTGGCGACTTGAGCATGATCGACTTTCAGCATGCGCTGGATGCGTTGGCGCGCGACGTCGGTTATCGCGCCGATTATATGAACGTGGTGGAAACCGCGTTGATGAGCGACCGGATCAAATCCAAATTGTTGCCGACCAACCAGCCGGTCAACGTCAGTTATAACTCTTCCAGTTTCGGCTGGCGGGCCGATCCTTTCACCGGCCACAATGCCTTCCACGAAGGGCTGGATTTTCCAGCGTCGGTCGGGACCGCGATTGTCGCGGCGGCGGCTGGCGTCGTGATCGCAGCCGAATATCATCCGCAATACGGCAACATGCTCGACATCGATCATGGCAACGACATCATTACCCGTTATGCGCACGCGTCGCGACTGTTGGCCAAGGTTGGCGACATTGTGCAACGCGGCCAGCATATTGCCGATATCGGCACTACCGGCCGTTCGACCGGGCCGCACTTGCATTTCGAAGTGAGAATCAAGGGTGTAGCGCAGGATCCACGCAAATTTCTGAATGCCGGTACCGATTTCGCCAAAGTGGCGGCGCTGGCCGGGAAGAGGTGATGCGGATGCAAATCATGCATGGGAGTGCAAAGCCGGCGCAAATTGTAGCCCCAGCTATTGTTTCCTGGCGTATAACCCCAATGTGTCGGGGACTGCATGATAAAATTCCTCGTTTATTTAGCCACAGTCCGGTTTCGTGTCAATTCATCAGGTCGTCACGGAATTTCGCCGGCGCTTTTTTTAGAATCCAAGCATGTCATTACTGACCCAGATTTTCGGTAGCCGCAACCAGCGCCTGCTCAAGCAATACAAAAAAGCCGTCCGTCAAATCAACGCGCTCGAACCGGCAATGGAGATATTGTCGGATGCCGAACTGCAAGCCAAGACGCCGGAATTCAAACAGCGCATCGCCAATGGCGAAACGCTGGATGCGCTGCTGCCGGAAGCATTCGCAGTCTGCCGCGAAGCCGGCAAACGCGTCTTGAAAATGCGCCATTTCGACGTTCAGCTGATTGGCGGCATGACCCTGCATTACGGGAAAATTGCCGAAATGGGCACCGGCGAAGGCAAGACTCTGATGGCGACATTGCCGGCGTATCTGAATGCGTTGTCCGGCAAGGGCGTGCACGTGGTGACCGTCAATGATTATCTGGCGCAACGCGATGCTGAATGGATGGGGCGCCTGTATAGCTGGTTGGGCCTGACCACCGGCGTCAATCTGTCGATGGTCGAGCATGACGCCAAGCAGGTTGCCTACGCCGCCGACATTACTTACGGCACCAACAACGAATTCGGCTTCGACTTCCTGCGCGACAATATGGTGTACGACGCTGCCGACCGCGTCCAGCGCAGCTTGAATTTCGCGGTTGTCGATGAAGTTGACTCGATCCTGATCGACGAAGCGCGTACCCCGTTGATTATCTCCGGGCAAGCCGAGAACCATACCGACCTGTATTACAAGATCAATGAAGTGCCACCGCTGCTGACCAAGCAGATTGGCGAAGAAACGCCGGATGGCAAGGGCCAGGTGGAAGTCCCCGGCGATTACACCATTGATGAGAAGGCGCATCAGGTGTTGCTGACCGAAGCCGGGCATGAACGGTCCGAGCAGATTCTGACCCGAATGGGCTTGCTGGCCGAAGGCGCATCGCTGTATGACGCCGCCAATATCAGCCTGATTCACCATCTGTACGCCGCCTTGCGCGCGCACAGCCTGTATCACAAAGATCAGCATTACGTGGTGCAAAACGACGAAATCATCATTGTCGACGAGTTCACCGGTCGCCTGATGCAGGGGCGCCGTTGGTCGGACGGCTTGCATCAAGCGGTAGAGGCCAAGGAAAAGGTCAAGGTTCAGAACGAGAATCAGACCCTGGCCTCGGTCACGTTCCAGAACTATTTCCGCATGTACGGCAAGCTGGCCGGGATGACCGGCACTGCCGATACCGAAGCCTACGAATTCCAGGAAATCTACGGACTGGAAACCGTCGTGATTCCGCAAAATCGGCCGAATCAGCGTAAGGACCGGCAAGACCAGGTTTATAAGAGCGCGCAGGAAAAATACAACGCAATGCTGAAGGATATTCAGGATTGCTATGAGCGCGGGCAGCCGGTGCTGGTAGGCACCACTTCGATTGAAAATTCCGAATTGCTGTCGGGAATATTGAGCAATGCCAAGCTGCCGCACAATGTGCTGAACGCCAAGCAGCATGCACGTGAAGCGGAAATCATCGCCCAGGCAGGTCGTCCCAAAGCCATCACTATCGCGACCAATATGGCCGGTCGCGGTACCGATATCGTGCTGGGCGGGAACGTCGAGAAGCAGATCCAGTTCATCGAAGCCGATGCGGCGCTGAGCGAAACCGAAAAGCAATTGAAGTCGCAAAAACTCAGCGATGAATGGCAATCGCTGCATGAGCAAGTGGTCAATGCCGGCGGCTTGCATATCATCGGTACCGAACGTCACGAATCGCGCCGGGTCGACAACCAGTTGCGCGGCCGCGCTGCACGCCAGGGCGATCCAGGCTCGTCGCGCTTCTATCTGTCGCTGGACGACGCGCTGCTGCGTATTTTTGCCGGCGACCGCGTGCGCGCCATCATGGACCGGCTGAAGATGCCGGAAGGCGAACCGATCGAAGCCGGCATCGTGTCGCGTTCGATCGAATCGGCGCAGCGCAAGGTGGAAGCGCGCAACTTCGATATCCGCAAGCAATTGCTGGAATACGATGACGTCGCCAACGACCAACGTAAAGTCATTTATCAACAGCGTAATGAATTGCTGGAGGCGCAAGGCGTGTCCGAGGTAGTTACCTCGTTGCGTCATGGCGCGTTGACCGATACCTTCCGCATGCATGTGCCGGAAGAGTCGCTCGACGAGCAATGGGATATCCCGGGACTCGAAGCCGCGCTGGCCAATGAAGTGCATTTGACAGTGCCGCTGGGCGCGATTCTGAAGGCCGAGCCGAACCTGACCGATGAAGAGCTGCTGGAGCGTGTATTGGCGGCGGCAGATGAAGCGTATGCGGCCAAGGTCAACGTGGTCGGCCAGGAGTCGTTCGCCGGCTTCGAGCGTAGCGTCATGTTGCAAAGCGTCGACAGCCACTGGCGTGAACATTTGGCGGCGCTGGATCATTTGCGCCAAGGGATTCATTTGCGCGGTTATGCGCAGAAGAACCCGAAACAGGAATACAAGCGCGAGGCGTTCGAGCTATTTGGCCAGATGCTTGAGCTGATCAAGAATGACGTGGTCAAGGTGGTGATGACCGTGCGCATCGAAAGCCGCGAAGAAATTACGGCGGTCGAAGAAGAGTTGTCGCAATCGCATCTCGAAAACGTGCATTATCAACATGCCGATTTCAACCCTAACGCGGCGGCCGAAGAGTTGCTGGCGCCGACCGCACACGGTGACGAACATAATGTGCAACCGCAGGTCCACGCAGTGCCGAAAGTCGGACGCAACGATCCATGCCCATGCGGCAGCGGCAAGAAATACAAGCAGTGTCACGGCCAGTTGGCTTAATCAACATTAGGCCGTTGCAAGACAAGAAGGGCAGGGAAACCTGCCCTTTATCTTTGGTGGACACAGATCTCCCGATCAGCTTCGATCCGCTTTAGAATAACGACCTGAAATGTCCGACAGACTCCTAGCGCAAATCCGTGCTTGAGCCGGATTAATCAATATCTGCACACAAACATTTATATCTAGTTAAGGATTCCCATGGCTGTCAATTCCCCTATTCCTGTTGCTGCTGACCTGAAGCCCGTGGCCGGTATCGAGCTTGGTCACGCCGAGGCTGGCGTGCGCAAAGCGAATCGCAAGGATTTGCTGGTCATGAAGCTGGCGCCGACGGCGACCGTGGCGGGGGTTTTCACGACTAACCGCTTTTGTGCGGCGCCGGTCCAGGTAAGCAAGGCCCATCTGGAGGCCGCTGAAATTTCCGGCGAGCCTATTCGTGCGCTGGTGATCAATACCGGTAACGCTAACGCCGGTACCGGCGAAGCCGGATTGGCGGCGGCCAATGCGACTTGTGAAGCACTGGCCAATTTATTGGGATGTCATGCCGCGCAAATTCTGCCGTTCTCAACCGGCGTGATTCTCGAACAATTGCCGGTTGACCGCGTTACCGCCGGTTTGCCGCAGGCGCTCCGGAATCTGAATGAGGACAACTGGTTCAATGCGGCGGAAGCGATCATGACCACCGACACGCAGCCGAAAGCGGCATCGCGCAGCCTCACCATTGAAGGCAGAAGCGTGAACATGTCCGGCATCAGCAAGGGCGCCGGCATGATCAAGCCGAACATGGCGACCATGCTCGGCTTCCTCGCGATCGATGCGAAAGTCTCGCAATCGGCGCTGGAGCAAATGGTGAAGCAGGCCGCCGACCGCTCGTTCAATTGCATCACGATCGACGGCGATACCTCGACCAACGATTCGTTCATGCTGATCGCCACCGGCGCCGGGGAACTGGAAGTGACCAGTGTGGAGTCGCCGGAATACGCCGCGCTGGCAGCTGCAGTGACCGAGTTTTCGCAGCAGCTGGCGCAGATGATCATCCGCGATGGCGAGGGCGCGACCAAATTCATCACGGTGACGGTGGAAGAGGGCAAAGATGTGGCGGAATGCCGCAAGATTGCCTATTCGATTGCGCATTCGCCGCTGGTCAAAACAGCCTTCTTTGCTTCCGACCCGAATCTCGGACGGATTCTGTGCGCGATTGGTTATGCCGGGATTGACGATCTCGATGTCAGCACGCTGGATCTGTACCTGGACGACGTGCTGGTGGCTAAAAGCGGCGGGCGCAATCCTGAATACCAGGAAGCGGACGGCCAGCGCGTGATGAAGCAAAGTGAAATCACGGTGCGTGTAAAGCTGGCGCGCGGAACTGCCGATGCGACCATCTGGACTTGCGATTTGTCGCACGATTACGTGTCGATTAACGCCGATTATCGGTCCTGATTCGTCAGCCATGACCCAGCTAGACCAGTTCCTCATCCGCGCTGAAGCGCTGCTGGCGCGGATCGAATCGATTCTGCCGCAAGCCGACCCGGTGCCGGACTTGCAGGCCGCCAGCGCCTTCCGCTGGCGCCGCCATGCGGGCAAAGCCGGCCACGGCGGCGGCTACCTGCAAGCGGTTGCGCATATCTCCGCTATCGCCTTGTCGGATTTGCATAACATCGAACCGCAAAAACAGCAGATCGACCAGAACACGCGTCAGTTTGTCGATGGCAAGCCAGCCAATAATGTATTGCTGACCGGTGCCCGCGGCACCGGCAAGTCGTCGCTGATCAAAGCCTGCTTGAACCAATACGCATCGCAGGGTCTGCGTTTGATCGAAGTCGACAAGGACGATTTGGCTGATCTGCCGGATATTGTCGACCTGGTTGCAAATCGTCCCGAGCGCTTCATTATTTTTTGCGACGATCTCTCGTTTGAGGAGGGTGAAAGCGGATACAAGGCGCTCAAGGTGGCGCTGGACGGCAGTATTTCAGCGCAGTCGGACAACGTGTTGATTTACGCGACCTCCAACCGCCGCCATCTGCTGCCGGAACGGATGTCCGACAATGCCACGTACAAGCATACCGAGGACGGCGATCTGCACCCCGGCGAAACCGTCGAGGAAAGGATCTCACTGTCGGAGCGATTCGGCTTGTGGGTATCGTTCTATCCATTCAAGCAAGACGACTATCTGGATATTGTCGCTCATTGGCTCAGTCATTTCGGCTGCGATGCCGAGCAGATCGCAGAGGCTCGTGCCGATGCCTTGCGCTGGGCACTGCAACGAGCGTCCCGTTCCGGTCGGGTGGCATGGCAGTTCGCCAGGGATCATGCTGGTCGGATGGCAAAATAGTGCGCCCTTGCGGGCTTCCCTCCCACTCTTTAAGCATCGTCTCCATTCAAGTATGAGCACAACATCCAATTCCCCGATCGCCTCCCCGGTGAATGTCGCGGTCGGCATTCTGATGAAGCCGAACGGCGACGTGCTGCTTGGGCAGCGGCCTGCTGGCAAGCCGATGGCTGGGTATTGGGAGTTCCCCGGTGGTAAGGTCGAGCCGGGAGAATCGTTTTTCGACGCTTTAAAGCGCGAGTTGCTGGAAGAGTTGGGGGTCGAAATCGCTTCCGCCGAGCCCTGGTGCGGGATTGAGCATCAGTATGCGCATGCTCACGTGCGATTGCATATTTACATCTGTCGCGAATGGCGCGGCGAACCGCAGAGCCTGGAAGGGCAGGCTTTCGCCTGGCAAGGCAGTGTCGGCGTTGAGCCGCTATTGCCGGCGGCGATTCCTATGATTGAATGGCTGGATGAATTGCGTAGTGAAATCGGATTGGCGGCCTGATCCTATTGCATCCGAGCCGAGGCGAATCAGCGTCGCCCAATGTGAACGGGCTCTTACGGCACTTTGCTATCATCGTCAATATCGTCCGGCGGGTTGACTGCCGGGATCGTGTATTTCTCTTCAGCCCAGGCACCTAAATCAATCTGCTTGCATCGTTCCGAGCAAAACGGCCTGAACTTGTTGGCCGCAATCCATTCAACTTTTTTGCCGCAGGTCGGGCAATCGACAGTGGTAGTCATACAAAAATCATTCAAAAATCTGGTTAAAAATTACACAGGGTCAGCTCGAACGGCACATCGCCTTCGTATGCCTTCGGTTTGAGGTCGCCACCCTGCGAAGTGAAACGTACCCAAAGCATGTACTTATTGGCGGATATTTCCGGGATTGCCGCGAGTTGGTTGTCGATGATCAAGCGCAGCATCTGATATGACTTGCCTTGCAGCATTTGCTGGTAACTGCCGTTTTGCGCGTTTATTTTGACGGAATTGCCGGTTTCGCGTAACAGCCGCAGCACGATGCCGATCGCGTCGAATAATGGCGCCAGCGGTTCGAACCAGCCGACGATATCGGCATAACGTCGTTCCGCGGAGTGCTGTTGCCAGGCGTAATAGGATGGCAAGTCGAATTCGCAAGCGCCGCCCGGGATGATGGTGCGCCCGCGGATGCTCATCAACCATTCGTTTTCGCGGATGTTCTGGCCGGTCTTCCCTTGCGTCGCCATCAGCGCGGCGCTGATCCGGTCCAGCTCCTGAAGTATGGCGTCCAGCATTTCCGGCGCCACATTCGGATTGGATTTGAAGCCAAGCAGGGTTTGCCGTTGCCGTTCCAGTTCTTGCAGCAGGTCGGACTTCAAATCGGCGCGTCCGGCAACTTCCAGCATTTCGAAAATGGTGGACAGCGCGACATGGTGTTGGAGCGGGCTTTCCTGCTGCACAAAGAAAATGAATTTCTCGTGCAGGTCTTCCAGCCGCAACAAGGTGCGAATGCGCTCGTTGAAAGGATATTCGTAGACAATCAAAGTGACATCCCTTAATGATTTGAGCCAGACAAGCTGTGATTCTGAACCATGCGCAGGGAAATTACAAATGCCCCTTATGTTTAGGGCCTGTTGCCTTAGGCAGCGCGAACCGGTTTGCCGTCTTCAAGCAAGCTGTCGAGCTGTTCGTCAGGGCTGATTGAGTGACGCATATAGCGCGTGTAGTCGTTCCACTTGCGGCACCAGCGTCGCGGGATCGCTGTCATTGAGAATGATGTCATCGGCTGCCTGCAAGCGTTGCTGTCTTGAGGCCTGTGTCGCCATGATGGCGCGCACTTGCGGCTCGCTCAGGGCATTGCGTTGCATCACCCGGCGGATCTGGACCTGCTCATCGCAATCAACTACCAAGATGCGGTCCACGCGTTGTTTCCAGGTGCCGGACTCGACCAGTAGCGGTACCACGAATAGCAGATACAGGCCGCTAGCTTGTGCGGCTGCATGCATGGTTTCGGTCCGAATCAACGGATGTAAAATCGCTTCCAGGCGTTGCTTGGCGGTCGGGTCGGAAAATACGTGGGCGCGCATTTTGGCGCGATCCATGGCGCCGCTTGTGGTGATGAAAGCATCCCCGAATTCGGCCCGGATCGGGGCAATCGCGATACCGTCCGCAGCGGTTAATTGGTGGGCAATGGCGTCGGTGTCGATGACCGCCGCGCCGCGTTCGGCAAACATGTTAGCGACCGTGGTTTTCCCGCTGCCGATGCCGCCGGTCAGGCCGACTGAGAAGCGATGATTTGCTTGGCGTTGATGAGCGACATCGTGCGGGTTCATACAGGCTTATACAGCGAAGCTGAAATAAGTTTCCAGGATCGGTTTGCCATAAAGTAGGGCCAGCATGCCGGAGGCAGCCAGATAAGGACCAAATGGTATCGGTTTTTCGCGCCCACGGCGGGTGAAGACGATCAGTGCAATCCCAACCACTGCCCCTACCAGCGACGAGAACAGGATGATAATGGGGAGCATTTTCCAGCCCAGCCAGGCGCCCAGCGCTGCGAGCAGCTTGAAATCGCCGTAACCCATGCCTTCTTTGCCGGTCAGCAGCTTGAAGACCCAGTAAATCGACCACAACGCCAGGTAGCCGGCCGCTGCGCCGATCACGGCGTCGCTCAGCGGTACGAACAATCCGAATAAATTAAGCAGCAGGCCGCACCACAATAAGGGCAGCGTCAGGTCGTCCGGCAGCAATTGCGTATCGGCGTCGATAAAGGTCATCGCGATCAGCAGATAGGCGAATACCAGCGTCGCCAAGCCGGCCCAGCCGCTGCCAAAATGCCAGATCAAAAACGCCGACAGTACGCCTGTCAGCGTTTCAACGATGGGGTAGCGTGCCGAGATCGGCGTTTTGCAGGCGATGCATTTGCCGCGCAGGACCAGATAACTCAGTACCGGAATATTCTCCAGCGCGCCAATCTGGTGATGGCATTTCGGGCAGGCAGAACGGGGAACGACGAGATTGTAGCGATCGGTATGCGGCAATGGCTTGCCGCTTTCGTGGGCGACATAATTGTCGGATTCGCGCTGCATCATTTGCGGCAGCCGATGAATCACGACATTCAAAAAACTGCCGACCAATAAACCGAAAATACCAGCAATAACGGCGGGAAGCAGATTTCCCGCCGCCAGGAACAAAATCCCATCTTGCATCAGACCACCGAACCCAGTTTGAAGATTGGCAGGTACATTGCAACCACCAGGCCACCGATCAGCACACCCAGAATCACCATGATCATCGGCTCCATCAGACTCGACAGCGATGCCACCGCGTCATCGACTTCGGCTTCATAGAAGTCGGCGACCTTGCCCAGCATTTGATCCAGCGAGCCAGACTCTTCGCCGATCGAAACCATCTGCGTCACCATATTGGGGAACACGTTGGCGTTTTCCATCGCTGCCGTCAAGCTGGTGCCGGTGCTGACTTCGCCTTGAATTTTTTTGGTCGCATCCAGATAGACTGCATTGCCGGAAGCGCCGCCGACAGAATCCAGCGACTCGACCAGAGGCACACCGGCGGCAAACATGGTCGCCAGGGTACGGGTCCAGCGTGCAATCGTCGCCTTGCGGATGACTTCACCGAAGACTGGCACTTTCAACAGCAATTGGTCCATGAAGCGCTGCATTTTCAACGAGCGCTTCCAGGACTGGAAGAAGAAATACAAGGTAACAAACAGGCCGCCGAATATAATGTACCAGTTGGCCACGACAAAATCCGAGATATTCATGACGACTACCGTCGGCCCCGGCAAATCGGCGCCGAAGCTCTTGAAAACCTCCTTGAACGCCGGCACCACCCAGATCATGATGACCGCGGTGACGACAAACGCCACGGCCAGAATCGACACCGGATAGAACATGGCCGACTTGATCTTGCTCTTGATGGCGAGGGTTTTTTCCTTGTAGATGGCGAGCCGTTCCAGCAAGTCTTCGAGAATACCTGCCTGTTCGCCGGCGCCGACCAGATTGCAAAACAACGGGTCGAAATACAATGGGAATTTGCGGAACGCCTGGCTCAAGCTGGTACCGGTTTCAACATCGCCCCGGATGTCATTGACCAGCTTTGACACGGATGGATTGGCATGACCTTTGGCGACGATATCGAACGACTGCAATAGCGGTACGCCGGCCTTCATCATGGTCGCCAGCTGACGCGTAAACAGCGAGACGTCCTTCTCGGAAATCTTCTTGCCGCTTCGGAAAGTCTTCTTTTTGACCTTGGTGACCAGGATACCCTGGCGACGCATGGTGACGTTGACCACGGTCTCGCTGCCGGCCCGCAGCTCGCCGCGTACCACTTTACCCTTCTTGTCTTTACCTTCCCAGATATAGACGAACTCCTTGACTTGGCGTGCGCTGGTTAGATTGCGTGCGGCAGTTGCCATGAACTATTCCCCTGTTATTAGATGTTGGTGCAACCGAGCACTTCTTCGAGGCTGGTCAACCCTTGTTTAACTTTCTTCAGTCCCGACTCGCGCAAGGTGTTGACGCCTTCACGCTTTGCCTGGGCTTCAATTTCCAGCGCGGTGCCATGCGCCAGGATAATCCGTTCTATTTCTTCGGTAATCGGCATGATCTGATAGATACCGACCCGGCCCTTGTAGCCGTTGCCGTTGCAGCGTTCGCAGCCGACCGGCTTGTAAGGCATCCAGGTGCCGTCAAGATCGTCGTCGGTGAAGCCGGCCTCAAGCAATGCCTCTTCTTGAATCGAAATAGGTTGTTTGCAGCTGCACAGCCGGCGCGCCAGCCGCTGAGCGGTAATCAGCACCACCGACGAGGCGATATTGAAGGGCGCTACGCCCATGTTCATCAGGCGCGTAAGCGTCGACGGGGCATCGTTGGTGTGCAGCGTGGAAAACACCATATGCCCGGTTTGCGCCGCCTTGATTGCAATGTCGGCAGTTTCCAGGTCGCGAATTTCACCGACCATGATGATGTCGGGATCCTGCCGCAGGAAAGCTTTCAGCGCTACCGGGAAAGTCAGGCCGGCGCGGTCGTTGACATTGACCTGATTGACACCGGGTAAATTGATTTCGGCCGGATCTTCAGCGGTTGAAATATTGATGCCGGGCTGATTCAGGATGTTCAGGCAGGTATACAAGGACACGGTTTTACCGGAGCCGGTCGGGCCGGTTACCAGCACCATGCCGTACGGACGCTGGATTGCCTCCAGCAAAATCTCTTTTTGATCCTGGTCATAGCCGAGGGCGTCGATCCCCATTTGCGCCTGGCTTGGGTCCAGAATACGCATGACGATCTTTTCGCCAAACAAGGTCGGCAAGGTGCTGACCCGGAAGTCGATTGCGCGGGTCTTGGACACGGCCAGCCGCATCCGGCCGTCTTGCGGGATCCGCTTTTCGGAGATGTCGAGCTTCGAGATCACCTTGATGCGCGAGGCCAGCTTTTCCTTGATTGCCAGCGGCGGCTGCGCCATGTCTTTCAAGACGCCGTCAACCCGGAAGCGAATTCGGTAAAATTTTTCGAACGGTTCAAAGTGCAAGTCGGATGCGCCTTGATTGATCGCATCGGTCAGGATCTTTTGCAAAAAGCGGACTACCGGCGCATCGTCGACGTCATTGGCGGCGGGATCGTTGGCGAGAGCGACATCTTCTTCGACAAAGTTGATGTCCTCTTCGTCGCCGGCCAGTTCATTGAGGCTTTGCTCGGACGTTTTCGCCAGTTTCTGAATCTGTTTTAACAGGACCGGATGTTCGACAATCACCGGCTCGACCGTCAATTCGGTTTGAAACTTGATCTGATCCAGCGCCTGCGTATTGGTCGGGTCGGAAAAGGCGACATAAATCTTGTTGCCGCGCTTGGCCAGTGCCAGCACCGACTGGCTTTCCATCAACTTGATGTCGATTGCTTTTTCCGGCAGCGTGCTCAAATTGAGAACGCTCAGGTCGAGCTGTGGATAGCCGAAGGTCTCGGCGCAAAATACGGCGAGCGAGCGCGCATCAAGATGGCCACTGCTGAGCAAGGCGTCGATAAACGGCGTTTGCTCGGAACTGGATTTCTTGTTTAACGCCTCGATCTGCACGGCAGACACGCGACCTGCTTGCAACAATGCACGGGCCAGCCCTGACATCGGACTGCTGGGACTAGCGTTAGGGAAGACTGCAGCCATAAGGGATCAATGCCAAAAGATGTGCGGAACCATTCAAACCGTTAGATGATGCATCAGGAGAAACTCGTTTGTAAAGGATTTGTGGGAATTGTGTCTCAAAAATTGCCATATGGCAGCATAAAAATCACAATTGCCTGCCTGGCCTAAACAATTTGGCAACCTTGATCGCCTGATTCTGCACCTGTACGATTTCTATGATGCAGCCGGCGATTTTCAGGCTGACGCTGTTTTCGGGGATGTCTTGTAGCCATTCGAGCAACAAGCCATTCAGGGTTTTGGGGCCGTCCAACGGGAAATTCAGGCTGAGCCGTTTATTGATTTCCCGTAATGTGGTCGCACCTTCCAGCAGGCACTGGCCCTGTGCATCCCACACAAAACTGTCGGCGCGTGCCGCACCCGGTTTGGAAGTGGTGAATTCGCCGATCATTTCTTCAATGATGTCCTCCAGCGTCACCAGTCCTTGCACTTCGCCGTACTCGTCGACGATGATGCCGAGCCGTTCATGGTTCTCCTGGAAATATTGCAATTGCGTGAAAACGTCGGTGTCTTCCGGGATGAAGTACGGTGGGCTAAGCAATTCACGGAAATGCTCGATGGTGAGTTCGGCCTCCTGGTTCAGCAGCGCCATTGCTTTGCGGACGTGCAAAATACCGACGATCTGGTTGATTTCACCTTCATACACCGGCAATTTGTTGTGATAACAGGTGGTCAACTGATGTTTCACTTCATCCACAGACACCGATAGATTCAGCGCTTCCACCTGGGCCCGGGGCGTCATCACATCTTCCACCGAGATTTTTTCCAGGTCGAACAGATTCAGCAAAATACTTTTGTGCTTTTGCGGCATGAAGTTGCCGCCTTCCAGCACGATCGAGCGCAGTTCTTCCGGCGACACCCGTTGCTCATGCGCGTTCTGACCGGTTTTAATATGCAGGATCTTCAGGATCGCCGACACGAACAAATTGACGAACCAGATGACCGGCTTGGCCAGCGCCATCAATGGCTTCAAGACGAAACTGGTGGGCAGCGCGATCCGTTCCGGATAGGTGGCGCCAATCACCTTGGGTGTGATCTCGGCAAATACGATCAGCAGGAAAGCCACCGCTGCGGTCGCGATGGTGATCACTTCCTGGTGATTGCCGAACGCCGTGATGGCGAGTGCGGTCACCAGCGCGGTGGCCAAGGCATTCACCAAGGTATTGACGATCAGGATCAGCGATAGCAGCTTATCGGTACGCTCCAGCAGCCACAGGGTGGTGATGGCGGATTTGCTGCCGCGCTTGGCAAGATGGCGCAGGCGATGACGGTTGGCCGCGATCAGGGCGGTTTCCGCCATCGCAAAAAAAGCCGACAAAAAGATGAGTAAAGCTAGTGCAAGAATCTGCACCCATAGGGGCACGGCATCCAAAGGGTCACCGCAAAGAGAGAGTGGTTATAAGAATCAAAATCGCTGGAATCGTCCCGATGTGGTCGGGGTGAGAGGATTCGAACCTCCGGCCTCTACGTCCCGAACGTAGCGCTCTACCAGGCTAAGCTACACCCCGATCAAGCTGTCCAATATCTTAGGCGAGGATCAGTGATGCTGATTCGTCACGGATATTGAACAGATTCGATTAAATTCTCAGTGATTTCGATCTACTGCGAAGGCCGATAATTGTAGCAAAGAATCTTTAAACTGACTATTTGGCAGTCCTGCTATTGCCGCGGCCGCGCGTTGCGCGGATTTCTCGGCCTCGTGCCGGGTGTAGTCGAGAGCCCCGGAACTGGTGATGGCGGCCAGGATTTCATCGAAATGCTTTTCGTCGCCATTTTCGATGCAGCTGCGCACCAGTTCCCGTTGCTCGGCAGTGCCGTGCTCCATCAGGTAAATCAGCGGCAGGGTCGGTTTGCCTTCGCGCAGGTCGTCGCCGACGTTCTTGCCGATGTCGTTGGCATTGCCGGAGTAATCCAGGACGTCGTCGATCAACTGGAACGCGGTGCCGAGCGAGCGGCCGTATTCGCCCGCTGCTTCAATCGCGTGGTTGTCGGCGCCGGCGATCAAGGCGCCGAGCTGTGCCGCCGCTTCAAACAGTTTGGCGGTCTTGGAACGGATCACTTGCAGGT
This sequence comes from Paraherbaspirillum soli, assembly GCF_042654985.1. Taxonomy (NCBI): domain Bacteria; kingdom Pseudomonadati; phylum Pseudomonadota; class Betaproteobacteria; order Burkholderiales; family Oxalobacteraceae; genus Paraherbaspirillum; species Paraherbaspirillum soli. The sequence continues at coordinate 93,544 of NZ_JBHSMT010000031.1, read as the reverse complement.
AATTTTCTTCGCTGACGTCCGGGTTGTGCATATTCAGCAATTGCAGCACTTCGCCTTCGGCGATGACGTTGGTGGCATCGGCCACGATGCGCATCACGCGCGCATTGTCGACCGTCACCATCATCTGGAACGCACGCGAATACAGGAAGTCGCCAACCAGTACCGAAGCCGCATTGCCGAACAGGGCGTTGGCAGTTTGCCGGCCGCGCCGTAGCGACGACTCGTCCACCACGTCGTCGTGCAGCAGAGTGGCGGTGTGAATGAATTCGATCACCGTCGCCAGCTCATGATGCTGCGTGCCCTGATAGCCGAAAGCTTGCGCCATCAACAACACCAGCACCGGACGCAGGCGTTTGCCGCCGGCGCTGATGATGTATTCGGCAATCTGGTTGACCAGTGGAACTTCCGAATGCAATTGCAGGCGAATCACCGCATTGACCGCTTCCATGTCGGCCGCGATCGGTTGCATCATGAATTTTTGGGGCGAAGTATTGGCAGCGGCGGACAAAATAAAACCTGTTTGAAATCGAAGGTGGCGTGATTATACGATGACAGGCTGCTAGCAGCCTGTCGGACTTAGGGAATCGAAGCGAAAAAATGGCTGGGCGAGGACAGATTTTGCCGATATTTTTTTTCCAATAGCGGGACTATTGGAAAAAATAGCGGTGAAATATGGACCGCTCAGGCGTTTTTGCAGCCGATTACTCCTAAGCCCGGCAGGCTGCTAGATAGGGCGCCGGCTGATATTGTCAGAGTTTGTAGGCAAATCGCTACTGATCGGCTGTCTTCTGCGGCGCGCCATTAATGTGCTTGCTCGGGCCAGTCTCATTTCGGTGATACAAACTGCGAAAATCGCTGGCCTGCTCAAGCTGCATTCCTTCTTGTTACCCCTTCAGCTTTGCAAAAGCGGCCGCCATGGCGCTATTGGCCGGCGCCGGTGCCGGCGCGGACTGGCGCTGCTGATGTTGCGATAAACGTTTGGCATCGTTGCGATCGCCGCGCTGTTCCGGCTTGGCGCCGGCTACCGGCGCGCTGTCGGCCAGGCGCATGGTGAGCGCAATGCGCTTGCGCTTCTCATCGACTTCCAGCACTTTCACTTTGACCACCTGGCCGGCCTTGACCACCGTGTGCGGGTCTTTGACGAAAGTGTTGGAGAGCGCCGAAATGTGGACCAGGCCATCCTGATGGACGCCGATATCGACAAACGCGCCGAACGCGGCGACGTTGGTCACCACGCCCTCCAGGATCATGTCCGGGCGCAGGTCGCGGATTTCCTCGACCCCTTCCTTGAAGGTCGCGGTGGTGAACTCGGGGCGTGGGTCGCGGCCCGGTTTTTCCAGTTCCTTGAGGATGTCGGTGATCGTCGGCACGCCGAATTTTTCATCCGCATACTTGGCCGGATTGAGCGATTTCAGCAGCTTGTCGTCGCCGATCACAGCCTTCACGTCCTTCTTCAGATCGGCCAGGATTTTTTCCACCAGCGGATAAGACTCCGGGTGAACCGCCGACCCATCCAGCGGGTTGGCGCCGCCCATCACGCGCAAGAAGCCGGCCGCCTGTTCGAAGGTCTTGTCGCCCAGGCGCGGCACTTCGCGCAATGAGGACCGGGAGGTAAACATGCCCTTCATGTCGCGATAGGTGACGATGCTCTGGGCCACGCTGCTGTTCAAACCGGAGACTCGCGCCAGCAACGGTGCCGACGCCGTGTTGACATCGACCCCGACCGCATTCACGCAGTCTTCGACCACCGCATCCAATGAGCGCGCCAATTGGGTCTGGCCGACGTCATGCTGATACTGGCCGACGCCGATCGACTTCGGATCGATCTTGACCAGTTCCGCCAGCGGGTCTTGCAGGCGGCGCGCAATCGACACCGCACCGCGCAGCGAGACATCCATGTCGGGCAGTTCGCGCGAGGCGAATTCGGAGGCCGAATACACCGAGGCGCCAGCTTCCGACACCACGATCTTGGTCAATTTCAGTTCCGGCCGCAGCTTGATCAGGTCCTGCGCCAGCTTGTCAGTTTCACGCGAGGCGGTACCGTTGCCGATCGAGATCAGCGATACCTTGTGCTTCTCGGCCAGTTGCGCCAGCGTGTGCAGCGAGCCTTCCCAATCGTTGCGCGGCTGGTGCGGGTAAATCGCGGTGGTGTCGACTACCTTGCCGGTGGCGTCGATCACCGCCACCTTGACGCCGGTGCGCAGGCCGGGGTCGAGCCCCATGGTGGCGCGCGGTCCGGCCGGCGCCGCCAGCAGCAGGGCTTTCAAATTGCGGGCGAATACATTGATCGCCTCGACTTCCGCGGTTTCGCGCAGCTTGGTCATCAGTTCGGTTTCCAGGTGCATGAACACCTTGACCCGCCAGCTCCAGCGCACCGTGTCGCTCAGCCATTTGTCGGCGCTGCGGCCCTTGTTGCTGATGCCGAAGCGGGCGGCGATACGGCCTTCGCACGGGTTGTGCGGCGCATCCCACTTTGGTTTTTCTTCTTCGCTGTCGAGGCGCAAGACGACATTCAGGATTTCTTCGCGGCGGCCGCGGAACAGGGCCAGCGCCCGGTGCGACGGGATCGTGCCTATGGTTTCGGAATAGTCGAAATAGTCAGCGAATTTTTCACCGGCATCCTGTTTGCCTTCGACCACTTTCGATTCGACCACGCCATGCTCGGTCAGGTATTCGCGCAGCGCTTGCAGCAGCGCGGCATCTTCGGCGAAGCGTTCCATCAGGATTTGACGGGCGCCGTCCAGCGCGGCCTTGGCATCGGCGACGCCGGGGTTGTCGCCGTTGTCGGTGCTGAACGCAGGCTTTAAATACTTTGCGGCTTCTTCGTCCGGGTTCAGGTCCGGGCTGGCCAGCAGCGCATCCGCCAGTTCGGTCAAGCCGGCTTCCGCCGCGATTTGCGCCTTGGTGCGACGCTTCGGTTTGTACGGCAGGTACAGATCTTCCAGGCGCGTTTTGTCTTCGGCCAGGGTGATCGCCTGCAGCAGCGCCGGCGTCATTTTTCCCTGTTCCTCGATCGAGGCCATGATCGCGCTGCGGCGCGCTTCCAGTTCGCGCAAATAGCGCAAGCGCTCTTCCAGCAGACGCAACTGGATGTCGTCCAGGCCGCCGGTGACTTCCTTGCGGTAACGGGCGATAAATGGCACGGTCGCACCTTCATCCAGCAGGGCGACGGCAGCCGCCACCTGGACCGGTTTGGCGGCGAGTTCAACAGCGAGACGTTGTTCGATCGAAGGCAGCATGAGAGGTCTTAAGAATGGAAATCAAGCGCTGAATCATACGCAATTCAGATAATTTCGCCAGTCTTGACAGCTTGAAAGGGGATAGCAGCGACAAGAAAAAGATGAGTGTTGCAAAAAGAAGTCATGCATTTGTTGGGCTGGGGCAAACCCGAGGGGCGCTATCCTAGTCTACCGCCGCTGACGCGCTCGATGGCGGCCAAATCTTGCCAGCTTTGCACGGCATTGAATTGTTGTGCTTGCAACAAGGCACGCACTTCCGCAGCTTGGTCGTAGCCATGTTCCATCAACAGCCAGCCGCCATCTTTCAAGTGCTGTGCCGCGCCGTTGACGATCATGCGCAACGCGGACAAGCCATCGGCATGATCGGTCAGCGCATCCTGCGGTTCGAAGCGCAGATCGCCTTGCGACAGATGCTGGTCGCCGGCAACGATATACGGCGGATTGGCGACGATGACATCGAAGCGCTGCGCGCCGAGCGCTGCGTACCAGTCGCTGTGCAGCAGATTGAACGGCGCATGTACTGCGCTCAAATGATGTGCTGCGTTGCGCCGTGCTATCGCCAGCGCCGCGGGGCTGGCATCCAGCGCCGTCACCGCAACGTCGGGGCGGCTGTGGGCGATGGCAATCGCGATGGCGCCGGAACCGGTGCCCAGATCCAGCACGCTGAGCGGCTGTTGGCCGGCTGGCGGCAAGTGCTGCAGCGCCAGGTCGACCAGCAATTCGGTCTCGGGGCGTGGAATCAGGACCGCCGGCGTCACTTCCAACTGCAAGCCATAAAACTCGCGCCGGCCGATCAGGTAGGCAATCGGCTCGCCCAATTGACGGCGCTGGAACAAGTCGGTCAGCAGTTGCGCTTGGCTGGCATCAATGGTGCGTTCATCTTGCGTGATCAGCTGAATGCGGGTCAGTTGCAGCGCATGCATCAGCAGCATGCGTGTTTCCAGCTGGTTGAGCGGGGCGCTCTTCAAGATAGCCGCGATGCTGCTGCCGGCTTCGATGACAAGCGCCGCTGGCGCGTCAGGCGTCACTTTCATTCAGTAACCGCCAGCGCGCGTGTTGTTGCGTTTGAACAGCGTGGCCACCAGCACGATGGTCAGCACCACAAACCACAGCAGCGACCATTGGGGAATCGACAGTCCGAGAATCGGATCGTAAGGAGTCGAGCAAAGTGCGTAAGCGTCGACCTTGAACACCGACGGTAGCAAGGCGGCCGGCGGCAGCGCGTTCATCGGCGCTTCCAGCGCATCCCGGCCGCAAGAGATGGACGGATGGGCAATGATCCACAGATGCCAGATGGCGGTGCCGGCGCCGCCGAGCGCGGCCAGAATCCCCAACCCGGCACCGGCCTTTTGGCCGCCGCTCGGCAATCCGGCGCAGATCAGGCAAATCAGTGCGACGGCGGCAAATGCATAACGCTGGATCACGCACAATGGGCAAGGCTGCATGCCCTGCACATGTTGCAGGTACAGCGCGGCGCCCAGTATGGCAAGTGCGATAAAGGCGACGCTGAGCAAAACGGATTTGGTGGTTTTCATTTTTGTTCGAGAGTGGCTGCCGACGGCATGGTTTTATTGGAAATGGAAAATACCTGGTTGGGACGCTTTAGGATGCCGATCGCCGCGCATGGTTCCGCGGACTTGCTAGCAGCCTGTCGGACTGAGGAGTAGTCCGACAGGCTGCTAGCTTATTCCATTTTCAAATAATTGCGCAATTTGTCGTTTCCACTTGCGCTCGCGATTAGATCGCATCCCCCAACGCCGCCAGCAATTCGGCTTGATGTTCCGCCGCCAGCGCATTGGTCAATTCTTCCAGGTCGCCATCCATGATGAAGTCGAGCTTGTACAAGGTCAGGTTGATCCGATGATCGGTCATCCGGCCTTGCGGAAAATTGTAGGTACGAATCCGTTCGCTGCGATCGCCGGAGCCGATCAATGATTTGCGGGTCGCGGCTTCTTTCGATTGCTGTTCGCGCAATTGACCGTCCTTGATGCGCGCCGCCAGCACCTTCAGGGCCGATGCCTTGTTCTTGTGCTGGCTGCGGTCGTCCTGGCATTCGACCACGATCCCGGTCGGCATGTGGGTGATGCGGACCGCCGAATCGGTCTTGTTGATGTGCTGGCCTCCGGCGCCCGACGCGCGGTAGGTGTCGATGCGGATATCGGCCGGATTGATCTCGACATCGCCGACTTCGTCGGCCTCCGGCATGATGGCGACGGTGCAGGCCGAGGTGTGAATGCGGCCCTGGGTTTCGGTGGCGGGAACGCGTTGCACGCGGTGGCCGCCGGATTCGAACTTGAGTCTGGAATACGCGCCAAAGCCGACCACGCGCACGATGACTTCCTTGTAGCCGCCGATTTCCGAGGCCGACTCGGACACCATTTCGATTTGCCAGCGATTGCGCTCGGCGAAGCGGGTGTACATCCGCAGCAGGTCGCCGGCGAACAGCGCCGACTCGTCGCCGCCGGTGCCGGCGCGGATTTCCAGGAAAATGTTGCGTTCGTCGTTGGGGTCTTTCGGCAGCAGCATTTTTTGCAGATCGCCTTCCAGTTGTTCCATGCGCGCTTTGGCGGACTGGATTTCATCCTGGGCGAACTCTTTCATGTCGGGATCGGATTGCATTTCCTGGGCTGCCTCGATATCGGCGTTGGCTTGCAGATAGGACTGATACAGCTCGACCAGTGGGCCCAGTTCGGCGTGTTCGCGCGACAGCTTGCGATAGCTGTCCATGCTGGCGGTCGCATCTTCCTGGTTCAGCAGGTCGTTGACTTCCGCCAGTCGATTGGAAAGTTGATCCAGCTTGGCGAGCATTGATGGTTTCATGGCGTGTTTCAGTCAGAAAAGAGCGGTAAAAAAAAAGAGAGGGAGGTTGGCGGCAATGCCAACCGTGGGCGCTGCCGCCGGTGGCGACAGTGCGCGGAGCGATGCCCGCGCTAACGTCGGGTGCGGAACAGTTGCGGCAGCAGCGCAGCCAGGCGCGCGCGTTCATCGCCCTGGGCGTTATGCAAGGCTTGTTGCGGGCCATGCAGGAATTTGGCGGCAATGCCTTTGGACAGCGCTTCCAGCACGGCGTCGATGTCTTCGCCTTTGGCCAGCATCTTGCGGGCGCGTTCCAACTCCAGCAGGCGCATGGCTTCGCTGGCTTCGTGCAAATCCTGGATCAGCGGCACCACGGCCCGGTTGTCGACCCAGTGCATGAACGACTGCACCCGGGTTTCGATGATGGCTTCCGCTTGCGCTACCGCGGCCTGGCGGTTTTCCATGCCGGTTTGCACCACCGAGCCGAGATCGTCGACGGTGTACAGGAAGACATCGTCGAGACGGCCGATTTCGTTCTCGATGTCGCGCGGCACGGCCAGGTCCAGCATGAACATCGGTTTGTGGCGGCGCGCCTTGACGGCGCGCTCGACCATGCCGAGGCCGATGATGGGAAGCGATGAGGCGGTACTGGAAACGATGATGTCGAACTTGCCCAATTGATTAGGCAAATCGGCCAGCCGGATCGCCTGGCCGTTGAAGCGATGCGCCAGCAGTTCGGCGCGTTCCAGGGTGCGGTTGGCGACCGTCAGGGATTTCGGATTTTGCGCGGCAAAGTGGGTGGCGCACAATTCGATCATTTCGCCGGCGCCGATAAACAGCACGTGCTGCCCGGCGACGCTATCGAAAATACGTTCCGACATGCGCACCGCGGCGGCGGCCATGGAGACGCTATGCGCGCCGATTTCGGTAGTGCTGCGCACTTCCTTGGCGACCGCGAAAGTGCGTTGGAACAGTTGATGCAAATAGGTGCCCAAGCCGCCGACCGCTTCTGCGTGGCGCACCGCATCCTTCATCTGGCCGAGGATTTGCGCCTCGCCGAGCACCATCGAGTCCAAGCCGGAGGCGACGCGGAAGGCATGACGCACGGCATTATCTTGCGGCAGCGTATACAAATGCGGGCGCAGATCGTCGTAAGAAAGCTTGTGGTAATGCGCGAGGAACTGGGCGGTCGAATCAATCGCGGCATCGACGCCGTTCGGCAAGTCGCTGGCCGCGTACAGCTCGGTTCGGTTGCAAGTCGATAGAATCGCCGCCTCATCCGAGCGGCTGGCCGCATTGCTGCTGCCGAACCAGGCGCGCGCCGCGGTCACCGCTTGCCCAATCTGATCGGCGGGGAAAGCCACCTTTTCGCGCAACGCAACAGGCGCGGTGGTGTGGTTGAGTCCGACAGTGAGCAGGTGCATTGCGGTCGCGGGAAAGGTGCTTGTTGGTAACTCGTAATTATACTCTTTGTCGCCGGCGATGAAATTCAAGGCAACTTGCGCTGCGAGTGTTGTTCCGCAGTCAGATTGCGATTGTCGGCAAGGTCACGCTGAAAGTCGTTCCCTGGCCGACCGTGCTGGCCAGCGTGATTTCGCCAAAATGGCGTTCTACAACAGTTTTGACGAACACCAGCCCCAGGCCGGTACCGTCCGAGTACGGCTGGCCGGGCGCACTGACGCGCTGGAAGCGCTGGAATAGCCGGTCCTGATCCTGCGCGGCAATCCCAAAGCCCTGATCGGCAATGCTGCAAACCAGCTGCGGCAATAAGCCCGCGTATTCCAGGCGCAAGCTGCAGCGGATGCGGGTCTCGGCAGGGCTGTAGTTGATCGCATTGGAGATCAGGTTGCAGAGCGCGCGCGCCATCAGCGAACGGTCGACGTTGGCCAGGAACTCGTGGCCGTCTATCTCTGTCGTCAACGCGATTTTCTTGTTGTGCGCGAGGGTCCACATGGCATCGACCGCGTCGTGCAGGACATCCTGGAAATCGACTTCTTCCAAGCGATATTCGGCGGATTCGGCGCGCGCCAGTTGTACAAAGTTGTCCGCCAGGCCCAGTGTTTTGCGGGCCGCCTGCTCCAGACGGGAGAAAAATTCCTTTTGCGGCAATGCCGACGCCGGATCAGTTTGCAGCTCAAGCAAAGCCAGAATCGAAGCTTGCGGAGCGCGCATGTCGTGCGACAGAAAGCGCAAGGTTTGATCGCGGCTGCGTTCCGCGGCGCGGATGCTGGTGATGTCGACAATGCTCACGATCCAGCCGGTAAGCGCCTGCCGAGCCGAGTGGCAGGGGCCGCTCTTGATCAGCAGATCGCGTCCTTGCCGATCCTGGACCGGGACCCCGTTGGCGAAGGCCGATGCGTGCTGCAGATCGATCAAATCCGACCAGCTGAATGTGTGTCCTGCCGCCGGCTTGCTTGCCGGCGGCAGGCTCATGCCGGCCAACAAATCAGGCAGCATCGCTCCGTCGACGCGGCCTATGCCGATGGCAGCGAAGTAGTCCCTGGCAAATTGATTCGCCACCAGCACGCGGCCGTCGGTGGTCGTGACCAGCGTCGCATCCGGCAGGCTGTGCAGGCTGTCGGAAATAAACTGGCGCAAGTCCCGCACTCTGCGGACCGCGGCCTGCATCGCGTTGATGCGTTGTTCGAGCAGGTCGCCGGCTCCTTGCGCTGTCCTGTTGGTGTTTGGCTCCGGCAGCAAATGCGGCTCCTGATCCAGTCGCACGAATTCCTGGCCAAGGTAGGAGATGGCCGATTCCAGTCGAATCCAGCTCCACAGCGGCGGCGCAATTGCCAGCGCAATCAGCGCCGCAGTGGGGGCGACCCAGATGCCTAGAGTCAAAAGGAAATAGCTGGCGACCATGGTCAACGCCATCAGCGCTGCCGTTATCAGCAACGAGATGCGCGGTGCCCACAGCAGATAAGCGATCAGCGCCAGCAACACGGGCAGCATGCTAAACAGCGCTGTGTATGGCGCTGGTGCTATGGCTATGGTTTTGTGATCGAGCAGGCCAGCCAGGATGTTGGCGTTGATTTCGATGCCGGGCATGACGCCCGAGGTGCCCGAAACCGGGGTCGGAAAAGCGTCTGCCATGCCGATCGCCGTGGCACCGATCAATACATATTTGCCGCTGAAAAACTGAGCGGGAACCTCGCCCTCAAGTACCGAGGCGTAGGGCACCGAGCGGAAATGTCCGCTGCCGCCGGCGTATGGAATCCCGACCTGATAGTCGCGCTGCCAGTTGCCGGTCTGGGCGGCGTTGCTGTCTGCCGGCGCCAGCTGCATGCGAGCGCCCGGCAAGGCGGCGTCGCGGCTGCCGATCTGGTGTTCTGCCACCTCCGCCAGCGCCACCGCAAAATGCGGCCACCAGGTAGCGTTCTGCCCTTCTTTTAAAAAGACGCTGCGGACCACGCCGTCGACATCCTGTTCCAGGCTGATATGGCCGATGTTGCGTGCGCTTTGGTGTAAATCCGGTGTCGGCAACAGGGCTTTGAGGCCGCTGTCGGTATTGGCAACGACCATCGGCAGCACAGTCAGCCGGCTGGCGGCGAGAGCCTGCGCCAACTCACGGTCATCGTGCCCGCCGGTCCCGGTGGACTGCGGTTCCGGCATGATGACATCGAGCCCAATTGCCAGCGGATGGGCGCGCATGACCTGAGTTAGAAGTTTCGCATGCAGCTTGCGGTCCCAAGGCCAGCGTCCGAGCTTAGAAATACTGTAATCGTCGATGGCGACGATGATGATGTCATCGCGCGCCGGCCGTGAATTGGCTCGCATGAACTGGTCGTACAGCGTGCGGTCCAGCCGGCCGAGGCCGTTCAGATAACCCATGCCGCCGGCCGCCAGCAGCATTAGCAGGGTGATGGCTAGCCATTGGCGTAGCGCTATTCTTTTGATGAGGGTGGTGACCGGTATGAGCATGAGGCGTGCATGGTAGGGGCTCTCAAACGTAGCCCGAAATTCTTTTCGTTGCAATTTACAGGCCGTATCTGATCAGTTGGGGACAGAGTAATTCGCCACGCTTCGGTGGCTTTTAAACTCTGTCCCGCAATTCGTTTGCTTCCACAATTATTTAAAACTCGGCTTGAGTCGAGCCGCCGGTATTCTGCAACGACGTACCATCGCTGGTGACCCAGTGGCTGCCGATAGTCACTTTCTGGGCTGCTGAAAACGGGCCGACGTAACCGTCCGCGTCGATGGCTTTGACGCGTATGAAATAGGTGCCGGACGGCGGGCGCGGGATGGTGATTTCCGGCGTCGCTGTTTGCTGCGTCAATAGCAGCGATGAAAACCCGGTATCGCGGCCGATTTCGACGACGAACTTCTGGTCCGCTTCTGCCGGCCATCGGAACGACAAGTCGCCATCAATGGCGTCGGCAATTTTGGGTAATTTGAGCGCCGGCAGCAAGCTGAACGCTTGCGGGTCGCTGTAAGGACCCTGATTGGGACCGGCCTGTTGCTTGATGATTGTCGCCACTCGCCAGAAGTAATTTCCTGGCGCCAGTTGGTCCGCAGTAAACTGCGGCGCCGCGAGCTCGGCCTGGTCAATCACGACGTTGCTGAAATCGGCGTCGGTGGCAACTTGCAGGTGATACGACTGCGCATTGGCCGCTTCGGTCCAGCCAAACAGCACATGCTCGCTGCGCGACTTGGTTTTCGGCTCGATGCTGAACGGCGGCTCGGGCCGCGCCTTCAGTTTGAATGCCGCGATATGCGGGATGCCTTGCAGTCCGAGTTGGTCGAGCGCCGTCACGCGCACAAAATAAGCGCCATCGTCCAGTCCGCTGACCTTGATGTCGGTGCTGTCGGAGTCGATCTCGCTCAGGATATTGCGCGCATCCATATCGGTCGCAATTTGCGCCCGGTAACGGCGGGCGCCGGCAACCGGTTCGACACTAAAGCGCAATATTGGCCGCTCCTGCAATTCCGGGTGGCCGGTGAAGCGGGGCGCCGCCAACAGCGCGACGGCCTTGCCGACCCCTTTCGCGTCGGTGACGTTGCCTTGGCCCGGATGCAGTGTCAGTGCGGCAGGTTGCTTGATCTTCGCCACTGCAACGCCGCCGCTCAGCACTTCAGTCATCACCCGGTCGCCAACCAGATCGACCCGGAAGTCGGTGCCGCGGACGCCGGCGACTGCCAATGGCGAGCGCACCTCGAAACGGCCCTTGTTTTTTTCCAGCGGCGATACTTTGGATTCGACCCGTCCGTTCATCAAGGTTATTTCAGTGCGCGGACTGTGTGTATAGCGGGCGGTGCGCAGCTTGCTCAGTTTGACCTGGCTGTTGGATGGCACAGCTATATGCGATGCATCCGGCAATGCCAGGCTGAGAAAGCTGTTGCTGCCGGTTTGAATCACCGCACCTTCGGCGAGCGCGGCGCCGAGCGCGACCGTCAGCGCCCGGCCATCGGCGTCGACGGCGTCGACACTACCGGACAAGGCGATGATCTGGGCGCTGGCAGGTTCGTCTGGCAACAGCGATACCGGGATCAGGATGGCGGTGCCAACCGGGATCGTGCGGTCATTTTGGATGTGGTTCAGTTTTGCCAGCTGCACCCAATTGTTTCGATTGGATGTCAATTGCTCGGCGATGGTGCTCAAGGTATCGCCAAGGTGCGCCGGGTAAGTGATGGTGGCAGGGCTGACTTGCAGTGAGCCGGGATTGATCGCGGGTGCGGCCGCTGAGGCGGGTAGCGCACCTTCGATCAATAACAGCAGGAGACTTATTTTGGTGAGTGTGCTGCGCATGTTTTTTCTCAGCGCAGGCCCGCGCTTTATCCTGATAGTTGTTCCAAGCGATAACCGTAGCTATAAACGGGGGCGAGTCGAAACCCGTTTTCCGGGCGCAATTGTAACTTACTGCGTACTCGCGACACGTGGGTGTCCATGGTGCGGGAGGGGATATCGATGTCGCGCGCCCAGACCGCTTCAAGAATGTAGGCGCGCGACAGAGGGCGGCCAAGATTGCGGAAAAATAACAAGGCCAGATCGAACTCCTTCTGTGTCAGCTCAATCTGCTTGCCCGCGAACGTCAATCGGCTGGAGCGCGTTTCGAATAAATAATCGCTGAATACAATTTGCTCGCTCGCACTTTGAATCGGATATGCGCGCCGCAGCAGCGCTTGCACGCGCGCCACCAGCTCGCTGCGCCGGATCGGTTTGATCATGTAGTCGTCGGCGCCGGCCGCCAGGCCTTCAACAATATCGTCTTCGCCGGAACGGCTGGTGATGAACAATACCGGGATTGCTTTAGCGAGCTTTTCCCGCACCCAGCGCAAGACTTCCGGGCCGCTGAAATCCGGAACCTGCCAGTCTAGAACCAGCATGTCGTAGCTTTCCCTGCGCAACTGGTTCAGCAGGTCTTTGCCGCTTTGAAACGGGTGGCAAGTATGACCGCTGGATGTGAGCACCTGGCAAACTAGATCGGTTTGGCTGGGATCGTCATCAAGGACAGCAATTCTCATGTTTTGACTATGTTATGTGAGCACCGTGGATAGGAAATGCAAATTCTATGGTGATTGCAAGATCATAAGATATATTAATCTTATTACCATGTTGCTACAAATAAATATTTTACCTTTTTCTAAATATTTTTACTGCCGACACCGATTTCGAGAAAACAAGCGGATTTGCGGGGGAGACGATTCTACGATGTTCCGGGCAAGTTTTGCCTGGCGCTGTCAGTGAGCTGGGAAAAATACGTGGTCGCCGCCCTGTAGTGTATAGCGGGATCGACAGAACTTTAGGGCACCTCGAAAAACCTACTGCGCAGCCCAATCTCGAGGCTGTGATGCTCGCTGTACCTCCGTACAGCTGCAGGTGTTGCAACTTCGTCGCCTCGACCTTGGGCTGCTCGCTACGGTTTTCGAGGTACCCTTCATTTTTGAAGCAAGTTCTTCAGGCGGCGGGGGGGGGGGGCGGGTGTTGCTGGCGTCGATTAAACGCTGGAACGTCGCACTGGAATGCGCTTCGTTCCATCTGGTTCAGCTTGGTTTCGCGTGGTTTTTTAAACGCCGACTTCGGCATCAGGCAACACCACGTTGACGTCCAGTACTTCAAGATTTCCCTGGCGATCCAGGGAAATCGTGATGTCGTCGGCATTCACCTTGGTGTATTTCGAAATAACCTGAATCAATTCCTTGTGCAGCGCGGGCAGGAAATCATGCCCCTGGCGACCATTGCGCTCACGGGCGATGATGATTTGCAGGCGCTCCTTGGCGGCGGAGGCGGTTTTCGGCTTGCTGTTAAATAAGAACGAGAGCAGGGCCATATTATTTTCCTCCAAAAATACGGGACAGGAAGCCAGGCTTTTCGTAAGAGGTAAAGCGTAGCGTGACATCCTCGCCCAGGAAACGCGACACCACATCTTCATAGGCCAGCGCCACATCGCTGCCCTTGATGTGGATCGCCGGATTGCCTTGATTGGATGCGTGCAAGACGGATTCGGACTCGGGAATGATGCCGATCAGCGGGATCCGCAGGATATCCTGGACGTCGCCGTGCGACAGCATTTCACCGGCATCGACTCTTTTCGGCGAGTAGCGGGTGATCAATAAATGTTCCTTGACCGGGTCGCCGCCATTCTGGGCGCGCCGCGACTTTGCCTGGATAATGCCGAGGATGCGATCCGAATCGCGCACCGAAGATACCTCCGGATTGGTGACGACGATCGCTTCGTCGGCAAACGTCAATGCCATCACTGCGCCGCGTTCGATGCCCGCCGGTGAATCGCAAATGATGTATTCAAAATCCATGCTCTTCAGGTCGTTGAGAACTCTCTCAACGCCTTCTTCAGTCAATGCATCTTTGTCGCGCGTTTGCGAGGCCGGCAGAATGAACAGATTGTCGCAATGCTTGTCTTTGATCAGCGCCTGGTTCAGCGTTGCTTCCTGGTTCACGACATTGATCAAATCGTATACCACGCGCCGCTCGCAGCCCATGATCAGATCGAGATTACGCAAACCGACATCGAAGTCGAGCACTGCGGTCTTGTGGCCGCGCATGGCCAGGCCCGATGCAAAACTGGCACTGGAGGTGGTCTTGCCGACGCCGCCCTTGCCAGACGTAACAACGATGATTTTTGCCACGAAGAGCTCCTTGTTGGAAATTCTAGATATTAAGTTCGATTAAGACCGGGATGCAGGGTTGAGCGATAGTACGTCAATCCGGTCGCCGCTCAGGCGGATTTGTGCCGGGCGACCTTTCTGCTCCTGCGGAAAACCGTTTTCAAAGGTGCGATAGACACCGGCGATCGATACCAGTTCCGGCTCCATGCTGGCGGCGAAAATGCGTGCCGACGTATCGCCGCTGGCACCGGCCAGCGCGCGTCCGCGCAATGGAGCATAAACATGGATGCTGCCGTCGGCGATGATTTCGGCGCCGTTGTTGACCATCGCGGTGATGATGAGATCGCTGCCGCGCGCATAAATCCGTTGTCCGGCACGTATTGGCGTGTCGATGATCATGCTCCCGGCAGCGGCTGTTGGTGCGGCTGCGACAGCGGCGGCGGGAGCTGTCGGAGTTGCCGGAGCCGGCTGGGCCGTTTCCTGGCGTGGCGCGCCGACATGCTCGATGCTCAAGCCGCTGGCAACGATATCGGCTTGCATCTCGGTCGGCGCATTGCGCACCGCAACCGCATTCAGATGGAATTTCTTGAGCAGAGCCATCAGTTTGAGCCAGTCGATGTTGCGCTGTTCCGGCTCCAATGCGCCAACATCGATGACTGCAAATTCATTGTCGAAGAAATCGGCGACACCGCCAGTCATTTCCTGCAAGGCCGCTTCTAGTGCCGCCGGATCGGATTCATGCAGAATGGCTGAAACGGCGACCACAGTTGCTATTTTTATTTCAATCGGGTTGCGAAGTTTGTTTTTGAGCATAAAACAGCGTCGTGAATAGGCAGGTCAGACAGCGGTTGAAGGCGATCGATGGATCGAGTATAGGACGTTGGGGTCGCAATTGATTCGTCAAATACGACCCAAAATATGCCTTAACCGTGGATCTTACCAAATACCGGCACGATCGCAAAAACTAGAGAGCGCTATTCTGATGATCGGGCGCGCAGCTGTAATAAATTGCAGCCACAAACGAAAAAAGGGCTTAGCCGAAGCTAAGCCCTTTTGATTCTTGGTGGCCCGGGGCGGAATCGAACCACCGACACAAGGATTTTCAATCCTCTGCTCTACCGACTGAGCTACCAGGCCAAGGAGCGGAATTATAGCAAGACATTTTCGATTCGCAAACCCCTTTGACGCAACTTCTTTAAAATTCTTTGAACTGCAATCGCTATAATGTCGCCATGAACGATATCGGATCAATTTCAAAGGGCGCTGACGGGGTATCGATGACTAAACATCAGAGCGATATTTGTATCGTCGGAAATGGCGCCATCGGAAAAGTCGCGGCACTTGGTTTGGCGCAGATCGGACTGCGGGTGACATTGTTGGGCGCGGCGCCCGGTCCGGCCCCGCTCGCCATGTCGGATGCCTGGGATACCCGCGTGTATGCGCTCAATCATGTGGCGCGTAATCTGCTGGCTACGGTCAAAGTGTGGGATGCACTGGATAGTGCGCGGATCGCGGCCGTCGAAGGCATGACCGTGAAGGGCGGGACTGCCGATGCCGCCGGCAATCTGATGTTCGATGCTTATAGCGCGCGGGTTGAGGCCTTGGCCTGGATCGTCGAAGACCGGAATCTCAACCAGGCACTGGACGCGGCACTGAGATTTGCATCGAATGTGCGGGTGGTCAGCGGCCGTGCAAAAACAATGCAGGTCGACGCTGCCGGCGCGTCATTGCAGCTGGAGTCTGGCGAGACCTTTGGCGCTGCTTTAATTATTGGCGCGGATGGTGCGCAATCGTGGGTTCGCAGTCAGTGTGAGATCGGGATTGACTACCGCTCTTATAAACAGCGTGCAGTGGTCGCCAATTTTGAATGCGAGCGGCTGCATCACGGCGTTGCCTATCAATGGTTCACCGAAACCGAGGGGATCGTCGCATTGCTGCCGTTGCCCGGCAAGCGTGTGTCCTTGGTCTGGTCGGCGCCGGATGCGCTGGCACAGACACTATTAGATGAGCCGTTGTCGCAGCTGGCCGCGCGCCTGTCGACATTGGTTGGAGATAAGTTGGGCCAATTGCACCCGCTGCAGCCGGAAGCCGCGCAGGCATTTCCGTTATCGTTGCTGCGCACGCATGCGCTGGTTGCGCCGAGTGTGGCATTGATCGGCGATGCTGCGCATGTTGTGCATCCACTGGCAGGGCAAGGCATGAATCTGGGGTTTGCTGATGTGGCCGCGCTGATCAAGGTGCTGGCCGAGCGCGGCACGCATAGAGATTGCGGCGATGCCGGCGTGTTGGCGCGTTACGCGCGCTTGCGCAAAGAAGAAACATTGTTAATGCAAATGACAACGGATGGGCTGGAACGTCTATTTGCTGTTGATTTCGAGCCGTTGCGCATGGTGCGTAATGTCGGGTTGAACTTGCTCGACAAATTGCCGGTCCTAAAGAGGCGCTTGATGACCCATGCGTTGGGTCGCACACTGGAAAAAGATTAACTGGGAAAAATGATGAAAAAAGTAAAAATAATGCTGGCGATGCTGTTTGGGCTATGGCTGACGGTTGCCGGCGCTGAAACTCCGCAGGAAACCGCAGTAAAGAAGAAGATTGAGCCGCAACTGGGCGACGGCGTCAAAGTGGATGCGGTGACCAAGACCCCCTATTCCGGTCTGTTCGAGGTGCGCGTCGGGAACGATATTTTCTACACCGATGCCAGTGCCAAGTATGTGTTCATCGGCCGCATCATGGATGCCCAGAGCAGCCGCGACTTCACCCGGGAACGTATTGACGCGTTGAATAAAGTCAAATTTTCCGATTTGCCGCTTGATTTGGCGGTGAAGAAGGTCAAAGGCAATGGCCAGCGCGTGATTGCGGTGTTTGAAGACCCCAATTGCGGCTATTGCAAGCGCCTCCATAAGACGACTTTGCAAGAAGTCGACAACGTCACTGTGTATACCTTCATGTACAACATCTTGGCGGAAGACTCGGCTGTCAAATCCAGGAACGTCTGGTGTAGCGCCGATAGCAATAAAGCCTGGACCGATCTGATGGTGGATGGCAAGGCTCCTGCCGCAGCACCTGCGGCCTGCCTATCGCCCAATGAAAAAGTCATGGCGCTTGGCCGACGCTTGAATGTGACCGGTACCCCGACCATCATCTTCACCGATGGCACCCGCACTCCGGGTTGGGTCGATGCCAAAACGCTTGAGGCCAAATTCACCTCCTTGCAATAACCTAGTGGACTGTAACAATGGATTCGATAGTGAAAGGCGCGTACCCGGCGCGCATGGCGGCGTTGCAAATGCTCGCGATAGCCCACTATCGCTGTGCTGTGCGTCTTGCCCTGCACGCCGGGTACGCGCCTTTCACTCCCGAATCCACTGTTACAGTCCACTAGTCGCTCAATTTGCGACTTTGACCTTCCTTAAACCGCTCCAGGCCCCAGCATGATCACACTCAATATTAATGGGCACGATGTCAATCTGGAACTGGATCCAGCCACGCCCATACTGTGGGCTTTGCGCGATCAGCTGCAAATGACCGGCACCAAATTCGGTTGTGGCGTGGCGCTGTGCGGTGCGTGCACGGTGCATTTGAATGGCGAGCCGATTCGTTCCTGCGTGACGCCGGTATCCGTCGCGGTGGGGCAGGCGCTGACCACAATCGAGGCGATCGAGGCCGATGCAATCGGCAAACAAGTGCAGGATGCCTGGATCCGCCACGATGTTCCGCAATGCGGCTATTGTCAGAGCGGTCAGGTGATGAGCGCGACCGCGCTGCTGAAAACCAAGCGCCATCCTTCCGATGCCGATATCGACGCGGCGATGAGCGGCAACATTTGCCGTTGCGGTACTTATCAGCGAATACGGGCGGCGATCAAGGACGTTGCCAGCTCGTTAAGCTGACGCTCTTATTTTCCCGGCGACCGGCCGAGTCCTCCCCCATGAGTAAACAATACGCAGGCCAAATAGTCGGAGTGCTGCTTGCAGCCGGTCGCGGTCGTCGCTTCGATCCAAGCGGCGCTCGCAGCAAACTGCTGCAGCAGTTGCCGCATGATGTCGGTGGCCTGACTGTATTGGCGAGAGCGGCCGGCAATCTCGCAGCCGCAGTGCCGATATGCGTGGTGTTGCGGCCCGATGCGCCTGAGCTGGCGGCGCAAGTCGCCGGCTACGATCAGATCCAGTGTGACAATGCGGACGACGGCATGGCGGCATCGTTGGTATGCGCCTTGCAACAGACAGAAACCGCATCAGGCTGGGTGATAGCGCTGGGCGATATGCCATACGTGCAAACCGCCACCGTTCAGGCGCTGGTGACAGCCTTGCGGCAGGGCGCCGACATTGCTGTGCCAATGTACGGCGGGCGGCGCGGGAATCCGGTCGCATTCAGCCGCCAGCATTTGCCGCAATTACTGCAATTGCAGGGCGACCAGGGGGCGCGCAGCTTGCTGCGCTCGTGCCTAGTGCGCGAGGTGGCGGTGCCGGATCCTGGTATTCATCAAGATATCGACACAGCCGCCGATATATTGCGCTCCTAAGCAGGCTTGATTGTTCCAATCCCGCTACACTATCGCTTTTTTGCGCAACATGATGGCGCCGCTGGGGTTGCCACCGGGCGCATATTATTTCCTGCCGATGAACCCACATTTCCTAAACAAACGTCTTATTCATTTGCTCGGCTATGCCGGCTTGATTCCGTTCGTGCTGCTGACTTTGGCTTGTTGGCTGGTCAGTACCGCCTGGCTGGGTGATTTTATTCGCGGCCAGTTGGCCTATGGCATAGCGGCACTGTCGTTCCTGGGCGGGATTCATTGGGGGGCGGTCGTGTTGCGTGCCGATCTGTCTGCCGATCACACCAAGAAGGCGCTGATCTGGGGGATCGCACCCACCATTATTGCCTGGTCTTCGACCATGTTTGGCGGCTTCGGGTTTGCCTTGTTGATGCTTGGTTTTATTGCTGCTTATCAGTTCGATAAGCGATTGTTCCCATGGTACGGCTTGCCTGCCTGGTTTATTGAGTTGCGCTTCAGGTTGACCTGTGTGGCGGTGGCCGCGCTGATGCTGACTGTGATTGCCGGTAATGTTCGAGGATAGTATGAAGAAAAACGTTTCTAATGTAGTCGTCAAGCCGGCCCGCGCCAGCCTGTCTTACAGCATCATCGCGGCGGATCCAGCCGCCCACCTGTTTGCTGTCACGTTGACCGTGGCGGAACCCGCTGCGGTAGGACAGATCGTGGCGCTGCCGGCCTGGATCCCCGGCAGTTACATGATGCGTGAGTTCGCCCGCAATATTGTGCAAATCCGCGCGGAATCGAACGGCAGAAAAATCGCCCTGAAGAAAATCGACAAGCACTCCTGGCAGGCCGCACCATGCGACGGGCCGCTGACGCTGCATTATCAGGTCTACGCGTGGGATCTGTCGGTACGCGCTGCGCATCTGGATCAGACGCATGGCTTCTTCAATGGCACCAGTGTGTTTTTGCGCGTAGTGGGGCAGGAAAATGCGCCGCACGAAGTTGATATCCAGCGCCCGCAAGGTGACGCGTATGAGGGCTGGCGGATCGCCACGGCATTGCCGACCTTGAAAGCCAAGCGCGGCGCCTTCGGCACTTATGTCGCGGCCAATTATGACGAGCTGATCGATCACCCGGTCGAAATGGGCACCTTCCAGCTGGCCAGTTTCAAGGCGCATGGCGTGCCGCACGAGATCGCTATTACCGGCAACGTGCCGAATCTGGATTTGCCGCGCTTGAGCGCCGACCTGAAAAAGATTTGCGAAACGCAGATTGCATTTTTCGAGCCGGCCGGCAGCAAGTTCGCCAAGCGTGCGCCGATGCAGCGCTATGTATTTCTGACGCTGGCGGTCGGCGACGGCTATGGCGGGTTGGAGCACCGCGCCTCGACCGCGTTGATTTGCGCGCGCGCCGATCTGCCGGTGAAAGGGCAGCCGGAAATGAGCGATGGCTATCGCACCTTCCTCGGCCTTTGCAGCCATGAATATTTTCATACCTGGAACGTCAAGCGCATCAAGCCGGCGACCTTCGCGCCATATGATTTGCAGGTCGAAAACTACACGCCGCTATTGTGGCTGTTCGAAGGCTTCACCAGCTATTACGACGATCTGATGCTGTTGCGCAGCGGCTTGATTGATCAAGCGGCATATTTCAAATTGGTCGAGAAAACGATTAATGGCGTATTGCTCGGCAGCGGCCGTCACAAGCAAAGCGTGGCCGAATCCAGCTTCGATGCCTGGGTCAAATATTATCGCCAGGATGAAAATTCGCCGAATGCGATCGTCAGCTATTACACCAAAGGGTCGCTGGTGGCGTTGGCGCTGGATCTGACCATTCGTGCCGAAACCAAGGGCCGCAAATCGCTGGACGATGTGATGCGCGCGCTATGGCAAAAATATGGCCGCGACTTTTATGCCGACAATGCGCAGAGCGGACGCGGCGTCACCGAGGCCGCAGTGGAGGCCTTGTTCGATGCCGTTACCGGCCTCAAGCTGAAACGATTCTTTGACCGCTATGTACGCGCTACCGATGATTTGCCATTGGCGAAATTGCTGGCGCCGACCGGTATCGTGCTGAATGACCGACGCAAGGCGGGCAAGCCTGCGCTTGGTGCGCGCACCGCAACTAGCGGCAACGACTGCAAATTGGCTAACGTGTATGAAGGTGGGGCTGCGCATCGTGCCGGGCTGTCTGCCGGCGATGTGTTGGTGGCGCTTGATGGGATTCGCGTGACGAACAATCTGGAATCGGTTCTGGCGCGGTATCGGGTCGGTGACAGTGTCGCCGTGCATGCGTTCCGGCGCGACGAGTTGATGACCTTCAGCGTTAAATTGCTGGCCGATACGGCCCCTCAGCTGGGTTTCAATGCCGAGGAAAAACCGGCTGCCGCGGTGACTATGCGGGCGGCGTGGTTGGCCGGACGTAGCGGCCGCTAATTTTTATAGTGGAATGAGGTGCCGATCAAGACTGATCGGCCTTCAGGCCGGCCCAGCGCGGTGTTAGCGCATGCTGGAACGCAAACAGATCCAGCACCCGGCCTAGTGTGTGATCGATCATCTCGCTAATGTTTTGCGGCCGATGGTAGAAGCCGGGCAGCGGCGGGAAAATAATTCCGCCCATCTCGGTAACGCTGGTCATATTGCGCAGATGCGCAAGATTGAACGGCGTTTCACGCACCATCAATACCAGCCGCCGCCGTTCTTTGAGGACTACATCGGCAGCGCGCGCGATCAGATTGTCGGATAAGCCGTTGGCCACCGACGCCAGGGTTTTCATCGAGCATGGCGCGATGATCATGCCGTCCGACTGGAATGAACCGCTGGCGATCGCCGCGCCGACGTCGCGCACGTTGTGTACGACATGCGCCAGCGTCTCGACCTGCTTGCGTCGCATGTCCAGTTCCTGATGCAGGTTCAGCACCCCGGCATCGGAAATCAATAGATGCGTTTCGATGCCGGGCATCTCGCGCAGCAGTTGCAACAGCCGCACGCCATAAATCGCACCGGTAGCGCCGGTGATGCCAATGATCAGGCGGCGCGGCAGCTGCGGGGCGTCGGGATGGCGGCTGGGTGCGACCACGTGCGGTCTCAGGCTTTCAGCAAAGCTTGCAGTTCACCGGATTCAAACATCTCGTTCATGATGTCGGAGCCGCCGATGAATTCGCCTTTGACATATAACTGCGGGATGGTTGGCCAGTTCGAGTAATCCTTGATGCCCTGACGCACGGCCGGGTCTTCCAGCACATTGACGGTAACAATGTTGTCGACACCGCTGGTTTTCAGCAGCTGAATAGCACGGCCGGAAAAACCGCATTGTGGAAATTGCGCAGTACCTTTCATGAACAAAACCACTGGGTTGTTGGTCACGGTTTCCTTGATCCACGCTTGTACATCGCTCATGGCAATACCTTTAAAAGTTCAGAATGCGGCCATTATATAGTTGAAAAAGACCGTCGCGCTGCTGCGGCGTCCGCGGCCGCCGGCAGGTGCGAGGTATTGCTTGGGGGAAGTGTGGTAAATTTTGCGCTTGTCAAGAGTTTTGACTAAAGTGTCCGACGCATGTACAATCCCAGGTTCTCCCGATTCCGCCCAGCACTTTATGGTGATATGGGGAAGAAAAAATTCTAATAGTCTTCAATCATTTCGATGAGGTTTCATATGTACGCGGTCATAAAAACCGGTGGCAAACAATATAAAGTTGTTGCCGGCGAAAAACTTAAAATAGAACAGATACCTGCAGACATTGGCACCGAACTCACTATTGATCAAGTGCTCGCAGTTGGCGCTGGTGACACCATTAAGTTTGGTGCACCGCTGGTCGAAGGTGCTACGGTGTCGGTTAAGGTATTGGCGCAAGGTCGTCACGATAAGGTCAAGATTTTCAAGATGCGTCGTCGTAAGCATTACCAGAAGCATCAAGGCCATCGCCAAAATTACACCGAAGTTCAAATCGTTTCGATCAACGCTTAATTTCAACAATTAATAGCGTCGATAGACCTAACCAGTTACCAGGAGTCTTAAATGGCACATAAAAAAGGCGGCGGCACTACGCGCAACGGCCGTGATTCAGAGTCGAAACGACTCGGCGTCAAGGTCTACGGTGGCCAGGCGATCAACGCTGGCGGCATCATTGTTCGTCAACGCGGCACCAAGACGCATCCAGGCGAAAATGTCGGCATGGGCAAGGATCACACCCTGTTCGCACTGATTAACGGCAAAGTACAATTCGTGACCAAAGGCGCTGAACAGCGTCAATACGTCACCGTCGTAGCAGCGTAAGTTTTACTTTTAGCTTCGACGTAAGGCGCAAGCCTTGCTGTAAAAGGCTCTGCCGCAGGTAGAGCCTTTTTATTTTTCCGGCCTTAAAAAGAGAGTCGGTATAGTAGGTAATTTAGTTGTCAAATCAGAATTTAACCTCCAACCTCATTAGGACCTTCGAATGAAGTTTATAGATGAAGCAAAAATCGAAGTCATTGCCGGCGATGGCGGCAATGGGGTTGCGAGTTTTTGTCGTGAAAAATTCCGCCCGTTCGGCGGCCCGGACGGTGGTGATGGCGGCGTAGGCGGCAGCATTTGGGCAGTCGCCGACCGCAACATCAACACGCTGGTCGATTATCGTTT
This sequence comes from Paraherbaspirillum soli, assembly GCF_042654985.1. Taxonomy (NCBI): domain Bacteria; kingdom Pseudomonadati; phylum Pseudomonadota; class Betaproteobacteria; order Burkholderiales; family Oxalobacteraceae; genus Paraherbaspirillum; species Paraherbaspirillum soli. The sequence goes on along the minus strand of NZ_JBHSMT010000031.1, from coordinate 70,325 downwards.
TTCCAAGATGCACAGAGCCGGTCGCGGCGAAAATGGTCGCGGCTCGGATTGCTATGGCAAGGGCGCCGACGATATCAAGCTGCGGATGCCGGTTGGCACGCTGATCGTGGATGTCAATACTGGCGAGGCAATCGCCGACCTGACCGATCACGGTCAGGAAGTGTTGCTGGCCAAAGGCGGTGAAGGCGGCTGGGGCAACATCCATTTTAAATCCTCGACCAACCGTGCGCCGCGCCAAAAGAGCGATGGCAAGGAAGGCGAGCGCCGCGAATTGCGACTGGAGCTCAAGGTGCTGGCCGATGTCGGTCTGCTGGGACAGCCAAATGCCGGCAAGTCGACCTTTATCACTGCGGTTTCCAACGCGCGTCCGAAAATCGCCGATTACCCGTTTACCACATTGCATCCAAACCTGGGCGTGGTGCGGGTCAGTCATGAAAAGAGCTTCGTGATCGCCGATATTCCCGGCCTGATCGAAGGAGCGGCGGAGGGTGCTGGTCTCGGTATCCAGTTCCTTAAGCACTTGCAGCGTACCGGTCTGCTGCTACACATCGTCGATTTGGCGCCATTTGAGGACACTGTCGATCCGGTCAAGGAAGCCAAGGCCATCGTCAAGGAACTGAAGAAATACGATCAGTCGCTGTTCGATAAGCCGCGCTGGCTGGTTTTGAATAAAATTGACGTGATTCCTGAAGCTGAGCGCGTCAAGCGCGTCAAGGATTTCATTAAGCGCTTTGGCTGGAAAGGCCCGGTGTTTGAGATTTCCGCACTGAACCATGATGGCTGTCCCGAACTGGTGACTGAGATTTACGGTTATCTGGCCGAAAAGCGCCAGCAGGAACATCGTTCGGAAGAGACGCATATGGTGGCAGAAGCACAATCCATTTTGTCGATTGATCCCGACGATCCGCGCTTCAAGATCCTGGATTAACGAAGCACATATCGACCGATGCCGTTGGCGGGGAACGCCGCTTGCATCGGTTTTTATTTCTCGCCCGGCGACATCTGTTGAATAGTTTCTGCGGCGGTGGCAGCTACTGATGAAAATATGAATTCGGTCATTCAAAAAGCCCGGCGTCTCATCGTCAAAGTGGGTTCTTCGCTAGTCACCAATGACGGCAAAGGGCTCGATACGGTTGCGATTGCCAAATGGGCAACGCAGATCGCCGCGTTGCGTGCGATGGGCAAAGAGGTGGTGCTGGTGAGTTCTGGCGCGGTTGCCGAGGGCATGCAACGACTTGGGTTCGACAAGCGCCCAACCAGTATTGATGAATTGCAGGCTTGCGCCGCCGTCGGTCAGATGGGGCTTGCCCAGATTTACGAAAGCAGTTTTCGCGCACACGACTTGCGCACTGCGCAGGTATTGCTGACGCATGCTGACTTGGCTGACCGTGAGCGTTATCTGAACGCCCGTTCGACCTTGTTTACGTTGCTACGCTTTGGCGTGATACCGATAATCAATGAAAACGATACCGTGGTCACCGATGAAATCAAATTCGGTGATAACGATACATTGGGTGCGTTGGTCGCCAATTTGATTGAAGGCGACGCGCTGATTATCCTGACAGATCAAAAGGGCTTATTCACTGCCGATCCGCGTAAGGACCCCAACGCCGAGTTGGTCCATGTGGCGCAAGCTGGCGACCCCGCATTGGAAGTCATGGCGGGAGATGCCGGCACCAGTATCGGTCGCGGCGGCATGCTTACCAAGATTTTGGCGGCCAAGCGTGCCGCTACCTCGGGCGCTCATACCGTGATTGCCTGGGGTCGAGAGGATGGTGTCTTGACCCGGCTCGCCGCAGGCGAAGCAATCGGCACCCAATTGAACGCGCAAACCGCGCAACTTACTGCCCGCAAGCAATGGATGGCCGATCATCTGAAAACAGCTGGCAAGGTAATGCTGGATTCCGGTGCAGTGCAAAAGCTGACCAATGAGGGCAAATCCTTACTGCCGATCGGTGTCACTGCGGTATCCGGGGAGTTTGGCCGGGGCGACGTCATTACCTGTACCGATGTGGATGGGCGGGCAATTGCACGTGGCATCAGCAATTACACCAGCTCCGAAGCGCGTCGCATCATGCGACGTCCATCTGCTGAAATTCAGGCAATTCTAGGCTTTGTCGAGGAATCGGAGTTGATTCACCGGGATAATATGGTTCTGCTCTAAAGCCATGCCGAACGACACCTGAAATTCAGAATGTCGTTCGAGGATATCGTCTTAGCTACCCGGCTTGATGGGGCGATTTTCACGAATTCTGGCTCGCATTTCTTCTACCTTGCCCGCTGCCATGCCATCGTGGCAAAGATAGTCTTTTGCCAATGCCGCATGCTGGCGATTGGCCACCAGCTCGGTAATTGGCTGCCAGTTACTCAGGCGCGCACGCGACCAACTGCCATCTTTTTGACCAAATGCGTACAGCTTCTTTTCGTAAGTTTGGCAACGAATGCCTTCGTAGCTGATATTTTCTGCCCCGGCCTGACTTTTGCTGACCAGCGTATAACGCACTACGCCATCGGTGTCGGAGGAGATTGAATTGACGTCAATTGTGAAAGTCATGCTAGCTGTCGGGCCGACATAGAACTGGACCAGGTTTGCCGCTTGTGGCGCTGGCGGCAAATCTTTTTTGATTTCTTGCCATGACTTCCCGTCATCGTCAAAATCTTCGTCGAAAATGCCGGCATGGGCGGGGACATTGATTGCCAGTAACAGGAGGCCGGCGGTAAACAGTTGCGACAGTTTCATTGGCGGCAGCGCAGTTTTTCTGGGGGGCGAGGGTGAGGCAGGGGCAAAAAACATTGAAAAGCTCACTTTTTATCGGTGTCGGCCGCGGCTGGTTGATCAGACGTACGCGGCCCGTGGCCTGTACGTAGATGGCGGGCATGATGCGTTGTGCTTTGCATTGGGCGCGTCAAGAAGCGTGATAATTCTTGCAATGCCCGCTGGTAGACGTCGCGCTTGAATTCGATCACCACGTCCAGCGGCACCCAGTAATTGTGCCAACGCCATGCGTCGAATTCGGGGTGCTCGGTAAGACGTAAATTGACATCGCAATCGCGTCCGACCATGCGTAGTAAAAACCAGATTTGTTTTTGGCCGCGATAGTGCCCGCGTACATCGCGTTTAATGAAATGGTCCGGCACCTCATAGCGCAACCAGTCACGGGTACGGCCGATGATCTTGACATGCTCCGCTTTTAACCCGATTTCTTCCTCGAGTTCGCGAAACATCGCCTGCTCCGGCGTTTCACCGTACTTGATACCGCCTTGTGGAAATTGCCACGAGTGTTCGCGCACGCGCTTGCCCCACCAGACTTCATTCTGGGGGTTGAGCAAGATAATGCCGACGTTCGGGCGAAAGCCTTCACGGTCAAGCATGTTGTTACCTCAAAACTTTCTGCGGCCAGGCGATCCTCATGCCAATACGGATACGCGCCATATCAGCGCGCGACCTGTCTCAGCCAGTACCAATACCGGTAAGGACATCAATCAATTGTGCAAAGAGTAGGCGCATCAGCCAGCTAATCCTTTAAAATTGAGTTGATTATAACTCTCTCTTTTTAAAAAGAATTCATCGTTATGCGCGCCTCCCGTTTTTTTGTCTCTACCCTTAAAGAAGCTCCAGCTGACGCCGAAATCGTCAGCCATAAACTGATGATGCGAGCTGGCATGATCAAGCGACTCGGTTCAGGTATTTATACCTACATGCCGATGGGCCTGCGCGTGATCCGCAAAGTCGAGAATATCGTGCGCGAAGAGATGAACCGTTCGGGCGCGGTGGAATTGCTGATGCCTGTGGTGCAGCCGGCGGAGCTGTGGCAAGAAACCGGACGCTGGCAAAAGTACGGTGCCGAACTGATGCGGGTCAAGGATCGTCATGGTCGCGACTTCATCATTCAGCCGACGTCGGAGGAGGTGATTACCGACATCGCCCGCGGTGAGTTGCGCTCCTATCGCAAGCTGCCGGTGAATTTTTATCATATCCAAACCAAATTCCGCGACGAGCGCCGGCCACGCTTTGGCTTGATGCGCGGCCGCGAATTCACGATGAAGGATGCGTATTCTTTCGACCGCGATCTGGACGGGCTGAAACAGTCTTATCAGATCATGTACGACGCGTACATCCGTATCTTCAATCGCTTTGGCCTGCAATTCCGTCCGGTGGCGGCCGACAATGGTGCCATCGGCGGGACCGGATCGCATGAATTTCACGTCATCGCTGCCACCGGCGAAGATGCGATCGTGTATTGCCCAAGTTCGGATTACGCAGCGAATATGGAAGCCGCGGAGGCTTTGCCATTGAGCGCCGCGCGTGGTGCTGCAACTCAGGCGCTGACCAAGACCGCGACGCCGGGCAAAGCAAAATGCGAAGCGGTTGCAGAGTTCCTGCAGCTGCCGTTGACGCAAACCGTCAAGTCGATTGTGCTGACCGTCGAGAAAGAGGGCAGCGATACCGAAGCTGCCAGCAAGGACGTCTGGCTGCTGATGTTGCGTGGCGATCATGAGCTGAATGAAATCAAGGTCAGCAAAGTACCTGGCCTGGCTGGTTATCGCTTCGCGACAGAACAAGAGATCGTCGAGTGGTTCGGTACGCTGCCTGGCTATCTGGGGCCGGTCAATCCCAAGAAGCCGGTCAAAGTGGTAGTCGACGCCACTGTCGCCAACATGCATGATTTTGTATGCGGCGCCAACGAACTTGATTTTCACTATACCGGCGTCAACTGGGGCCGCGATGTGCCGGAGCCTCTGGTGGCAGACATACGCAACGTGGTCGAGGGCGATCCATCGCCAGACGGCAAGGGCGTGTTGGCGATCCAGCGCGGGATCGAAGTTGGTCACGTGTTCCAGCTCGGCACCGCATATTCGGAAGCGATGAACGCGACCTTTCTGGATGAGAACGGTAAGCCGCAGTTGCTGCAAATGGGATGCTACGGGATCGGCATTACGCGGATTCTGGGCGCAGCAATTGAGCAGAATTTCGATGACAAGGGCATTATCTGGCCGACTTCGATTGCCCCGTTTGAAGTGGTCCTGTGCCCAATGGGATACGACCGCAGCGAGGCCGTCAAAGCCGAGACCGACAAGTTGTACGATGCACTACTGGCGGCCGGAGTGGATGTGATTCTGGATGACCGGGGCGAGCGCCCGGGCGCGATGTTCGCCGACTGGGAGTTGATCGGCGTGCCGCATCGCATCGTGATCGGCGACCGCGGTTTGAAAGAAGGTCAGCTTGAATACCAAGGACGACGCGATACAGAAGCGACCACCGTGCCGCTGGCTGAAATGGCGACGTTTATCAAGGCCCGCTTGGCATCTTGAGAAAAACAAGGCGGCAATCCGCCTGTTTTTTTGTATACTCCTCAAAAAATGAATAACTTGATCTTGAGGAGTTTCGATTGCGTCAGACGGTCCGATTTTGCTTGCTGTTAGTACTGTTGCTGGCCGGTGGTTCGGCGTATGCCGGCAACCAGAAGGAAGAGGAGCTGGCGGATTCGGTACGTTTGGCATTGTCGCGTGCGATCCATGACGCTCGTCCGCCGAAGCCGCAATTCTCCGACATCGATCAACGCATCAAGTATTTGTACTGGCTGGGCGAGATGTCCGAGCGTCTGAAAAAGAAATTGCCCGATGCTCAGATGCGCATCGAATTCCTGGAAACCACCTGGTATGAATCGAAGCGCGCCGGCCTTGATCCAGCAATGGTGCTCGGCTTGATCCAGGTGGAATCGGCATTTCGTAAATACGCCTTGTCGAGCGTCAGCGCCCATGGCTACATGCAGGTAATGCCATTCTGGACCCGCGTGATTGGCGATGCCGATCGCAGCAAATTATTCAATATGCAGACCAATTTGCGCTACGGGTGTTCGATTTTGCGCATGTATCTGGATATGGAAAAAGGCAATCTTTACCTGACCCTGGGCCGATATAACGGCAGTCGCGGACGCCCTGAATATCCGAATGCGGTATTGGCCGCATGGAAGCATTGGGAGTACGCAGATGAAACGCCAATTCATGCTGCTTCTTCTACCCAATAACAGTACGGCCGCCAAAGTGATATCTGGATGCTGCACTGGGATCGACGATCCAATGCGATAAAAACAAAAACGCCCGCGCGATGCGGGCGTTTTTGTTTGGCACTCAGAGCGCTGTTGAGCAGCTAAGCCCCAAGCATTATTTCAAGTGATCAGAAATGAGTTTGGTCATTTCAAACATCGATACTTGTTTTTTGCCGCCAAAGACAGCTTTCAATTTTTCATCTGCGTCGATATTGCGCTTGTTCTCTGGGTTTTGCAGCTCGTGCTTCTTGATGTATTCCCAGACCTTCTTGGTGACTTCAGTGCGTGGCAACGGAGCTGCGCCGACCACGGCAGCCAGAACCGCAGATGGGGTCAATGGTTTCATGAACGCTGCGTTAGGTTTGCGCGCTGTTTTTGGTGCTGCTTCAGCTTTGACTGGGGCGGCTTTTTTTACGGCAGGTTTAGCTGCTGCTTTGACCGGAGCTGCTTTGGTCGCTGCTGGTTTTTTGACTGTGGCCATCTTTGAGCCTCCTTTACGGAATAATAGAAAATGCGTCAATCACGCATCGCTAATAGTGGTGCGGTTTTCCCGACGATGCAAGTGTTTTTTGTCAGTTTATGCGGGATTTGATACGGAACTAAATAGTGCGATGTTGCTATAGGAGATGCGGGATTGGCGCCGATCCGCGGTGCGCGCAGGATTGATGTTGCTGCACTGGCCGGAAAGTCTTGCAAGTCAATGACTTGCAAGACTTTCTGGAGAGCTGTCGCCGGAGCTTGCGACAGGCATTTTCAATTAGCGCATGCCAGGCATCATGCCTTTCATGCTGCGCATCATTTTCATCATGCCGCCGCCTTTGAGTTTTTTCATCATTGACTGCATTTGGTCGAATTGCGACAGCATCCGGTTGACTTCCTGTACCTGCACCCCGGCGCCAGTGGCGATGCGGCGTTTGCGCGATGCCTTGATCAAATCAGGTTTGGCGCGTTCTTGCGCGGTCATCGAGTTGATGATGCCTTCCATCCGGCGCACTTGTTTTTCGGCTTGGTCCATGTTGGCGCCGCCTGCCGCTTGCTGGAATTGCGCAGGCAATTTGTCCATCAAGTTGGACAGGCCGCCCATTTTCTTCATTTGACCAAGTTGCGCCTTGAAATCGTTCAGGTCGAATTTGCCGCCGCCCTTGATTTTTTCTGCCAGATCTTTGGCCGCGGCGACATCGACACCTTTTTGGGCCTCTTCGACTAGCGCCAGGATGTCGCCCATGCCGAGGATGCGGTTCGCCATCCGGGTTGGATCGAAGGCTTCGAGACCGTCCAGTTTTTCAGCGACACCGGCAAATTTGATCGGCTTGCCAGTGATGTGTCGCACCGACAGGGCGGCACCGCCGCGCGCGTCGCCGTCCAGCTTGGTTAATACGATGCCGGTCAGCGGCAGTGCTTCGTTGAAGGCTTTTGCAGTGTTAATGGCATCCTGACCGAGCATCGCGTCGACCACGAACAAGGTCTCAATCGGCTTCACGGCGGCGTGAACGGCGCTGATTTCCTGCATCATCGCTTCGTCAATGCCAAGGCGGCCTGCGGTGTCGATGATCAGGACATCGTGATAGTGACGCTTGGCGTAATCCAGCGCGGCCAGGGCGATGTCGACCGGCTTGTCGGTGGGCTGGGTCGGGAAAAAATCGGCGCCGACCTGTGCCGTCACGGTTTGCAACTGGCCGATCGCGGCCGGTCGATAGACGTCAGCGGAGACCGTCAGCACTTTTTTCTTCTTTTGTTCGCGCAGATACTTGGCGAGTTTGCCGACGGTGGTGGTTTTGCCGGCACCTTGCAAGCCGGCCATCAGGATGATTGCCGGCGGTTGCGTTGCAAAATTCAGTTGCGACGCTTCAGGGCCGAGATCCGCACCCATCAACGACGCCAGCTCACGTTGCACCACGCCGACCAAGGCCTGGCCGGGTGTCAACGAGGCAATAACTTCTTCGCCGAGCGCCTTTTGCTTGACGTTGGCGATAAATTCTCGCACCGCCGGCAGCGCGACGTCGGCTTCCAGCAAGGCCAGGCGCACCTCGCGTAGCATGTCGGCGGTGTTGGTTTCGGTAAGGCGCGCTTCGCCGCGCATGGTTTTGACGACTTTGGCGAGGCGTTGGGTAAGATTGTCGAGCATGGGTGACAGCGTTTCCAGAAGAGGTGCAATAGGTCAATGCAAACTAGTGATTCCAAGTTGTACTAAAGGCAATCACGACGCCGCATGTAATCAGACATTTTACCTGATGCCGAAGGAAATTCGCCGCATGCTTGGGCCTGGCTCTAAAAACCTGCGCCAGGATTTGACGAGCTCGGCCGATCTCGGGGCTGTGTCCGGATGTGCAAACGAGGCGGTATTCATTGTCGACGTCGCGCCGCAGCAGCGCCACATGTTGTAAACTTACAAGATGCAAACATATCTTTTCATTCTGGCGGCGCTACTCTATATAGCTTGTGCCATATTGCCATCGAGTCGGCGCCAGACTATTTCGATTTCCGTTGCGGTCGCGTGGCTGCTGCATGGCGGCGTGTTGTGGGCCGATGTCGTCGGACCGCAGGAGCTGCGAGTAGGGTTTTCGATGATGCTGTCGGCGACATTGTGGGTCTCGGTGGCTGCCTACTGGCTGGAAAATCGTAACTACCCGCTCGATGGTCTGCGGATATTGGTGTTGCCGATGGCGGCTGTGGCCGCGCTGCTGCCTGCCGTGTTCCCGGGGAATATGGTGCCGTTGATTGGCAAGTCTCCGGTCTTCTTATGGCATATCGTGATTTCCATCCTTGCTTACAGCACGCTGACCATCGCCGCGTTTCATGCGGTGCTGATGGTGCTGCAGGAATCGCGGTTGCATACGCGGCCGGGCGGTGCCAAAGGCGGCTGGTTTGGCGTTGCGCTAGATCGGTTGCCGGCGTTGTTGACGATGGAGAAATTGTTATTTCGGTTAATCGCGTTCGGGTTCATCTTGCTGACCCTGACGGTGCTGTCGGGTGTAGTGTTCTCCGAAGAGCTGTTTGGCAAGGCATTTAGATGGGATCACAAGACCATCTTCACCATGTTGTCATGGGCTCTATTTGGCCTGCTGCTGGCTGGTCGCAAATGGCAGGGATGGCGCGGTCGGACCGCGCTTGGTTTTACTTTGACCGGCTTTGCCATTTTGTTCCTGGCATACGTGGGGAGTCGTTTCGTGCTTGAAGTTGTGTTGCATCGGGTATTGGTATGAAATTTGTCATTTTGATCGTGATCGTGTTGGCCGTGATCGTCTGGTTCCAGCGCTTAACAAGAAACATCGGCCGCGATCATGCCTCGTCAGGCAATCCATCATTTTCCAATCGTGCGGCGTCTTCAGCGCCAACCGAACCGCCGCTGGCCGAAGCAATGGTGGCTTGTGCGCATTGCGGTATTCACTTCCCGGCATCCGAGGCCGTTATTGATTCCTCCGGCACCGTTTTTTGCGGAATCGAACATCGTCGCCTGCATTCTTCTTGAAGTCCTGTTCGGCCAACAATGCGATGCGTGACCAGATTGTTTGGTCGGCGGGCAAGGTCTTGCGCCGGGGGTAAGGTTAAAAGCCGGCTGAAAATGGCAGCTAAATAAGGGATTAGATGATTGGATTGCGAATTATTCTTGAGGCAGGACATTAAAACATGACGATATCCACGCCCATCCAGAATGACGACAAGCCAGAGACCTTTTGGCGAACGCTACAGACCTTTAATGTTACGCGGGTAGTTGTTGCAATGGTGCTGCTGACCTATTTCAGCGTCCATGGCAAAGGCGACAGCTGGTTTTCCGGGTTATTCGCGCAGCGGGGAACCGGTGTCCTCTACCTGATATGTGCCATCGCTTTCATCGTGGTGGCGGCATATTTCCGCCGCCATCATAGGTTGCAGATCCTGCTGCCAATCGCGATGGATATCACCGCGGTTTCGATACTTTATATCGATGCGGGCGGCGCCAGCGGCGGGTTGGCGATCTTGTATCTTTTCCCTCTTGCGGGTGCGGCGATTCTGGCGCCGCTGTTGCTGGCGTTGTTTTTCGTATCGATTACGACGTTGATATTGCTGGGGGAAAGCTGGTATCAGATCCTGAAATTCATTCCAGACGCTTCTACCTTGCGTGCAGGCTTATACGGCGGGGTATTCTTTTTTGCGGTGGTGATCATTAATCGCCTTGCCGACAAGTTGATCAGGCAAGAGGAGTTGGCCACCCAGCGCGGCAAAGACCTGCGGGTGCAAATGGATATCAACCGGATCGCGATCGCGGATATGGGCGATGGTCTGTTGGTGGTCGATCCCGACGGCTCGCTCATGATGTCCAATCCGGCAGCCGAGCATATGCTGGGGCTGTCGTTTTCGGTAGAAGAGCCGCGTTACAATTTGAACGATTTTGCCTTGCTGGCGCCGATTGCCGATGCCTTTTTTGCGTGGGCGGCCGGGAGCCGCAATTTGCCGGGAGTGAATTCGGCAATTGTTGACGAGCCGGTTTTTGTGACCATCAAACACACTGATGACGTCGATCGGGACGCGGTGGGCTGGAGTTGGGGGCGGCGGCGGGAATTGGCGGCGCATTTGAAATTGCGTTTTGCGGCGGTCAGGGCGCGTGAGCCGAATGAATACCGTACCGTCATCTTCTTGCAGGATGTCAGTGAAATTGAAAATCAGGCGCAGCAGCTAAAGTTGGCATCAATGGGGCGATTGACTGCCAGTATCGCCCACGAAGTACGCAATCCCTTGTCGTCGATTTCCTATGCTGCGACGCTGCTGTCGGAGGATGTTGCAAGTGTGGCGCAAATGCGTTTGTTGACGATTATTAACGACAATGTGGCGCGCTTGAACCGCATGATCGAAGATATTCTGAAGTTGTCGCGCAAGGCGCAGCGACAGGCAGAGCCGATATTGCTGGCACCGCTGTTGATGGACATCGTCGTCGAATTTCAGCAAACCCATGCGGTTGAGCCAGACAAGGTCGAGCTACAGGTTGACGCTGACGATCAGCATCGGGTCTGGTTTGATCCTTTGCACTTGCGTGAGGTGGTGACGAATCTGTTGTCGAATGCAGTACGTTACGCCAGCGGCCGTCCGGGCGGCATGCGCTTGCATATCATGTCGAACGTGGCCAATCGACTGGAATTGCACGTGCAGGACGATGGCGAGCCGATCTCGCCAGAGGTGCGCGCGCACCTGTTCGAGCCGTTTTATACAACCTCCAGCAAGGGCACCGGATTGGGACTTTTTCTGGCGCGGGAGTTGTGTTTGAATAACGGCGCGTTGCTGGATTATGAATACCGCCACGATAACCAAGGCGAGGCGACCGGCCGCTTCGTGATTGCATTTGCCGCTCAGGATTCACAGTGAAGAATCGCTTCGAAGTATTTGTGTTGTTTAAAAAAAGACCATTGCCATGACTTCACCCCGTATCCTGGTTGTCGATGACGAAGCTCATCTGCGCGAACTGCTGGAAATCACGCTGATTAAAATGGGGCTTGACGTCGATAGCGCCGACTCATTGGCTTCAGCGCGTACTTATTTGGCACAAAACGCCTACGCACTTGTGCTGACCGACATGCGCTTGCCGGATGGGCTCGGAATCGAATTGGTGCGCGAAGTCACCGCTAGCGGCAAGAACATCCCGATTGCGGTGATTACCGCTTATGGCAGCGCTGATAATGCCGTCGTGGCATTGAAGGCCGGTGCATTCGACTATTTGTCGAAGCCGGTTGCACTCGATCAACTGCGCCTGATGGTGCAATCCGCCCTGCGAGTCGGTAAGCCGGCAGACACTTCTGCGCCGCAGTCCGGTTCAGCGGTTCGCAGCGGTAATGCTCTGCGCCTGCTCGGTCAATCCGCCACGATGCAAGAGTTGCGCGCGCAGATTGTGCGATTGGCGCGCAGCATGGCCCCGGTGGCGATTACCGGTGAGTCGGGCAGCGGCAAGGAACTGGCAGCGCGAGATATTCATGCGCTCAGCCCGCGCGCAGACAAACCTTTCGTTGCAGTCAATTGCGGTGCGATCCCGGAAGCCTTGATGGAGGCCGAATTTTTCGGCTACCGAAAAGGAGCATTTACCGGTGCGGCGGAAGATCGCGAAGGTTTTTTCCAGGCCGCCAATGGCGGTACGCTGATGCTGGACGAGGTCGCTGACTTGCCGTTGCCGATGCAAGTCAAATTATTGCGGGCTATTCAAGAGCGTCGGGTGCGCAAAGTCGGCGCAACGATGGAGGAAGTGGTGGACGTGCGTCTGGTCAGCGCGACCCACCAGAATCTGGCGGAATGCGTGGAATCCGGTAGATTTCGTCAGGATCTGTACTATCGTTTGAATGTGATCGAGTTGAAATTGCCGCCTTTGCGCGAGCGGCTGGATGATATCGGCCAGTTGGTCGAGACGATTTTAGGTCGTCTGTCATCGTTCGGTTCGCACGCGGCGCCGGCGGTATTGACGCAAGCGGCCTTGGCAGCCTTGCGTACGTATTCATTCCCGGGAAATGTGCGGGAACTGGAGAATATCCTCGAACGAGCATTGGCCTTTGCCAACGACGGCGTGATCGAAGTTGCCGATCTCGGCTTGAAGGTGACCGGCCTGTCGCCTGTCGAAAAACCAATACTTCCCGAGCTTGGAGACGAGATTCAAGTAAGCACGGTGCCTATTGTCGCCGCGACGCCGGGCGTGGTCGGCGCCGAGATGGCGCTGAGCGCATCGGAATTGCCGTCTTCGTTACCCACTCATCTGGACGATATTGAGCGCAACATCATTCGGCAAGCATTGGCGCGCACCCATTTCAACCGGACCAAGGCAGCCGACTTGCTCGGCATTAGTTTTCGCCAGCTACGGTATCGGATGCAACGATTGTCGATTCATGAGCAGGATTAGCGAGTCGTGACGATGGTGCAGAAAGCAAAAGATGGGACGCCAACGGAAGCATTGGAGCCGTTGACGGCTTCCTTGGATTTTCAGGTCGGTGCGGACGGCTGGTGCCGGCCGGGCCAAGTGGAGCGCCTGGCGTCACCGAATTGCGATGCGCGGCCGGATGGTTGCGCGATCGATCTGCTGGTGATTCACAACATCAGTTTACCGCCGGGGCAGTTTGGCGGCTCTTATATTGCCGACTTATTTGGCAATCGTCTTGACTATGATGCGCACCCATACTTTGAGCAATTGCGGTCGCTAAGGGTTTCCTCTCATTTCCTGATACTGCGGGACGGTGCCGTCAAGCAGTTCGTTTCCGCCAACGATCGCGCTTGGCACGCCGGGGTGTCGTGTTTTGACGGGCGCCAGCGGTGCAATGATTTTTCGATCGGAATCGAGTTGGAAGGAACTGACTTCGAACCGTTTTCCGATGTGCAATATCAGGCGCTGACAACATTGACCCATGCCCTGCAGTTGCGTTACCCTCTCGGCGCGGTGGCCGGGCACGAACATATCGCGCCTGGCAGAAAGACCGACCCAGGACCATTTTTTGACTGGCTTCAATACCAACAAGCGTTAGCGGAGTATTCGCTGCGAGCGCTTACCAACCTGTCATTGCGCTTCCCTGCAATCGACTAAAAAAGTCAATCGCATTCTGCGTTTTGTTACACGAAAAAAGTGCTACGCAGCATCGGTTAGACATTGCATCCACGATTTCTGGCCACTACAATTAGTGCAGAATTCGTGTAAAATACTAGATCTAGTATTTTTTGTAATTTCCTCTTTTGGCTGCATCAATTTGTCTATCTGCTTAAATAAGTTTTTTCCTCATTCGAGTGCGCATGTTGGATGGGCCATGCGCAGTCCCAATTTTGTCATCGGTCGAATTTGCTGCAAGCCGCATTTAGCCCTCGCGTTTTGGCCTATGCAGTCTGTACATCGCTTGTAAAAACAATGTACATCAGTGAATCCTGAAAGATTCAACGGTTCTAATTAACAACAGCAGACGCAATAAGTTCGTCTGTTTTCACAGTCTCGGGAGGCTCAGTGCAATCTACTCAAGAAATTTCCGTCAAATCATCAGCCGAAGTCGCTGGTGTTTCGCCATCCGCCGGTAGCGGCTCTCCCGTCAATGCATCCAGCAGTTTCGGCGACTACAGAATCATTCGCCGGAATGGCGCCGTGGTTGGATTCGAGCCGTCCAAAATCTCTATTGCCGTCACCAAGGCCTTCCTGGCAGTCAACGGCGGTCAAGGCGCTGCCTCGGCTCGGGTGCGTGAATTGGTTGAGCAACTAACCTCCAATGTCGTCGCAGCGCTGGTACGCCGGCAACCGACCGGCGGCACGTTTCATATTGAAGATATCCAGGACCAGGTCGAGCTGTCCTTGATGCGTTCCGGCGAGCATGACGTTGCTCGCGCTTACGTGCTGTACCGCGCCAAACGCATGGAAGAGCGCTCCCAGCAGCAAGCCGGCGGCACGGCGCCCAGCCCTAGCGCCGAGCTGTACGTGACCGAAGACGGTCAGCGCCGCGTGCTTGACATGAACCAGGTGCGCGACTTGATTACCGCAGCCTGTATTGGTCTGGAAAAACATGTCGATGCGGAAGCCATCCTGTCGGAGACGGTCAAGAATCTGTACGATGGCGTGCCGGTCGAAGAGCTGCACAAGTCGGCGATTCTGGCCGCCCGCGCTTTGATGGAGAAGGACCCTGCGTACAGCCAAGTCACGGCCCGCCTGTTGATGCACACAATCCGCAAGGAAGTGTTTGGCAAGGAAGTGGCCCAGGCGGATGCGCCGACCGAGTACCTTCAGTATTTCCCGAAATTTATCAGGAAAGGGATTGAAGCCGACTTGTTGGACGCCAAGCTGGAACAATTCGACCTCAAGAAGCTGGCTGAAGCGTTGGCGCCGGAGCGCGATCTGCAATTCGGCTATCTCGGCCTGCAAACCCTGTACGACCGTTATTTCCTGCACGTGCGCGATATCCGCATCGAAATGCCGCAAGCGTTTTACATGCGGGTGGCGATGGGATTGGCGCTCAATGAAATCAACCGCGAAGCGCGCGCGATCGAGTTTTACAACTTGTTGTCCAGTTTCGACTTCATGAGTTCGACGCCGACGCTGTTCAATTCCGGCACCCAGCGCTCGCAACTCTCGTCTTGCTACCTGACGACGGTCTCCGATGATCTGGAAGGTATTTACGACGCCATCAAGGAAAACGCGCTGCTGGCCAAATATGCCGGCGGCCTGGGCAACGACTGGACGCCAGTGCGTTCGCTGGGCGCCCATATCAAGGGTACTAACGGCAAATCGCAAGGCGTCGTGCCATTCCTGAAGGTCGTCAATGACACTGCGGTAGCGGTCAATCAAGGCGGCAAGCGCAAGGGTGCGGTCTGCGCCTATCTGGAAACCTGGCACATGGATATCGAGGAATTCCTCGATCTGCGCAAGAACACCGGCGACGATCGCCGCCGTACGCATGACATGAACACCGCCAACTGGATTCCCGACCTGTTCATGAAGCGCGTGATGGAAAAGGGCGCGTGGACCCTGTTCTCGCCAAGCGATACCCCGGATCTGCACGATAAGGTCGGTAAGGCTTTTGAAGAGGCTTATACCGCCTATGAAGCCAAAGCTGCGCGCGGTGAATTGCGTGTGTCCAAGAAAATCGAAGCGCTCGATCTGTGGCGCAAGATGTTGTCGATGCTGTTTGAAACCGGCCATCCATGGATCACCTTCAAGGACCCATGCAATATCCGTTCACCGCAGCAGCACGTCGGCATGGTACACAGCTCCAATCTGTGCACCGAAATCACGTTGAATACCAACGAGTCGGAAATCGCCGTGTGTAATCTCGGTTCGGTTAACCTGCCTGCGCACATGAAAGACGGCCAGCTGGACCATGCCAAATTGCAGAGAACGATCAATACTGCAATGCGCATGCTGGATAATGTGATCGATATTAACTATTATGCAGTGAAGAAGGCGCGTGATTCCAACCTGCGCCACCGCCCGGTTGGTCTCGGTATCATGGGTTTCCAGGATTGCCTGCATATGATGCGTATTCCTTATGCGTCGAAAGAAGCGGTCGAATTTGCCGATCGTTCGATGGAGTCGGTCTGCTACCACGCGTACTGGGCTTCGACCGAACTGGCCGAAGAACGCGGTCGCTACAGCACCTACAAAGGCTCGTTGTGGGACCGTGGCATCCTGCCGCAGGATTCGCTGAAGCTGCTGGCTGAAGAGCGCGGCGGTTATCTCGAGGTAGATACGTCCGAATCGCTGGATTGGACTGGATTGCGTGCTCGCATCAAGGAGTTCGGCATGCGTAATTCAAATTGCGTAGCGATTGCACCGACCGCGACCATCTCCAACATTATTGGCGTATCGGCTTGCATCGAGCCGACCTATCAAAACCTGTACGTGAAGTCGAACCTGTCCGGCGAGTTCACTGAAATCAATGAATACCTGGTGCGCGACCTGAAGGCGCGCGGCTTGTGGGATGAAGTGATGATTTCCGACCTCAAGTATTTTGACGGCAGCCTGGCCAAGATCGACCGTGTGCCACAAGATCTGCGCGATATCTACGCGACCGCATTTGAAGTCGAGCCGTCCTGGCTGGTAGAGGCGGCATCGCGTCGTCAGAAGTGGATCGATCAGGCGCAATCGTTGAATATCTATATGGCTGGCGCATCCGGCAAGAAGCTCGATGAGACCTACAAGCTGGCATGGTTGCGCGGCCTGAAAACCACTTACTACCTACGTACCATCGGCGCCACACACACTGAAAAATCGACTTCCAGGACTGGTGCATTAAATGCGGTGTCGGTCGACGGCGGCGCCAGCGGCGGTGCAGTAGCGACTTACGCACCTGCAACGACGGCAACGCAGGAATTTGATGGGCCTGCATGCACGATGCGTCCGGGCGACCCGGGGTTCGAGGAGTGCGAAGCCTGCCAATAAGCGGACTCGCACAGTAACCCTGCAGGAAACACAGTGGCAATTGCCACTGGTAATGGATATGGCAGGCTTGGCGCAACCAGGCCTGCCAATCGAAGACAAAGTGAAGGAAGAAAGTATGCTCTCTTGGGATGAAGAAGTAAGTTCGGCACCCGCCCCTCGTACAGCGCCGATGCCGGCGCAGCCGCAAGTGCAAACAGCGCAGTCCGCAGCTTCGGCGCAGCCGCAAATGCCAGCCGCGCCCGGCGTGGATGCGACGAGTCGCGTCAATGCCGCCGACAAGCGCATTATCAACGGTCATACCGACGTCAACCAACTGGTGCCGTTCAAGTACAAATGGGCGTGGGATAAATATCTGGCAGGTTGCGCCAACCACTGGATGCCGCAGGAAATCAACATGCAGCGCGATATCGAGCTGTGGAAAAATCCGAACGGCCTGACCGATGACGAGCGTCGTCTGGTCAAGCGCAATCTGGGATTTTTCGTGACCGCCGACTCGCTTGCCGCGAACAATATCGTGCTGGGCACCTACCGTCACATCACTGCACCGGAATGCCGCCAATACTTGTTGCGCCAGGCTTTTGAAGAAGCGATTCACACCCACGCATATCAATATATTGTTGAATCGCTGGGTTTGGACGAAGCCGAAATTTTCAACGCCTATCATGAAGTCAAATCGATCCGCGACAAAGACGAGTTCCTGATTCCCTTCATCAATACGCTGACCGATCCTGAGTTCAAGACCGGCACGATTGAAAATGATCAGAAATTGCTGCGCTCGCTGATCGTGTTTGCCTGCATCATGGAAGGTCTGTTTTTCTATGTCGGCTTCACGCAGATCCTGGCGCTGGGTCGGCAAAACAAAATGATGGGCGCGGCCGAACAGTACCAATATATTCTGCGCGACGAATCGATGCACTGTAACTTCGGCATCGACCTGATCAACACCATCAAGATGGAAAATCCGCAGCTGTGGACGCCTGAATTCCGCGACGAAATTAAAGCGTTGTTTTTAAGCGCGGTGGAGTTGGAATATCGTTACGCAGAGGATACAATGCCGCGTGGAGTGCTCGGTTTGAATGCGCCGATGTTCAAAGGGTATTTGCGGTTCATCGCAAATCGCCGCGCGCAGCAAATCGGACTGGACCCGATGTTCCCTCAGGAAGAAAATCCCTTCCCCTGGATGAGTGAGATGATCGATCTGAAAAAAGAGCGCAACTTTTTTGAGACCCGCGTCATTGAATATCAAACCGGCGGTGCACTGAACTGGGAATGATGGGTTCGGATTTCCGACATGAATAACGAGGTGGATGGAGACATGCAGCGGTTAGTACATAAAAAAAGACTGCGCAACTGAAAGGTAATATCCAAATTTAATGAACAGTCAAAGACAGAAACGTTCTTATCTGTTGTCGCCGCTTACCCCGATTCAGTCGGGCATGGCGGCGTTTTCTTTGGAAAAACCGCTTCCTTTTTGTAACAGTATTCCGACGCTGGCGAAGCCGCCGGCGTTTTTCTAGGCTATAGGTCGCCGCCGATAGGTGCTGCGAATATTCTTTTCCCGATCAAGGCGTTGAGGGAAAGAACCTAGCCGACAATGGCTGAAGTGCTGCATCGATGAGGGGATGGAGCAGTTCAGCTGGTGCCGAATTCATTAGCGCAAGCAGAATTGATTGTGCCGATGAATAATCCGCCGCCCTCCTCGCGATGGGGGTGGCGGGTTTCCAACTTGGAGCTTGATTTTTTCCATCACGTGAAGGAGAAACAAAATGGCAACAGCAACAAAAAAAGCCGCAGCGAAGAAACCCGCTGCGAAGAAAGTAGCGCCGGCCAAAAAGCCAGTAGCTAAGGCCGCAGCAAAACCTGCAGTTAAAAAGCCAGCCGCTAAGGCCGCAGCTAAGCCTGCAGCCGCAAAGCCGGCAACCAAGGCAGCAGCAAAGCCTGCAGCCAAGAAGCCGGTAGCCAAGGCAGCAGCAAAACCTGCAGCCAAGAAGCCGGTAGCCAAGGCAGCAGCAAAACCTGCAGCCAAAAAGCCGGTAGCCAAGGCAACAGCAAAACCTGCAGCCAAAAAGCCGGTAGCCAAGGCAGCAGCAAAACCTGCAGTCAAGAAGCCGGTAGCCAAGGCAGCAGCAAAACCTGCAGCCAAAAAGCCGGTAGCTAAGGCCGCAGCAAAACCTGCAGTTAAAAAGCCGGTAGCCAAGGCAGCAGCAAAACCTGCAGCCAAAAAGCCGGTAGCTAAGGCCGCAGCAAAACCTGCAGTTAAAAAGCCGGTAGCCAAGGCAGCAGCAAAACCTGCAGCCAAGAAGCCGGTAGCCAAGGCAGCAGCAAAACCTGCAGCCAAAAAGCCGGTAGCTAAGGCAGCAGCAAAACCTGCGGCTAAACCCGTAGCTAAGCCAGCAGCCAAGCCCGTTGTTAAAAAGGCCGCAGCGAAACCTGCAGCCAAGAAGCCAGCGGCTAAACCAGCAGCTGAGCCGGCAGTTAAAACGGTGCTTAATCCGGCAGCGGCTTGGCCGTTCCCAACTGGCACGCGTCCGTAATTTCGCGTTTGTCAGGCAACCTGAATCGTTTCAGGTGCACCACCCGCTGTATGGCCTAGTGCTATCCAGCGGGTTTTTTGTTTGGGTGTAAAGCATTGTTTCGAGGTGCCCGATAGTTGTAGTGTGGGTGCCGGGACGGATGTAGAGGTGCTCCTGGGTGAGCGGATGATTTGGAAGTGGACCAATCGCATGTTTAATCTGGAAAAGGAAAACACTTCGTGCTGCAGAACATTTTTACCTTAATTATCGAAACTGTCGCCAGTGTTTTGGGCGGCGTATTGTTACTGCGATTCTGGATACAGGCGGTACGTGTGCGACCGCCGCAGCAATTGGCGCATTTCATCTTTACGCTGTCCGACTGGATGGTCCGGCCCATGCGGCGACTGTTGCCAGGGTTTAGCGGTTACGACTGGGCCAGCCTGCTCTGTGCGGCGCTGGTCGCGGTTCTATGCATACTGCTGGAACTCGGCGTCAGGTCGGCACTGAACGCATCGCTGATATTCAGTTTGTCGGCGCTACTGTTTTTTCAATGGATATTTTATGGGTTGATCGCGCTCTTGATCGTCGAGGCGATCTTTAGCTGGGTCAATCCGCAAGCGCCGCTGGCGCCATTCGTCCGGGCGCTGAATGAGCCCTTGTTGCGGCCGTTGCGACGGGTTATTCCGCTGATCGGCAACGTCGACCTGTCGCCGCTGGCTGCCCTGATCCTGTTGCGGATCGTGCATCAACTGGTGATTTATCTGATCATGTCGCTGGCATGACCAGAGAGACGGGCGGCGGATCCGGGCCAAGGCGCGGAATATGGTGCTCAGCAATTCCCGGCGGGATCCGGCTGGCATTGCAAGTTATGCCAAATGCCAAGAAGAGCCAGGTGATCGGGCCGTTTGATGATGTGCTGAAAGTGCGTTTGCAGGCGCAGCCGATAGAGGGCAAGGCGAATGAAGCGCTGATTCGCTATCTGGCGGAGTCGCTCGATGTGCCGCGTAGTGCGGTCAGCATCACTCATGGGCACACCAGCAAACGCAAGATGGTCGAAGTCCATGCGCCGCATTTGACCGCGGAGACGGTTCAACAGGTGCTGTTGGCGCTTGTCATATAAGGCCACCTCTAAAAACCTACTACGCGGCCCAATCTCGGGGCTGTGATGCTCGCCGTACAGTGGTTCGACTCCAAGTGTTACAACATCGTCGCCCCGACCTTGGGCCGCTCGCTACGGTTTTTAGGGGCGGCCAAAAACGCCGGACAACAAAAAACCGCCTTTTGAATGTAATCAAAAAGGCGGTTCGGATGTCGTGCTTATCCCAGCTTAAGCTTCCATCTGGCTTTGCAAATAGTTTTGCAGGCCGACTTTGTCGATCAGGTCGATTTGCGTTTCCAGCCAGTCGATGTGTTCTTCGGTGTCGTCGAGAATATCCTTGAACAGTTCACGCGATACATAGTCGCCGGCAGCTTCGCAGGCGGCAACGCCTTCCTTGACGGTTTTTTGCGCGGCTTGTTCAAGCTTCAGATCGCATTCCAGCATCTCAGGCGTCGATTCGCCGATCATCAGCTTATGCAACGCTTGCAGGTTCGGCAGGCCGTTCAGCATCAGGATGCGGTCAATCAACCTGTCCGCATGTTTCATCTCGCCGATCGATTCTTCGTATTCCTTCTTGCCGAGTTTGGCCAGGCCCCAGTGCTTATACATGCGGGCATGCAGGAAGTACTGGTTGATTGCCGTCAGTTCGTTGGTTAGCTGCGCATTGAGCAGCGTAATGATTTTTTTGTCGCCTTGCATGGGAACCTCTTGATGAAATGGGAAGGAGTGGGGCAGTCATACAACGTCGGATACGCCTGGCGTCTTCTATGTATGCTCTTTACTTGAGTGGCGTGCCTCAGCCGAAATCGCAGTCATGATAGCGCAGGCTCGCGCCTTTTTCATCATTCGTTAGCGCGAATCATTTTCATTGTGATTTGTGCATTTTTTCATCGCGGCAACGACGCCTTGATCACGTCTCGGCCCACATCCTGAGCAGATTGTGATAGCTCCCTGTCAATCGTACTGCCGGTTCAATTTCACCGTAGGTTTCGCGCAGCGACAGGATCGACATGTCGAGATTGAATAGCAAGCTGCGCTGGGCATCGTCCCGCACCATGCTTTCGATCCAGAAAAAAGCCGCGAGCCGCGCTCCTCGGGTGACGGCCTGGACCCGGTGCACGCTCGATGACGGGTAGAGGATCAGGTCGCCGGCCGGTAATTTGATCGACTGCGTGCCATAGGTATCTTCGATCACCAATTCACCGCCATCGTAGTCTTCCGGGTTGGACAAGAACAGCGTGGCTGACAGGTCGGTACGCACCCAAGTACCGGTCGCTGGCGAATGACGGATCGCATTATCGATATGGTTTCCGAACGCGTTGGCGTCACCGTCATAGCGATTGAATAGCGGCGGGAATATCTTTTTGGGTAATGCACCGGTCAGAAACATGGGGCTTTTGCTCAAGGCTGCGAGCACGATGGCGCGTGCTTCCTGCGCAGCTGGCGCGTTCTCGGGGAGTTGGCGGTTATTCTTTACCAGACCCGACTGCGAGCCGGCGGTAATGCGGCCGTCGGCCCATTCCGCGTTGTCTATGAGTTCCCGGCAACGCGCGAGATCGTCTGCCAATAGCGCTTGATGGATCTGTAACAGCATCGGGATGGACCTTTTTTCTTGGAGGGATAGCAGCGCGGCGTCGCCGATTGCTGGTGTCTTGAGTTGTTAATTCGCTGAAGATTTTTAAATATGTCGAAATCGACACGAGACAAGGAGCAAAGCACCGCTGGAGCCCAGCGCGAATTTGTGACGCCGTATCGGAGCGATTCTCGGCATATTTTCCCAACGAATTGAACGGCGATTAATTGGATAGCTGGAAATTGATCGGCACGATCGCAAACACAGGGATCGCTTTGCCGTCTTCCATATAGGGCTTGAAAAGTGCGCGCATCACCGCCTGTTTGGCGGCGTCATCGAGACGGCTGGAGCCGGAGGATTTTTGGACTTCGACCCGTTCGGCACGGCCTTTTTCGTTGATCAGCACGCGGATAAGCGCTTTGCCTTCTTCGCCCATGCGTTTGGCGACTGTGGGGTATTTGACGTCCGGCGCTTGTATATATTCGACCCCGGAAGTAATGGTGCGCGGTGGCGACGGTGTCGCGGCTTCCGGTGCGGCCGCAATCGGTGTTGCGGCCGGCTCTTCATGTTGAGCCGGCTGCGATGCCGGGGCCGGAACTGTAATTGCCTGTTCCGACGGCGTCTGGCTGACAACCGGGGTCGGCAGCGGCGGAGCGATGGTTTTCTTCACCACCGCTACTGTTTTCGGGATCGCCGGTTGTGGTTTCGCTGGCGCTGGTTGCGGAGCTCGCTCCGGTGTGATGAAGTAGGCGAACACTTCTTTCGGCGCGGATGTTGTTATCTGGTGAACCATGCCGCTTTGCAGTGCGATAAAAAACGCGGCGTGCAGCAAGATGATCGCCCCCAGCGGCCCGATGCGCCGGATTTGATGCCCGGCAAGCGCAGGCAGGTTAGGTGTCGATGACGATAATGTCGCGCTCATTGATGCACTTAATGATGCAATTAAGCTGCGAGTGCATTCGGTTGAAATATCAATGCTTGAATATGCTGATGCGCAGCAGGCGCGTTGTTGGCCAGGCATTCGCGCAATACGCTCTTGGCGCAGGTGTGGCATTTGCCGCAGCAGGTTGCGACACCCAGATTCTTGCGCAATTCGGACATGGTCGACATGCCTGAATCGACTGCCTGACGGATTTTTCGGTCGGAGATGTTATTGCAAACACAAACGATCATTTTGTACCTTGCTGCCAATGTAAAAAATTGGATAAATAAGCGGATTTAAAAAATGAGCTCAACAATTCGAGCTCACATTCAACCCTCAAAAAAGAGTGCCGGCTTGCCTGTCGATGCCGCATCAGCAGGCTCGTCCAGCGCCGACAAGTCTGGTCAACAGCGTATATTTTTCCGGGCGCGGCATGGTTCGCTCCACTACCATTGCCCACTGTTCCGATAACTGCTGGCACGTTGTACGCAGCACCGGCGCCAGATTGGGTAAATCAGCCAACGCTTTCAAATGGCGCTCAATCACCGATGCCAGTTTGACGCAGCTGCTGGCTTCCTGGTGATTCGCGGTGTAATGCGACATCAGATGCAATACTGCCGAGACCAGTAATTCCGGCTGCGCTGGCGCACTATTTGGTTCCACGAACGCCGGATTGATTTTCTCAGTGATCATCAAAACTCCTATGTCGGTGTCTGGCTGGCTGGATATCGGCGGGCTGGTTTTAAAAGTCAGGCTGTCAGGATCAATTTGTTCAAATGCGTTAGCCGCAGTTTGTAAATTCTGCCGCCATGATCGATTTCCAATTCACGCATTTGCTTGAACAGATCCTGGCTCTTGATGCGTGTGACTGCTGATGCGACCGACTGGGTGATGCTGGAGATTTGCTTTTTCTCTAGTTCTGCTTCACGTGGTATCGAGTGGCTCATGATAGTCCTTTATGTAAATGCGAACAATTCCTATTTGTATTATTCGTTATTTGGATTTGGATTGCAAGTGTTTTAAGCAGCTTGAGCATGCAGGTGTTGCCAGGTGATTTGCTTGCTGCAATATCGGCTCAGGCGGGCCGATTGATGTTCGGCGGAAGCCTTCAGACTCCATATTTATTCTTTAAATAAGAATCATTATCATGTATACTTTCGATCTTTGCGAACCGGTGCAGATCCACACAATGGATTTTTCGCCACCTTCGTTTGTGAGCAGGTCGTTAGAAATAGCGCATAACAACTGCACTAACTAACGGGCACCTCTAAAAACCTACTGCGCGCCCCAATCTCGAGGCCGTGATGCTCGCCGTACAAACGTACGACTCCGCTTCTCGCCCCGACCTTGGGCCGCTCGCTACGGTTTTTAGAGGTGTCCGAACGGCACTCGCGCCAGCCAAACGGTTCACAAATTTCCGTACTAGCCAGCATTTATACAAATATCCGGAAATCACCGGAATCTACAACTAGTGAGGAAGTAATGGATCGTCGACTCAATCCGATAGCGGCAACGCTGTTGGCTGCTTTTGCCATGCCCGTGGCGCTTCAACAATCGGCTTGCGCGCAGACCGCGCAAGCATCCGAAACAGCGCTGCCGGAAGTCACCGTGCGCGACAGCGCGGAAGCGCCATACAAGACCGAGAAAGCGGCCTCGCCGAAATTCACGGCGCCGCTGCTGGAAACACCGAAATCGATCACCGTGATCCCGGCCGAAGTGATTCAGCAGACCGGTGCGACTTCATTGGTGGAGGCATTGCGCACCACGCCCGGCATTACTTTCGGCGCCGGCGAAGGCGGCAATCCGATCGGCGATCGGCCTTTCATTCGAGGTTATGACGCCGGCGCCAATACCTTCGTCGATGGCGTGCGCGACACCGGATCGCAAACACGCGAGATCTTCGATATTGAAGCGGTCGAAGTGGTGAAGGGATCGGATGGCGCGTTCGGCGGACGCGGCGCGGCTGGCGGCAGCGTCAACCTGATTACCAAGGCGCCGAAGAAGGAGAACTTCAGCTCGGCCAATATCGGCGTCGGCACCGACAATTACAAACGTGCCGCCGTCGATGGCAATTATCTGCTGGGCGATAACGCCGCGATCCGCCTGAACGCGATGGTGCATGACGCCAATGTCCCCGGACGCGGGCAGGTCGACGTCAGTCGCTGGGGTTTCGCGCCGTCATTGAAACTTGGCTTGAACTCGCCGACCTCGGTGATTCTCAGTTATTACCACATGCAATCCGACGATCTGCCGGATTACAGCACGCCTTATAAGAATAGCGGTGCCGGCAGAACCAAGGCCAATCCCGATGCCCCGGTCAATGTCGGCCGCCAGTTTTACGGTCTGACTGGTCGCGACTTCCGCAAAACGCAGGCGGATATCGGCACAGTGCAGGTGCAGCATGACTTCGGCGATAGCCTGGTGTTCAGCAATACCACCCGTTACGGCCGTTCGACCAATAACTACATCGTGACCAATCCGGACGATAGTGCCGGCAATGTCGCCAACGGCAAGCTTTGGCGCAGTTCGAAAAATCGCGACGCCAGTACGGAAACCGCCACCAACCAGGCAAATTTGAGCGGCAAGTTTGCCACCGGCAGCGTCAAGCACAGTTTCTCGACCGGTCTAGAAATCAGCCGCGAGCAAACCAGTGTCGGCGGCTATGCGCTGTTGCCGGCTAGCGGTGTCAGCGGACGCCCGTGCAACACGGCAGCATTTGCCAGCGGCGATTGCACCAGCCTGAACAACCCGAATCCCAGCGATAAATGGAGCGGCACGATTCTGCGTTCGCCGACGGTGACGCAAACCACCACCAATACGCGCTCGGTCTATGCGTTCGATACGCTGGAATTGTCCAAGCAATGGCTGGCGAATCTGGGGTTGCGCTATGACAGTTATTCAACCACGGCAAGCACCCCTGCCTATATCAGAACAGTACCGAATGGTAACGGCCAGGGGGCCAACGCAGTCGGGGCCACGGTGCCGGGCGTGACCGTCAAGAACGATGCCAATTTCTGGAATTACCAGGCGGCTTTGATTTACAAACTGACGCCGGATGCCAGCGTATATGGTTCCTACAGCACCGCCTCGACGCCTTCTGGCGTCAGCACCGGCGATGGCAGCGACAACATCAGCGCCGCCAACCAGAATCTGGCGCCGGAACGTAGCCACACCTATGAGATCGGCACCAAGTGGGATGTGTTGCATAAGAAACTGTCGCTGACGGCCGCGGTGTTCCGCACCGAGAAGAACAATGCGCGGGTACCGATCGACGCCAATACGGTGGCCACCGCCGGCAAGCAGAAAGTCGATGGCCTGGAGCTGGGGATCGCGGGGAATCTGACTGACAAGTGGCAGGTGTTTGGCGGTTACACCTATCTCGATAGCGCATTGGTCGATAACGGCAGCTTCGGCACCAACGCTGCCAATAACGGCAACCAATTTCCCAATACGGCAAAGAATAGTTTCAGTTTGTGGAGCACCTACCAGGTCTTGCCGAAGCTGACGGTTGGCGGCGGGGCGTTCTATATGTCGCATGTATTCGGCAATGCCGCGAATACGCTATACGTGCCGTCTTACACTCGCTTCGATGCCATGGCGTCGTATGTGCTGAACCGGCATGTCACCTTGCAACTGAATGTGCAGAATCTGACCAACAAGCTTTATTACGACCAGGGCTATGCCGCGCACTATGCGCATCAGGCGCCGGCACGCTCGGCGGTATTGAGCGCAAACCTGGTGTTCTGATCGGCGTCACCGCACAATAAAAAAAGCGCAATCGAATTGATTGCGCTTTTTTTTCATCTGAGGAATGCGGAGCAGTCTCCGCCGCCGCGTTTACTCCTTGGGCTTGGCCGCTTCACGGCGGTTAAAGCCGGCCACCATGTCGAAGCGGAACAAGCGGCATTCCAGCGCGCCGTTGAAGAACGGGGTCTTACGCGCTTCTTTCAGGCGCAGCAGCTTTGGCAAGCTTAAGTCGGCCGAGAACAGGAACACGCTCCAGCCGGCAAAACGTTGTTTCAGCGTGGTCCCGAAGGCGCTGAAAAAGGCCGTGAACATTTCATCGGTCGGCAATGCGCTGTCGCCGCGCACGCCGATCCGCTCGCCGTAAGGCGGGTTGGTCAGCATGATGCCGCTGGCAGCGTCGAGCGGCGGCTTCACTTCCTGCGCTTCGATCTGCTTCAGCGGCACTTCAAACAAGATGCCGGCGTTGCGCAAATTGTTGGCTGCGATCGTCACCATGTCGCCCGAGATATCGCTGCCGAAAATGGTCGGCGCGGTCGGCAACGGATGGGGTTTGAAACTGCCCTTGATGGATAGCCACAGCTCGGCTTCGAAGTGGTTGAATTTCTCGAAAGCGAAGTGACGGCGTGCGCCGGCTGGAATCCCGGCGACGATTTGCGCCGCTTCGATCAGGATGGTGCCGGAGCCGCACATCGGATCGAACAGCACCACTCCCGGTTTCCAGCCGCTGGTGCGGAGCAGGCCGGCAGCAAGATTCTCGCGCAACGGCGCATCGCCGGTTTCGGCACGCCAGCCGCGCTTGAACAGTGCTTCGCCGGAGGTATCCAGATACAGCGTGAAATTGTGGGCGTCGAGAAAGCCGACGATGCGCATATCCGGGGTACGGGTATCGACCGATGGCCGCTCGTCGCACAAATCGCGGAATCGGTCGCAGATCGCATCCTTGATCTTCAGCGTGGTGAACTCCAGGCTGCGCAACGGCGACTTCACCGCGGTGACGTCGACCCGGATGGTGTGGTTGACGGAGAACCAGTTTTCCCATTCCTGTTCCAGCGTCATGTCGTAAATGTCGTTTTCGTTTTTATACGAACCGTGCGTCAGGCGCAGCAGCACCCGGCTGGCGATGCGGGAATGCAGATTGATGCGCCAGGCATCGCTCAGCAAGCCTGAGCAATGCACACCGCCGGGCACTTGCGTATGCACTTTGAGCGTGACTGCCGGGGCGCTCAGTTGCGCTATTTCATTCAATTCTTCCGCCAAAGCGGCTTCCAGCCCGCGCGGGCAAGGGCAGAAATAGGAATGCGTGCTGCTTGAATGGGTGTTGATTGGATGTGACATGGGGGACCTTTTATCCGTTGGTGAAACTTTATGGCGCCTCGAAAAACCTACTGCAGAGTTTGGCAAACCCGCCAATCTCGGGGCTGCGATGCTCACCGTACAACCGTACGGCTCTGCTTCTCGCCCCGACCTTGGGCCGCTCGCTACGTTTTTTCGAGGTGCCTTTCGATTTCTATTGAACTATTGATATGTTGTTGCGATATGGCTTTGACTGTTGATATAGACTCATTTGGCAAATGCGCGTTCGACAAAATCGAGCCTATCCTGACCCCAGAATCCTTCGCCGTCGACCACGTACCAGGGTACGCCGAATACATTGGCGGAAATGGCTTCGTCGGTAAACCGCTCGAACTCGCTCTGGATGCCGGCGGTTGCGGCGGATTTGAGCAAGGTCTTGCCGTCGTGACCGAGTTCCGTGGCGATGGCCGCCAGCGTGTCGGCGTCGGCAATATTCTTTTCCTCGGCCCACACCGCGCGCATGATGGCGCCGGTCAGTTCCAGCGCGGCCTCCGTTCCATGCGCCAGTTGCGCAGCGATGATCAGCTTGGCCGCGTCGTCGCTTGGCACCGGGAAATAAGCGGGTTGCAGATTCAACGGTACTTGCAGATGGCTGCTCCAGCGCCGCAATTCCTGCAGCCGGTAAGCCTGCCGTTGCGGCGCGCGCTTGGCCAGCGGCAAGCCGCCCGAGACGCTGAGTATCCTGGCCATGTCGCATGGCTTCAGCACAATTTTCACGCCATATTGTTTGGCCAGCGCCACCAGTCGCGCATGTCCCAGATAGGCAAATGGCGATTGGGGGGCGAAATAGTATTCACAGAGTTTGCTCATGTTGCTTCCTTAGTCGTGGCTTAGAGCCTGTTCAAAATCTGTAGCGAGCGCCCGTCAGCGGGGTGAAGAGCAGCGCAGGAACCGGAATTTACTTGAGTAAATGAGGATTCCGAGCAGCGCATGAGCCCCGATCACGGGCGCGCAGTAAGATTTTGAACAGGCTCTTAGAACGGTTTGACGACGACCAGCATCACGATTGCCAGCAGCAGCACGACCGGTACTTCATTAAACCAGCGGTACCATGTGTGGCTGCGCTTGTTGACGCCGAGTTCAAATTTTTTCAGCAGGCTGCCGCAGGCGTGGTGGTAGCCGATCAGCAAGATCACCAGGAAAAGTTTGGCGTGCAGCCAGCCGTTGCCGGGACCTTTGCCGATGCCGTAACCGAGCCACAGCCAGCCGCCAAACAGGATGGCGGGAATCGCCAGCAGCGACATGAAGCGATACAGCTTGCGTGCCATCAACAGTAAGCGCTGGGTCGCCAGCGTCTCGGTTTCTTGCGCCAGATTGACCAGAATCCGAGGCAGGTAAAACAGGCCGGCGAACCATGAGGTGATGAAGACGATGTGCAGCGCTTTGATCCAGGGCATGAGGAGAGTCCTTTTCTTAAATTGCCAATAAATGCGTTAAATGGAGTTGCCTATTCCCGCACTTCCCCATGCCCGAACACCACATATTTCAGCGAGGTCAATCCTTCCAGCCCGACCGGTCCGCGCGCATGCAATTTGTCGTTGGAAATGCCGATTTCCGCACCCAGGCCGAACTCGAAGCCATCCGCAAAGCGGGTCGAGGCATTGATCATCACCGATGCGGAATCGACTTCGCGCAGGAAACGCATCGAGCGCGAGTAGTTTTCGGTGACGATGCTGTCGGTATGCTGCGACGAATAGGTATTGATGTGGGCGATCGCCTCATCCATGTCGGCGACGATCTTGACGGCGAGGATGGCGTCCAGGTATTCAGTGCGCCAGTCGTCTTCGGTGGCGGCGCTCAAATGCGGATAACCCTGCAGGATCTGCTGTGCTTCATGGTCGGCGCGCAACGCGACTTGTTTGGTGCCGTACAACTTCGCCAGTTCGGGCAGCACTTGCGCGGCGATGGCGCGTGCCACCAGCAAGGTTTCCATCGTGTTGCAGGTGCCGTAACGGTGGCACTTGGCGTTGAAGGCGATTTTCAGCGCTTTATCGAGGTCGGCCTGGTCGTCGATATAGACGTGGCAAATGCCGTCGAGATGCTTGATCATCGGCACCGTCGACTCCTTGATCAGGCGTTCGATCAAGCCTTTGCCGCCGCGCGGGACAATCACGTCGACATATTGCGGCATCGTGATCAATGCGCCGACCGCGGCGCGATCGGTGGTGTCGACTACCTGTACCGCGTCTGCCGGCAGGCCGGCGCCGGCCAGTCCTTCCTTGACCAGTTTTGCCAACGCCTGATTGCAATGATGGGCTTCCGAGCCGCCGCGCAAAATGGTCGCGTTGCCGCTCTTGATGCACAAGCCGGCGGCATCCACGGTCACGTTCGGCCGCGCTTCGTAAATGATGCCGATGACGCCCAGCGGCACCCGCATTTGACCGACTTGAATTCCGCTCGGGCGGTGTTTCATGTTGGAGATCTCACCAATCGGATCCGGCAGGGCGACGATTTGCTCCAGCCCTGCAATCATGGTCGCGATTGCTTGCTCGGACAGCGCCAGCCGATCCAGCAGCGCCGGCGCCATGCCGTTGGCGCGTGCCGCATCGAGATCAAGTTGATTGGCGGCGCGCAACAATGCCGCATCGCGGCGAATGGCGGCGGCGATCAAGGTCAATGCACGGTTCTTGGCGGCGCTGTCGGCCCGCGCCATCGCTCGCGACGCCGCGCGCGCGCGTTGTCCGAGCTCGGTCATGTAGTGTTGGATATCCATATCAGCCTCTATTTCTGTGCAATCTTCAAGCCCAGCTGCAACAGCGCGTCCCAGGCATCGCCGGCAAAAGCTTTGGCACGCAGGCCTTTGACCATTTTGTCGATTTGCGCAGCCTCTTGCAGCGCCGCTTCCAGGGTCGACAGGCTGAGTCGCCGCAACGCCGGCTCCATCAATCTTTCGCGCGGCCCCCAGATCCGGTATTCCTTCATCAGGGCGGCCAGCGGACGGCCTTGTTCGACGCCGGATTTCAATCTCAGCAAAGTACGAATTTCTTCGGAAACCGCCCACAGCACCAGCGGCAACGCTTCGCCTTCGCCTTTCAAGCCGTCGATCATGCGCACCAAACGCACCGCATCGCCAGCCAGCATCGCTTCATTCAATTTGAATACGTCGTAGCGGGCGACGTTCAGCACCGCATCGTGGATCTGTTCGAAGCTGAGTTTGCCGGGCGGATGCAACAGGGCCAGCTTCTGGATTTCCTGGTGTGCCGCCAGCAAATTGCCTTCGACCCGATCGGCGATGAAGTCGAGCGATTGACGGTCTGCGCTCTGTTGCTGGGCCGCGAGCCGGATCCCGATCCAGTTCGGTAATTGCGCGCGTTCCACCAGTGGAATGTCGATGTACACCGCGGCCTGCTGCAGGCTGGCGACCCAGGCCGTCTTTTGTGTCGCCCAGTCCAGTTTTGGCAGGCTGATGATGGTGACGTTATCGGGGCTCAGGTCCGCCGCGTAATCCTGCAATGCCTGACCACCGTCCTTGCCTGGTTTGCCGGTGGGGATCCGCAGTTCTATCAGTTTTTTGTCGCCGAACAGCGATTGCGACTGATTGGCGGCCAGCAGCTGCCCCCATTTGAAAGTGCGGTCGACCACCAGCACCTCGCGCTCGGTACAGCCGTTGGCGCGCGCCTTTTTGCGAATTTTGTCGGATGCCTCCAGCGCCAGCAGATGCTCGTCGCTGGTAATTACATACAGTGGCGCCAGCGTTTTCGCCAAATGGCCGTCGAGCGCATCAATCCGCAATTGCATTGCCGTCCTTCTTACTTGGCTGGCTGCACGGACTGCTCCGGCACAGTTGGCTGAGTAGCCTGTGCAGTCTTGATCGCTGCCAGACGACGCAAGACCTGCTGCACCATATCCGTTTGCATGTCGCGATATAGCAGCACCTCTTCTGCCGATTTCGACAACTCTTGCGAGACGTTGTAGCTGATATCGCGCTTCAGCGTGATCATGGTCGGCGCCAGCAGTTCTTTTTGCTGGGCGTCTTTGACGCGGAAGGTCAGCTTGTAATACAGCATGTATTCACTGGCCCGGCCTTGACTATTGAGCGTCAGAATCACTTTTTCCTTGGTCTCGGCCAGCACTTCCAGGATCGCCTCGGCACCTTCTGCGCTTGGCATGATCGCGGTGTCGCCGCTATTTCGAATGTTGCGTTTCAATTCCGTGCCTAGTGGCGAGGTATCGGCAAACGTCAGGTAGATCGATTTGAACGGCAATTTAGCCGAGCCCCGCAGCTGGAAGCCGCAGGCGCACAGCATCGCCGTCATGATCAGGGTCAACGTCCAGCGCAAGCCGGAATTGGACAACATTCGAATAGACATTCAGGCTTTCCTTGTTTGAAGATTCAGGGGCGATACGCGACGCTTAATACGCACACGGTTCCAATCAAGCGACGATATTGATCAGTTTGCCCGGCACCACGATCACTTTCTTCGGCGCGCCTTCGAGGTATTTCTGCACGTTTTCGTTGGCTAGCGCAGCGGCCTCGATGGTGGCTTTGTCGGCATCTTTGGCGACGGTAATGCTGCCGCGCAGTTTGCCGTTCACCTGGATCATCATTTCGATTTCGCTTTGTTCCAGTGCCGCGCTATCCACCTGCGGCCAGCTGGCATCGAGGATATCGCCATGGATTTCGGCAAAACCGAGTTCCTGCCACAGCGTGTGCGTGATGTGCGGCGCGACCGGGTTCAGCACGCGCAGGAAAATCGACAAGCCTTCGGTCAGGACCGCGCTGCTGGCGGCCGACTGGTCGAGCTTGGCGGCTTCCAGCGTGTTGAGCATCTTCATGCAAGCCGAGACCACGGTGTTGTACTGGATCCGCTTCAGGTCGTGATCCGCTTGTTGCAAAATCTTGTGCACTTCGCGGCGCAGGGTTTTGTGGCTGTCCGCCAGTCCGGAAAAATCGGCGTTGGCGACCGGCGCGATGTTGGCGGCCCGGGCGTAGCTGAACGCCCAGACCCGGCGCAGGAAGCGATTCGCGCCTTCCACCCCGGCGCCCGACCATTCCAGCGTCTGCTCCGGCGGTGAGGCGAACATCGTGAACAGACGGGCGGTGTCGGCGCCGTATTGATCGATCTGCGCTTGCGGATCGATGCCGTTGTTTTTCGACTTCGACATCTTTTCGGTGCCGCCGATTTCGACCAGCGCGCCATCGGATTTCAGGATCGCCGACAATGGCCGTCCCTTGTCATCGAAAGTCAGTTCCACGTCTTCCGGGTTGTGCCAGGTCTTCTTGCCGCTGGCATCTTCGCGGTAATAGGTTTCGTTCAGCACCATGCCCTGTGTCAACAGGTTGGTGAACGGTTCGTCGAACTTGATCAGGCCGAAGTCGCGCATGACCTTGGTCCAGAAGCGCGCATACAGCAGATGCAGCACAGCGTGTTCGATGCCGCCGATGTACTGGTCCATCGGCATCCAGTAATCGTTGCGCGAGTCGACCATGGCCTCATTGCTCTTTGGCGAGCAATAGCGCATGTAGTACCAAGACGAGTCGACAAAAGTGTCCATCGTGTCGGTTTCACGGCGTCCGGGTTTGCCGCATTTCGGGCAATCCACGTGCAGGAATTTTTCGTGCTTGTTGAGCGGATTGCCGCTGCCGTCCGGCACGCAATCTTCCGGCAATACCACCGGCAGGTCTTTTTCCGGTACTGGGACGTCGCCGCAATCGTTGCAGTGAATGATAGGGATCGGGGTGCCCCAATAGCGCTGCCGGGAGATCCCCCAGTCGCGCAGACGGTATGTGACTTTCTTTTCGCCGAGGCCGCGCGCCGCAAGGTCGGCGGCGATCGCATCGACTGCCTGCTGATAGCTCAGGCCGTCGTATTTGCCGGAATTGACGCAGACGCCATTTTCCTTGTCGGCATACCATTCGTGCCAAATTTCGTCGGAATAGATTTTGCCTTCCACCGCGATTACCGGGCGGATCGGCAACACGTATTTTTGCGCAAACGCAAAGTCGCGCTCGTCATGCGCCGGTACGCCCATCACAGCGCCATCGCCATAGGTCATCAGCACGTAATTGCCGACCCAGACTTCGACTTGCTGGCCGGTCAGCGGATGCGATACGTGCAGGCCGGTTGGCATGCCTTTCTTTTCCATCGTCGCCATATCGGCTTCGATCACGCTGCCCTTTTTGCATTCGGCGATGAACTCAGCCAGCTCGTGGTCGGACTTGGCGGCGAAGGTGGCCAATGGGTGTTCCGGCGCCACGGCGCAAAAGGTGACGCCCTTGATGGTGTCGGCGCGGGTGGTGAAAACCCACAATTTGCCGTCGTTGATCAGGTGGCCGTTGTCTTCGATTTTGTGCGGGAAAGCAAAGCGGACGCCGGTCGATTTGCCGATCCAGTTGGCTTGCATCAGGCGCACGCGTTCCGGCCAGCCGGGCAATTTGGTTTCGACGTGCTCCAGCAGTTCTTCCGCGTAGTCGGTGATCTTGGCGTAGTACATCGGGATTTCGCGCTTCTCGATCAGCGCGCCGGAGCGCCAGCCGCGACCGTCGATGACTTGCTCGTTGGCCAGGACGGTTTGATCGATCGGATCCCAGTTCACGGTGCCGGTTTTTTTGTAGATGATGCCTTGCTCCAGCATCTTCAGGAACATCCACTGGTTCCACTTGTAATACTCGGGCGTGCAGGCGGTCATTTCGCGCGACCAGTCGATCGCCAGTCCCATCGCCTGCATCTGCTTTTTCATATGCGCGATGTTGGCGTAAGTCCATTGCGCCGGCGGCACGCCGTTGGCCATCGCCGCGTTTTCCGCCGGCATGCCGAACGCGTCCCAACCCATAGGCATCAGCACGTTGTAGCCGTTCATTCGCAGGTAGCGGTACATCACGTCATTGATCGTGTAGTTGCGCACATGGCCCATATGCAGCTTGCCGGATGGGTAGGGCAGCATCGAGCAGGCGTAAAACTTCTTCTTGTCTTGGCCGTTCTGGTCTTTGGCGTGTTCGACAGCCTTGTAGGCGTCGATCGCATGCCAGTGGTCTTGCGCCGATTTTTCGACGTCGGTTGGGCTGTATTTTTCTTGCATGACGGGATGGGGCTATTAGGTGAAAGTGAGAGTTTGCCGGACGAAATGGCTCTGAACCGGTGATTATACTGGTTCAGGTGTCGCTTTAGCGCATGCTCATACAGGCTCCTAGGGGAGCGTTGCCGGCTGCATCGCAGCCAGCCGGTTTCAGGCGCCGGCAAAAGTATTGCTGAAGCCGGCACGTGTAGCCTGCACGGCGCGTTGAATCAAGTCGATACGCTTTCTTGCTTCCGAGCGTTTGTGAGAAGGGATTTCCTGCAGGTCCGGCGCTGGAATAGCGCCGCACAGCAGTTGAAAGTCGCCGTCCGCCCGCCGCACGGCACCCAGCTCTTGCCAAAATTCATCGTAGTCGGCGAATACCTGCCCCTTGCGCATCTGATGCACCATCACGCGGTTGCGGTTGGCTACCAGGATCAGGTTTTTGCAGCCGTATGCCTGGCCGATTTCGCGTACCAGGCGCACCATCAAACTTTTGGGCCGCAATCCAAACATGTCGCGGGTTGCGCTGCGCACCCGTTCCTGCGCATCGCTGCCGCGCGGACCTTGCAGGCAACCGATACCGACGCATGGTTGCAGCTCGTTGCCGCAAAAGGTAAAAGCGACCGAAAACAGCCGCTGCTGATCGCAGCATAGATCCAGGGTCAGTTCACCTTCCCGATCCAAAGTGGCAATCGCCGACAGCCGGATTTCATAGGCGGCCCCGGATTTGCCGCTGAAGCTGCCCAAGACGACCGGGGAGCGTGTCGCAAGCAGCACTAACGGCCCCAGCCCCTGCTGTAATACGAAGTTGTAATGCGAGATCAGGATGTTCAATCGGTCCTGGCGGCGCAAGCGGATCGACTGATAAGGGCGGTAGATCTTTTGCAACAGCCTGGGCGTGGCTTTGGCCAAGGCGGCGTGCATCGGGGAGGTGTTCCAATATGCCAGCCAGCGTCGCGTCAGGTGATAGTGGGCAAATGTTCGCGCGGTCACTTTTACCTGCTTGGCAACGTAAGACAGGCCTGGCCGCGAGTGCGCCAGGCAGCTCCTCAGGGTCACGCGCGAGGCATTTTGGTGCGACAGTTCCGGCAGTAGCGCCAGATTCCGATAGCCATGATCAATCAGCCCGGTAATGCGTCGGCTGAATGCGGTGCCGAATTTTGAATTAACCGCCAACATCATCGCCAGCGAGACGATTCCGGTGCAAAAAATATCCAACGGGCAGTGCATGCCAAGAAAAACCCTGGCCCAGCCGACCACCAGCGACAGCGCCACCAGCAGCAAACCTAGCCATTTGGTCTTGATGGTTTTTGCAGTCCACAGCGACAGTCCGGCGGCAAGAATAATGGCGAATTTGACGCTAGGGGAAAGGTAATGTCCGGTCGTTGCGAGATCCAGATAGCTATCGCCGGTTTCTGCTGCCGGCTGGGACCAGTCCCAAAGCACTGCAATAGCCCTGCTTAGCAGCACCGCCCCAACCGCTGTCACCAATGCTTTGACCGAGGTAAGACGGATTGCTTTATTACCGCGGATCCATATGGCCGCGAGGCTGGTCGGCACCAGATAAATACTCCATTCGGCAAGCGCCAGTGCCAGCATCAACGGGATGCCGATAACATCGGTCGGGGCGCCGAACGACGACCATAGTGAGTGGTTGTAAGAGGACAAAATCATGTGCCGAAGCGAGAAATGAGGCGAAGGGGATGGCGGTATTGTTAGAAATAGCCGCGGATTGTTAGTGTTTCACCCAGGGAGTTGACGCATAGATACGTAAATTAACATATAAAGTTACTGATTGATACATCAAGATACATTTAGATTTGTCCTCCGGGCTCACTGGCGCGAGTAAATCTAGGGCAGATAGGTGGGGAGGGGACGGTAAAGCAGAAGGTTTACATGTCAGATCGACATATAAGTAGGCAGCTGTAAGATCGCCGATGCCGGAAGCATCGACGTTGTTATGCGGAATTTATTGCGTGTCAGCGTTTGGTAGTGAGGTGAAGCGCCATAAAGCAATGCGTGACGCAAGCAAAGCCGGATTATTTGGCAGCGGCGCTTGCCCCGGGTACGGTCACAAAGCCGATTTTGGTCAGGCCGTTGCCCTGAGCCAGCGACATGACCTGCGCCAGTACCTGATAGCGGGTATCTTTGTCCGCCCGCAATTGCAATTCCGGTTGCGGTTGACGTTGGGCGGCAGCGACTAGCCGCGTTTCCAGTTCATTTTCCTGGACTGGGTCGTTGTTCCAGAACATTTTCCCGTCGCTATTGATCGACAGCGCGATAGTCTCCGGCTTTTCCGGTGCCGGCGCCGCCTGTGCAGTCGGCAAGTCGACCTTGATCGCGTGTGTGAAGAGCGGCGCGGTGATGATGAAAATCACCAGCAGCACCAGCATGACGTCAACCATAGGCGTGATATTGATATCCGCCATTGGCGCTTGATTCTGATTGTCGTTAAATCCGCCGAATGCCATGTTGGCTCCCGAATTGATTGTTAACTATTTGCGGGACAGAGTTTAAGAGTCGCCAAGGTTTATCCTGCGGCGAATTACTCTGTCCCCAACTGACTGGTAAAGCGACTAATTGCCGACCCGGCTGCCGGTAGTCAGGTATGCATGTATGTCGTGCGCAAACGCATCGAGTTCGGCCAGCGTAATGCGATTGACGCGCGTAAATGCGTTATAGGCCAGCACTGCCGGGATCGCTACTACCAAGCCGAGCGCGGTCATGATCAGGGCCTCGCCGACCGGTCCGGCGACCTTGTCGATTTGTACCGTGCCGGTAGAGGAAACTGCCATCAGCGCATGATAAATACCCCATACCGTGCCGAACAAGCCAACGAACGGCGCGGTCGAGCCGACCGACGCCAGCAAGGTCAAGCCGCTTTCCAGCCGCGACGACACGCGATTGATTTCGCGCCGCAAAGTGCGGGTAATTAATTCACCGGGATCGGTCGCGGCGTTCAGCGATGCCGCCGGCGTTCCTGCTGCCGGTGGCTTGATGGCAGCCGCATCGGCTGCTTGCGCCGCCAGCGGGGTGTAGACGTTTTCGGTATCGCTCGACTTGATTGCCGCGATCGCATCGGCTAGCGTCGGCGCTTGCCAGAAACCATCCAGCGCCGCGGAACTCTTGCGGATGCGCCACGAACTCCAGGCTTTCGACAGGATGTAAAACCAGCTGACCACCGACATCAACAGCAACACGTAAGCAACCGAATGCGAAATGGCGTCGCTTTGTGACCAGTATTGAGCAAGTCCGAAGGTTTGATTCATGTCATGGATCCAAAAAAGTGAAAGCGCCAAACAAGCGGCTTTACAGCGTTATGTAATCAATTGCGGGACAAAGTTTAAGGACCACCGAAGGCGAATTACTCTGTCCTCAACTGTATTGCACACGTAAGCGAGAGCAGTTTCAGGAAGCGCTCCCGGTATTCAAGGCAGGATGCCGGGAGCTCATTCGTGCGCATGCGCTGGTGCAGATTTAGCGCAGGCCTAACACATCCTGCATGTCATACAAGCCGCTGGTCTTGTCGCTCAGGAAGCGCGCGGCGCGCAGGCTGCCATGCGCATATGTGATGCGGCTGGATGATTTGTGCGTGATCTCGATCCGTTCGCCGATGCCGGCAAATAGCACAGTGTGATCGCCGACGATATCGCCGCCGCGGATGGTGGCAAAACCGATCGACGAAGGATCGCGCTCGCCGGTAACGCCTTCGCGGGCGTAGACAGCGACGTCGTCCAGTTTGCGGCCAAGCGCATCGGCGATGACTTCACCCATCATCAGCGCGGTGCCGGATGGCGCGTCGACTTTGTGGCGGTGGTGGGCTTCTATGACTTCGATGTCGTAGCCATGCGAAAAACTCTTGGCTGCCAGTTCCAGCAATTTCATCGTGACGTTGACGCCGACGCTCATGTTGGGGGCAAAAACGATGGCTATCTTTTCTGCCGCCGCAGCAATCGCCGCTTTGCCGGCTTCATCAAAACCGGTGGTGCCGATAATCATCTTGATGCCGTGGGCGGCGCAATATTCAAGATGCTTCAGCGTGCCTTCCGGACGCGTGAAATCAATCAGGTAAGCAGCACTGGCCAAGCCCTTGGCAAGATCCGATTCGATAGCAACGCCGGCGGGTTTGCCCAGGAAGGCGGCTGCATCGGTACCTAACTCGGGCGCGCCAGGTACGCCCAAAGCGCCTGCCAGGATGGCGTCATCGGCGTTTTGAATGGCTTCGACCAGCATGCGTCCCATACGTCCTGAGGCGCCTGCAACGGCAATTTTCATTTGATTCATTTTTTTAATTCGACGATCTGAACAGTTGGCCTATTAGAATCCGGTGGGAGCAGATGGGGTAGGGGCAGTTGGCGTCGTCTCGACATTCTTGACTTCCTTTTTGGCTTCCGCCGCACCGCCTGAAATTCTCGACAGATACTCGCTTTCAGTCGGCAGGTCGCCGCCTTCGATGCGCACCAGGACATTGTCCTTGAAGAAGGTGCTGACGCGGCTGGTGGTTATTTCGCCATTGCCTTTTTGCAGGCGGAATACATAATCCCAGCGATCTTCGTGGAATAGATCTGTGACCAGCGGCGAGCCAAGGGCGAAGCGCACCTGATCGCGGGTCATGCCTTCTTTAACCTGGGCCAGCATTTCCTTCGAAACGAAATTTCCTTGCTGAATATCGATGCGATAGGGCGAAAAAATGCCAAGAAAGCGTTGCTGCTTGACGGTTTGAACACCGCTGGAGGCGCTTGCAGATGCCGGTGCGGCAGTCGCGGCGGTCGCGTTGGCAGTTGCGGGCGCTTCGTCAATCAATGGGTTTTTTGACGCACAACCGGCCAGAAAAATAGCGGCAAGTGTCAAAGCAGAGGTACGGGCAGGACGGGAGAGCAACATTCGCATAAGGATCTCAATTGATTGAGCAACTGTGCTAAAACGCTATATGATAAAGCAGATAATCCATTTTTGACCAAAACATGCCGAACAATCCATCCGAACTCAAAGCCAGCGGTCTCAAGGCGACCTTGCCGCGACTGAAAATCCTGGAAATTTTCCAGAACAGCGACGTGCGTCACCTGAGCGCTGAAGATGTTTATAAAATTCTGCTGAACGATAATCTCGATGTCGGTCTGGCTACCGTTTATCGCGTGTTGACGCAATTCGAACAAGCAGGGTTATTGCAGCGCAATCATTTTGAAACCGGCAAGGCCGTGTTTGAATTAAATGAGGGCTCGCACCACGATCATCTGGTGTGTCTGGATTGCGGTCTGGTCGAGGAGTTTTTCGACGAGGAAATTGAAAGACGCCAGAAGGATGTTGCTAAAGAGCACGATTTTGAGATTGCCGATCATGCACTGGCGCTCTATGGTCACTGCCGGGAGTGTCGTAAGAAAAAGGGCGGGTGATATTTAATCAGTTTTATCTGATTAGTTGGGGGCAGAGTAATTCGCCACGCTGTGGTGGCTCTTAAACTCTGTCCCGCAAATAGTTAGTCAGTTTTGACTTAATG
This sequence comes from Paraherbaspirillum soli, assembly GCF_042654985.1. Classification (NCBI taxonomy): domain Bacteria; kingdom Pseudomonadati; phylum Pseudomonadota; class Betaproteobacteria; order Burkholderiales; family Oxalobacteraceae; genus Paraherbaspirillum; species Paraherbaspirillum soli. Next base: position 29,720 of record NZ_JBHSMT010000031.1, on the reverse strand, counting down.
CATTCGAAAGCAACTTCGCAGTGATATCCACAATCGGTATCACTCGCTCGTAAGCCATCCGCGTCGGGCCGATTACTCCAAGCGTGCCAACGATCTTGCCGTTGACCTCATACGGCGCGGTGACCACGCTCATCTCATCCATCGGCACCAGTTGCGACTCGCCGCCGATAAAAATCTGTACTCCGGTTGCTTTGCCCGAGATGTCGAGTAATTGCATCAGGCTGGTCTTGTGTTCGAACATGTCGAACAGCTTGCGCAGCGAATCCATGTTGGACGACAGGTCGGTGACGCTGAGCAGGTTGCGCTCGCCGGAAATCACGACCTCGTCGCTATTGTCGGTCATCGCATCGCTGCCGGCTTCGACCGCCGCCTGCATCAGCCACGTCATGTCATCGCGTAATTTGCGCAACTCGCTTTGCAAGCGCAGGCGGACATCGTCCAGGCTCAGCCCGCCGTAATGCTGGTTGATGTAATTGGCGGCTTGCACCAGCTTCGATGGGGTGTAATCGACATCGGTGAGCAGCAAGCGGTTCTGCACGTCGCCATTGGGACTGACGATGACCAGCAAAATGCGTTTTTCCGAAAGCCGCAGGAATTCGATTTGCTGGAAGATCGATTCGCGCCGGGGCGTCAGCACCACGCCGGCAAAGTGCGACAGCGACGACAGCACCTGGGCGGCGTTGGCAATGATTTTTTGCGGTGAATTGGGTTGCAGGCGCGCCTGCATTTTGGATTCGAGCGCGGTTTCGTCGATATGCTCGACCGTTAGCAAGGTATCCACAAACATGCGGTAGCCGCGCGGCGTCGGCACCCGTCCGGCCGAGGTGTGGGGGCTGGCGACGAAGCCCATTTCCTCCAGGTCGGCCATGATGTTGCGTATGGTTGCCGGCGATAATTCCAGTCCGGAAATCTTTGACAGCGCGCGCGAGCCGACCGGCTGACCGTCGGCGATGTACCGTTCGACCAGGGCTTTGAGTAGAGTTTGAGCGCGATTATCGAGTTGCATATGAGTATTTTAGCGAGCACAGGGTTGGCTTGCCAGCACCTTATGCATGCACTTATACACTGTTTTTGATGTCGCTTATTCCCAGATTTGCGGTTTGTCCCAGCCATGTTTCCAACTCATGCAAGGTGGTGCAGGTCGCGTGGGCGTTAATGCCGGCTGGCAGAACACGTTCGAAGCGATTGATCCAGACTGCCCGCAGGCCGGCTTGCTGAGCGCCGACCACGTCCAGCAGCGGGTCGTCGCCGACAAAGACGGCTTGTTCCGGCGTGACATTGAGGGCTGCGCAGGCGGCATGAAATATCGCCGGGTCCGGTTTGCCGCAGCCGAAGCTATGGGCTGCAATCGACGCGTGAAAATGCTGCGCCAGCCCGATTTTGTCGAGATCGGCAAAGCCGTTCGACACCGAGCCGAGCAAAACGCGCTGGCGCAGCCGCGTCAGCACCGGCTGCACATCCTCGAACGGCGTGACCGCGTGACGCGCCTCGGAGAATATCTCCATCGCCGCGTCGACTTTGCCGACATCTTCGCCAACGCTGCTGAAAGCCTCGCACAAGGCGGCGTGGCGCAGCTTCCATAAATCAAATTTGAATACGGGATTGCTTGCGCTTAATTCCAGGCGCTGCTGACGCAAGTCTTCAATCGTGAATTGCCGGGGCACTGCCGGCGCATGCTGTTGCAGCCAGTCATACAGCAATTGCTCGGCACGCTGAATCACCGGCACGATCGGCCACAGCGTATCGTCGAGGTCGAACAAGACGGCTTTGATCGTCGCTTGAGCGTCCGGCCGATCGGCTGGACCAAGGGCTGAAATATCTGTCAGGGTCATCGGGTATCCTTCAATGCAAGCCTAAATTATGGTCTAATCGCCAGCATGTGGCCCATAAAATTACCTTCCCAGGCGGTTCCGCCTAAGCTTATGCCGAGAACGATTGCCATCGTTGGCAAGTATTTTGCCGCCGGCATTTCCGAATCATTAACTGAAATCGTCGACTTTTTGCAAGAGCGCGGGCATCACGTCGTGTTTGAAGCCGAGACCGCCCAGAACGTCGCGCTGGAAGGGTTTCCGGCGATGACGCCGGCCCAGATCGGCGAGCAAGCCGACGCCGCGATTATTGTCGGCGGCGACGGCACCATGCTCGGTATCGCCCGCCAGCTGGCGCCCTATGACGTGCCGTTGATCGGGATTAATCAGGGGCGGCTCGGATTTATTACCGATATTTCGCTGGAACGGATGTTGCCGGTATTGGGCGAAATGTTGGATGGCAATGTCGAATCGGAGCGCCGCAGCCTGTTGCAAGGCTCGGTCGTGCGCGACGGTCAACAGATTTTCAGTGCGCTGGCGTTCAACGACGTGGTGGTGTCGCGCGGTGCGACTTCCGGCATGTGCGAACTGATGGTCGAGGTCGACGGCCGCTTCATGTACAACCAGCGTTCGGACGGCTTGATCGTGGCGACGCCGACCGGCTCCACCGCGTATGCCTTATCCGCCGGCGGCCCGTTGCTGCATCCTTCGCTGGGCGGCATCGTGCTGGTGCCGATCGCGCCGCATGCGTTGTCGAATCGGCCGATCGTGATCCCGGACAGCAGTGAAATCGTGATCGAAGTCGTCAACGGCCGCGATATCAGCGTCAACTTCGACATGCAATCGCTGGCCAGTTTGCAGCATGGCGATCGCATCCTGGTGCGCCGTTCGGAGCACACCATCACCTTTTTGCACCCGGGCGGCTGGAGCTATTACGACACGCTGCGGCAAAAACTGCACTGGAACGAATACCCGTCGGCGGAAGGGCGGTTGAAGTGAGCTGTCAATGTATGCAGCTATAGCCATGATTGCGCGGATGTAATGATCTGCGCTGCATCTCTCGTTTCCCTCACCACTTTTGAATCAACCTCAGACCCCCATGTTGCGCACACTTTCAATCCGCGATTTTGTCATCGTCGATGCCATCGAGCTTGAGTTCGCCGCCGGCTTCACCGTATTCACCGGAGAAACCGGCGCCGGCAAGTCCATCCTGATCGACGCGCTGGCGTTGGCGCTGGGCGGTCGCAGCGACGCCAGCGTGGTGCGCGAAGGCGCGGCCAAAGCCGACGTGACGGCCGAGTTCTCGATCCAGGACGATGCCGCCAACGGTATCGGCACGTGGCTGGCCGAAAACGAATTCGAGAGCGAAGAAGGCGGCGTGCTGCTGCGTCGCGTGATCGACAATGCCGGCCGTTCCAAAGCCTATATCAACGGTGTTGCGGCGACCGCGGCGCAATTGCGCGAACTGGGCGAAATGCTGGTCGATATACATGGCCAGCACGCGCACCAGTCCTTGCTGAAGAACGATGCCCAGCGCGTCCTGCTGGATGAGCAAGCGGGCTTGCAAGACGATCTGCAGGCGGTCGCCGCGGCGTTCAAAAGCTGGCGCTCGCTGGCCCGGCAGCGCGAAGAATTTGAAACCAATGCCAAGAATGTCTTGCTGGAACGCGAGCGGCTCGATTGGCAAGTCCGCGAGCTGGAAAAGCTGGCGGTCAAACCCGGCGAATGGGATGAAATCAGCAACGAACACAGTCGCCTGTCGCATGCCGCCAGCCTGATCGAAGGCGCGCAGGAAGCGCTGAATGCGATTTCCGAAGCCGAGCAGCCGATGCTGTCGCAATTGTCGGCGCTGAATCAAAAGATCGGCAAACTGGTCGCTGTCGATAGCAGCCTGAAGCCGGTGCTGGAAGCGCTGGAACCGGCGCGCATCCAGCTGCAAGAGGCGGTCTACGCGCTCAACGATTATCTGAGCCGGGTCGAGCTGGACCCGGCACGCCTGCATGAGGTCGAAGGCCGGCTGGAAGCCATCCATTCGACCGCGCGCAAGTTCCGTCTGGCGCCGGATGAGCTGCCGCAGGAACTGGAAACATTGTCGCAGCAACTGCGCCAACTGGCCGATGCCAGCGATCTCGACGCCCTGCGGGCGCAGGAAGACAAACTTAAATCGGCCTATCTGACATTAGCGCAAAAACTGTCCAAAGCGCGGGCCAAAGCCGCTACTGCACTCGGCACGGCGGTGACCGCCGCGATGCAGGATTTGAGCATGAACGGGGGCCGCTTTGCGGTGGCGCTGAATCCTTGCGAGCCTGCCAGTTACGGCGTCGAGCAGGTTGAGTTCCTGGTTGCCGGTCATGCCGGCGTGGCGCCGCGCGCGCTGGCCAAGGTTGCTTCCGGCGGCGAGCTGGCGCGGATTGCGCTGGCGATTTCGGTCATTACTTCAAGCGCCACAGCAACCCCGACTTTGATTTTCGACGAAGTCGACAGTGGTATCGGCGGCGCCGTGGCCGAAGTGGTTGGACGCCTGTTGAAGCGGCTGGGCCAGGATCGCCAGGTATTGTGCGTGACCCACCTGCCGCAGGTCGCCAGCCAAGCCAACCAGCACTTCCAGGTCAGCAAGCAAAGCCAGGATAACAAGACCGTGTCGGCGATCGACGGGCTGGATGCCAAGAACCGCGTCGAAGAAATCGCGCGCATGCTCGGCGGCCTGGAGATTACCGCAACCACGCGCAAACACGCGCGCGAACTGCTGGCATCGTAAGACGTTCGAGCGCCCTCATTCTCTGGAAAACCCACATGGCATTTCGTAAAGAACCAGTTTTTACCCATGGCAAAATTGCGAAGACTGCGGTGCTGCTGGTCAATCTGGGCACGCCGGATGCGCCGACCACTAAAGCGGTGCGACGTTATCTGAAACAATTTTTGTCCGATCCAAGAGTGGTGGAAATTCCGCGGGCGATCTGGTGGTGGATTTTGCATGGCGCGATTTTGCCGTTTCGCTCGGGCAAATCGGCGCAAAAATACGCATCGATCTGGAGCAAGGACGGCTCGCCGCTGAAGGTGCATACCGAAAAGCAGGCGAGCCTGTTGCGCGGCTACCTTGGCGAGCGCGGCCACCAAGTCCAGGTGGCTTATGCCATGCGCTATGGCAATCCGTCGCTGCCGGAGGTGCTTGAGCGGCTGAAAACCGACGGCTGCGAGCGGATCCTGATTTTGCCTGCGTATCCGCAATATTCCGGCACCACAACCGCCTCGATTTACGATGCGGTTTTTGAGCATTACGCCCAAGTGCGCAATGTGCCGGAATTGCGCTTCGTCAAGCATTATCACGATCATGAAGCGTATATCCAGGCCTTGAAAGAGTCAGTGCTGGCTCACTGGGAAATGAATGGCGTGTCAGAGAAACTGGTCATGAGCTTTCATGGCGTGCCGAAGCGCACCCTGAAGCTGGGCGATCCCTACCATTGCGAATGTCAAAAGACCGCACGCCTGCTGGCGCAACAACTTGGGCTGAGCCCTGAGCAATACCTGGTGACTTTCCAGTCGCGTTTTGGCAAGGCCGAATGGCTGCAGCCGTACACCGCGCCGACTTTGCAAAAACTGGCGAAGCAGGGAGTCCAGCGGGTTGACGTGATATGTCCGGGATTTACCAGCGATTGCCTGGAGACGCTGGAGGAAATCGGGATGGAGGCCAAGCAGGATTTCCTGACCGCCGGCGGCAAGGAGTTTCATTTCATCACTTGCCTGAATGAGTCGCCGACGTGGATTTCGGCAATGGCAGCGTTGGCGGAGGAAAACCTGATCGGGTGGCCGACCCATTTGTCGAGCAGCGAGCGGGAACAGGCAAAGCTGCAAGCGAAGGCCTCGCTACAGCAGGCGGAACGTTTGGGCGCCTCGCAGTAGGTCGATAAGCAGACTTTCCTGAAAGAATTTTAGACTTTTAGCGTCATCGCGCAGGATGACGCAACTATAATGGCGCCGAACTTCAAGTTCGGACGACCAAATGAGGATGTTTTAGTTCCGTAAGTTTCCCAGAGCTTATACAAAAGGCAGGTACAAAGGGATCAATTGCGAGTAGCTGATCCAGCTTGCTGCCAGCAGGATATACACAATAAGAAATGCGGAAATCAACGGCAATTTCATGATTTTCCCTTTCGTGAAATCATTTTCAGGGCGTTGTTGCATGCTTGGCTTGTGCAAACAGCTTAGTCTTTCTGTGGCAGTGCAGCAAACCCGGGCTGGTAAATCTTGTTTCAAATTGTTCCTGCACCCGAATCGCAAGTGCTTACACCTTTAACCCTTGAAAAAGTAGGGGCAAGCCTCATTTGGGCTTCTATGCATTACTAAGTCATTGATTGTGGGAGATTTTTGAATGGAATTTATGGAAAATCAGGGCGAACAAGCGCCAATCGACAAGAACGCAGCGGCAGAAGAAGCAGCGGTAGCCGCGGAGCCGACGCTGGAAATGCAGTTGGCCGAGGCGCAAGCCAAAATTGCAGAGATGCAAGATGCTTTCCTGCGCGCCAAGGCTGAAGCGGAAAACATCCGTCGCCGTGCCCAAGAGGACATTGCACGCGCGCACAAATTTGCGATTGAAGGATTTGCCGAGGCATTGGTGCCGGTCAAGGACAGCCTCGAAATCGCGTTGAAAATCGAGACCCCAACCCTCGAAGCGCTGAAAGAAGGCGTGGACATGACGCTGAAGCAGTTGTCTTCCGCGTTCGAACGGAATCGGTTGTTGGAGATTGCACCGCAAGCGGGCGACAAACTGGACCCGATGAAGCATCAGGCGGTGTCGATGGTGCCGGCGGAGCAGGAAGCCAACACCATAGTGACCGTGCTGCAAAAGGGTTACACCATTGCGGATCGCCTGTTGCGGCCGGCACTGGTCACCGTAGCGCAAGGCAAATAACAGAAAAGTCGCTCGGCGCATGCTTGAAAGCGACATTTTTCTCCCAATATTCAGACCATCCAAACAAACTTCAGATATTCAGTAAAGGAATAAAACATGGGTAAAATTATCGGCATTGACTTGGGTACCACCAACTCTTGCGTTTCCGTCATTGAGAACGGCCAGCCTAAAGTCATCGAAAACTCGGAAGGCGCGCGTACCACGCCGTCCATCATCGCTTATCAGGAAGATGGCGAAATCCTGGTTGGTGCACCTGCCAAGCGTCAGGCCGTAACTAATCCAAAGAACACGATTTACGCAGCGAAGCGTCTGATCGGCCGTAAATTCGACGAAAAAGAAGTGCAAAAAGACATCGCGCTGATGCCTTTCCAAATCGTTAAAGCCGATAACGGCGATGCCTGGATCGGCGTACGCGATCAAAAACTGGCTCCGCCGCAAATCTCCGCAGAAGTGCTGCGCAAGATGAAGAAAACCGCCGAAGACTATCTCGGCGAAGAAGTGACCGAAGCGGTCATTACCGTACCTGCTTATTTCAACGACGCGCAACGTCAGGCGACCAAGGATGCCGGCCGTATCGCCGGTCTGGACGTCAAGCGCATCATCAATGAACCGACTGCGGCAGCGCTGGCATTCGGCATGGACAAGGCGGAAAAGGGCGACCGCAAGATCGCCGTGTACGATTTGGGCGGCGGTACTTTCGACATTTCCATCATCGAAATCGCCGATGTCGACGGCGAAAAACAATTTGAAGTGCTGTCCACCAACGGCGACACCTTCCTCGGCGGTGAAGATTTCGACCAACGCATCATCGACTACATCCTGGACGAGTTCAAGAAGATCAACGGCATCGACCTGAGCAAGGATGCGATCGCGCTGCAACGCATCAAGGCTTCCGCAGAGCGCGCCAAGATCGAACTGTCGTCGTCGCAACAAACTGAAATCAACGAGCCTTACATCGCAATGGCGAACGGCGGCCCGGTCCACTTGAACCTGAAGATGACGCGCGCCAAGCTGGAATCGCTGGTCGAAGAACTGATCAGCAAGACCATCGAGCCTTGCCGCACCGCGATCAAGGATGCCGGCGTTAAAGTATCCGACATCGACGACATCATCCTGGTCGGCGGCATGACCCGTATGCCTAAGGTGCAGGAAAAGGTGAAGGAATTCTTCGGCAAGGAGCCACGCAAGGACGTCAATCCTGACGAAGCGGTAGCGGTTGGCGCTGCGATCCAGGGTTCGGTGTTGTCGGGTGACCGCAAGGACTTGCTGCTGCTGGACGTGACTCCGCTGTCGCTGGGCATCGAAACGCTGGGTGGCGTGATGACCAAGATGATTCAAAAGAACACCACCATCCCGACCAAGTTCAGCCAAGTGTTCTCGACCGCTGACGACAATCAGCCTGCGGTCACCATCAAGGTTTACCAGGGCGAGCGCGAAATGGCTGCCGGCAACAAGGGCCTGGGCGAATTCAACCTGGAAGGCATTCCACCGGCCGCACGCGGTACGCCGCAGATCGAAGTGACCTTCGACATCGACGCCAACGGCATTCTCCACGTCGGCGCCAAGGACAAGGCCACCGGCAAGGAAAACAAGATCACGATCAAGGCCAACTCCGGCTTGACCGAAGAAGAAATCCAGAAAATGGTGCGTGACGCCGAAGCCAACGCCGAAGAAGACAAGCGTCTGAAGGAAGTTGCCGAAGCTCACAACCAAGGCGACGCGCTGGTGCATTCGACCCGCAAATCCCTGACCGAATACGGCGACAAGCTGGACGCCGGCGAGAAGGAAAGCATCGAAGCCGCCATCAAGGAACTGGAAGAGGCGTTGAAGGGCAGCGACAAGGCCGCCATCGACGCCAAGACCTTGGCCCTGACCAACGCGGCGCAAAAGCTCGGCGAAAAGATGTATGCCGATATGCAGGCGCAGCAGGCAGCGGGCGGCGGTGCTGAAGGCGGCGCCGGTGCATCCGAAGCCAAGCCGAAAGAAGACGACGTCGTTGATGCCGACTTCAAAGAAGTCAAAGATAAGTAATATCTTCGTCGAGCGGTTGCTTTATTCCAGGCCAGCCTGGAATAAAGAATGGCACCTCGAAAAACCGTAGCGAGCGGCCCAAGGTCGGGGCGAGAAGCGCAGCTGTACGGAGGTACAGCGAGCATCACAGCCCCGAGATTGGCGGGTTTGCCAAGCTCTGCAGTAGGTTTTTAGAGGTGTCCACCGCAATGACGCGCCGGGCAGATGTCATCCATGCGATGCTCTGTTCGGCGTTTTCGCTTAAACGATAGGATGCCAAAAGATGGCGAAACGTGATTTTTACGAAATACTGGGTGTTGCGAAAAACGCTTCTGATGATGAAATCAAGAAGGCGTACCGCAAACTCGCGATGAAGCATCATCCCGACCGCAATCCGGATAGCAAGGGTGCGGAAGAGAAATTCAAGGAAGGCAAGGAAGCCTACGAGATGCTGTCGGATCCGCAAAAGCGCGAGGCGTACGACCGCTACGGCCATGCCGGCGTCGATCCCAATATGGGTGGCGGCGGTGGTGGCGGCGGCGGATTTGCCGATGCGTTCGGCGATATCTTCGGCGATATCTTCGGCGGTGGCGGCGCGCGCGGCGGCCGCGGCGGTCCGCAGGTGTATCGCGGAGCCGACTTGCGCTACAACCTGGACATCACGCTGGAACAGGCTGCACACGGTTTCGATACCACCATCCGGGTGCCGTCCTGGAGCGAGTGCGAGCCTTGCCACGGCAGCGGCGCCAAGCCGGGAACCGACCCGATCACTTGCCCGACTTGCGGCGGTCACGGCCAGGTGCGGATGCAACAGGGTTTCTTCAGCATTCAGCAGACTTGTCCCAAATGTCATGGCGCCGGCAAGATCATTCCCGAGCCATGCCCATCTTGCAGCGGCGCTGGCCGCATCAAGCGCAACAAGACGCTGGAAGTCAAAATCCCGGCAGGGATCGACGACGGCATGCGGATTCGTTCGTCGGGCAACGGCGAACCCGGCATGAACGGCGGTCCGACCGGCGACCTGTATGTCGAAATCCATATCAAACCGCATCCGGTATTCCAGCGCGATGGCGACGACCTGCATTGCGAAATGCCGATCTCGTTCGCCAAGGCGGCACTGGGCGGAGAAATCGAAGTGCCGACGCTGAACGGCAAAGCCACGTTCACGATCCCGGACGGTACGCAATCGGGTAAAACATTCCGTTTACGCAGCAAGGGTATCAAAGGCGTGCGTTCCGGTTATGCCGGCGACCTGTTCTGCCACGTCGTGGTTGAAACGCCGGTCAAGCTGAGCGATCGTCAGAAAGAATTGCTGCAAGAATTCGAACTGCTGACGGCCGAAGGCGGCGCCAAGCACAATCCGCAAACCAAGTCCTGGAAAGACAAGGTCAAAGAGTTCTTCGAGTAATTGCGGACTTGGTTGCTGGAAATTGCAGGATTAATTGCATTGCGTAAAAAGCCGCCGATCATTTTGATTGGCGGCTTTTTTTATGTGTCCCGGCTGTAACAATTTCTAGATTGCATTATGCGGCGCGGCTCTTTAAGCTGTAAGAATAATAATAAAACGATCGTACTTTTACACGCGATTAACACCATAAACAAAACCCCCAGGAGGAGACATGAAGGCATTAACTTATCTGAAGCGTACGTTGGCATGCGCTTGCGTATTATCGGCATTGACCTTGTCGCAAAGCGGCATGGCGCTCGATCTGGCCGGCGTCAAGATTGACGAAACGGCGCGCGTCGGCAACCAGGATCTCAAACTGAATGGCGCCGGGATCCGCTATAAGGCCGTTTTCAAGGTGTATACCGCGGCACTCTACTTAACTGAAAAGAAGACCACGGTGCCCGATGTGCTGGCTGTTCCAGGACCGCGCCGGGTCGAGCTGGTCATGCTGCGCGACGTCAGCAGCGAAGATTTCAGCCGCGCTTTCATCAAAGGGATTCACAACAATTCGGATAAAACGGAAAAAGCGAAAATTGCCAATCAGTTGCAGAAATTTGGCGAATTGTTCAGCAAGATTCTCGAACTGAAAAAGGGCGACGTGCTGATTACCGACTGGATTCCCGGAACCGGCACCCAGTTCAGCATCAACGGCAAGATGATGTCGGACGTGCTTCCCGACCTGGCTTTCTATAACGCCTTGCTGAAAATATGGTTGGGCGACAGTCCGGCCGATTTCAATTTAAAGTCGCAAATGCTGGGGCAGGCGGCGAGCTAGGAATCAGAGCGTCGTCGCCGAATCGGATCAAATCGGATGACATTCTCCAAGTTCTATAAAATGAGGGCCACGACGTCATGCATGCGTTGTAAAAAATACATGCGGATCAAACCTTATCCATAGAAAACGATGACAGCAAACAACAAGCAAACCCTGACCAGAGAACAACTTTTCCAGAGCAACCGCGAATGGGCAGCCGAAATTATTGCCCGCGAACCGGAGTTTTTCAAAACACTGGCAGCGCAACAGACGCCGGAGTATTTCTGGATCGGTTGTTCCGATAGTCGGGTGCCGGCAAACGAGTTGCTGGGTTTGCTGCCGGGCGAGTTATTCGTTCATCGCAACATCGCCAACGTGGTTGCGCATAGCGACTTGAACTGCCTGTCCGTGCTGCAATTCGCGGTCGACGTGCTGAAGGTGAAACACGTTTTCGTGGTCGGCCATTATGGTTGTTCCGGGGTCCATGCGGCGCTCACCAAGCGCCGGGTCGGACTGGCCGATAACTGGCTGCGCCACGTTGAGGACGTGCATCAGAAACATGAGCGCTATCTGGGCGAGGCATTACCGGAAAACGTCCGCCACGACCGCCTGTGCGAACTCAATTCAATGGAGCAGGTCGGGAATATCTGCCGCACCACCATCGTCCAGGATGCCTGGGAACGCGGCCAGCAATTGACGATTCATAGCTGGGTCTACGGCTTGCAGGATGGCTTGCTGCGGGACTTGGGTGTGACTGTCAGCTGCATGGAGGATCTGGCCAAGGGGATGGCGGACAGCTTGAAGCGGTACGAGGATTGATGTTTTAAATCTGAACCCTAAAAAAAAGACGGCCAAATATTTGGCCGTCTTTTTTTATCCCGCAAGTGAATTTCATTGCAATTTAAACGTCGCGTCTGATTAGAGACGTAGGGCGGAAAAGCGTAGCGCCTTCCGCCGTGTTGGATGCGTCAAGCGCAAGCGCCGCATCCGAAGCGGCGGATAACGCTGCGCTCATCCGCCCTACGATTAAATTACGATGGTCTGAGCTTCACCCTCAGCCCGCGCACGAATCTCGCCAATCTTCATCACGGTTTCGCCAGCGGCCTGCAATTGCGCCAGCGCCGCATCGGCGTTTTCTTTCGCCACGATGACAGTCATGCCGATACCGCAGTTGAACACGCGATGCATCTCTGCATCGGCGACGCCGCCGTGTTGTTGCAGCCAGGTGAACAGCGGCGGCATGGTCCAGGCGTCGCGGTGCAGGACGGCGGTCAGATTGTCCTGCAGCACGCGCGGGATGTTTTCCACCAAACCGCCGCCGGTGATGTGCACCATGCCTTTGACTTCCATCGATTGCATCAGCGCCAGCAAAGGCTTGACGTAAATCCGGGTCGGTTCCATCAACACATCGGCCAGTTTGCGGCCGTGGAAGTCGGCGTTGAGGTCAGGCTGGGCCACTTCGATGATCTTGCGTACCAGCGAATAACCGTTGGAATGCGCGCCCGATGAAGCCAGTCCCAGTACCACGTCGCCCGGCACGATCTTGCTGCCGTCGATCAGATTGGCTTTCTCGACTGCGCCGACGGCGAAGCCGGCCAAATCGTATTCGCCATCCGGATACATGCTCGGCATCTCGGCGGTTTCGCCGCCGATCAGCGCGCAGCCGGCTAGCTCACAGCCTTTGGCGATGCCCTTGATGACGTCGGTGGCGCTCGGTACGTCGAGTTTGCCGCAAGCGAAATAGTCGAGGAAGAACAGCGGTTCGGCGCCTTGCACCAGGATGTCGTTGACGCTCATCGCGACCAGGTCGATGCCCACCGTGTCGTGGCGTTTCAGCATGAAGGCCAGTTTCAGCTTGGTGCCGACGCCGTCGGTGCCGGAGACCAGCACCGGCTCCTTGAATTTCTTGCTGATCTCGAACAATGCGCCAAAACCGCCGATCCCCCCCATCACGCCTTCACGCATGGTGCGCTTGGCAAAAGGCTTGATGGCTTCGACCAGGGCATCGCCAGCGTCGATGTCGACGCCGGCATCACGATAAGAAAGGGAAACGTTTGAAGTGGAAGTCATGATGTGATTGGCGGCAGAGGCGGTAAAATAGAAAGATTCGGCCGCGCATCCTATATACATCCCTGTACACACAGTGCCAATGGATAAACTATTAACGAGCGATTTCGCTCGTAGTTCATTTTTGGCACGGTCGTTGCGCGGTAAAAGCGGTATTTTATCAAACTGATCCATCAATCCTTCGCATCCATGCCATTTTCTTTTACCTTCGAACAAAAACAATCCATGTTGTGGAGTGGGCTAGGGCTGTTGATCTTGGCATTGTTGGTGGCTCTGGGGCCGATTTTGACCCCGTTCATTGCGTCCGCGATCCTGGCTTATGCGCTCAATCCCGGAGTCGACTGGCTGGCGCGCCGCCGGATCGGACGCTTTCCGTTTCCGCGCGCGCTGGCGGTGCTGGTTGTCATGTTGCTGCTGGCGTTCGCGATATTGGCCGTGATCCTGATTGTGATTCCGGTGTTGCGCAAGGAATTTCCGCTGCTGCAAGACCAGATACCGAATTTCCTGACCAAGCTCAATACCGTCATCGGCCCTCATTTGCAGGATTTCGGCATCCAGATGCGGCTGGACGGCGCCGGCATCAAAGACTTGCTGAGCAAGCAGTTTGCCACCAGCGGCGATGAAATCTGGAGTTCGATCCTGGCCTCGGTCAAAGTCGGCGGCACCGCGGTGCTGGGCTGGCTGGCGACGGCCTTATTGGTGCCGGTCGTACTGTTTTACCTGTTGCAGGACTGGCATCTGATCATGACGCGGCTCGGCATGCTGGTGCCGCGCCGCTGGCAGGGCAAATCCACCGGCATTACAAGCGAAGTCGATGGCTTGCTGGCGCAATATTTGCGGGGACAGTTGCTGGTCATGTTGGTTTTGGCGATTTATTATTCGACCGGGCTGGCGATTGCCGGTTTCGATGTGGCGCTGCCGGTCGGCATCATTACCGGCTTGCTGGTGTTCATTCCCTATGTCGGCTTCGGCCTTGGGTTGGTATTGGCGCTGATCGCGGCGATGCTGCAATTCAACGGCCCGCACGGCTTGATTGCGGTCGCGGTCGTGTATGGCATCGGGCAAGTGCTGGAAGGATTTTTCCTGACTCCGCGCCTGGTCGGCGAGCGCATCGGCCTGCATCCGCTGGTGGTGATTTTTGCGTTGCTGGCATTTGGCCAGTTGTTCGGCTTTGTCGGCGTCTTGCTGGCATTGCCGGCCTCGGCGGTGATCTCGGTGATGGTCAAGCATGTCCGCGCACGTTACCTCGAAAGCAGTTTTTATAATCAGTAAGAGCCTGTTCAAAATCTGTAGCGAGCGCCCGTCAGCGGGGTGAAGAGCAGCGCAGGAACCGGAATTTACTTGAGTAAATGAGGATTCCGAGCAGCACATGAGCCCCGATCACGGGCGCGCAGTAAGATTTTGAACAGGCTCTAAGATCAACGGTAAGTAAGAGTAAGTCAGTATGAAGAACCAAGCATGAGACAGCTAACGCTGGACATTTCTGCGGATGAGCCGCAGAGCCTAGACACCTTCGTGGTCGGGCAGAATCAGGAAGCGTTGCAATACCTGCAGCGGCTGGTCGCGCCAGCCAGCGCCTCCATCACCGCGCCGGGCGATCGCTTTGTGTATCTATGGGGCGAGGCCGGCGCCGGCAAAAGCCATGTATTGCAAGCATTGGCCGGCATCACCGGAGCGCGGCTGATTCGCGGCACCCGGCATGAGGCCGGCGCACTCGATTTTTCGCCGCAAATCGGCGGCTACCTGATCGACGACTGCGACAAATTGTCGGCCGACGATCAGATCGCCGCCTTCACCCTGTTCAACCTGATCCGCGAGCATGGCGGCTGGCTGGTGACCAGCGGCGCGCTGCCGCCGGCCGAACTGACTGTGCGCGAAGATTTGCGCACCCGTCTCGGCTGGGGCTTGATCTATCAATTGCACGGCTTGAGCGACGAAGAAAAAATCGCCGCGCTGACGCATGCGGCCCAAGTTCGCGGCCTGAATCTGTCTAGCGGCGTGTTACCCTATCTGATTACGCATTTTCGGCGCGATATGCGCTCTTTATCGGCAATGCTGGACGCGCTGGATCGCTATTCGCTAGAGACGCAGCGCCCCATCACGCTGTCGTTATTGCGTAGCCTGTTACAACTCGAATCCGATGAAAAAAAACCATGAACCTGGCCTTATTCGACCTTGACCATACGCTGTTGCCGATCGACTCCGATTATGAATGGGGCCAGTTCCTGATCCGGATTGGCGCGGTGGACCCGGACGCTTTTGAAAAAAGCAACGCCGAATGGTTCGCCCAATACCAGGCCGGCACGCTCGATCCGGTCAAATACCTGGAATTTGCCTTCGGCACGCTGGCAAAATTCCCGCGCAAGCAGCTCGATACCTGGCACCAGCAGTTCATGCAGCAAGTAATCCTGCCTAGCATTACGCCGGCCGCGCGCGCGCTGCTGCAAAAGCACCAGGATGCCGGAGATCTGGTCGCCATCATCACCGCCACCAACAGCTTTGTGACCGAGCCGATCGCCAAGGCGCTGGGCGTCGATATCCTGATCGCGTCCGATCCGGAAACCACCGTCGACGGCGAAATCACCGGCAAGCTGGACGGCACGCCCACCTATGGCCCCGGCAAGGTGACCCACACCAAGGCTTGGCTGGCGACCATGGATCAAACCCTGGATAGCTTTCCGCGCAGTTTTTTCTATAGCGACTCGCACAACGATTTGCCGCTAATGATGCTGGTCACCGACCCGGTCGCCACCAATCCGAACGCCAAGCTGAAAGCGCATGCCGATGCGCACGGCTGGCCGATCCTGAATTTATTCGACGCACAATGATCAAGAAGCTGATTCGCTCCATCCTCGGAACCAAGAAAAAACCGGTCGACCCGACCCAGCCGACACTGCTTGGTCCGAAACAACACGGCATCGACCCGCAACTGGTCTCGTCCAACGCGGTACGAGTGACCAAGACCCTGCAGGATGCCGGCTTCAAGGCCTTCATCGTCGGCGGCGCGGTGCGCGACCTGCTGCTCGGCGTCAAGCCGAAGGATTTCGACGTCGCCACCAATGCCACGCCGGAGCAGGTCAAACGGCTGTTCCGGCGCGCTTTCATCATCGGCAAGCGATTCCAGATCGTGCACGTGATGTTCGGCCAGGAATTGATCGAAGTGACCACCTTCCGCGGTGCTTCCTCCAACGGTTCGCCGAAAGATGCGCACGGCCGCGTGCTGCGCGACAACACCTTCGGCGAGCAGCATGAAGACGCGGTGCGGCGCGATTTCACGATCAACGCCATGTACTACGATCCGGCCACCGAACAGGTGCTCGATTATCACGGCGGGATCGCCGATATCCGCGCCAAGACCTTGCGCATCATCGGCGTCCCGGAAGAGCGTTACCGCGAAGATCCGGTGCGCATGCTGCGCATCGTGCGTTTTGCCGCCAAGCTCAAATTCACGATTGATCCTGCGACCCGGGCCCCGATCCCGGTGATGGCGGCCTTGATCAACAACGTCCCGGCAGCGCGGGTGTTCGATGAAATGCTGAAACTGTTGATGAGCGGCCATGCGCTGGCTTGCCTGCAACAGCTGCGCAAGGAAGGTCTGCATCACGGCCTGTTGCCGCTGCTGGACGTGGTGCTGGAACAGCCGCTCGGCGAAAAATTCGTCACCCTGGCGCTGGCCAATACCGATCTGCGGATCCAGCAAGGCAAGCCGGTATCGCCGGGATTCCTGTTTGCCGCGCTGCTGTGGCATCAGGTGCTGGAAAAGTGGACCGCCTACAAAGCGGCCGGCGAGCTTCCAATTCCGGCGCTGCATCTGGCCGCCGACGATGTGCTGGACGCGCAAACCGACAAGCTGGCGCTGCAACGCAAGATCGGCTCCGACATGCGCGATATCTGGGCCATGCAGCCGCGTTTTGAACGGCGCACCGGCAAATCTCCTTACAAGCTGCTGGAGCATCTGCGACTGCGCGCCGGCTACGATTTCCTGTTGCTGCGTTGCGGCTCCGGCGAATGCGATAGCGAACTCGGCGAATGGTGGACCGCTTTCATCGCCGCCGATGGCTCCGGGCGCGAAGTGCTGCTGACGCAAAAACCAAAGAAAGCCGCGGCAGTTGCAAGTAAGGCTGCCCCCGCAGCCGCATTTGAAACGGCCGATCTCGATCCCGCGCCACCCAGGAAACGTCCGCGCCGGCGCGGAGCGCGCGCCCCCAAAACGGCGGTCGCAGGCGGTAAAGGTGAGGCATGAACGCGCCGAGCACCACGCCAATTGCACCTGAGGCGCCGGTCAATGCCGCCGCCGTCACCGCCTACATCGGCATCGGCGCCAACCTCGGCGATGCCCGTGCGCAAGTCCAGCGCGCCATACTGCAACTCGGAAAACTGCCGCACACCAGCCTGAGCGCGCAGTCGAGCCTGTTCCGCACGGCGCCGCTGGATGCCGACGGCGACGATTACATCAATGCGGTCGCCTGCATCAGCACCCGCCTGAGCGCCCATGCGCTGCTGCAGGCGCTGCAACAGGTCGAGCAGGATTTCGGCCGTCAGCGTCCGTATCCGAACGCCCCGCGCACGCTCGATCTGGACCTGCTGTTATACGGTCAGGCCAGCATCGCAGACAGCACGCTGACGGTGCCGCATCCGCGCATGCTGCAACGGGCTTTCGTCCTGATTCCGCTGTTGCAAATCGATCCCTTCATCAATATTCCGAAACACGGCCCGGCGCATCAATTCGCGCCGCAGGTCGCGGATCAAGCCATCCGTAAAGTGTAATCGGCAGGATTCTTGCGGCAGCGCTAAACTCGCGGCTTCTGCCCGTGAACCGCCGACGGCAGCGATGCGGATTTCAATCTATTGTTGACGCGCATCGACGGCATGCGCGGCAAATTTTTAATTGTGGAGAGTAACAATGGCAAGCTACCTGCAAGACAATCAAGCGGCAGCAGATAAAACACGCACCAAACCGGTCACGATTCCGGAGCTGCAAGCATTGCGCCAGCGCGGCGAAAAAATCACCATGCTGACTTGTTACGACGCCAGCTTTGCGGCGCTGATGGACCGCTGCGGAGTTGACACGCTGTTGATCGGCGATTCGCTCGGCATGGTGTGCCAAGGCCATCACTCGACGCTGCCGGTATCGGTGCAGGACATCGCGTATCACACCGCCAGCGTGGCGCGTGGCAACCGCACGGCGCTGATCCTGGCCGACTTGCCGTTCGGCGCCTACCCGACGCCGGAACGCACGTTTGAGAATGCGGTACCGGTGATCCAGGCCGGCGCCCAAATGATCAAGATCGAAGGCGGCGCCTGGCTGGCGCCGACTGTGCGTTTCCTGACCGAACGCGCGATCCCGGTCTGCGGCCATCTCGGCCTGACGCCGCAATCGGTACACCAGATGGGCGGCTACAAAGTGCAGGGCAAGAGCAATGAAGCGGCGGAACAGCTGAAAGCCGACGCGCTGGCGCTGCAAGCTGCCGGCGCCAGCCTGCTGGTGCTGGAAGCGATCCCCGCCGCCTTGGGCAAGGAAATCACCGACCTGCTAACCATCCCGACCATCGGCATCGGCGCCGGCCCGGACTGCTCCGGCCAAGTGCTGGTGATGCACGACCTGATGGGAGTTTTCCCCGGTCACAAGGCGCGCTTCGTCAAAGACTTCATGCAAGGCCAAACCAGCATCGACAACGCCGTGCGCGCGTACGTCAGCGCGGTCAAGGACAAGTCGTTTCCGGCGCCCGAGCATTGCTTCTGAACGTTCGCTAATCCCACGGCGTCGGCGGCGGCACTTCGCACGGCGCCGGCATCTCGACAGTGCCGAAAGCGGCCGGACTGATGATTTCCAGATACTCCATGTCCTTGGAGTAATCGAACAGGAAATGCACTATTCCCGGCCGCTGATGCACGCAGTCGCCGGCCTTGACCAGCGTTTCCCGCTCCTCATACATGAAGCGCGCCCAGCCCTTGAGCATGATCACGATATGGAAATTGGCCTCATGCCGGTGCCAGCCGGTGCCGGCCTCGGGCGGCATATTGGCCTTCACCAGTTGCACTCTGACCTGACCGCCGGTGGCGGCGGCGATGCCGAGATCGCGATATAGGAAAAAGTCGCGCAGGCCGCCTGATTGATAGGGGGTATCGCCTTCGCGGACATGGGAAAACTCCGTTTTCGGGGCAGCTTGAGTGGTTGTATTCATCGCTTCATCCTTTCACACGGGAAATCCGCACCAAGAAACAACGAAGGGCAGTCCCGGCGACGCTAGCGATCAGCGTTCACCGAATCCCGAACGCCGCCGGGCTGCGAACCGTGTTCTTGCACTCTATACCTCAAGGCGCCCGAATGTGATCCAGCAGCGCCAGCGTGCGTGCATCCGGCGCCGGCGTCAGCAGACTGACCGCAACCAGCGCCAGCAAGCCGGCCGGGACGCCGAACACGCCGGCCGACACCGGCGCGATGTGGAACCACTGGGCGCTGACCGAGCCGCCCAGCGCCGGGTGGGTGTGCAGCATGTAAACCACGCAGGTCGCGAAGCCGGCGATGATGCCGGCCATCGCCCCTTGCCAATTGGCGCGCTGCCAGAACACGCCCAGCACCAGCGCCGGGAACAGTGTCGATGCCGCCATCGAAAATGCCGCGGCCACCATCGACAGGATATCGCCCGGTTTCAGCGACGCCGTATAAGCCGCCAGCAGCGCCGCCACCAGCAACAGCAATTTGGAAACGGTCACCCGTTTTGCGGTCGACGCGTGGGGATTGATCATCTTGTAATAGACGTCGTGCGACAGGGCGTTGGAAATCGTCAGCAGCAAGCCGTCTGCTGTCGACAGCGCCGCCGCCAGCCCGCCCGCCGCGACCAGGCCGGAAATGAAGTAGGGCAGGCCGGCGATTTCCGGCGTCGCCAGCACGATGATGTCGCCGTCCAGCGCGATTTCGGCCAGCTGCACGACGCCGTCGTGGTTCATGTCGGCGATCGTCACCAGCGGGTTGGCGTGGTCGATGCCGGCCCAATACGATACCCAGTTCGGCAGCTGCAAATAGTCGGAACCGACCAGCGAAGTGTAGATGTCGTATTTCACCAGCACCGCCAGCGCCGGCACCGTGATATAGATCAGCAGGATGAAAAACAGGGTCCAGAACACCGACTTGCGGGTGGCGCGCACCGATGGCGTGGTGTAGTAGCGGGTCAGGATGTGCGGCAGCGCGGCGGTGCCCAGCATCAGGCAAAACGCCAGCGCCAGAAAATTATTGCGCTTGATGTTCGAGGCTTCCAGGTCCTTGCCGGGGAACGGCGCCGCCTGCGGGATAGTCGGCGCTGCATGCGCCAGATTGCTGGCTTGCGCCTCGCGCCATAGGCGCTCGGCTTGTTCCGGCGTTTTCGGGTAGCTATTCAGGGCCCGGCTGGCGGCCCGGATTTCGATCAGCGAGCGGTTGTTGCGCTTCAGTGCCTCCAGTTGACGCTGGGCCTGGAGCCGTCCCTGTTCCCACGATGCCGGCAAGTTTTTCAGGCGTGCCGCATAGTCGTCCGCGCGCGCCTGGAAGATCGCGCGCACCTGTTTTTCCTGCGGATCGTCATCCAGTTTTTTTTCGATGCCGGTGATCTGCGCAATCACCGATCCATACGCCATCTGCGGCACCGGATTATGCGTGTGTTTGGCCGCCAGCCAGATGACCGGGATCAGATAGGCCAACAGGATGATGATGTATTGCGCCACCTGGGTCCAGGTAATCGCCCGCATGCCGCCCAAAAACGAACACACCAGGATGCTGGCCAGCCCCAGAAAAATGCCGACCGAGAAATCGACTCCGGTAAAGCGCGAGGTGATCAGGCCGACGCCGTAAATCTGCGCCACCACATAGGTAAAAGAAATCAGCACCGTCGCCATCACCCCCAGCATCCGCACCGGGTTGCCGCCATGCCGGCCAGGGTAGCGCGCGGCCAGGAAATCCGGGATCGTGTATTGCCCGAACTTGCGCAGGTAAGGCGCGATGCACAGCGCCACCAGACAGTAGCCGCCGGTCCAGCCGATGATGTAGGCCAGGCCGTCGAATCCTTGCAGATACAGGCCGCCGGCCAGGCTGATGAAAGTGGCGGCGGAAATCCAGTCGGCCGCGGTCGCCATGCCGTTGAACAGCGCCGGCACCCGGCGTCCGGCGACGTAATACTCGGAGACCTCCGAAGTGCGGCTCATGAAGCCGATCCCCGCATACACAACGATGGTCGCAAACAAGAACATATAGCCGATCCAGGCACGCGGCATGCCTTCCGTTTCCAGGATCGCCAGGACGATCAGGAACATGATGAAGCCGCCGGTGTACCAGCTGTAATAACGCGTCAGCCGCCTGGAAAAGGACTTGTCGTTCATGGTTCGACGTCCGGCTGGCGTTGGTCTATCTTGCGCATTTGCCAGGTATAGACGGCGACGATCAGCAGGTAGATCAGCGCCAGGCCTTGCGCCGCCATGTAGAACGACAGCGGCCAGCCGAACAGCGTCAGCGTCGCCAGTTCGCGCGCAAAAAATATCACCCCGAACGTCGTCAGCAGCCAGGTCAGCAATAGCGCCAGAGTCAAGCGCCTGGTGCGCTGCCAGTGGCTGAAGTTTTTGGGGGCAGGTTGTTTGGCCATGGAGTGCAGTGTCAGTTGAAATCCGGCCCGGCCGCCAGCCGCAGCGCGACGCGGAACAAACTGCCCGGCAATGCCACATCGGTGCTGCGAGAATTGGCGGACACCGTGATCTCGGCGTCATGCTGTTGCGCGATCTCGCGCACGATCGCCAGACCCAGGCCGCTGCCGCTGCGATTGCTGTCGAGAATCCGGTAAAAACGCTGGAAGATATGCTCGCGTTCCGACGGTGCGATGCCCGGTCCGGTATCTTCGACCTCCAATATGGCCAGTCCCGCCGAACGCTCGCCGCGCACCCTGACGGTGACGCTGCCCTCGGCCGGGGTATAGCGCAGCGCATTGTCGATCAGGTTGTTCAGCAACTCGCCCAGCATCACCGGATTGCCGAGCACCGTCAGCGGTTGCGATGCCGGTTCGAAGCCGAGATCGATGCGCTGCGCAAACGAAGCCGGCACCCAGTCCTGTACCGTCTGCCGGGCCAACTCGGATAATTCGATAGGCACCAGCGGCGTGCTCTGCTGCGCCTGGTTTTCGGCGCTGGCCAGGGACAGCAATTGATTCACCAGCCGGGTCGCAGATTCGGAGCTTTTCGCCAGCTGTTCCAGCGAACGGTGAATGTCTTCGCGGTCGGTCTGGCGCAGCGCCAGTTCCGATTGCATGCGCATTCCCGCCAGCGGTGTTTTCATCTGGTGGGCGGCATCGGCCATGAAGCGTTTCTGGGTCTGGATCGTGTGCGAAAGCCGGGCCAGCATATCGTTGAGCGAATTCACCAGCGGCGAGATTTCTTCCGGCACCTGACCTGACTCGATCGGACTCAAATCGTCCGGCCGCCGGGCTCGAATCCGTTGCTGCAGTTCCGACAACGGCGACAATCCGCGCGCCAGCGCAAACCAGATCAGCGCCAGCGCGATCGGCAGGATCAGGAACTGCGGCAGGATCACGCCCTTGATGATTTCATTGGCAAGCTGAGCCCGCTTGTCGAGCGTCTCGCCGACCTGCACCAGGGCCATCCGCGGCGGCCCGCCCTTGCCGCTATTGGCGTCGCCGAGATTGCGCAGGTCGACATAGGTATAAGCGATGCGCACGTCGCGGCCATGCAAGGCGCTGTTCTGGAACTGCACCGCGCCCGGATGCGACGGTTCGTCCTCGGCGGCCGGCAGCGGCAGGTCGTGGTCGCCATCCACATATTCGCCGTGCGGTCCTGTAATCAGGAAATACACATTATCGACTTCGTCGGCCCGCAAAAAATCGCGCGCCGGTCCGTTCAGGCGGGTCACGACTTTGCCATGCGCTTCGCTGACCTGTTGCGACAGCAGCGTGACGCTGTCGTCCAGGGCCCGATCGAAAGGCTGGTTGGCGATCGACTTGGCCACCAGATAGGTGATTGCGATACTGATCGGCCACAGCAGCAGCAGCGGCACCAGCATCCAGTCCAGGATTTCGCCGAACAGCGAGCGCTGCACCCGCTGTTCGGCCTGGCTGGCTGGTTGTTCCGGAGGGCTGGATGAGTGCGCAGCCAAGGCCTGGGGGTCGCGCATGGCTTAACCGTCAGCGGCTGTTGGAAGAGTCGGTATCCGGGGCCGGGCGCATATTGGCAGCCTGGGCGGCCGGGGCGGCGGTCGCTGGCAGCGGCGGCTCGGCGATTTTTTCCAGGCAATAGCCGAGTCCGCGCACAGTGGCAATCCGGACCCCGCCGAATTCGATTTTTTTGCGCAGCCGATGCACATACACCTCGATCGCGTTATTGCTGACTTCCTCGCCCCATTCGCACAAATGGTCGACCAGCTGCTCCTTCGAGACCAGGCGGCCGGTGCGTTGCAGCAGCACTTCCAGCAAACCCAGTTCGCGCGCCGACAGATCCAGCATCTGCTGATTGATATAAGCGATGCGGCCGACCTGGTCATAGCTCAACGGGCCGTGTTTGATCACGGTCGGGCCGCCGCCTGCGCCGCGCCGGGTCAGCGCCCGCACCCGCGCTTCCAGCTCGGACAAGGCAAACGGCTTGGCCATGTAATCGTCGGCGCCCAGATCGAGTCCCTGGACCCGTTGTTCGACCGAATCGGCGGCGGTCAGGATCAACACCGGCAGCCGTGAATTCCTGGCTCGCAGGCGGCGCAATACTTCCAGGCCGGACATTTTAGGCAAGCCGAGATCCAAGATCAGCAAATCGAAATCCTGGGTCGATAACGCCGAGTCGGCCTCCAGCCCATTCAGCACGCAATCGGTGGCATAACCCGACTGCCGCAGCGAACGGGTCAAACCGTCGGCCAATACACTATCGTCTTCAGCAAGCAAAATGCGCATCGTGTCGGGAACCTTCAGTGAATTGTCGCGGTGGGGGGAGGTGATCGTAGTCTATGGCGTTTCATTCTTGACAGCAAGCATGGATAACGCGCCGGGCGGTTTGCTATAATCCGGCGCACACGACCAACTTGACCACCGCTTCGACCATTTGATGCAACGTTTCCTCATTCTTCTGCTGATATTTTTGCTGCCGATGCAAGTCTTTGCAGGCACGCTTGAGTCTCAAGCAGAGAAACGGTCGATGCCGGTGCAGACCCAGCAAGGCTTTGCTGGTCAGCTGCAGATGGCCGCCGACAGTGGCGCAGCCTGCGATGCCGACGATGAAGTCGCGGACGCGTCTGACATGCAGCTCGACCTCGGCGACGACTTCGTGCCTGCGATCCCCTTCCTTTTTGCCAGCGATTCGATTGCATCCACACTCGCGCCGAGCAGTGACCGGGCGCGTCAACCACCGTTCCTGCCCCTCGTCGCGCCGCCTCCGCGCGCTTAACCCTCCTTGTCGCCGCCAAGATGATTAATCCTGGCGACACGCAGTCCCCCACTGCCGGAGTGTTATCCGGAAATTCTTATTTCGCCGTTCAATACCGTGCCGATCCAAGTTCGATCGGCGGTATTGCAATGGCATCACATCTCAGGAAATCGTATGAAGAAAATATTAATTGCGCTGATCGTGGTCGCCATGACCTTATCGGCCGGCATCTCGAATGCCGAAGCCAAACGCATGGGCGGCGGCGGCTCGTTCGGCAAGCAGTCGCAAAGCATGAACCGCCAGGCGCAGCCGGCGCCGGCCAACAATTCGGCAGCCGCGGCAAAACCGGCCGCTGCCGCCGCACCGGCTGCCGCGGCCAAGCCTAGCATGTGGAAAGGCATGCTGGGCGGGGCGCTGCTGGGTCTGGGATTGGGCGCGCTGCTGTCCAGCATGGGTCTGGGCGGCGCCATGGCCAGCATGATCAGCACCATGCTGATGGTGGCCTTGTTCGCGGCTGCCGCGATGTTCATTTACAAAATGGTGCGTCGCAAGACCGGCACTGGTGGCAGCGCCATGCAGCCAGCTTACGCTGCGGCCTCGCCATCCGGCTTTACGCCGGAAATCGCCTCGCGGATTGAACCTCGCAGCGACTCCCCAATGCAGCGAACCGCGTTTGACGCCGCCCCGATAGCCAGCGGCGCAGGTGTGGCAAATGCGGCAAGTGCTGCATGGGGCGTGCCGGCGGATTTCGACACGGCAGGCTTTCTGCGGCATGCCAAAACCCACTTTCTCCGTTTGCAAGCGGCATGGGATAAAGCCGATATCAACGATATCCGCGAATTCACGACGCCGGAAATGTTTGCCGAACTGAGAATGCAATTGCAGGAGCGCGGTGCAACGGTCAACCATACCGACGTGGTGTCGCTGGACGCCGAGTTGCTCGGCATCGACACCATAGGCGCGGAATATCTGGCCAGCGTCAAATTCTCCGGCATGATCAAGGAAGACGAGCATGCACCTGCAGCGCCGGTGACCGAGATCTGGAATTTGTCCAAGCCGACGACAGGGCAGGAAGGGTGGATATTGGCAGGCATCGAGCAAGTACCAGGCGACCTTTAAAAACCTACTGCGCGGCCCAATCTCGGGGCTGCGATGCTCACCGTACAGTCGTACGGCTGCGCTTCTCGCCCCGACCTTGGGCCGCTCGCTACGGTTTTTAAAGGCGCCTAAAAACCACCAGTGAGAAACCACTGGCGGTTTTTTAACGACAATATTTTCCTCACAGCTTCAAGCTGCCTATGGGAATTGCTGCATTGCGCTTGACAAGCGATAGCCGAATTGCGAGCATCGCCCAATGTTATTTTTTTACACAAACCACATTCGCCACTTTTGGCCGCGCTGATTAGTCGGAGCGGCCGCATTGTCGTGATGTGATTTTTTATCAATGCCGCCACTGTTGGGCGGCATTTTTATTGGCCGCCGCCGCAGCGGCGAAAACCCAAGGAGTTTCCATGAATCTGCCAGCAACTTCCCCAGCGCCTGCCGTGATCCTGACCGGGGATCGTCCGACCGGCCCGCTGCATCTTGGGCATTTCGTCGGCAGCTTGCGCAATCGCGTGACCTATCAGCACGAGTATCGGCAATTCATCATGCTGGCCGATGCCCAAGCTCTGACCGACAACATGGACGACACCGACAAGGTGCATCGCAACGTGGTCGAAGTGGCGCTGGATTACCTGGCGGTCGGGATCGACCCCAAACTGTCGACGATCCTGATCCAATCGCAGATCCCGGAACTGGCCGAGTTGACCTTCTATTACCTGAACCTGGTCACGGTAGCCCGCCTGGAGCGCAATCCGACCGTCAAGGAAGAGATCCGGCTGCGCGGTTTCGAGCGCGACATCCCGGCTGGATTCCTGACCTATCCGGCCAGCCAGGCGGCTGACATTACCGCCTTCAAGGCGGCCCTGGTGCCGGTCGGCGAAGACCAGATTCCGATGATCGAACAAACCAATGAAATCGTGCGCCGCTTCAACCGCATCGCCGGCCGCGATATCTTGGTCGAGGCCAAAGCTCTGGTGCCGGAAATCGGCCGCCTGCCCGGCATCGACGGCAAGGCCAAGATGAGCAAATCGCTGGGCAACACGATCAACCTCGGCGCCAGCGCCGACGAGATCCGTGCCGCCGTCAAGAAAATCTATACCGATCCGTTGCATCTGCGGGTACAGGACCCCGGCCATCTGGAAGGCAATGTCGCCTTCCTCTACCTGGACGCCTTCGATCCCGACCAAGCCGGACTGGCCGCGCTGAAGGAGCACTACGTGCGTGGCGGCTTGGCCGACAGCCTGGTCAAGGCGCGGCTGGAGGTGTGTTTGCAGGAGCTGCTGGCGCCAATCCGCGCCCGCCGCGAAGAGCTGGCCAAGGACCGCGGCTACATCATGCAATTGCTGAAAGACGGCACAGCCAAGGCGCGCGAAGTGGCGGCGCAGACGGCTGATGAAGTGAAAGCGGCACTGGGCTTGAGTTACTTCTAAACGAGTTAATTGGGGACAGAGTTTAAGAGGCACCGTAGCGTGCCGAATTACTCTGTCCCCAATTAACGGACCACGGAACGGCGAGGGGTTGAAGTTGACGTTGTTTTTGACGTTGCAGTTGACGCTGAATTCCGCATTGGGACGCTGCCAAATGGGACGACTGTTAGTCGGGAATTGTGGGAAGACATGTTTGAGTCGAAGGCGAGTTTGTCTTCACACCCGACTGACAGTTGGCCCATTTGGGGACCCGACCGAAGGGAGGGCAGTGGCTTGCGGTCGCCTTCTTTTGGTTCCTTTTCTTGGCGAAGCAAGAAAAGGGACTGGCTGCCGGGCCACCCCCGGCTAGCATCCACGGAGTAGCGACCGTTTTAAATAACGACGAACGACAAACGAAGAACAAATGCAACCGTCCGCACTCCGTAGCCCGCTCAGCGGGGTCAGAGTAATTTACGCGATAACCCCGCGTAAAAAAACTCTGACCCCGGTGAGCTACTTCTGGCGGTCGCCGTCAGGGTGAAAAGCTGAGATTGCCAAGACCGACAACCGCAAAGGCAACTACAAAACCTCGGCACTCCGTGGCCCGTTAAAAAGGGTCAGAGTAATTTTCGTCAAACTGCCGACGAAAAAAACTCTGACCCCATTTAACTACGTCATCGCTGCATTCCAACCCCGGCGAGCCAAGCATCCGCTTCGCCCACCCGAAATACCTTAATCAATATCAAACTTGACGCCCTGCGCCAACGGCAAAGTGCGGCTGTAATTGATCGTGTTGGTCGCCCGCCGCATATAGTTTTTCCAGGCGTCGGAACCCGACTCGCGACCGCCGCCGGTGTCCTTTTCGCCGCCGAACGCGCCGCCGATTTCAGCGCCGCTGGTGCCGATGTTGACATTGGCCAGCCCGCAATCGCTGCCGGTGGCCGCCATGAAGGCTTCCGCTTCGCGCACGTCGTTGGTGAAAATTGCTGACGACAGACCCTGCGGCACCGCGTTGTTGAGACGAATCGCATCGTCGAACTGGTCGTAGCGCAGCACATACAGAATCGGCGCAAAGGTTTCGTGATGCACGATCGCGCTCTGCTGCGGCATGCGCACCAGCGCCGGACGCACATAGAAGGCGTTGCTGTCGCCGTTGACGCTGACCCGCTCGCCGCCGGTGACCGTGCCGCCTTCGGCCTTGGCCTGCGCCAGCGCGCTTTGCATCGCATCGAACGCGTGTTGATCGACCAACGGTCCGACCAGCGTGTCGGCATTCAGCGGATCGCCGACTTTGACGCTGGCGTAGACCCGCTCGATGCTGCTCACCACCTCGTCATAAATGCTGCTGTGGACGAACAGCCGGCGCAAGCTGGTGCAGCGTTGTCCGGCGGTGCCGACCGCGGAAAAGGTAATCGCGCGCAGCGCCAGGCTGAGGTCGGCGCTGGGGGCGATGATCATGCCGTTGTTGCCGCCCAGTTCCAGCAAGCTGCGGCCGAGGCGCTCCGCCACCACCGTAGCCACCTTGCGGCCCATGCGCACGCTGCCGGTGGCGCTCAGCAAAGCCACCTTGGGCGAGCGCGCCAGGGTCTCGCCGAGGTCGGCGCGGCCGATCAAGACCTGGGATAAATGCTTGGGCAGCAGATCCGGGCGTTGCTCGGAAAAACGCGCTGCCGCCTGCTCGAACAAGGCTTGCACCGCGAGCGCGGTAATCGGGGTTTTTTCCGACGGTTTCCACACCACCGCATTGCCGCAGACCAGCGCCAGCGCGGAATTCCAGCACCAAACCGCGACCGGGAAATTGAACGCCGAAATGACCCCGACCACGCCCAGCGGATGCCAGCTTTCCATCATCCGATGGCCGGCCCGTTCGGAAGCGATGGTCAAGCCGTACAGCTGGCGCGACAGGCCGACTGCGAAATCGCAGATGTCGATCATCTCCTGTACTTCGCCGATGCCCTCGGACAGGATCTTGCCGGATTCCAGCGTCACCAGCGTGCCCAGCTGCTCGCGATTTTCGCGCAGCACTTCGCCCAGCAGGCGCACCAGTTCGCCGCGCACCGGCGCCGGCACGCTGCGCCATTTTTCGAAAGCCTGATGCGCGTTTTGAATCGCGGTTTCGGCTTCCTGCACGGTATGCGTTTGCAAGGAAGCGATGGCCGCGCCGTCGCGCGGCGAGCGCACTTGCAGGTCGTCACCGGCCTGTGCTGCAAAATCAAGACCGAGCTTGGAAAAGAGAGTGGAAATATGCATCATCGTGTCCTTGGCGAAGTTTCAATCGGGTTTGGCGCTGAGTATAAGGAATAAGCAGGTGAATCTGAAAATCAAAAAATATCAGGACATCATTACCTTTGATCATGCACCCAAGCGGATGTGGCTGCTCGAAGAATGCCACAACGCTAAAGAAAGTCGTAGCTTGGGCTGGAAAGCCCAACGTTTGGTCATGATGAAAGAAATGTTGGGCTTCGCCTTCGGCTCAACGCCAACCTACCACCTATCTAAAAATAGCATGATGCTAATAATTGCCATCGCATCCGATAGCGTCTATAGTCGCTCCCGTCCCTGAGAGAAAAATCCTGGATGTGGTTGAGAAGCCACTATCAAAAGAGCACGGACCGCGGCTAGCGGATTTCTACGTGAACGACCTTTATCGCCCTCCACGGGCGGTGAGGTAGGGAGCCCCTTCGGGGGCTGCCGGGGTCGTTTAAATCTTTTGACCGGTCTTCTCATCCTGCCTTCGCCGCCGTGTGTCAAGAACGCAAAAGCCGAAGTATCGGCCGCTGCGATGCTTTATTGAAGATGAGGGTCGGCCCCTCGTGATCGGCGTGCAGGCGCA
>NZ_JBHSMT010000030.1:0-140768 GCF_042654985.1 Paraherbaspirillum soli | reverse complement strand
GGGGCTGAACGACAAGAGCCGGATGAATCGAGAGGTTCACGTCCGGTTCTGTGAGAGCCTGAAGGGGAGGTTCCTTTGGGCGACTCGATCTCCCGTTTAGAAGCGGGAAGCGGTGTTTTTTATCGCCAATCGGAGGTCACATGACTACCAGCAATAAGAAATCCCCGCAGTCTCCACCCATCCCAGCAAAAGCAGATCTCCAACCATTCTCCTGGTTGGACAAAGACCTGCGCACCGATCCAGCAGCGCATTTCATCGAGCTTTCGCTGGACATGAGCCAAGGCATTCGCAAGTGCCTGGCGGCGCTGCATGCCAACGCACTGGCCCAAGAGCACGGCGACCCCGCCTGTCCGCCGCCGCTGAACGCGTACGATATCGACGTGATGTTCCGCTGGGCGCTGGCTTCTGCCGACGTGTTGGTAGAAAAAGCCCAAGCCAGCGTTGATTACCTGAACGCGTGGAAAGCCAGACAGCGCAAAGCCTAGGCGCTGACCGCCAACGGTGCTAAAAGCGTCGGCGTTGCCCCAAATAGGGGCGATGCCGACGCTCTGAGCGTCGATGGCGATGCTAAATGCATCGGAAGCGCCCTAAATTGAGGCGCTGCTGATGCTGAAAGAGTCGGCGTTGCCTCAAATTAGGGCGTAATTGGTGCTCAAAGAGTCAACGTCGATGCTCAAAGAGTCTGTCGCGCCCCAAATTGGGGCGTTGTCGATGCTAAGAGGGGCGACATCGAACTTTGGAAGCAGGGCCGCGAACTTCGGAAGCGGGACATCGAACTTCGGAAGCAGGACATCGAGCTTCGGAAGCAGGGCATCGAGCTTCGGAAGCAGGGCATCGAACTTCGGAAGCAGGGCATCGAACTTCGGAAGCAGGGCATCGAACTTCGGAAGCAGGACATCGAACTTCGGAAGCAGGACATCGAACTTCGGAAGCAGGACATCGAACTTCGGAAGCAGGACATCGAACTTCGGAAGCAGGGCATCGAACTTCAGAAGCAGGACAGCGAACTTCAGAAGCAGGACAGCGAACTTCAGAAGCAGGACAGCGAACTTCGGAAGTAGGGAGCGACAAGAAGGTGACACGCGCAGCGTCGGATTCGGTAAATCCAGTGGCAACAGTCAGCACAGCGAGGACACCGTGACCCAACACGGCTCCAGCGTCGCCTCGCAGAACGGCAGCACGCGGATCCAGGCCGGCCAGCAATTGCGCGTGGTCGCCTCCGACCTCGGCGCCGGCAAGGACCTGACGCTGATCGGCCAAAGCGTTGATCTGAGCGCCGCACAAAACACCAGCGTCGAACATGGCGCGCAGCAATCCAGTTCGAGCGGATTCTCGGTCGGGGCGACGCTGAACCCTCTCGCTGCCTTCAAGGACGCCTATCAACAAAGCGCCAGCAACAACAAGAGCACCAGCTTCCTGGGCCGTAGCAGCAAGCATGCCGATGCGATGGCCGATGGCTCGCTGGCGGCGATGACGCCGGTGGTGGTGCAAGCCGGCTCGCGCAGCGCCAGCGGCAACCAGGACCACGCCAGCAGCAGCGCCCAGGTCAGCACGCTCACGGCCGGCAACAAGCTGACGATCCTGGCCACCGGCGGCAGCATCACCAGCCAGGGCGCCAGCATCAGCGCCGAAGGCGATGCGCTGCTGATCGCTCGCGACAACATCAACCTGGATGTCGCGCACACCCTGGAAAGCCAGGGTCAAACCAACTCCAGCAAAGGCTGGAGCATGGACAACCGCGGTAGTTTGCCGATGGGGGTGTTCCACGGCCAAGGCAATGGCGACGGCACGACCGACACCGTCCGCGGCACCAGCCTGTCGGTGGGCGGCAAGGCATCGCTGGCGACGACCACCGGCGACATCACGCTGACGGCCAGCAATCTGGCGGTCAATGGCGACTTGAACATCAGCGCCGCTAAAAACCTGACGATCCAAAGCGGCCAGAACACGTTCGACAACGCCAACCAGAGCAACAACCAGGCGATCGGCAAAGTCGTGATCTCGGACACCGAGCGCTTTGCCGGCTACCACACCGAGAAGAGCCATGACAACGATCTCGGCGTCACCCAGGTCGGCACTAACGTCGCCAGCCTGCAAGGCAATGTCAACCTCAGCGCCGGCGACAAATACACGCAGAGCGCCAGCACCGTGCTGGCCAAGAACGATATCGACATCGTCGCCAAATCGATAGACCTGACCACCGCCGCCAGCACCGGCAGCAACGAGCAAAGCAGCGCCAGTCTCAAAGTGGGCGCGTTTGCCAGAATCAGTTCGCCGCTGATCGACCTGGCCAACAATATCGAGAACGCGAAGAAATCCGACGGCCGCCTGCAAGCGATGCAAGGCTTGGCGGCGGCATCGAACGCCTATCAAGCGGTCAGTGCCGCCACCGGCATGAGCGGGGCGTTGATCAAGGGCGAAGTTGGGATCGGCTTTGCCAGCGCCAACAGCCAGGATCGGGGCAGCAGCAGCCAGGCGCAGGGCAGCACGATCCAGGGCGGCGGCAACGTCAACTTGACTAGCACCGACGGCGATATCCACGCCACCGGCGCATCTATCGCGGCCGGTAAAACCTTGACGCTGGACTCGGCCAAAAACATCCTGCTCGATGCCGGCCAGAGCAGCGCCGCGATCAGCGGCAGCAACCACAACGCCGGGGTCGAAGTCGGCGTCGGCTATTCGATCGGCGCGCAAACCGGCGTGTACGCCTATATCTCGGCCAACGTCGGCAACGGCAATTACAACAACAGCGCGACGACCAACAGCAACACGCATTTGAGCGGCGACACCGTCAGCCTGCAATCTAAGGGCGACACCACGTTAAAAGGCGCGGATGTCAAAGCCGACACGATCAACGCCAACGTCGGCGGCCGACTTGCGATCGAATCGGTGCAAGATGTGCTGACCCAGCACAACGAACAGAGCAGTATCGGCGGCCGAGTCCAGGTCTCCATCGGCACCGCGTGGGAAGCCTCGGGTAGCTTGTCGCAATCGACTGCCAACGGCACCAGCCATGTGGTCAATCAACAGTCGGGTCTGTTTGCAGGCAACGGCGGCTATCACGTCACGGCCGATACGGTGGACTTGAAAGGCGGCGCGATTGTCAGCAGCAATGCCGACAAGTCGGAGTTGACGGCCAAGGCGATCAGCGTCGAGAACATTGCGAACCGGATGGAGTACGCCGCCAACTCGGTGAGCGTGTCGGGCGGCTTTAGCGTTGGCGGCGGCGACGCACAAACCAGCAGCGGCGCCAGCAACCCCAACTTCACCCCCGGCTTGGCGTTGCAAGACAAGGGCAGCGCCAGCTCGACCACTTACGGCACACTGACTGACGGCCGCATCAACATCGGCGGTCAACACCTGACCAGTGCCGCTGGCCTGGGCGCGCACACCGATCTGGCTACCGCCAATACCGCGATTGCGCGCCTGCCGGACCTGAAAAACGTGATGAACAATCAGCAGGCGATGGCAGCAGCGGCCAACACCGTGATTGCGACCGCCACGCAAATCGCCGGCGATATGGGCAAGCTAGCGCAGCTGAAAGGGGAACAAGCGAAGGCAGAGTTCGACGATGCCAATGGCAACGTAGCGCAGGCGCAAAAGGACCTGGATGCTCTGAACAAAGACAGCACGCCAGAGCAAAGAGAGAAAGCCCAGCAAGCCGTCACGCTTGCCACCCAACAGCGCGACAACGCGCAGCAAGCCGTCAGCGATGCCCAAGCCGCGGAGAAAAACTGGGGACCGACCGGCGACTACACCCGTGCAATGAAAGTCGTGACCGGGGTCTTGGTCGGCGGCGGCGTCGGTCAAGGCGTGGGTCAGATTGCCGCGAACGCCGGCGCGCCGTATGCGGCGGAGGCGATTGGCGATTATTTCTCGCAGCCCGGACATGACAACCAGACCGCGCAACTGCTCAGCCATGCGGTGCTGGGAGCGGTGCTCGCCGTCGCCAATGGCAGCAGTGCCGCAGCCGGGGCTGGTGCGGGTGCCTCCGGCGAACTTGCCGCACAAGTATTGAGCCGCGAGCTGTATCCGCAAGCTTACGATGCCGATGGCAGCTTCCATCCGGATCGGTTAAGCCCCAACCAGATACAAACCGTGGTTGCGTTGTCGGCCGGCGTTGGCGCGTTGGTGGCGGGAGCGACCGGCGGCTCGATGCTGGATGCCAGTGTCGGGGGGAGTATTGCGGCGAATGCGGTGACGAACAATCGGATGTTGCATACCGTAGATCGGTCGACCGCCAAGACGCTGGCCGCCAAGGGCCGCTATAGCGAGCAAGAAATTCGCGACGCGCTGCGGTATAGCGGCTTGAAAGATCAGAATGGCAATGTGATTATTCCGGCCGGTACGGTAGAAACCTATGTCAATGGCAGACCAATCAATCCGACATCAGATTTGTCGTTGGCGGATAACCAGCGGCAAAACGCGCCGTTTGGGGTGGATAGAATCGATTCCACGACGACGATGGAACGTTTGCCAACGGCGCCACCATCGCAAGACTTGATGGATTTTATTGTTGCGCAGACCGGCGGCAAGAACAGTCCTTATTTCTTCAGCGCACCGAAGCAAACCCAAACCAGCTACAGTAGCGACCTGCCAGCGGCGCCGCAAGGAACGCATCGGGTATCCACCACGGTCAACGGATATGCTTACTTCCCGTTAGCCGCCGATTGCCCGGCGGCCAGTTGCACCAATGGTGATCCGATTGCTTATGCGATTGCCGATCCGGGGACGAAGGCTTATCAGGAGGCGCTGGCTCATCAAAATGAGAGGACTTTTAATATTGTCACCGGCTTCCTCGGAGTTGCGGGGGAGGCGGCTGCGGCAGCGAAGGCATTCATGGGACTGGCTGATGCTGGTGCGGTGGCTAAGGGGGCTGGAGGGGCCGTCGTTGCGGCAGAAGGAAAAATTGGCGATGCAGTTTTCAACGACGTCAACCAGACGGCTCGTCCTGCTGCACAAGCCAACGTAAATGAGCCAACGCTTATTGCTGATCGTGTAACTGCAAAGGCGGAGGCTACCGGTAAACCTCTTCCTAATGGGAATATGGCGGATGCACACGCTGAGATCGGTGTAATTCAACAGGCATATAACGCAGGCAAGACTCAAGGGACAGATATGGTTATGAACGTTACGGGCAAAGACGTATGTGGATATTGCAAAGGCGATATAGCAGCTGCAGCGGAACAGGCCGGACTGAAGTCTCTAACTGTTCAAGCAAAAGATGAAGTAACTGGGATGCCAAAGACGTACTACTGGACGCAAGGAATGCGGTCGATTAAGGAGAAACGATGAATATGGAATTTGGAGGATACATTAATGATGTTGGCGCACAGCGAAATCAACTGCCAGTTATATTTAACCCTGACGATTTGGCGATTGAAAAGACTGTGGCTGCTGTTTGTGGGGAGGCAGGGGTCGTCAGTATGCGGTGTCGGCCTGCTCCTGAAATTGGTCCTTACGAGCTAACGTTGTATGTTGAAAACGGGCAATTTTTGCTGATGCTTAGTGAAAATGAAGAAGATGGAGAGCACAACGTTAGAACCCCAATAGATAACAATGTGGTAGCTGATTTTGTCATCATTTTTGGCGAAAAATATCCTGCTAAAGCGATTACACGTGATATCGAATTTGTTTGCATGACCTTTAAAGAATTCGCTCACACAGGGAATGTTTCTGAAGGGCTGTTGCGTTAGAAAAGTACGCGTAGAAAAGCGACACCGACGCTTCGAGTTATGAACAATGTATTAAGGCCAATATCACTTGCTCAGGCAAAAGCGATTGCCGAGCAACATGCTTTTGTAAATTTGGAAAGCTTCGGAGTGACGCATTCGCAATTACTAAAAGCCGAATCGCTAGAAGCTGAATGCTGTTGGATGTTTTTTAGGAACGAGCACATCGATGTACCACCCGAAGCAATGCTTGGAATTAAGTGGGCATATGTTGTTAGCAAGAAAGGAACTTACGGTATGGTGCAAGATTTCTCTGATAATCATGAAAAACTTCTCGCCTATCTACAAACGATGTCAGATTATTTTAAAAGAAGAGGTGAATGAAGCTGTAGCACGTAATTGCTAACGCTCGTTTTTCATTGCAAGGCGACGCGATTTCTAGTAGCAATGCCGATAAAAGTCATTCAAGACCATTTATCTAAATCTGATTTTGTGTTTGTTGGTTTATTGGTATCAATTTAAGAAAGCCAGATGATATTATTGGATTATGTGAAGGGTTTTCCAAAGTCACAGTAAGATAAAATTATTATTGTGAGGTAATAATGAGTTACATAATTATCGGATTAATTGATACTACTCTCCCCAGTTTAGAGGAAAATTTATCTGGAGATAGTACAAACAGTACTGCATGGGATGCATTTGGTGACATGCTCAATGAAGTATTAAAGGATCACTGTGCAATACTCGAAAGTATAAAAAGCGAGGAATGGATATATCAGAAAATATATTCTTTTATAGCGCTCAGCGGCCAAGATTTTAATGTGGCAATCAAAGCAATTCATGATTATGTTATTGAGTTAGATAATCCAACTGATTGGCAAAAATGGGGTGAAAATGTATGGAAAGAGGTGGTTGAGCCTTTAGTAGTTAAAGATCATAGATACTTGCCTTAAAAACGAGGGAATTTCAGAGTGTAAAGTGGATGCCTGGACTTTTGTTTCCAAGGGCAAAAAATGGATAGTACAATAATTATTGATGTTTTAAGAAATGAACTGCTTTCTGCCGAAAATATTTTGAACGCAGAATATTCATTTGAAAAGGCTGAGCCAAGTTATCTGAGATGTCTTGAGATTGTTAAAAATGCTCCGGAAATGCGGCCGCAATTCGCTGACCTTCTGACTTCACTCTTCAATGCTGGAGAGATAAGTGATGAGCCTGTCGCGTTTCTCATGCACGCACTGCGATGGCTCGAAATACGCGAATGGGCTGAATATAATTTGCGTCAGATACCCAATGCGATTGCGAGAGGTAGGCCGTTCGAAAAAGTGATTGAGGCATTCAGTGACGACTGGGAGAATCAAGAGTTCTATCAGTTGTTCTCTAAGAAATGACACCTTAGTTATGGAATTTGGAGGATACATTAATGATGTTGGCGCACAGCGAAATCAACTGCCAGTTATATTTAACCCTGACGATTTGGCGATTGAA
Source organism: Paraherbaspirillum soli (assembly GCF_042654985.1). NCBI lineage: Bacteria > Pseudomonadati > Pseudomonadota > Betaproteobacteria > Burkholderiales > Oxalobacteraceae > Paraherbaspirillum > Paraherbaspirillum soli. The sequence goes on along the minus strand of NZ_JBHSMT010000030.1, from coordinate 133,608 downwards.
AAGACTGTGGCTGCTGTTTGTGGGGAGGCAGGGGTCGTCAGTATGCGGTGTCGGCCTGCTCCTGAAATTGGTCCTTACGAGCTAACCGCATCTGGATGCCCGAGAACGCAAGCCGAAGGACTAATGCCGCATTGGGCAGCTAGGCAGTGCTGTGGCGGCGTAGCGGTAACGCGCTGCCACAGCACGCGGATCCAGGCTGGACAGCAATTGCGCGTGGTCGCCTCGGACCTCGGCGCCGGCAAGGACCTGACGCTGATCTGCCAAAGCGTCGACCTCAGCGCCGCGCAGAACACCAGCGTCGAACACGGCGCGCAGCAATCCAGTTCGAGCGGATTCTCGGTACGGGCGACGTTCAACCCGCTGTCGGCCTTCAGGAGCGCCTATCAACAAAGCGCCAGCAACAACAAGAGCACCAGTTTCCTCGGCCGGAGCAGCAAACATGCCGACGCGATGGCCGACGGCTCGCTGGCGGCGATGACGCCGGTGGTGGTGCAAGCCGCCTCGCGCAGCGCCAGCGGCAACCAGGACCACGCCAGCAGCAGCGCCCAGGTCAGCACGCTCACTGCCGGCAACAAGCTGACGATCCTGGCCACCGGAAACACCGCCTATTTATTGAATATAACTTGAAGTCATTTTTGAATTATTAGGGAAAATAAAAGAAAATCATGAAGAAATATTTCTTTGCCTTAGCAGCTATTACATTTTCAACTTCAGCTTTTTCTGCTCCTGAATGCAAACAAGAAAAAATTGAAAATTCAAATATTGAAATGTGTTTAATTCGTGGGGAATCTTTTCAGCACGACATTTATATGTTGAAAGCAGACAAAGTCGTTATATTTGCATTGACTGATGACTACGTTGAAAATATATCTTTAGAACATACTATTCCTGATGGTCTAGCAATCGAATTCCCACTATCTAAGCAAGGTGGAAAAAATGTAAAAATAACCGGTGGATGTGTTCCCGAAATCAAAGACGATGCGGAGATTGCAAGAGTTTGTAATTTTTACTGGGGAAAGTATCCGGTCGTCAAAGATGTACGTTTTGAGTTCCAATAAAATTTGAGAATATTATTTATCTAGAAAAATATGAAGAACAAAATTATAGCAGCCGCTCTTATCGCAGTATCTGTTCCTTGCTTTGCATTTAATTGTTTTGATTCAGCAGAGTATAAGGATAGTTTAAGTATAGCAAAAGAAGCGAATGGTGAAACCGGTCGCCAAATCGGTATTGCGGTGGAGTTCTTAAAGGAAAATAAGGGCATTGATTTTAATCAGGCTCTTAAAGAAGTCACTCAGCTACCGCCCACTCCTGAAACAGTTGCATATGACAATGCGCTCAAAGAAGTGAGCAGGAAAATTCAAATAATGAAACCACAATCAGCGGAAGAGTGTACCGATCTCATAAAACTACAAAGAGAATATGAAGCTATCGGGAAAAATAAGATTCAATTTATTGTCAATGAAGTACTTGGACAGCAAATAGAGAAATCTGACTCGGCAGATAAAACAGACCTTATTAAATGAAATAATATAGGTATTTAGTACCCCACTTGGCTTCCTGGGCCGCAGCAACAAACATGCCGACGCGATGGCCGACGGCTCGCTGGCGGCGATGACGCCGGTGTTGGTGCAAGCCGGCTCGCGCAGCACCAGCGGCAACCAGGACCACGCCAGCAGCGCCGAAGGCGATGCGCTGCTGATCGCCCGCGACAACATCAACCTGGATGTCGCGCATACCCTGGAAAGCCAGGGCCAAACAATATCGTTACCGAACGTCCGGCCTGCCCAAGTTGCTTGGGTGTGGTCGATCAATTCAAAGTTAAATATCCCAACATCGATGTCAAGGTATTTGATAATAATGGTGTGATGTTAAGCAGGCCCGGTGGATTTGCTACTCCGGCGTTCAATCCCAATAAAGTAAGAGGTCGCTAAAGATGTATGATTTTTTTAAAGATGTGTTTCCGGATGGTGAACGCATACCCTACAAACTTATGCGTTGGTGGTTCTTGGATTGCTATTACACATACTGCCGGAGCAAGATTCATCACCATTCAGAATGGTCGAAAAATGAGCATGAAATTGCTTATGCATATGAACAACAAGAATTCGCTTATTTCAATCCAACGGAACAAATAATGTTGGAGGTTTTGTTCTTGATTTTTAATGCCGGCCGGGGTCCTGAGACAGTCGACCCCTATCATCGAGGGAAAATCGCTAAGATTTTGGAAGCGCATGACCTTAACGAAATGCTTGTAGCGTTACCAGAAGACGAGAGACTCGAATTTAAGTCTGATTTGCAGCTATTAAAAATTCTTTCGTGAATAATGTGACACTTCCCCCGCCAAAGAAAGGACCGTGAAATGAGAGAACGTGTAACTTACTCGGAGATTAGAAATAGATTTTTAGAAATCTATTTCGTGGGTTGTCGTGATCATGGGTTTTCAGGTTGGAGTTCGGAACTAGTAACAACATGGGTCTATAGCCCTGAATTTGATGGCACTTACTATTTGCCTATTGAGCAATTAATGCTTGAGGTCGTGGCTCTCGTTCTGACAGGGGGATGGTACCCCACTCAGGTTTCTTTTCATCGGTCGGAGATCATGCGTCTGTTGTCAGCGAATAAACTGGAATCGATGATCAAAGAGGTGCCACAGGATGAAGCTGAAGAGTTTCTTAATGACCTAAAGATTCTTAAAATAATTTAATTTTACCGAGCCAAAAGACCGATCATTCGTGGCGCGATAAATATTCCTAGAGAATCACAATGACAGCGATGGTCAACGGTTATCCAACAGAGTATGAGTTGCGTAATCGGATTAGAGTTTCTCCGCACGCATAAATCGTAGCGTTGACTCGGATGCGAAAATTCTGAAGAGCATTGTGGTGCTCGTAAATTGATTGCGGAGGGAAGGCTGTACGACCGACAAAGGGAAGTTGATATGTCACTAACGTTTAATTTGGAAGCAGATCAACAGCTAACACGAGAAGTTGTCATTGCAGTCTTAAAGGCAAGTGGCGTGAATTGTATCGTTGAGGAAGAGTGGGGTCTAAGCTGCAATTTTCCGCGCTCAAATATGCTTTTTGCTTTTAGAAATAATAATAATTCTTTCCCTACTGAAGTACTTGCAGAAGGTATTTCTAGTCCCGCCTTATGGAAGGTAGGGGCGCGATTATCATTTACATATGTGGTGGCTAACTACGATGACTGCGGCGCTGACTTACATCTATTCTTAAATAATTTGATGGAGTTGAATTCTGCTTATTTCATATTGTCGTTTCAGTACGAAGGTGTGTACGCAATACGAGATGAAAAAGGATTTAAAATTTTTGAAAAATTTTAAATAAGTAAAAAATAATATTATTGTTGGCAAGATAGTGTGAAAAGATAACGTCGTTTGATATTGCAAACTTCAACAAAGGTGGCTGACTTAGGACATCGATATGAAAATAATATCCACCAACATAGACCAAGCTGTGCGCATTGCTGAAGCGGAAGGGAATTCATTAGACTGTATTTATTTATCTCGGGTGATGTGTACTGGTAATTTAAATTTTTGATTTTTAATGACTTAAAGATATGTATAACGAGACGAGGCTGATCCCATACATTGTTCTTATGGAAATTCTATGAAGCGACTATTTTCTGTACTTTTCTCCTTGGTCACCTCGTTGGCTTTTGCTGCATCAATGACAGAAGATGAATTCACTCAACAATTCACAAGACAAGCGAAAGCAGCGTTAAAAGAAGTTCAATTCAACATTGTTCGTCCCTTGCAGATCAACTCAAAAGACGTAAATGGGTATGAGTTAACCGTATTCCTCGATAACGCCTACGCCCAGTACATGTCCAGCCCGGCCAAACTGCAATTCATCATCGAAAGCCAGATTAATTCCATAAAGTCGCAGCGCCAAGTGCTCGCCTCGAAGGCTGTTAACTCAATTTTCGCAGTAGTAAAACCTGCCGATTATCTCGCAACCGTCAAAAAGCAACTTTCACAAGCCGGCCTGGGCGACAAAGAGATTCCGCTTGTTTTTGACAAAATCAACGACGATTTATATGTGTTCTATGTCTTCGATACCGAGAGCGGAATGCGGATGATCACAAAGAAAGATTTGGCAGAAAACCGGATAGATGAGAAAACAATTCGTTTGGTTGCCACTCAGAATTTGGCGGCATATTTCGAGAAGAAAGGCGTTAACATTCGTCGCCTTGATCAGGCTGGAAGTGCAAAGGTCTACATGGTGTCTTTGGATGAAAACTACGAAGCATCAGTGATTTTGCTCAATAAATATTGGAACAAAAAGACCTTTGATGTTTCAGGAAGCCTGGTCGCGTTTGTGCCAGCCCGCAATGTAGTTGTCGTTACCGGATCTGGCGAAAGCGAAGGCTTGCGTATCGCCGCATATCTTGCCAATACCGGCTACAAGGAACTTGGTTACGCCATCAGCCCCAAGGGTTTTCTATATGAGGCTGGTAGCTGGAAGTCGTATGACTTCTAACAATTACTAAGATCAAGTTAAAAGCAAGTTTGAAAAAAGCGATTTAAGAACAAGACGTTGCACTAGTTGCGCATGGGGAGGTCTGCTTCAGCGTCGATGATCGCGTTCATCAAGACCTCGTGCTCAACAAGCGGATACGGTGTTCTCGACGCGCGCTGCGTTTAGCGGCGATAGTAAACATCCAGAACAAACGCTGCTGGCCACATGAGTGAATATATAAGGATTGAGAATGAAGAAAATCGCAATTGCGATGCTACTTCTGGGGGCATTGCAGACCGCTAAGGCAGAAAATTGGGTGCATATCCTACGTTATGACGATCCCAAGATTGCGCCGGTTGATCCCGCTCCATATGACGAATATCTCAACACGGATTTTGTGGATTTCGATGGGAAGTGGACCTTAATCCGTACCAAGATCGTTTCCGATGAGGCTGACAACGATTTTCACGGAAAACTCGAAATATGGACTTGGGCAATATCGTGTCGTGAATTTAAACAGGGAAGGAAAGAATATCGTCAATTCGATGATGTTGACGGTAAGCAGGAGAAATTGCACACGGTGTCGAGTGCTGCCGAGTTGGATCGGTTTGCGCGCTCAATAGCAGGTGGGCCAATACCTTTGGCTGCCGATAGCCCGGCGGCAGCCTTATATAGATATGCTTGCTTGGGTGTCACCCCGCATCTTTGGGCTGAGATGATAAAGTCCCGCTCCCAAGAACCCATGCTGCCGAGTTTCAATCAAGACTGATCCATATTTATAAAGAGTCTTGGCAAATCACAAATAAGGCCGGTGTGCATCGAAGTGCTGGGGAACGATCTATAAGTAGATGACGGTGAAACTTAAATATTCATATGTTAATGGTGGTGTTCATCCGATATGCGGGCAGACATATATTTGGCAACAAGAAGCGATTGACAGTGATGATGCGCTGCGTTATCAACTTTATATTTGTAATGTATTGGGTGCGGTTGCTCAAACATTTGAAGATTGTGATCGTCTTTTGCGCGTTATCGGAAAAATTGAATGTGGAAAGGAGATTTTTGTGGAAACGGGGGGGAATGATGTGACCCTGACTTTAAGGCCTTCTGGTGTACAAGTTGATATTGAAATTAACAAAGACTGGGTAGGGCAACCTGAAGGACAATTCACTCTGCAAGAATGGCGGGTTGTGCTGGAAGGGTGGCGTCGATTTCTTGACATGCCGCGGTCGTTTGAGTCTGTCGTTGAAATTGACATGTAAATTTATGTCGACGGTAGGCAGCGTTGTAGATACAGCTCTAAAGCTAAGAATTTTAATCTCCGCTGCTGCAAACGCATGACTTTGGAGTCCAACTTTTAGTATTGCTGGTTATTCAGCAAAAGGTCATAATTTTTAAATTGAAAATTATTATCTAACTGGAAAAATAATATGTTTCAAAAGTATGATGATTATTTGAACGGGGTTAGGGAGTTTGATGATTATTGGTCAGACGTTGGTATATCGGAAGCGATAGAAATTTTAAATGCCTTCACTGAGAAAGACTGGGAAATTCTCAAAGAAAAGATTGAGGAAAGGCCACAAATATGGCTTGTGTCTTGTGCTGAAACGCTCAGCGAAGTTTCTGATGTGAATCATGCTTACGACGTGCTATTACATTTGATCGAGAAAGATACTGAAGAAGTAGTAATTTCTGCAATAGATGCGATTAATGCACTTGCTTCGTATGGATTTAATGTATTGCCAGACTCTACACAGCTACGCCATGGAATAGAAAGAGCGAGAAAGAAAGCTGGAAAAGTTGGGTTATTGGTGCTCGACTCGTTAGAGAAGAAATTAGCTTAACAGACTGTTACGTACACGGCCTGAGTGTATTTGGTAAAAGCGAGCTTTTGCTGGTTATTCATGTAGGTCATTAGGAGCAACAAGCTGAGGTGGTGTTTCAGCGATTTGTGCATTCATTTTTTTAATATGCCGAAAATTCGGTTGTAATTTCATAAGGGGTTTACATGTTTATTGTATGGCAAGGTTTTGGATTTGTAGGTGTATTGATTCCAATTGTTTTTGTATTACTTGGGCAGCTAGGAATTGATGCTGCCCTGGGCAATGGCTATTACTCGTCCCATCCATGGGCACCGGCATTGTGTCTTATTTTGTCAGCCGTAGCACTTTGGTTTTTTGGCTCCAAACTCAATAATCGTCCCGGGCGCGAATTAATCGATCCTAAGACTCAAGAAAGAATCATTCTCAAAAAGAAGCACACAGTATTTTGGGTACCCGTGCAATATTTTTCCATCTTGGTGGCAGTCATTGCTGTATTCATGCTTCTGAAATAAGAGTCCGAACCGATCATGCACCATAGGGGCCGCCGCTGAAGGCGGCTTTTTATTTTTGCGAGAGCGATCCAGATAAATGCAACAAGATACAGATAACAAAGCATTCTTTTCGAAGGTCGAAACCCATTTTCAGGCGCTCGATTTGATTCGCGTCACGACGAAAGCGCTTTACATCATCGCAGCCTTACAGCTGGTCACAGCACTTCTGACTGGTGGAACCGGGCTTGTCGACTGCGTGGTCAATGCCGTGTGTGCCTACTGCATACGTCGTTTTCATAGCAGGATCGCTGCTGCCGTCGCTCTGCTGTTGGCCGTCGCTACGCCTATCGTTGCGCTCAGTAGGCAGGGAGGGGCTAGCAGTATCGCTATTGTTTTTAGTCTGCTGGCAATATGGGCTGGTGGTCGGGCGCTGGAGGTTACTTTGAAGTTGCACGGCCGCCTCGCTCTTACGCAAACCAAGAATCGGGATGACGTCGCCTAGTTAGCGCCCAACTTAGTGATTCGGGACGACCCGTTCCAATATTTGAAATTGAAACAGAAGGAAAAGAAGAATATGAAGGAAATCACACAGAGCATGAAGGGCTTCTTAGCAGCCGTTTTCATGTGTGCGTTGAGTGCCGGTAATTTGGTGTGGGCAGCAGATGGCGTAACGGAACATGGAGGACATGCACGCGTTCGCTTTATTGGAAATGGACTTATCGGACTAACTTTTTATAAAAATAAGAGCTGTGTTGGCGGGCGTGGGATTCAAGCTTCTCGTAATGGCCGTAATCTCGGAGCCGCGCTAGGTATTTTGTTTGGGAAAGCGAAAAATATCTCTCTGGGGATTCCAGAAACGCCAAATGTTACCAATTTAGAAAATTGGGACGTTACGTTGTCGAAAGCCTTCTATCGAGAATACTCTGTGAATGCAGATGAGCCCCTAACCATTGAGGCAGCATATTATTTTCATACCGCCGGTAACCACACTTCCATAGCAAGAGTCACTTGTAACGTGGATGGTTTTTTTGTCCCTGAAGATGGGAAAGACTATGAGGTGACTTTAAATGTGGGCGAGAAAACTTGTCAGCTTGATGTGATGAAGATTGACTCGGCGGAGGCTGCGGTTAAGTTAATACCCGTTAAAGTCAAAGCGGCAAATAAATGTTCTGCAGTGGACACCGGCGTGCCTGAGCTCACCCCGGAAGAGCAAAAAGCTGAAGACGCCCGTATTGTCCCCGAGGGCGTGGCATTCAAGAAAAAAGACGCCAAAGTGCATGCCGATATCGATAAACATGTCGACGAACTTCTCGCAAAGCGTAGGGCGGAGCGCGGATTTACACTCGGTGCCTCTGCCCAATGTCCGGATTGTCCGCAAATGATTGAAAGTCCGGACGGGCGTCAGCCCTTGGATGGCGTGCATGGCTTGCCGCAAACCGATGACGCGGAAATCAATCGCTGGATTAAACAAATTGAGCCGGAGTTGCGTCGATATGTCACCAACCAGGCTAACTACTTCAATCTGCCATCCAATGTCGTGGCGATCCCGTGCCAAGGGGCAGACGACGATTTGCGCAAAGCGGCAGAGTTTGTGGATTTATCCGAGCTGCCTCAGGAGCAACAGCTGGCGTATGAACGCGATCACAAAACCGACGGCAAGCTGGACTATTATTTTCGTGATGTCCGTTTGTGGCCAGTGCAAGCGTCCTGCGTCAACGGCAAGCTGAATGGCGAGACCGATCTGTGGATCTTCGGAAACAAGGTTTTCGATAGCGCGACAAGGCTGTCGGTTGTGCCCGAACTGACGCATGTTCGTTTTACTGCGGTAAATGGCAAGCCTGTCGGATTAATGAATTTCGTTAATCGATCGGAAGGTCCTGGCATCAACGAGTACAAGGACCCTGTCAAAAATGAGGAAATGAAAAAGAAAGCGCAACTGAGAAGTGAAGGCGTCACGTTCAAATACCAGCAGGCTGATAAACAAGAAAATCCACGTTCAGTTACCGTCGTTAATACGATTTACGACGAAAGAGGATTTAAGAATTCATTCGAAGGCCCATACACCAGTGTTGAGCTTCCGCTCAGTCCAGGACGCACGGAGGTGATCACCTTCAAAGGGGTCCGCAAGGCGGCGCATTATCTGCAGAAGAATGGCGTATTGCATGGCGAGACGATCTACTATGAAAAGCCGAAGCCTAGTGCCAGTACGTCTTCTCTGCTGTTTCCTAATGCGGGGAAACTTTTTTCCAAGATCCTTCCTAAAGAGACTAAGGAGGCGATTACCGTGACGAAGAAATGTTTTAAAGATGGCGCGTCGGTTGATATTGATCCATGCGACGTCGATTAGGTCGATTTATTTCCGGAAAGCGCCAGAACGGCGCTGACGGCGCGGATTGTCATAGCCCCCAAATACGTCTATAGTCACCCCCGTCCTTGGAAGTTTCAGGGAACTGGTTTGACGACCTGATTTGCATATAGCGCACATGCCGCGCCTCGCGGCTTTTTTTCGTGCGTCACCTTTGCTCGTCCCTATGGCGGCAGTGGTGGGGAGCCTTCGGGCTGCCGGTTTTCCTATATGCACCGGTTCGTCAACCCTGTCATCTGCCGCCACCTCCGTTTGACGACGGAAGGCGGTTCAACCGCATATAGGAGTCTGCAATGAACTCACCTAAAGCAAGTCACCACCCATTCTCATGGTTAGTCGAAGAACTGCGTCTCGATCAAGCGGCGCAATTTTTAGCGTACACGCTGGACATGACTCACGGCATCTATACCTGTCTGGCCTTGATCCATGCCAGCAATCTGGCGCGCGAGCATGAGGACAATGTTTGCCCGCCGCGATTGAGCGTGTATGAAACCGAGCTCATGACGCGTTTTGCGATGGCCGCCACCGGCACGCTATCGGAACAAATCGCGGAGCGGATTGATGCACTCAACAAGCCGTATCTGGATGCCAGATTGAACTCGTCACAATCAAACGCAGCCGCTAAGCAAGCCGAATAACACGGCATTACACATTGAGCATTGGCACGATAAGACGCATCAGCCATACCATCGCTGTGCCGATGATCGGTCGTGCCAAGCTCAATGTGTTTTTCGCTTGCGACAGCATCGCCGTGCCGGTCGCCGTCAACCCGGCCGCCGCGCTTGACGGCACCCAATTTTCAAGTTGCGCACAAAAGGCCCGATAGGGCCTTTTTCTATTTCGGACACGGTAAACATCGTAGCGGGGAGTCCTGTCCCGTTAATGTTCGCGTGACAACAAATAGCAACAGTTATTAGCAATATTGTTGCTAATGATTCTCATTAACCGTAAAATCCGTCCCTATTTTTTGCAATGACCCTGCGAATAAAACCAGGGTTTTTACCTCATCAACAAAGGAAACAATGAAACCGAAGCTTCGCAAATTGCCATTCTTCGTCGCAGTCGCATGTGCTGTATTCGGATCAGGCGCACAAGGTGAAACCGTCATGCCGGAAGTCGTGGTAACGGAAAAAGCTGCGCCGGCCGGCGCTTACGAAGTGGTTGAGTCGGCCGCTGCGACCAAAGTCGCCGTGCCTTTGCATAATGTGCCGCAGGCGGTGAACGTGGTGCCGAAAGCGGTGATGCGCGATCAAAACGTCTTGTCGGTGCAAGATGCCTTGCAAAACGTGCCGGGCTTGAGCTTCAGCGTCGGCGACGGCCAGCGCGATCAAGTGACGATACGCGGCTTCACGGCGATCAACGATCAATTCGTCGATGGCGTGCGCGACGACGCTTTGTATTTCCGCGACTTGTCGAACGTTGACAGGATTGAAGTGCTGAAGGGGCCTGCTTCGGTGTTGTATGGCCGCGGTTCCGCCGGCGGTCTGGTTAACCGCGTGACCAAGAAGCCGCAGGCAGTGCCGGTGATGGAAGTCGGCGCGACGATCGGCTCCGAGGGGCAGAAGCGTGGCGAATTCGATATCGGCGCCGCCAGTGCCGACCAGCAGTCCCTGTTCCGCTTGACCGGCGCGCTGGAAGACTCGAACAGTTTCCGTAACCAGTACTTCCTTGAGCGGCAGGCGATTGCGCCTTCGTTCACTTTCAAGCTGCGCCCGCAAACAACGCTGACAGTGCAGGCGGACTATTTGAAGGACAAGCGCCTGGCCGATCAGGGCGTTCCGAGCTATCGCGGCCGCCCGGTCGAGGTGCCGATCGAGACCTACTATGGCGCGGCGAACGGACATGAGCGCGCATTCATTCAATCCGAAGTCAGCAGCGGCACCATCACGCTGGACCATGCTTTCGACCCTGATCTGAAGCTGCATTCCGTGTTGCGCGGCTACGATTATTCGCTGGATCGCAATTACACCTCGATCGATGCCATCAGCAAAGGTGCGAATCCGACCGTCAGCATCGGCCAGACGCGCCGCCTGCGCGATGAGCATGGCTACTACTTTCAAAATGAACTGTCGCAGAAGGTGCAATGGGGCGATACGCGGCACCAGCTGCTGTACGGTATCGAGCTGGGGCAGCAGCATAAGAGCGAGTTGCTGACTTCGCGCAGCAAGGTCGCGACCTACGATTTGTTCCATCCGGTCCTGGCCAACTTGGCGCCGCTGCCTGCGAATCTGGTTCCAGGCGCCGACAACAAGAATCGGGTCAACATTGCCGCGTTGTATTTGCAAGACCTGGCGACGTTGAGTCCGCAATGGAAAGTGCTGGCCGGCCTGCGCTATGACCGTCTGCAACAGACAAGAGACGACCGCACTGCGCGCAACCTTGATCTGCAACGCACCGACAGCACCGTCTCGCCGCGCCTTGGGGTGGTTTTTCAGCCGATCGAACAGGTTTCCGTCTATGCCGCATACAGCCGCTCGTTTCAGCCGGTCTCCGATTCGTTTAGCTTCCGTGCGAACAGCGATCAGCTCAAGCCAACCCAAACGGCGAATAAGGAAATCGGGGTAAAGATGGACGTGGGGACGAAAGCGAGCCTGACCGCCGCTGTGTTCGATATGTCGCAGACCAATATCCAGGTAGCCGATCCGGCCAATTCCAATTTCTCGATTCCGGTCGGGAAGCAGCGCACGCGCGGACTAGAGCTGACGTTTGCCGGCGAGATCGCCCCGCAGTGGGATGTGATCAGCAGCTATTCGTATATGGATGGCAGCATCGTCGAGTCGACCGAGCGGACCTCGGCCGGTACTCCGTTCAAGGGCAATACGGCGGCGTTGACGCCGCGCCACAGCCTGAACTTGTGGCTCAAGCGCAAGTTCAATGACGGCTACTATGTCGCCGGCGGCGCTCATGCCGAATCCGTAAGGTACGCCTCCCCCGACAATTTGAGCGTGTTGCCGGGCTATGGCGTGATCAATCTCGGCGCCGGCTACGAGGAACGGAAATTCGACGTCGCCGTGACGCTGAAAAATCTCTTGAACCGGAAGTATTTTGTCGCCGGGCACGGCGGCGCGAACGATTACAACATGCCGGGCGAACCGCGTTCGCTGCTGGTCAGCGCGCGCTATCGCTTTTAAGGGTCGCGACATCGTCCAAATAAATCGGCGCGGCTGCTGGCGCTGGCCCGGGATTTCAGCCATGCATTGAAGCTTGTCTGAAACTGGTCCACGCCATCAATCCACATCTTGGAGCCGTCTCGATCCCTTACTCCAAAATCGCCATGCACTCGATTTCGAGCAAAAAATCTGGTGACGGCAGTGAGTAGACGATCAGGGTGGTGCGCGCAGGATACTTCCCATCGGGGAAATGACTCGCGTAAATTCGGTTCATTTCGGCGAAATCCTCCCTGCGTGTCAGGCACACGTTGGTCTTGACGACACGCGACCAATTGGTGCCGGCTGCGGCGAGGATGTTCGTGATATTCGCCATGACCTGCATCATCTGCGCAGTGAAGTTGCCGACCGCAAGTTTGCCGTCAGTGTTGAAGGCGGGCGTGCCGGATACGAAAACCAGATTGCCGACTTTCACTGCCGGTGAGTATGGTGGCGCAGCTGATCCCTTTTGCAGTCCTCCGGGATGAATGAACTCCAGGGGCTGGGCTGAAGCTGAATCCTTCGCTATCGCAGTTGCCGGAATAGCGGCTGCTACCAAGCCTGCGATCATGTTGCGGCGACCGTCGTCCATTTGTTTTCCCCTTTTTCCGTACGGCAGTGGTTCCAGTGTAGGAGTGGGGCGGTGTTTGTCAACGTGGTTGCGGCGCCTGGCAGGGCGATTTGAATTTGTATCGAATATGACAGCCGGTAAGAGTTTGTAAGTATTTTGCCGGTAGTCAACGATTTTCATATGGTCGCGTTGAAGCGCTGTATTACCCAACCCGATCCACCCCCTTTCTCGGAAGAGCGTATTCATGCGCAAAAATATACTGTCCACACTCGTCGCTTTAGCTGTCATTTCCCCTCTCACTGGATACGCAAGCAACACGGCCCCGGACGCTGCAGACCATCTTGCTGCCGTGCCGGCCACGACAGCCACCGCCAATCCAGCCAAGGCAAGTCCGGTTGCCAGTGCCGGCATGGTGGTCGATAGTTTCAGCGGCCCGGTCACGGCCAATGAAATAAATTCATTCAAGTCGTATATCCAGACCCTGGTGCCGGCCACCGACAATATCGGCAACGAGTGGGCACAGGGGCCAAGCGGCGAGCAGACCAAGGCGATGGGCCTGGTCTACGAAATCACCGGCGACCGGGCTATCCTGGACAAAATGATCGTCTTTTGCGACAGCGTGCTGTCCGAGCGCAACGACTTGGCCGCAGCACCTGTCGGCCAGCACAAAATATGGACCGGCGGGGTTGATCCGGTCTGGCCCAATGATCTTTCGGTCACGCCTATCGGTACCGGGGGCGAGCAGGGCGATTCGGTCGGACATCTTGGCTATTGCGCCCGGTTGATTCTGAGCACGCCCGCCATCTGGCACCTGAAAGTCGGTGGCGGCGATCCCAATAACTTTGGCGCGGATTATTTTAGTCGGGCCAAGAAATATGTGGAGCAAGCGGATTACAGCATTGACCATCACATTTTCAAATCCTTGCTGAATCTGTCGAACCATAATCTCTATTATTTTTCCCCCGCATCGCCTTATAAGTCCGGCGAGCCGGTGCCGTGGAACCAGCAGATGATGTTCAACTATGCGTTGCAGAATCTTGCGAAGTCGCACGAAATTCTCGGCGACGATCCGGCCCGCGCGACCAAATACAACGCCATCGTCAGCGCCAATTTCGCCTCATTTTTTGCATCGGGCGTGACGTCCTACGTCAGTAACCAAGGCCGCGAAGTCTACGATTGGGCCTATGCATTGCCGAACAAGGGCAACGAGGACAGCAACCACGGCAGTCTCGATATCGCTGGCTTCTATCGCGCCTATATGGCTGGCGGCTATGGTGTGTCGAAAGTGGAAATGACCAAATTCGCCAACACCTTTGTTGACGAAATGGACCGTGGGCCGCGTGATTATTCAGGCAGGGTCAACGGCACCGATGGGACCGGTCATGGCGCGCCGACCACCTACATCAGAAGCGGCTATCTGTTGCTTGCAGAATTTGCGCCGCTTCAGTATCAAGACATGATGGGTGCGGATCTGGCCGTCGGTAAGGCTACCCCGAAGATCGACCAGTTTTCACGCTTTCTATGGGTGAAAAACCAACGCTATATAAAAAAAGCACGTTAAGGTCAATCTGACTTGGCAGACCAACTCCGACACTTGATGTTGGTCTGCGCGTGTGTATTAGTGGACTGTAACAATAGATTCGATAGTGCCTGTCGCGCACCCGACGCGCATGGCGGCGTTGCAAATGCTCGCGATAGCCCCCACTATCGCTGTGCTGTGCGCCTTGCCCTGCACGCCGGGTACGCGCCTTTCACTCCCGAATCCACTGTTACAGTCCACTAGATCAACTGGCGCCAATCCTGACCGGCGGATCGAGCCTGAGATATTTTGTGGAAAGTTAATCTCACTCTTCTTGAAACAAAGATCGCCAGATAATCGTGAATCTGGGCCTGCTCTTTTAGCAGCATCAGAATCTCTTCATACACGGGCGTAATTTCTTGTACCGGCCGTTTGAGTTCCTCGGCAAGCAATTTAATGTAATGGAGATGCCTCAAATGATCGTGGCTGTCGGTGTACAACGCCTTGTTCAGCATTCAATATCCCCTGCGGAAATTTGTCTCTGCACGTTGATCGCAGCGTTCGCGTAGCGACCATATCGTTTCCATGCAAAAAGTAGTGCCGGAGCTTGGGTGCCTTGTTGAACGAATGCCCGATTTTGACGTGAGAGCTTCGTCATCAGTTTAGGCATCGACAAATGCGTGTCAATGGCATCGCGTAAAGATAAGGAGTCGCGACGATCGGAGATTTCGATAGGGCGGCACTGCCGTTGTTTGGCAGCATGCGTCCGAAAAACTGCGGATTCGAATCATTCCGAAAAAAATGTCCTCTTTTTCAGTTCTAAATGGCAATATTCGTCAGGTCGTTCACCAATATGACGAACCCTTATTGCATCCGAATCAAAACTGAGGACATTAATGACAATAAAATCCCCTTTGACCTGCCTTTGGGCCACGCTATTGGCGGCCGGCGTCATGTCGGCAGCGCTTGCCGCGCCGACAGCGGCTTCCGCGTCATCAGCCACGGCCAGTTCCGCCTCGGGCTACAGCCAGCCGCCCAAAAATATTCTCGACGTCATGCGCGCGCCGTCGCCGCCGATGCCGGTGCTGAGCCCGACGCACGACCGGATGCTGCTGGTGTCGTGGCAGGATTACCCGTCGATTTCGCGGGTGGCGGCGCCTTTCCTGCGTTTGGCCGGGGTGAGAGTCGAACCCAAGAATCACAGCAAGCACGATACCCCGGGCGGTTACGGCATCGCGCCTTGCGCCAGCAGCTTTGACCTGGTGCGGATTGCCGATGGCGCGCAGACGCATATTGCGTTACCGGCGGATGCCTGCCCGAATCGGCCGCTCTGGAGCGCCGACGGCAAGCGCTTCGCTTTTGAAAATGTGACCGCGGACTCGGTTGACCTGTGGATTGGCGATGCCAGTACCGGCGCTATCCGCCGTGTCCCGGGCGCGCATCTGAATCCGATGCTGGAAGACGAGATTCAGTGGATGCCCGATCAGAAAACACTGCTGGTCAAACTGCTTCCGTCGCGGATGGGTCCGCCGCCGCCGAAGCCGGCGATACCTGCCGGTCCGAGCATCCAGGAGTCGGATGGTGGCAAAGGGCAGAGCAGCACCTACGAAAATCGCGACACGCTGGGCAATCAGCATGACGAGGATCTGTTCGATTACTACGCGGCTTCGCAACTGGCGTTGGTTGACGCCAATAGCATGGCGATCACGCCGGTGGGGGCAGCAGGCCGTTACGAATCGCTGGCAGCGGCGCCGGATGGCCGGCATTTGCTGGTGACTTCGATTCGCAAACCTTATTCCTACGTCACGACCTTTGACCGTTTCCCGCACGAAGTGGAGATCTGGGATCTGTCAAAGCGGCAGAACATCGCGGTGCATCACATTGCCTCGCTGCCATTGGCTGACCGGGTTCCGATCGGCGGCGTCGCGCTCGGGCCGCGTGACTTTGCCTGGCGCGCTACCGAACCGGCGACGCTGGTCTGGGTGGAAGCGCTCGACGGCGGCGACTGGAAAGTCGAGGTGCCGGCGCGCGACAAGCTGATGCTGTTGCGAGCGCCGTTCAATTCGGCGGCGGTGGAGATCACGCGTACCGAACAGCGTTACACCGGCATCTCGTGGACTGAGCAAGCCGGTCTCGCGCTGTTGCATGAATACAATCGCAACCGGCACTGGCGGCGCAGCTTCCTGATCAATGTCGACGATGCGCAGCAGAAGCCGCGCTTGCTGTGGGATTTGTCGACGGACGAGAAGTACGCGAATCCGGGCGCAGCGGTCAAACGCCAACTGCCGAACGGGGCGTGGGTGCTGCGTCAGGATGGAAATGCAATCTTCCTCAGCGGCGTCGGCGCTTCGCCTGACGGCGACCGCCCGTTCCTGGACAAGCTCGATCTGACGACGCTGAAATCGGAGCGCCTGTTCCGCAGCGACAAGACCTCCTATGAGCAGTTTCTGGGTTTCGCCGGACCGGATGCGCATACCTTCCTGACCTGGCGTCAATCGGTGATTGATCCGCCCAATGCATTTTTGCGCACTGTCGGTGCGCCGCTTGATGCTGCAACTGGGGAGGCGGCCTTTGCTTCGGCCAGCGCCGCCATCACACACCTGCCGGATCCGACGCCGGTGGTGCGCGAGATCAAGAAGCGCCTGGTGAAATACAAACGCGACGACGGCCTCGACTTGTCGTTTACCTTGTACACGCCGCCCGGCTACCGCGAGGGCCAGAAGGTGCCGACGATTCTGTACGCGTATCCGCTCGATTACGCCGATGCTGCCAAGGCTGGTCAGACCACCGGCTCGCAAGAGACCTTCACGCGGCTGCGCCAGTATCGCTTATTGCTGCTGGCCGGCTATGCCATCATCGACAACGCGGCTTTCCCCATCGTTGGCGATCCGAAAAAAGCTTACGACAGCTACATGGAGCAACTGGTCGCCGATGCCAAGGCCGCAGTGAATGAGGCGGTGCGGCTGGGCGTCGCCGATCCCGACCGTATCGGCGTCACAGGTCACAGTCATGGTGCGCTGATGACGGCCAACCTGTTGGTGCATTCGGATCTGTTCCGGGCCGGCATCGCCACCAGCGGTTCGTACAACAAGACGCTGACGCCGTTCGGCTTTCAGAATGAACAGCGGTCGGTGTGGGAGGCGCCGGATGTCTACCTGAAGGTGTCGCCGTTTTTCTTCGCCGACAAAGTGAAGACGCCGCTCCTGATCGTGCATGGCGCGGACGATGCCAATCCCGGCACCACGCCGCTGCAAGCCAGCAAGCTGTACGAGGCGATCCGTGGCAACGGCGGCACCACGCGTTTGGTGATGCTGCCGCATGAACCGCATTGGTATTCGGCGATGGAATCGAACGAGCAGCTGGTCTATGAAATGCTGCGCTGGTTCGACAACTACGTGAAGAACGCGCCGCCGCGTGTGCCTGCTGTAGCGGCTTTGCCGCGTTAGCGATATTGGTCTGATAAAGCGGGGAGATTGAAAACCAGTCTTCCCGCTCCAGCTGCAATGATGTGTTGCACGCGCGGGCACCTCTAAAAACCGTAGCGAGCGGTCCAAGGTCGGGGCGAGAAGCGGAGTCGTACGACGGTACGGCGAGCATCGCAGCCCAGAGATTGGGCCGCGCAGTAGGTTTTTAGAGGTGCCCGCACGCCAACCATTACCAGTTGGCGTGCGTGCCGTCAGGCGATCGGGCAACCCGAAAGCCAAGATCGTCGATCGCAAATGTCGGATGACTGCGGCGACGATTGGTGGCAAGGCAGCCTCTTTCGGCATCGGACCAGCCACCGCCACGAAACACGCGATACGAACCATAAACCTCCGGGTCGTATTGATCTGCACACCATTCCCACACATTGCCTAGCGTGTCGAACAGCCCCCAGGCATTTGGCTGCTTCTGACCGACCTCGTGCGTGCGGCCCGCGGAGTTTTCTCGGTACCAGGCGATATCGTCGAGTTCGCCATATCTCGGGCTGTTTGTTCCGGCGCGGCAGGCGTATTCCCATTCCGCTTCGGTCGGCAGGCGATAGCCGCTACTTGCAGGGATCAGAGAGGCCCCGGTTTCATCTTCATGGATTTCGTAGCAGTCGGGCAGGCCGGCGGCCCTCGATAGCATGTTGCAGAACCGAACGGCATCCAGCCAGGATACGTTCTCTACCGGGCATTGCGCGGCGACAGTTGATGATGGCCGTTGTCCGGTTATCGCAGCATATTGCGCCTGGGTGACGGGATAGCGGCCGATCGCAAAGGGCTGCAGTTCGACCAGCCATTTACGGCTGATTCTATCGTCCCGCAATGCAATGGTTCCCGCGGGAATTCGTACCGTTTGCATATCGAGCGTTTCAGACGGATGTTCCATTTTCTCCATGGTGATGACAGAAGTGGCGTTGCATGACGGAAAGATTGCGATAGTAAAACTCATCAGGCGTACTTCCGTCAAGCGCGCTGTGGGCGGTGCGAGTTGTCAAGAACTGGCGCAGTGGTTCCGGCAGCGGATAGTTTGAGGTGCAAGCCTCACAAAGTGAAATCTCCATCATCGTAAGCGCGGCAGTAAGTCAGCCAGTCCTTGTGGACTTGGGCGGCGCAGTCCAGCGCCATGTCCATCAACTGCCGCTTCCATTTCTTGCGTTGACCAAAGTCGATCAGTTCATCGGCGCTTGCCGAACCCTGACGGCCGGCGCTGCGCAATTGGTCCCAGGCGACTATCTTGCCCATCGTGCCGATGGCGCGCTGCAGTTCTTGCATGGTGTGGCTTGGCCTATCCAGGGTGACGCGGTCTTCGCTCGGCTGCAGGCCGCGCAAGACGTAGCTGGTCTTGCCAACCATCACCGGCTGCAGGAAGGCCATGGATACCGCCTGGCAGCGCCGCTGTAGCTCGACCACGCGATGCGCTTCGCTTTTCCATTTCGGTTGCGCCACTTTCAAATGCGGTAGCAGGGCGGACGGCAGTGCTTGCTTGAGGTCGAGCAGGTAGTTGCCGTCCGGCGAGCCTTTACCGTGGACCAGGATCACGTAGCGGTCGACGCCCAGGCTGCCGGTGCCGGCGATCCGACGCGCCACATCCAGCACTTGATAGAAGTCCGGGTCGGGCTGTTGCGCGGCATATTGCTGCATGAATGCGGTGATCCTGGCGCGCTGCTTGGCGCCGACCGGCAGCGCCTTTTTTCCATCCAACCGCAGGATGCGTTGCTTGCCTTTGCGCTCGGTGCGGCGGTTGAGATGGTGTGGGCGCTGACGTTGGCGCAGGCTGTTGAGCAGGTCGCCGACGATGCCTTGCGCGGTGTCGCGCTCGACCCAGCGCATATGGCCTTGGGCCAGCGCGGCGGCATAGGCGTCGATAAAGCTCTGGCACAGCACCAGCGCTTCGGCGGCGGTGGCCGACAAGGTGTCGGCGCCGACCAGCACGCTGGTCAGGAAGCGCACCAGTTCCCAGCTGGCCGGGGCCAGCACGGCTTCGTCGAAATCGTTCATGTCGAAGTAGACCAGCCGGTTGTCGCCCTTGTAACTGCCGAAGTTTTCCAAGTGCAGGTCGCCGCAAATCCAGGCCAGCGGCGCCGATTTGAACAGGTCGCTTGACGGCAGCCGGTCATAGAACAGGTGGCAGCTGCCGCGCAGGAAGACGAAGGCGTTGCTGCGCATATTGCGGTATTTCATCTGCAGCCGTTCGGGATCGCGGCCCGCGTTGTAGTCCTGGATGCGACGCACTATGTTGGCCATGGCAAGCTCATGATGTTGTTGGACATCTCTAAAAACCGTAGCGAGCGGCCCAAGGTCGGGGCGACGATGTTGCAACACCTGCAGCCGTACGGAGCGGGAGAGCATCGCAGCCCCGAGATTGGGTCGCGCAGTAAATTTTTAGAGGTGCCCTATTGATGGAGGGGGCACGACCGGCAAATCCGGTCGGATGGTCCGCGTTGTACTGCGGGACAGCTGGCAATCTTACTATCAAGTAAGAAGAAGGATGCAGGATTTGATGCAAGGCCGGGGAGCAGGGTTGCTCCCCCTTGATTTGGTCGGCTTGACGTCTACCAGACCTGATAAACGCGGCCGGTCTGCGCGCCTTCGACGCTGCGGCTGTAGGCCATGGCGGCGCGGCTGGCGGGGACGGCTTCGAAGCCGTAAAAGAAGGCGCCGAAGTTGGCTAGCGATTCTTCCAGCACGGTCGGGCTGACGACGTTGATGCGGATACCGCGCTTGAGTTCGATGGCGGCGGCACGCACAAATCCTTCCAGGGCGGCGTTGACGGTGGTGGCGTTGGCGCCTTGCAGGATCGGTTCTTCGGTCAGGATGCCGCTGGTCAGCGTGATCGAGCCGCCGTCGTTGAGGTGGTGTTGCGCGACCAGCGCCAGGTTGATCTGGCCCATCAGCTTGTCGCGCAGGCCGACCTGGAATTGCTCCGGCGTCAGTTCTTGCAGCGGGCCGAAGTGTAGTTTGCCGGTGGTCGATACGATGGCGTCGATTTTGCCGATCTGGCTGAACAGTTTTTGCACGCTGTTGATGTCGGTGATGTCGACCTGGTACTGGCCGCTGGTGTTGCCGACTTCGATGATTTCATGGCGGCTTGCCAGTTGTTTGACGACTGCTTTGCCGAGGGTGCCGGTGGCGCCGATGATCGCGATTTTCATGATGACCTCTTGTTGGTTGTGGAGAAAGAGATGACAGTATGATTGCTTCTTAATCGGTGATAAATGGCTTAATATTACTATCACTTAACACCTATGGTGTGTAATTGGAGGGGTGATGGATCGCTTAGGCAGTATGCAGATTTTTGTTCGCGTCGTAGAAAAGGGCGGGTTTTCTGCGGCGGCGGAGGATGCCGGGATTTCGCCGACGATGGTTGGCAAGCATGTGCGGCAGCTGGAGGAGCATCTGGGCGTGCGGCTGCTTAACCGCACGACGCGGCGCCAGAGCCTGACCGAGATCGGCCAGTTGTATTTCGAGCGCTGCAAGCAGGCGCTGCTGGAAATCGAGGCCGCCGATGCCTCGGTCAAGGAGATGCAACTGGTGCCGCGTGGGGTGTTGCGGGTGACGGCGCCGGTCACGTTCGGAGCCCAGGTGCTGACCGCCGAGGTGCGGACTTATCTGGAGCAGCATCCGGAGGTCGAGCTGGATCTGGCCTTGAATGATCGCGTGGTGGACTTGGTGGAAGAGGGCTACGAGGTCGGCATCCGGGTCGGCGCGCTACCTGATTCCAGCCTGATTGCGCGGCCGTTGCAACCGTACCGGGCGCTGGTGTGCGCCGCGCCGGATTATCTGGCGCGCTGCGGCACGCCGCAAACGCCGCACGACCTGCGCGATCACAATTGCATGAGTTTTGTGTATGGCAACCGGTATAACCGCTGGAGTTTCGCCGACGCCGGCGGCCAGTTCGAGGTCGAGGTGGGCGGGCGGTTTCGGGTCAATAACGGCATGGCCTTGCGCACTGCGGCCTTGCACGGGCTCGGCATCATCATGCAGCCGGAGCCTTTGCTGCGCGAGGATCTCGCCGCCGGCCGGCTGGTCCGGATCCTGGACAACTATGCGTTGCCGCACAAGCCTATGCACATCGTGATTGCATCGAATCGCAAGATGACGCCCAAGTTGAAGTCGTTTGTCGAGTTTGTGGTGGCGCGTTTCGGCCGGGATGTTTAGTAGGGCGGATGAGCGCAGCGTTATCCGCCGTTGGATGTGCCACAGACATTTGATGCATCCAGAACGGCGGAAGGCGCTGCGCTTTTCCGCCCTACTATCCCTACTATTATTTAATAGCCGCCACGGTAACCGGTTTCTCCCGATATTCAGCCGGGAACATGCGCTTCAGGTTGTCGATCTTGGGCAGGTCGTAGATCGCGATATAGGGTTGGGCCGGGTGCAGGGTGGCGTAGTCCTGGTGGTAGTCCTCGGCCTGATAGAAGGCGTTCAGCGGCACGGACTGGGTTACCACGTGTCCCCGATAGACTTTGGCGGCGTCCAGTTGGGCGATATAGCTGTCGGCGATCCGTTTTTGCTCGGGGTTGCCGTAGAAGATCGCGGAGCGGTATTGGCTGCCGCTATCCGGCCCTTGCCGGTTCAGCTGGGTCGGGTCGTGCGCCACGGAAAAATAGATCTGCAGCAGTTTGCCGTAAGTGATCTTGTGCGGATCGAAGCTGATTTTTACCGCTTCGGCGTGGCCGGTGGAGCCGCTGCTGACGATCTCGTATTTGGCGGTGTCCTTGGCGCCGCCGGCGTAGCCCGACACGACCCGGGTCACGCCCTGGGTGTGTTGGAACACGGCTTGCACGCCCCAGAAACAACCGCCGGCCAGTACAGCGGTTTCGCTTGCGGCGTCGGGTGCGACGGTCTCATCCACTAGCGGCGGCGGGATTTTGACCGCGAGTTCGGCCGAGATGCCGGGCTGCCACCAGATGGCGCCGGCGACCAGCAGCGATACGGTGCAGAGTGCGCCGGCGATGCGTTGCGATTTCGATTTCATTGTGTTTCTCCTTGAATTATTCACTCAGGCGTCGGCCTTGAATTTCATCGCCGCCCCGTTCATGCAATAGCGCAAACCGGTCGGCTTCGGGCCGTCGTCAAACACGTGCCCCAGATGGCCGCCGCAGCGGCGGCAGTGGACTTCGGTGCGGGTCATGCCGAAGGTGCTGTCCTTGCGGGTACCGATCGCATTCGGCAGCGGCTGCCAAAAGCTGGGCCAGCCGGTGCCGCTGTCGTATTTGGTTTTGGACGAGAACAGAGGCAGATCGCAAGCGGCACAGGAGAACAGGCCGGGGCGCTTTTCGTGGTTGAGCGGGCTGGTGAACGGCCGCTCGGTGCCTTCCTGCCGCAAAATTGCATATTGCGTGTCGGTTAGCAATTTGCGCCATTCCGCATCGGGTTTGGTGACTTCGAATACTTCGGCCGCCGCGGCTGAGCGATGGAAGCGCCAGAGCGGCAGCAGTCCGGCCGCCAGCAACAAGCTTGTGCCCCTGAAAATGACCTTGCGTCGGGTGCTCATGAAAGATTCTCCTGAAGTTTTAAAACGGATTGCCCTGAACCAGCTTCCCATTGGTCAGAGTCGGCGTGGAAAACTTACATCTCTTTGATGAAATATGTTGGCCGCTGACGGATTAGAGCCTGTTTCGACGCTTTTGTTTGCAGGACTAAACCGGTTTGCCGCGCAGCATGTCGATGAGCACCCGCAAGGTGGTCGGCATCTGCTGCCGGCTCGGGTAATAAAGATAGAAACCCGGCATCGGCGGGCACCAGTCGTCCAGAACCCGCAACAGCCGCCCTTGGGCGATCAGTTCTTGCGCCTGGACTTCGTAGACATAACTCAGGCCGACGCCGTCCAGCGCGGCGCGGATCATCAGTTCGTCGTCGTCCAGCAGCAGCGGACCATCGACCTGGAGCGCCAGCGTTTCGCCATCCTTGGCGAACTCCCATGCATACACCGCGCCGCTCGGAAAGCGGCGGCCGATGCAGGCATGCTCCTTCAATTCTTGCGGCCGTTGCGGCAAGCCATGCGCGGCGGCGTAAGCCGGGGCGGCGACCACGATAAAACGCAGCGCCGGTCCCAGCGGAAGCGCGATCATGTCGCGTGCCAGGCTCTCGCCGAAGCGGATGCCGGCGTCGAAGCCGGCGGCGACGATATCGACCAGGCCGTCGTCGGTCACCACTTCCAGCCGGACTTGCGGGTAGGCCGCCAGGAAGCGCCCGAACAGCGGCGCCAGCAGCAGCCGCGCCGCCGGCCGTGGCACATTGAGCCGCAGCGTGCCGCGTGGCGTGTCGCGGAAACGGTTGACTTCATCCAGTGCTTTGTCGATGTCGCGCAACGCCGGTCTTAGCGATGCCAGCAGCTGTTCGCCGGCCTCGGTCGGGGTCACGCTGCGCGTGGTGCGGTTGAGCAGGCGCACTCCCAGCCGGGTTTCCAGCTTGCGCATGGCATGGCTCAGCGCCGATGCGGAAACGCCGCGTTCCAGGGCGGCCTTGTTGAAGTTGCGATGGCGCGCCACGCAGGCGAAGGCGTCCAGTTCGGTCAGGTCGGGTTTGGTCATTGATGAATTATGTTCAGTATTTCATGCGTCATAACATGGCTTATCGGAAGTAATTTAGCAGAGGATACTATCGGCGTCACCACTGATATAGGAGTAATTGCTATGAAAATCCGCACACTGGGCCGGCATGGCCTGAACGTTTCCTCGCTCGGCCTCGGCTGCATGGGCATGAGCTTCGCCTATGGCGGCGCCGACCAGGCGCAATCGATCCGCACCTTGCAACATGCGGTCGAACTTGGCGTCACCCATTTCGATACGGCCGAGGTTTACGGTCCTTATGTCAACGAGGAGCTGGTCGGGCGCGCCCTGCAAGCGGTGCGCGGGAAGGTGACCATCGCCACCAAATTCGGGTTCAAGATCCTGCCGCACGGCGAGGGCGTGGCGCGCATGGCCGGGGTCGACAGCCGCCCGCAACATGTGCGCGAGGCGGTGGAAGGTTCGCTCAAGCGCCTGGGGGTGGAAAGCATCGATCTGCTGTATCAGCACCGGGTCGATCCGCAAGTGCCGATCGAGGATACGGTGGGCGCGATGGCGGATCTGGTGCGGGCCGGAAAGGTGCGCCACCTGGGGTTGTCGGAGGTCTCCGCCGCCACGTTGCGGCGCGCCCATGCGGTGCATCCGATTGCGGCGGTGCAGTCTGAATATTCGTTATGGAGCCGCGAGCCGGAGCGTGAAGTGTTGCCGGCCTGCGTCGAGCTGGGCGTGGGTTTTGTGCCGTACAGTCCGTTGGGTCGGGGATTTTTGACCGGCAAGCTGAACGACACGCAGGGACTCGCGGCCGATGACTACCGGCGCACGCTGCCGCGCTTCCAGGATGCGGCGATGCACAGCAACCGGACGCTGATCGAGGCGCTGACCGTGCTGGCCGATCGGCGCGGCTGCACCCCGGCGCAACTGGCGCTGGCCTGGCTGCTGGCGCAGGGCGAACAGATTGTGCCTATCCCCGGGGCAAGGCAGATCCGGCATCTGGAAGAGAACGTGGCGGCCGCCGGGATCGCGTTGCAGGCGGATGAACTGGTTGCGATCCAGGCCGCGCTGGCCGCCGAGCGTATCGTCGGTCAGCGTTACGGCGAGGTGGAGCTGGGAATGGTCGAGCTCTGACCGGTCTTCGGTCAGCCGATGTTGACTTGCCTGACCGGATATTTGATGCGGGTGCTGTGCGGGTTGGCCAGTGTGAACGCCAGAGTCAGCGGGCCGACCCGGCCGATCAGCATCAGCAGCATGATCACGCACTGGCCGGCCATCGACAAATCGGCGGTCAGGCCGCGCGACAAGCCGGCGGTGCCGAAGGCTGACACCACTTCGAACGCCAGATCGAGGAATGGCCCCTTCTCGGTAATCGTCAGCAGCAAAGTGCCGGTGATGACGCAGAACAAGGAAATGACGGTAATCGCCAGCGCCCTGAGAATCACGTTGGAATCCAGGCTGCGGCCGAACACTACCGGATGCTGGCGCTGCCGGAGAAAAGCCCTGGTTGCCAGCAGCAGCACCATGAAGGTACTGAGTTTGATGCCGCTGGCGGTCGAGCCGCTGCCGCCGCCGATGAACATCAAGCCCATGATGAAAAACGCGGTGGCCGGCAACAGCGCCTGAATGTCGATTGTATTGAAGCCGGCGGTGCGCGGCGTGACCGCCTGGAACCAGGCCGCCCATAATTTGGTGCTGAAACTGGACAGCCCGCCCAAGGTCGCCGGGTTGCCGTATTCCAGCACCAGGATCACCAGCATCGCGATCAGGTTGAGCGCCAGCGTGCCGATCAGCATCAATTTGGTATGCAGCGAGTAATCGCGAAAGCGCGATTTGCCGAGCATGTCGGCCACCACCACAAAACCGATGCCGCCCGAGATCAGCAAGCCGGTAATCACGATATTGATCAGCGGATCGCCGACGTTGCTGGCCAGATTGTCCGATTGCAGCGAAAAGCCGGCATTGTTGAACGCCGAGATCGCGTGAAAAAAACTGTAGAACAGACCGCGCGACCATCCCAGCTGCGGCACCCAATGCAGCGCCAGCAAGGCCGTGCCCAGCAATTCCATGCTGATGGTGAAGCCGAACAGCAAGCCCAATATGCGCCGCATGTCGGCCTGCTCGCTTTGATTGAGCGCTTCGCGCAGGGCGGTCCGATGGCGCAATGCCAGCTGGCCGCTCATCACATGGATGATGAGCACGCCAAACGCCATCAGTCCCAGGCCGCCGCATTGCATCAGGACGATCAGCACCGACTGCCCGAACAAGGTGAATTGGGTGCCGGTATCCAGCACGATCAGACCGGTCACAGTGGAAGCGGAAGTGGCGGTAAACATCGCCTGCAGCCAGCTGATCGGGGTATGGGTCGCCAGCGGCAGCTTCAGCAGCAGCGTCCCGGCCAGCGCCAGCAGTACAAAAGACAGCGTCAGGAATTGCGGCGGCGCCAGGCCCAGCAGATGGTTTTTTGCTTGCAGCAGTAGACGCTTCGGCGGCGGGACTGGTCTCATGCGCGGCTCATAGGTATTTGATGATCTTGCGTAAATTTCCCAAAGTGCCCAGCAGCACGATCTGGTCGTCGACCTGGAACAGGTATTGGTCGTCGGCCGGCGCCATCACGCGCTCTTCGTGTTTGACCAGCAGGCATTGCACGTGGTGTTCCGGCAGGTGCAGATGTTCCAGCGTTTTGCCCGCCAGCCGTTCCGAGGCGCGCACTTCGACCGTGAACTGGTCGTGGCCCAGGCTGATGTAGTCCAGCACTTCCGGATAGATCAGGGTGTTCGCCAGCCGCAAACCCATCTCGTGCTCGGGATGGATGATGTGGTCGGTGCCGAGCTTGTGCAGGATCTGGTGGTGGTTGTGGTTGAGCGCCTTGGACCAGACTTTGGGCTTGTCCATGCTTTTGACGATCAGCGTCGCCAGCAAGTTGGCTTCCAGATCTTCGCCGATGGCGATCACCACCACATCGCATTCGTGCACGCTGAGGTCGCGCAGGACTTTTTCATCGCGGGCATCGGCCACCACTGCCTGGATGATGTGGTCCGCCACGTCGTTGACCAGGTCGGGATTGAGGTCGATGCCGATGACGTCGTTGCCGAGCCGCGCCAGTTGCGTGGCGACGGTGGAGCCGAACGCGCCCAGCCCGATCACGGCGTAAGTGCGTCTCATAATGCACCTCGTATTGCATCAGCGGATGGCATTAAAAATAGGGGCAGGGCGGCAAGGTCGATGGAATATTGAAAGGTCATTTTGCTTGGGAGCGTATGGTTTGTAAGTGGTGAGAGTAACGGCAGTTATTTAAGTTACGCAATACTTTCATAAGGCCGGATCTAAAAAATCTCCTGCGGGGTTTGGCCAATTCGTCAATCCATAATTCGTAGGGCGGAAAAGCGCAGCGCCTTCCGCCGTTTTGGATGCGTCAAGCACATGTGGCACATCAAACGGCGGATAACGCTGCGCTCATCCGCCCTACATGTTGCGATTGGCAGAATCATCTGCGGTTTTGGATCGCATCAAATTTCTCCCGTAAAAATCCCAACAGCGCCCGCACCGCAGGCGATGCGCTGCTGCGATGCGGATACACCATGTTCAACGGCGTTTCTTCGCCGGTGAATCGCTCCAGGATGGCCACCAGGTTGCCGTCGGCGATATCCCGGCGCACGTCCAGCCACGACTTGTAGGCGATGCCGATGCCGGCCACCGCCCATTCGCGCGCAATCGCGGCGTCGTCGGTCATGCGGTCGCCGCGCACTTTGATGTCGATCGGGTGCTTGCCCGAATAAAAACGCCAGTTATTGAACAAGCCGCGCTGCAGGTAATACAGCAGGCAATTATGCCCGGCTAGTTCCTGCGGCGATTGCGGCGTGCCGTGTCGCGCGAGGTAGGCCGGCGCCGCCACCGCCACCCGGCGGCTGGCCGCCAGCGGCTGCGAGATCAGCGTCGAGTCGTCCAGCTTGCCGTAGCGAAAAGCGATATCCACCGGGTCGCGAAACAGGTCAATGACACGGTCCGAGAATTGCAGCGACAAGGTGATTTGCGGATGGATTTCCTGAAATTCGTTGAGCCAGGGCAGCAACACATTGCGGCCGACATCGGACGGCATCGATAAGCGCAGATGGCCGCGCACCGCGCCATCGGCCCTCAGCAATGCCTCGCCCTCGCTCAGTAGCGCCAGCGCCTGCCGGCTGACATCCAGGAACAACGCGCCCTCCGGCGTCAGCCGCATGCTGCGGGTGGAGCGCACAAACAGGCGCGCATTGAGTTGCTGTTCCAGCCGCTTCAGGCTGGCGCTGGCGGTGGCCGGCAGCAGGTCGAGCTGGCGCGCCGCTTGCGACAGGCTGCCGAGGTCGGCGGTATGGATGAACAACTGCAAGTCGGTGGTCGAATACATTGGCAAATCCTGTTTGAAAGTAAATCAAATTTTACGGTATTCATAAAACATATCGACATAATCATAATGCGCTTTATTCGATCTTGTCGAAGCCTGTTCAACCTCATCAAGGAGCTGTTATGAAAGCCATCGCCTTAACCCGTTATTTACCCATCGAGAATCCGGAATCCCTGCTCGACGTCACGCTAGCCAAACCGATCCCGCAGGGGCGCGACATCCTGGTTGAAATCAAGGCCATCGCCGTCAATCCGGTTGACTGCAAAGTTCGCGCACCCAAAGAGACCGTCGAAAAAGCGCCGCGCGTATTGGGCTGGGATGCGGCCGGCGTGGTGCAGGCGGTGGGGCCCGATGTGAGCCGTTTCAAGGTCGGCGACAAAGTGTTCTATGCCGGCGACATCACGCGGCCCGGCAGCAATAGCGAGTTTCAGCTGGTCGATGAGCGGATCGTCGGCAACATGCCGGCAACGCTGAGTTTCGAGCAGGCGGCAGCATTGCCGCTGACCGCCATTACTGCCTGGGAGGCACTATTCGACCGTCTGCAGGTGCCAACGCCGCCGCATGCTTTGTCGCATGTCACTCCGCGCAAATCCATCCTGATCATCGGCGGTGCCGGCGGCGTCGGCTCGATCGCGATCCAGCTGGCGGCCAAGGTGGCCGGCCTGACCGTGATCGCGACCGCTTCGCGGCCCGAGTCGGCGCAGTGGGTGCGTGAGTTGGGCGCGCACCAAGTCGTCAATCATTTCGGCGACATGGCGGCAGAGTTGAAGGAACGCGGTTTTGACAACGTCGATTACGTGCTGATCCTGAACGATACCGACCGTCATTTCCCAGCCGCGGCGGCTGCGATTGCGCCGCAAGGCACGATTTGCACCATCGTCGAAAACAGCGCGCCGCTGCCAATCAATCTGCTGACAGCCAAAAGCGCCGGCTTCGTCTGGGAGTTCATGTTTACCCGTTCCATGTTCCAGACCGCCGACATGCAGGAACAGGGCAATTTGCTGGATGAAGTGGCGCGGCTGGTCGATAGCAAGATCATTCACACCACCGTGACCCAGGTTTTGTCGCCGATCAATGCCGCCAACTTGCGTCAGGCTCATGCGGCGCTGGAGGCGGGGCATGTGATCGGGAAGATTGTGTTGAAGGATTTTTAACTTATTGGACGCCTCGAAAAACCATAGCGAGCGACCCAAGGTCGGGGTGACGATGTTGCAACACCTACAGCCGTACGGAGGCACGGTGGGCATCGCAGCCCCGAGATTGGGGCGCGCAGTAGGTTTTTAGGGGCGCCCTTATTGCGTTTGTTGTCATAGGCATGGGGGAGGCGTGTTGGTCGGGAGGTCTTCACGCCTCAGTATTGCCATGCAATATCATGCGCAGGACTAAGGATTTGCGGGGGCATCGCTGTATAATGTCGGCTCCCGATTTAACCCGCAGCCATGCTGCATCAACTCCCCTCCCGCCATGTTGATTTTGCCCGGTTCAAATGCTCTGCCTGCCTTCCGTTCCCAACGTCTCTTAACGCAGTTACAGTCGATTGATAGCAATATCGTCGAAGTAAGCGGGCGTTTCGATCATTTTGTCGATGCATCCACGGTTCTCAGTCAGGATGACATCGGCCGTTTGGGCGCCTTATTGACCTATGGCGATCCGTTTACCGGCGACGACGAGGGTGAAACATTCATCGTGATCCCGCGTTTCGGCACGATTTCGCCGTGGGCCAGCAAGGCTACCGATATCGCCCACAACTGCGGTATGACGCACATCAAGCGCATTGAGCGCGGCATTGCGTATCAGGTAAAACTCAAATCCGGCTTGCTGGGCGGCGCCAAAAAGCTCAGCGACGACAGCGTCCGGGCGATTGCCGACATACTGCACGACCGCATGACGGAAACGGTATTGCGCAGCGCCGAGCAGGCGGCCGGCCTGTTCCGCGAACTGGATGCCAAACCGTTGGCGTTTGTCGATCTGCTGGCCGGCGGCAAGGCCGCTCTGGCGCAAGCCAATAGCGAGTTGGGACTGGCGCTGTCGGAGGATGAAATCGATTACCTGGTGGCTGCCTTCACCCGTGCGCAACGCAACCCGACCGATGTCGAGTTGATGATGTTTGCGCAAGCCAATAGCGAGCATTGCCGCCACAAGATTTTCAATGCCGACTGGACCATCGACGGTCAGGCACAGGATAAATCGCTGTTCGCGATGATCAAGAACACCCACCAGCTGCAACCGAAGGGCACGATTGTCGCCTACAGCGATAACTCGTCGATCATCGAGGGCGCGACGGTATCGCGCTTTTATCAGCGCGGCGCGGCAGAGGGCAATGTCTATCGGGCCACGGATGAGCTGACCCACATCCTGATGAAGGTCGAGACGCATAATCACCCGACCGCGATTTCACCGTTCCCCGGCGCCTCGACTGGCGCCGGCGGCGAGATTCGCGACGAAGGCGCAACCGGCCGCGGCGCCAAGCCGAAAGCGGGTTTGACCGGCTTCACCGTGTCCAACCTGCTGCTGCCGGAAGCGGCGCAAGCCTGGGAAAACGCGCAAGACGTAACCGCTGCAGTGGATGGCAAAGCGGGCATTTACGGCAAGCCGGACCGGATCGCTTCGGCGTTGCAAATCATGATCGACGGCCCGCTTGGCGGCGCCGCATTCAACAATGAATTCGGCCGGCCGAACCTGGGCGGTTATTTCCGCACCTACGAACAAAACGTCGGTGGCAATGTGCAGGGCTATCACAAGCCGATCATGATCGCCGGCGGCATCGGCAGCATTTCGGACAAGCACACCAAAAAGAACGATCTGCCGGTCGGCAGCCTGCTGATTCAACTGGGCGGTCCCGGCATGCGGATCGGCATGGGCGGCAGCGCGGCGTCGTCGATGGCGACCGGCACCAATACCGCCGACCTGGATTTCGATTCGGTCCAGCGCGGCAATCCGGAAATGGAACGGCGCGCACAAGAAGTCATCAACGCCTGCTGGGCCATGGACGATGCCAATCCTATCCTGTCTATCCATGACGTCGGCGCCGGCGGCCTGTCGAATGCGTTCCCGGAAATCACCAACGACGCCAAGCGCGGCGCGATTTTCGATTTGCGCAAAGTGCCGCTGGAAGAAAGCGGCATGGCGCCGAAGGAAATCTGGAGCAATGAATCGCAAGAGCGTTATGTGCTGGCGATTGCGCCGGACAGCCTGCCGCTGTTTGAATACCTGTGCCAGCGCGAACGTTGCCTGTTCGCGGTGGTCGGCCATGCGACCGAAGAACGCCAGCTGCGCGTGATCGATGCGCAGCACGATAATTCGCCGGTCGACATGCCGATGGATGTGTTGCTCGGCAAGCCGCCCAAAATGCATCGCGACGTGACCCGCGTCGAACAGAATCTGCCGGCGGTCGATCTGACCGGCATGGATCTGCTGGAAGTGTCGCAGCGCGTGCTCAAACTGCCGACGGTAGCCGATAAATCGTTCCTGATTACCATCGGCGACCGCACCGTCGGCGCCACCTCGGTGCGCGACCAGATGGTCGGCCCGTGGCAAGTCCCGGTGGCCGATTGCGCCGTCACCAGCATGAGTTTTGAAGGCTATCTGGGCGAAGCGATGGCGATGGGCGAGCGCACCCCGCTGGCCGTGATCGACGCGGCCGCCTCCGGCCGCATGGCGGTCGGCGAGGCGCTGACCAATATCGCGGCGGCGCCGATTGCCGATATCTCCGACATCAAGCTGTCGGCCAACTGGATGGCCGCATGCGGTCAGCCCGGCCAGGATGCCGCCTTGTTCGACACGGTCAAGGCGGTCGGCATGGAGCTGTGCCCGGCCTTGGGCATCAGCATCCCGGTCGGCAAGGATTCGCTGTCGATGCGCACCACCTGGACCGACAGCAAGAAAGAAAACGGCTCGACGCCGCAACCGGGCAAGGCGGTGACCTCGCCGGTATCGTTGATCGTGTCGGCCTTTGCGCCGGTGACCGACGTCCGCCGCACGCTGACGCCGCAGATCCGCACCGATGCTGGCGATACCGCGCTGATCCTGATCGACCTCGGACGCGGCAAGAACCGGATGGGCGCTTCGGCGTTGACCCAAGTCATGCAGCAGATCGGCAACGAGACGCCGGATGTCGATAGCGCCGCAGACCTGAAGGGCTTTTTCTCGGCGATCCAGCAGCTCAACAGCGAGCAAAAACTGCTGGCTTACCACGATCGTTCCGATGGCGGCTTGTTCGCCACCTTGTGCGAAATGGCGTTTGCAGGACACAGCGGCTTGTCGCTCAACCTCGACATCCTGACCATGGAAGGCGAGCACGCGGCGGATTGGGGCGACTCCAAAAACTGGACCGCCCAAGTTGCCGAACGTCGCAACGAACTGACCTTGCGCGCCTTGTTCAACGAAGAACTGGGCGCAGTGATCCAGGTCCGCGCCGAGCAAAAATCGGATGTGATGAACGTGTTGCGCACTTATAACCTGGGCGCTTGCAGTCATATCATCGGCAAGCCGAACGCGCGCGATGTGATCGAATTCAGCCGCGACGCCAAGACGATTTATAGCCAGACCCGCACCGACCTGCATCGCCTGTGGAGCGAAACCAGCTGGCGCATCGCCCGCCTGCGCGACAATCCAGCCAGCGCCGATGCCGAATACGCGCGCATCCTGGATGCGGCCGACCCCGGCATGACGCCGAAAATCACTTTCGATCTGCAGGACGACGTTGCTGCGCCATTCATTAACAGCGGCGCCAAGCCGCGCATCGCGATTTTGCGCGAGCAGGGCGTCAACTCGCACATCGAGACCGCGTATGTGATGCATAAAGCGGGCTTTACCGCAGTCGATGTCCACATGAGTGACCTGATCACCGGCCGCGCCAGACTGGATGACTTCAAGGGCTTTATCGCGGTTGGCGGTTTCTCTTACGGCGACGTGCTGGGAGCCGGCGAAGGCTGGGCCAAGACGGTGCTGTTCAATGCCAAGCTGGCCGAGCAGTTCTCGCAATTCTTCAATCGCGACGACAGCTTTGCGCTGGGTATCTGCAACGGTTGCCAGATGATGAGCAATTTGAAATCCATCATCCCTGGCGCGCAAGCCTGGCCTAAATTCACGCGCAACAAATCGGAACGATTCGAAGGCCGCTTTTCGATGGTGCAGGTCGAAGATTCGCCATCGATTTTCCTGCAGGGCATGGCCGGCACCCAAAGCCCGATCGCCATCGCGCATGGCGAAGGTTTTGCCGACTTCTCGCAAACCGGCGACATCAACCGGGCGCTGGTGGCGATGCGTTTCGTCGATAACCAGGGACAGGTGACCGAGGCTTATCCGTATAACCCGAACGGTTCGCCGCAAGGGATCACGGCAGTCACCACGCCGGATGGCCGCTTCAGCGTCTGGATGCCGCATGCGGAGCGCGTGTTCCGCACGGTGCAGCAATCCTGGCATCCGGAGGCGTGGGGCGAAGATTCGCCGTGGATGCGGATGTTCCGCAACGCGCGTAAGTGGGTGGGGTAAATCCCGCCTGGCCGTGCAGCAATTATTGTGTGCGGTTATTATCTCCAGGATTCGACTGGTTAATAGGCACCTCGAAAAACCTACTGCAGGGTTTGGCAAGCCCGCCAATCTCGGGCCTGCAGGGTTGGCAAGATCGTCGCCGTACATCCGTACGGTTGCGCTTCTTGACCCGACCTTGGGTCGCTCGCTACGGTTTTTCGAGGTCCCCAATACTTGGAGATCTCATGCTTACTTTGAAAAAAGTGCTTGCCCGTAACAAGGTATTCCTGATTCTCGTAGTGAGCATGGCGTTTGCGCGTAGCGCGATCGCAGATTGGTACGAGGTGCCGTCCGGCTCCATGTATCCGACTCTGATGATAGGCGACCGGATTTTTTCCAACCGCGTGGCCTACGATGTAAAACTCCCTTTCACCGATATCATCCTCAAACACATCGCTGATCCCCAGCGCGGCGATGTGGTCACTTTCAGTTCGCCGAAGGATGGGGTGCGGCTGGTCAAGCGCTTGATCGCGGTGCCCGGGGACGTGGTTGAAATGCGCGGCGAGCGCTTGTTCATCAACAATGTGGCGGCGGATTACGTGCTGGCGACAGGCGATGTTGCCAGCCAACTGGTCCCCGACACAGCAGGGCGGCAGCTGGTTCTTAATGAAAATCTTCTGGGGCAAAAGCATCCGATCATCGTGCTGCCTGAGTATCCGGCGGCTCGCTCTTTCGGACCGATCAAGGTGCCTGCAGGCGAATACATGATGCTCGGCGATAACCGCGACAACAGTGAGGACTCCAGATACATCGGGTTCGTCAGGCGCGAACTGTTGACCGGCCAGGTTGAGCGCGTGTTATTTTCGCTGGATAGCGCGAAATATTATTTGCCGCGTTTGAGTCGTTTCGGCGCAGCGATACTTTGAATTTGCCGTTTTTCTGAATTGCCTGAAAACCGATTTTGTTAGTTAAAGATTTAAAGATGTAAAAAAGCGCTCCGAGGAGCGCTTTTTTATTGGATGTTGCAGCTGCAGCGAAAGTCTTATTTGACTGTCGCTTTGCTACGCAATTCCTTTTGGTAGGCTTGCAGTTTTTGCTGTTGCAGCGCTTCAGTGATTTGCGGTTTCACTTCTGCCAGGGTAGGGATCTTGGCTGCACGTACTTCTTCCAGCTTGATCACGTGGTAGCCGAATTGGGTCTTGACTGGAGTTTCAGTCAATTGGCCAGCTTTAAGGGCAACCAGTGCATCGGAGAATGGCTTCACGAAAGAAGCTGGGTTTGCCCAGCCCAGATCGCCGCCGCTAGTTGCCGAACCTGGATCTTTCGATTGCTTGGCCAGATCGTCAAACTTGCCGCCGGCTTTCAGCTTGGCGATGATGGACTTGGCGTCGGCTTCGTTTTCAACCAGGATGTGGCGTGCGTGATATTCCTTGTCGCCGGCCTGGGCCTTGAACTTGTCGTATTCAGCCTGGATTTCGCCATCCTTGACCGGGTTCTTCTTGACGAAGTCCGCAACCAGGGCACGGATTTCGATCGATTGACGGGCGATATCGATTTGCGCCTTGACTTCAGGGTCGTTGCCCAGGCCCTTCTTTTCGGCTTCCTGGATCAGGACTTCGCGATTGATCAGCTCATCCTTGACCATCGCGCGCAGTTCCGGCGAATCAGGCTGGCCGCCTTGTGCCGACAATTGCTTGACCATCATGTCGGCGCGCGAGGAAGGGATTGCCTTGCCATTCACGACGGCGAGATTTTGTGCCATGACAGGCAATGCAGCAGCTGCAAAAAGCACTACCAGTAAACGGGAAGGTTTAAAAGTCATTATCAAATCCTAGATGAGGGAGTTATTAATAAATGGATGCGGAATAAAAACAGAATAAGATCAAATACGATTGCCAGACAAATTTTTATTTGCGTAGTTTAAGACGTTTTTATTTCGGATGGAGCCAGCGCATTGATTGCCAGCGCATGAATTTCAGTTTGCATCATGTCAGCCAGGCAATCATACACCAGCCTATGCCGATTTAAGCGATTTTGTCCTTCAAAAACTATGGAGACAATGCGTATCTTATAGTGACCGCCGCCGGAGGCGGCACCGGCATGTCCTGCATGCATTGCCGATTCATCCTCGACTATACATTCCTGCGGCGCGAAGGTCGCGATGAGGTTGTTACGAATCGTATCAAGACGTGCATCAGGGCGATTATTCATTCCGGGTCCTTGATGTATTTCGATAACATAATGCTCTGGGCAATAATGAATGCAAACATCAAACCCATGCCGCCGAACAGTTTGAAATTAACCCAGGTCGCGGTCGAGAAATTGAAGGCGATATAAAGATTCAACAGGCCCATCAGCGCAAAGAAAATACCCCAGGAAAAACCGACTCGCTGCCAGATTGGTTCCGGCAGCGCGATCTGTTTTTCCATCATGGTGCGAATCAGGTTTTTCTTGAGGATGAACTGACTGACCAGCAACGCCGTCGCAAACGCCCAGTACAGTACGGTCAGCTTCCATTTGATAAAGGTATCGTTATGGAAGTAAATGGTTAAGCCGCCGAATACGGAAATAATCACCAGCGAAATCCACAGCATCTTGTCCACTTTTTTACGACGTGCCAGAAGATAGCTGATCTGCGCCACGGTGGCCGCGATTGCAGCCGAAGTCGCCAGCAGCACCGGAGCCTGGGCCGCGGTCACCACGCCGCCGGAAACGATGCCCGATAAGTAATGACTGACCAGCGCTTGCGCAGCATCGGGACTACCTTCGCCCCACTTGAATATGCCGAAGAAAAGAATGGTCGGGAACAGGTCGAACAGAAACTTCATGTGTGATTTCTTTTAATCTAAATAAAACGATGTTGGTTTAATTTGTCGGCGTGAAACGCAACGACGCCGAATTAATGCAATAACGCAAACCGGTCGGCGGCGGTCCATCCGGAAACACATGGCCGAGATGGGCGTCGCATACCTTGCATAAAATTTCAGTGCGCATCATGCCATGACTGCGGTCGACGCGCTCGTCGACATTATCAGGATTGATGGCTTTGAAATAACTGGGCCAACCGCAGCCGGAATCAAATTTGGCGTCCGACTCGAACAACGGCGTGTTACAGCAGACGCAAGTATAAATCCCGTGTTCGTGATGATCCCAGAAGCGGCCGCTGAATGCGCGTTCGGTCGCCGCGTGGCGGGTCACTTCATATTCCATCGGCCCCAGCTCGGCACGCCATTCGGCGTCGGTTTTGATGACTTTTTCATTGCTCATATGATGTCTCCAACGTTTATGACGAACAACTCACTTCCAGCGCGCCGGCCCAGTCTGGCGGCAGGGCCGCATATTGTGCATGCTGGGCTTGTTCATCGAACGGTTTTTCAAGAATCTGCAGCAGCTTGCGCACTTCCGAAAAGTCCTTATTCTGCGCTTTTTCGATGGCGATTTGCGCCAGGTAGTTGCGCAGCACGTATTTGGGGTTGGTCGCATGCATCGCAAGCTTGCGCGCCTGATCCTGGCTGTTTTCCGCTTTCAGGCGCGCCCGGTATTGTAACGCCCAGGCGTCAAAGCCGGCGCGGTCGATAAACAAGTCACGCAAAACGGTATCGCTGGCCGGATCGTCCTGGCGCAATTCACCCAGACTGCGGAAAAACAGCGTGAAATCCACATGGCTGGCTTGCATCACCCCAAACATGGCGTCGAACAGTTTGTCGTCGTCAGGCTGCCTGGTTTGCAAGCCGAGTTTGGCGTGCAGCAAGTCGTCCAGTTTGGCGGCATATTGCGCCTGATAGTGTTTCAGCGCCTCTTCGGTCGCCTCGACACTGCCGATCAATGGCAGCAGCGCCTGTCCCAGTGCGAAGCAATTCCAGTGGCCGATTTGCGGCTGCATCTGATAGGAATAGCGGCCTTGCTGGTCGGTGTGATTGCAGATATGGCGCGGATCGTAGGCTTCCATGAAGCCGAACGGGCCGTAATCCAAGGTCAGTCCCAGGATCGACATATTGTCGGTATTCATCACGCCATGCATGAAGCCGACTGCCTGCCATTGCGCCATCAGGTGTGCGGTGCGGCGCGTGACCTCGGCCAATAGCGCCTGATACGGATTGTCGCTATCGAGCAGTTCAGGATAAGACTGGGCGATCACATAATCGGCCAGGGTTTTCAAGGCGTCGTGCTGATTGTTGTAATACCAGTGCTCGAACGAGCCAAAGCGCACGAAGCTGGGGGCCATGCGGGTCACTACCGCAGTGGTCTCTTGTGTCTCGCGCATCGCGAGTTGATTGGAGCCGATCACCGACAAGGCGCGTGAAGTAGGGATGCCGAGCGCCGCCATCGCTTCCGAACACAGATATTCGCGGATCGACGAGCGCAACACGGCGCGCCCATCGCCCATGCGCGAGTAGGGCGTCATACCCGATCCCTTGAGTTGCAATTCCAAACGTCCGCCATCGTTGCCGGCGACGTCGCCCAACAAGATGGCCCTACCGTCCCCAAGTTGCCCGGCCCAGACGCCGAATTGATGGCCGGAATACACCGCAGCCAGCGGCTGCGAACCGGGCAACAGGCGATTGCCGCTGAAAGCCTGGATAAATTCATCGTCGGCAAATGCCGCCGGATCAAGTCCGATCAAGTCCGCGGCGCCGGCGCTGGTATCCACCAGGTACGGCGCAGGCAGTGGCGTCGGCATCAGGCGGGTATAAAACGATGGCGGCAGCGCGGCAAAAGAATTGCCGAATGTCAGGCGGTCGAGCGGGGAGTGGGGAAGTATTGTTGCGGGGGCATTCATTACTTGGGTAGTCCTGGTAACGGTTGAGGTTTCTGCATGACCGCTGATGCCAGCCAAGTCAGTATTTTATGTCGATTGTGAGAACCCGTGCGGTGATCGATACCGTCAAGGCGCTCGATCCGAATACCGTCGGCAAGCAACAGATGTTGGATAGCACCCTGGCGTTTGCCCGGGTCAATTGCAAGAAGCAAGCTAACGCCGACTAATTAATAACTGAACGCTGCGCTTATGCGTCCTACATTGATGCCAGAGCGTAGTTGAAAAATGTTGGGCTTCGCCTTCGGCTTAATCACAACCTACGTTAGCAAATCCCGATCACCCATTACCAACCCTTTGCGTAACTCTCACGCAGTCGTTTGTATTTCCGCATTTTTTAATTATCTGACGGCCCTGATCATCAGCATCAAACGGCCGCCAAACTGATTCAACGCCAAGCCGCTCAACACCAGCAAGCCGGCCACAATTTTCCACCACTGTAATTGCTCGTCCAGCACCAGTGCGGCGCTAAGCATCCCCACCAGCGGCACCAGCAATGAAAAAGGGGCGACGGTGGCGGCCGGATATTTGCGCATCAGCAGCGACCAGATGCCGAAGCCGAGAATCGTGTTGGGATAAGACTGGAACAATACCGCCGCCGCCGACAGCCAGTGGAAATGGGTATAGGCCGTACTCCAGGCCGCCGGGCCTTCGAGCACTGCGGATGCCAGCAATAGCGGCGGCGCTGCGACCAGCGAGCCCCACACCATCATCGCCAGCGGGTTGACCTTGCCGATTTTCTTGGTGACGATATTCGCCGCCGCCCAGCTGAAGCCGCCGCCGATCACCATCAGGAAGCCGATCACGGTTGCCTTCGCTTCCAGATGCAAAGCCACCAGCAGCATGCCGGCCAAAGCGATCAATGCGCCCAGCAATTGCGGAATCAGCGGCCGTTCGCCGAGCACCAAAACCGCCAGTCCGATCGTGAAAAATGCCTGCAGCTGGATCACCAGCGACGCTAGTCCGGCGCCGAGTCCCAGTTGCATGCCGGAGAACAGCAACGCAAATTGCAGCGCGAACTGGAATATGCCGTAAGCAATCAGCAGACGCCATGGAATCGCCGGCCGCTTGATGAAAAACACCAACGGCAGCGCCGCAAAAGTGAAGCGCAAAGCGGAAAAGAGCAGCGGCGGCAAGCCCCCCAGTCCGACCTTGATGACGACGAAATTAAAACCCCAGATGGTGACGGTCAATAGGGCTAGGAGGATATCGCTTGGCTGCATGGCGTGGTCGGGTGCGGGTAGTGATGAAATCGGTGGTGGCAGTGACGTCTTGGTCAGGCGGATGGGGCGGTGCGAAACGGATTGCGGTCGTTCAACTCATCCATATAAGCTTCGATGCCGTTCGTTTCGCGCGCCAGGAAATTCGCCACCGCGTCGGAAAAATCAGGATGCGCCAGCCAATGCGCGGACCAGGTTTTTTGCGGCAGGAAACCGCGCGCCATTTTATGTTCGCCCTGGGCGCCGCCTTCAAAACACTGGATTTTTTGTGCGATACAAAACTCCAGCGGCTGGTAATAGGCGGTCTCAAAATGCAGGCAGGGGACTTCTTCCATCGCGCCCCAATAGCGGCCGTACAAGGTTTGCTCGGTATGGATCAACAACGACGACGCAATCGGTCGACCGTCGCGCTCAGCCACGATCAGCAAAATATTGCGTGGCATGGCGGCGCCGATGCGCAGGAAGAAATCCAGGTTCAGGTAGGGCGTTGAATGATGCGCCGCGTAGGTATGCCGATAGCAGCGGTTGAAAAATCGCCAGTCGGCTTCGGATGCATCGACGCCGCGCACGTGCCGGAAGTTGATGCCGGCATCGGCCACTTTGCGCCGCTCGGCGCGGATATTTTTGCGCTTCTTGCGTTCCAGCGTGTCGAGAAACTCATCGAAGTCGCGATAACCGGGATTGAGCCAGTGGAATTGCACCCCACTGCGCAGCAGAAAGCCGGCCCGTTGCAACGCGCTGGCCTGCTCGGCGGGCGGATACAGAATATGGGTGGAGGAGGTCTGGCTGTCCTGGCGCAGTCGCTGCAGCGCCGCGATCAAAGCCGCAGCGGCCGCCGCATTGCGCGCCAGCAGTCGACTGCCGGTGACCGGCGTGAACGGGATGGCCGACAGCAGCTTGGGGTAATACTCCAGCCCGCTGCGCTGATAGGCATCGGCCCAGGCCCAATCGAACACGTATTCGCCGTAAGAATGGTATTTGGCATACAGCGGCAGCGCTGCCAGCAACTGCGGGTTGTCGCTAGTGTCGTCCCACAACGTCAGGTACTGCGGCTGCCAGCCGGATTTCTCGGAGGCACAGCCGCTTTCATGCAGTGCATGCAGGAAGGCGAATGACAGGAAGGGATTGGCGTCGGCTTGCAAGTCTAGCAATTCATCCCATGCGGACTGGCCGATTTCGCTCAGGGAAGAAACGATACACGTGCGATAATTATCAGCTTCGTTGCTAGCTTCATTAAAGACATGATTGGCAACATTGTCGACAACACCTTCTGGATCTTTAGCTGTATTCATCGCTTCGTTTCATTGCC
Organism: Paraherbaspirillum soli; assembly: GCF_042654985.1. Lineage (NCBI taxonomy): Bacteria > Pseudomonadati > Pseudomonadota > Betaproteobacteria > Burkholderiales > Oxalobacteraceae > Paraherbaspirillum > Paraherbaspirillum soli. The sequence goes on along the minus strand of NZ_JBHSMT010000030.1, from coordinate 92,041 downwards.
CGGTTTCATTACTTCATTCACAAACTCGTTGCCATTACCTTATCGCCATGACAGTTAAAGTCGCCATCGCCCAAATCAATAGTACCGTCGGCGACCTCGCCGGCAATCGCGCCAAAATCGCCGCATTTGCACGCCGCGCCGCCGAGCAGGGCGCCGATATCGTATTGACGCCGGAATTGTCGCTGGTCGGCTATCCGCCCGAGGATTTGTTGCTGCGTCAGGCATTCTACGCAAAAACGGCAGAGGCGTTGACGGCCTTGAGCGCCGATCTGGCCGAGCTGCGCGATCTGCATGTGGTGGTCGGCCATCCGCTGCTGCAGGATGGGTCGCGCTTCAACGCGGCATCGGTGCTGGTCAACGGTCGCGTGCTCGGCACTTATCGCAAATATGAATTGCCGAACGACGCGGTGTTTGACGAGAAACGTTATTTTTCATCGGCCGATGCGCCGCTGGTGTTTGACGTCAAGGGCGTCCGCTTCGGCTTGAATATTTGCGAGGACACCTGGTTCGCGCATGCTCCGGCCCGCGCCCGTGCCGCCGGCGCGCAAGTGTTGCTGGTCCCGAACGGCTCGCCTTATCACATGAACAAACAGCATCTGCGTTATGACGTGATGCGCGCCAATGTCACCGCGCAGGGCTTGTCGCTGGTCTACGCCAACCTGATCGGCGGCCAGGATGAATTGATTTTCGACGGCAATTCCTTCGTGCTGGATCAGCAGGGCCGGATCGCGGCCCGACTGCAGCACGCGCAGGAGGATTTGCAGATTGTCGAATTCGACGGTGCGGCACCGCTGCCTGCCCAAATCGCATCCGAGCTGTCGGTCGAGGCGCAGGTGTATCAGGCGCTGGTGCTGGGGGTCAGCGACTATGTCGGCAAAAACGGTTTCCCCAGCGTCTTGCTCGGCTTGTCGGGCGGCGTCGATTCGGCGCTGACCTTGGCGATTGCGGTCGATGCGCTGGGCGCCGACAAAGTCCGCTGCATCATGATGCCGTCGCCGTATACCGCCCAAATTTCATGGGTCGATTCGCGCGACATGGTGCAGCGCCTCGGTGTGCGCTATGACGAAATAGCGATCAACGACTGCTTTATGGCGTTCAAGGGGACGCTGGCAAACGAGTTCCAGGGGCTGGCCGAGGACACCACGGAAGAAAACATCCAGGCGCGGATTCGCGGCACCCTGCTGATGGCGCTGTCGAATAAATTCGGCTCGATTGTGCTGACCACCGGTAACAAGAGCGAGATGGCGGTCGGCTATTGCACCCTGTATGGTGACATGGCGGGCGGCTTTGCGGTGATCAAGGATATTGCCAAGACGCTGGTGTATCGCTTGTGTGCGTACCGCAATACGCTGTCCGAGGTGATCCCGACCCGCATCCTGACCCGCGCCCCATCGGCCGAGTTGCGGCCCGACCAGACCGACCAGGATTCGCTGCCGCCGTATGAAGTGCTGGACGCAATCATGCAGATGTACATGGAAGAAAATCGCAGCGCGGACGAGATAGCAGCAGCTGGTTATCGCCGCGAAGATATCGAGCGCATTACCCGGCTGATCAAGATCAACGAATACAAGCGGCGTCAGGCCCCGGTCGGGATCCGGGTCACGCACCGCGCTTTTGGCCGCGATTGGCGTTATCCGATTACGTCCAAGTTCCGCGATTGATATTGATAGGCCACGCCTTGATGCGGTGGCGGCTTTTGTCGTAAGGTTGTCGTTTTGTGCCCGTGAATACGATGCGAAGATTAATGTTTATTGCCTAAAGGAGAACTGCCATGAAACAAATTACTGCCGTTATCAAACCCTTCAAGCTGGATGAGGTCCGTGAAGCGCTGGCGGAAGTCGGCGTGACCGGCCTGACCGTGACTGAAGTCAAAGGCTTTGGCCGCCAAAAAGGGCATACCGAGCTGTATCGCGGCGCCGAATACGTGGTTGATTTCCTGCCGAAAGTAAAAGTCGAACTGGTGATCGACGATGCGCTGGCCGAGAGCGCAGTGGATGCCATCATCAAGGCGGCCCGCACCGGCAAGATCGGCGACGGCAAGATTTTCGTGCGCAATGTCGAACAGGTTATTCGTATCCGTACTGGCGAAACCGGTCCTGACGCGGTTTGATGCAACTCCCTTAGTCTTGTAATGCCCCTTTGACCGCGGTCGTTCGCATGTGTGGATGACCGAGCGGCTCTGCTTACTTAAGCAAAATTCCCGCCTCGCCTGTAGTTCTCCTACCCGTCGTAGGGATTGTCAGTGCCCCAGGTATCCACGCAGCAGTGGGACCAGATACCCTAGCGAATAAAAAGCGACCGTCAGTACTACGAATAACCCAAAAACCGATACCCACTTGTGTGCTGCCCAATGTCTCCATGCCATTGCATTTAGCAATCCAAAAAATATGGCCGGTCCGAATAATGTTCCGAAGAACAAAGGATATGTCCACCAGTGCTTTTGACAATGCTCAATGTCGTTGCACCCTTGAACGGGTATGTTTGATACTGGCCAATTAATGTGGCTAAAACTATAGAGACAGAGCCACGATAAAAATAACCCAAATGCAAAGCCTGAGAAGGCAGCTGTAAATCGCCTCATGCTATTGCCCAAAACAGAATCTGTTGATGAAGACATTGGATGAACCTTTGATGATGCTGCCGCCGTGCGACAGCGGGTCGCCGACCCTTGCTGCTGGTTTTGCCATCAAGTTTCTCCTGTGCGCTCACTATGCCTTGCGCGCGAATCGTTAATCGGTTTTCAAGATTCGGGATGCTAGTCAGGAAATGCACAATTGGCAATTGGTGAAATTCTTAAATTGTCTTGCAACATATCATCCGGCTCCAGGCTATCGAGAACTCGCACAATGTTTGGTGCGAAGTTCTTCGCTCTTCGCCGCATAGCCAGTGAGACGAGCAACTATAATCGCGGGCATTGCAATGTCGCAATGCTCAAAGCGTGAAGTCATGAATGTAAAAGTAGGCAATGGAACCTCACTCAACGAAGTCAGCGGGGGCAGGTGGCGAATGAGGAGTTGGTTGCTTTCTTTTGTGCTTATAAGCAGCAATTCGTTAGCATGCTTCACCATGCCGCCGAATGCAGGCCGCCCTCATAATGCATTGGTTCGTGAGGCGAGTTCGATTGTATTGTTGCAGGCAATCGCCCCGACAACAGTACGCGAAGAGTGTCAATTTAAAGTTGTTCGAACCCTCAAAGGGCGAACTCCGGAAGACTTGCGAATAACTTGCCGACTACCTAAAGCTGGTGATTGGATGACAAACTTCAGCGGTCATTCAGAAGGCAATTTTTGGAAAGGTTCGGGGCGTCTTGGTATCAATGGTGACTGCTCCGTAATTCCACCGGCTTTCACGCCAGGGAAAACTTATCTGGTTTTGTTTGGCATAGCGCCGGATACAAAACAATACGAAGAAATTGGCGGTTCAGATGACATCTGGCTCAAATATGTTCTAGACCAGATTGCCAGTGGCGATTGAATTCCTGAGTCATCAATCAAGTGCAATGTCTGCATTAGAGCAGTCGGGTGATTTGTTGGCGTTATAGGTAGTTAATTACGCTGCCCACAGTTCCGTAGCCATAGACAAAGCACCCGTTTCCGGAGCATTTTCCTGGCACATGAATGGTGCATAAAGCCTTCAGAACGGCGGCTTTTTGTTGCGGTGTATCGCATGAAATCTCTAGCCACTCGATACCGTCGTAACCGCCAATAGGGAAGTGATAAAGCCAGTCATGGTCCCAGCCGGACACATATTGGTTATCAATGCACTGTGTTCTGTATTGTGGTGATGGGCAAATGGCGTTCATGGCAAGGCGGATTTCATTCCACTTTGTGTTGTTCATTAATGCCGTTGTCTGGTCACGCGTCATTTGTAAGTTCTACGTTCGATGGAATGATTAGGTTTTGGCTTCACGCGATAACTGAACGCGGTGATTCGCACGGCAAAGTGGGGCGGAGTATATCAGTGCAGAAGTGGATGAATTGTTCGTCGTGGTGGGACTGACTTCAGTTTCTGAGTGACGGGCTACGGAGTAGTGGCCGTTTTAAGTAACGACACACGAATACAACCGTCTTCACTCCGTAGTCCGCTCAGCGGGGTCAGAGTTTTTTTACGCAAAAACCCGCGTAAAAAAACTCTGACCCCGGTGAGCTACAGTTTGCGGTCGCTCCGATTGCCAGCGTCGTCGACAGCAAAAATAGTGTTTGAATTTCAATAAGAACTGCGCTATCTTCCTTTCGTCGCAAGAAAAAGCGGCCTGGCGTAAGAACCAGAGTTGTGGATGTACCGGGCAGACAGCCGCTCCCGAGCGGTTTTTTTTCGTCTGCCCCTATCAATGTGCGTCTTCTATGGCGGGCCTTGGTAGGGAGGGCTTCGGGCCCTGCCGGTTTATGGTGCTCCACGCCGGTTTCTTACCCCTGCCTTGCGCCCGCCTCCTTCGTCAGCCGATGAAGGGCGGAAAACCCGCCGCAAAAGGAGCCCGCATGACCTATGCCAAAAAGCCGGATCAAACTTTCATCTTCCCACCTGTACGCGACACACCTGAACCCGAAGCCCTGCACAAGCCGTTCTCCTGGCTGGTCGAAGCGTTGCGGCACGATGCGGACGCGCTACGCTCATCCAAAACCAAAAACTACTGCTTGGGCATCCAAACCTGTCTGGAACTGATCCACGCCACCGACCTGGCCAGCGGCATTTATGCCGACCCGGCACACCCGCCGCTGCTGAGCGTCACCGCCCGCGAGCGGTTGATGTTGTTTGCGATCGACGCTTGCGGCGATCTGGCGGAAACGGCCGTTGAGGATATTGAGCGTCGTAATGCCAAGCACTTGAAAGAGCGTCGTTAAGTCAAGTAGGTCGGAAAAGCGCAGCGCCTTCCGACGTTGGATGCATCGCCGAAAAGAGCCAAGGGCTTGACCGGCTGATGCGATTCACGCCGTCGGAAGGCGCTACGCTTTTCCGACCTACGCATCTACGCATCTCGGGCTGGCTCCAGCGATTTGAAAACGGTTGGGCTTTGCAGCCCAACCAACACTGCGCTTAAGCCGCGCTCAGACTAGCCATCGCTTTGCCAAGAAACGCCGTCACCTCGGGCGTGACCCAGGTGCCTGCCAACAAGCTCGGCTCGTTTGCAAGGGCGTTTCGAATTTTCAAGTGGGTCGCAGGATCGTCGCCGGCATAAGCGCGAAACAGCTCTAGCCAGCGCTGCGCCAGACGCTGCATCTTGGGATCGTCCGGCGCCGTGGCCAGCGCCATTTCTTGGCGGACCTCGGCGATCAGCGGAGGCCATTCTTTCATCCGTTGGCCGTAGTGTTTTCTCATGTAAGCAAACTCGGCGGGTGACAGATATTTTTGATACACCACCAATTTGCTCTCCGCAAATGCCGCCAGGACGTAGTCCGCCATCTCGGACGAGATGCCGGTCTGTGCCTGCATCGCCGGTTCGTTCAGATGCATCGCGTTAAGCTGCACCAGCAACTTCGGATTGGCAGCGGTATCGCTTTCCAGCATCAACATCCAGCGCCTGGACAGCAGCTGCGCCTGCTCGCTCTGAGCAGGGACGCCAGCTTGCATCAGAGCATCGACTTCGGCGACCAAAGCAGACCATTCCGAATGCCTTGTTTCGTTGGTCATCAAAAACGGCAGCTGTGCGAGTTCTTCCTGTGAAAAATATTTGTCGTACATAGTCATTAACTCCATGGTTGTCAGCCAATCGGCAAGATCCGGCTCGCTCCCCGCGATGAACTGCGCACGCAGCCTGACCAGCCGGCCGCGCAAATTGGCGGTCTGCGCGATTTGCCGGTCAAGCATATTGATTTGCTGTTCGATGACGGTGGAAAGAGAGGTATCCGGCCGCGCCAGAATGGTTCCGATCTCGGTCAGCGGCAACCCCATGCGGCGCATCGCCTGAATCTGGTGCAAGCGGGCGATGTCGATGCGGTTGTACAGCCGATAGCCAGCATCGGAACGCGCAGAAGGGAGCAGCAGTCCTATCTCTTCGTAGTAATGAAGGGTTCTCACCGTCAAGCCGCAACGTTTGGCTAACTCTCCTACTCGTAATAACATCGGACCACTCCTCTTCTTATGCGTGAGTTAATGGTAGAGACTGACGTCGCGTGAGGGTCAAAGACTATTTTCAATTTGCGGATAAACGCCTCGATTAAGGCCACCTCTAAGCTATCATCTGGGCTGCCAAAAACCGTAGGAGTACCAGCCGTGAACCCAGAAGACCGCATCGTCGACATCGAGAGCAAGCTCGCGCACCAGGAAGACTTGCTCGATGAATTGAATAAATTGGTCTATCAGCAACAGCAAAAGATAGACCAGTTGGAAACCCTGTGCGCGGCATTGGCCCGGAAAATCAAGGATGCGTCGGACAAGGCCAATGAAGGCCAAGTTCCGCACGAGCGGCCGCCGCATTATTAATGCTGTACTTCGGCGCTCTTCATTTTGGAGATCACCGCCTGGACGCTCGCATCGGCATGCTTGTGCCCAAACTTGCGCTTCCCCCACGCCAGCAGGTCGTCAATGTAGGTAAACACCACCGGTATCACCAGCAAGCTTAAAAATGTCGAGGTCACCAAGCCGCCGATGACCGCGATCGCCATCGGTGCGCGGAAGCTGGCGTCCGCGCCCAGTCCCAAGGCGATGGGCAGCATGCCGGCACCCATGGCGATGGTGGTCATGACGATCGGTTGGGCGCGCTTGTGGCAGGCGTCGATCAAGGCATCGAAGCGGCTCAGGCCGTGATCGCGTCTGGCGACGATCGCGTATTCGACCAGCAGGATCGAGTTTTTGACCGCGATTCCCATCAACATCAATAAGCCGATCAGCGATGGCATCGAGAATGAACTGCGCGTGATCAACAGGGCCGCGAAGGCGCCGCCGATCGACAATGGCAGGGCCGCCAGAATCGTCACCGGTTGCAAGAAGCCCTTGAACAGCAGGACCAGCACCATATAGACGCACAGCACGCCGGTCAGCATCGCCAGGCCGAAGCCGGAAAACAGTTCCTGCATCACTTCAGCGTCGCCCAGTTCGCCGCGCTTGACATTGGGCGGCAGGTTTTTCAGGTTCGGCAACTCATTTACTTTGGCTAATACTTCACCCAGTTCATGGCCGTTCAGTTCGACGTGGATGATGACGCGGCGATTGCGGTCGATCCGATCTATCCTGGCCGGGCCGCTGTCGAAGCGCAGGTCTGCGACCGAACGCAATGGCACGTTGCCGTTTTTACCGGGTACCGACAGTCTTTCCAGTACGCTCATATCTTGCCGCGCCGCTTCCGGCAGCCGCACCCGAATCGGGATTTGGCGCTCCGGCAAATTGAGCTTGGCCAAGGACTGGTCATAGTCGCCGGCGGTCGCTACGCGCAAGGTTTCGCCGATCGCCGCAGCGGTGACGCCGAGGTCGGCGGCTTTGGCGAAATTCGGCGCGACGATGATCTCAGGCCGCACCAGGCTGATGCTGGAGGTGATATTGCCGAGGCCGGGAATGGTGCGGATTTCGCGTTCCACCGCTTGCGTCACCGCACTCAGTGCTTGCGGATCGTCGCCTGACAATAACAGCTGCAGTTCTTCGCCGTTGCCGCCGGCGCCGACGGTGACCCGCAGGCCGGGTAATTGCGTCAGCATCTGGCGCAGTTCGATATCGACTTCGGTCTGTTTCCTTGTGCGTTGCGGATGATCCTTCAGCATGACGGTCAAGGTCGCGCGGCGCGCTTCGTCGCCGCCGATGGCGCTATAGACCTGATCGACATCCTTGTTTTTCATCAGCAGCTGGCGCGCTTGTTCGGCGCTGGCGCGGGTTTCCGCCAAGGTGCTGCCGGGCGGCAGTTCCAGCGTGACCTGGGTCTGGCCGCGATCAGTAGGCGGAATGAAGCCGGTCGGCAAAAACGGGATCAGCGCCAGCGAGCCGATGAAAAAAGCCGCTGCCATGATGGTGGTCTTGACGCGATTCTGCAGGCACCAGGTGGCAAGCGCCAGGTATTTGCCCATCAGGCGGCTGTCTTTTTTCGGATGCACGATAGGCTTCAACAAATAGGCCGCCATCATCGGCGTCAACAAGCGCGCGACGACCAGCGATGCCGCGACCGCAATGGCGGCGGTCCAGCCGAATTGCTTGAAGTACTTGCCGACGATGCCGCTCATGAATGCGGTCGGCAAAAATACCGCGATCAGCGTAAAGGTGGTGGCCACCACGGCCAGCCCGATTTCGTCCGCGGCTTCCAGCGCTGCTTGATACGGCGTCTTGCCCATGCGCAGATGGCGCACGATGTTTTCGATTTCGACGATCGCATCGTCGACCAGGATGCCGATGACCAGGGCCAGCGACAGCAAAGTCACGCCATTGAGTGTAAATCCCAGGTAGTTCATCGCCAGGAAGGTCGGGATGATGGACAGCGGCAGCGCCGCGGCGGCCACCAGCGTTGCGCGCCAGTCGCGCAAGAATATCCAGACCACCAGCACCGCCAGGATTGCGCCTTCATACAACAGCGACATCGAACCTGCGTAGTTTTCTTCTACCGCGTCGACGTTATTGAACGCTTCGCTGATTTTGACGTGCGGCTCTTTTTCGTTCAGCGTATGGATGGCTTTGCGTACCGCATCGGCCACCGTGATTTCACCGGATCCCTTGCTGCGCGTGATTTCAAATCCGACCACCGGCTTGCCGTCGAGTAGCGTGATCGCAGTACGCTCGCCGACGCCGTCGCTGACCTTGGCGACCTGGTCCAGCCGGATCGTGCGGCCGTCCGGCAAAGCCATTTGCAGGGCCGCGATTTCGGTCACGTTGCCGACGGTGCCGATGGTGCGCAACGATTGCCGGGCGCCGCTGATGTCGGCTTTGCCGCCCGGCGCTTCCTGTTGCACGCGTTGCAGTTGACGCGAGATGTCGGCTGCGGAAACATTCAAGGCCGCCATGCGGGCAGGGTCGAGTTCGACCAATACCTCACGATTGACGCCGCCGACTCTGCCGATCCGGCCCACGCCGGGCACCGACAACAAGGCTTTGAAGACGTTGTTGTCGACAAACCAGGACAAGGCTTCTTCGTCCAGTTGGTCGGATTTGACGGTGTAGGTGAGAATCGGCTGGCCCGAGGTGCTGGCTTTGCCGTAGATCGGATCGCGCACTTCAGCCGGCAGGTCGCTGCGCACGCGATTGACCGCATCGTGCACATCGTTCATCGCTTCGGCCAGGTCTTTTTCCAGCCGGAATTCGATCGTGCTGGTGACGGCGCCATCGCTGACGGTGGTGTAAATGTGGCGGATATCCGCGATCGAGGCGATTGAGTTCTCGACTTTGCGCGCAACCTCTGTTTCCAGCTGCGATGGGGAGGCGCCAGGCAAGCTGATGCTCACCGTGATGAAGGGGAATTCGATATCGGGAGATTCCTGCACCAACATGCTTTTGAAGCTCAGCAGTCCCATCACCGTGAGCATGATGAACAATAAAATGGCCGGAACCGGATGTTTGATCGATAAGGAGGAAAAGTTCATGATGGGTCCTTGCTTATTTCAATGCCAGCGGTGCGGCGCTTGCGGCCGGTGCAGGTGCAGAAACCGAAGCCGGCGCAGCAACCACCTGCACCGTGTCGCCATCCGCCAGGAATCCCGCGCCCTTGGCTACCAGCGTCATCGCCGCCGTGATGCCGTTCAGCACCTCGATCCGGTCGCCGACGCGGCGTCCCAGCGTCACCTTGGTTTGCGCGACTTTATCGTCCTTGCGCAGTTGATAGACATAGCTGAATCCATCGCGCATCACGACCGCGCTTTGCGGCAGCGTCAGCGCGGCGGAATGACCGAGTTCGAACTGGCCGCTGCCGAACATGCCGGCGTGCGCGCTGCCTGGCGTCGGCAGGTCGACATACACCAGCGCATTGCGGGTAGCCGCATCGACAGTCGGCGCAATCATGCGGACCTTGCCGTCCACCGTGACGCCATTGGTGACGCGTAATTTGACCGTTTGGCCGGGTTTGATCAGCAGCAAGTCGCTGGCATTGACTTCGGCCCGCCATTCAAGGCGATTCTTGCGGATCAGCTTGAACAGCTCCTGTCCCTGCGCAGCGACGGCGCCGACCGTGGCCGTGCGTGAAGAAATGACGCCATCGTCAGGCGCGGTCACCTGGGTCTGGCGCAGGCGGATTTGCTCGAGTTCCAAGCGCGCTTGGGCCGACATCAGACGTGCTTTGGTGCTGCGTTCAGCGATGACATATTGCGTGGTTTGCTGTCCGCTCAAGGCGCCGCTGTTGGCTAAGGTGCGGGCCCGTTCGGCATTCGCTTCCGCCTCTGACAAGGCGGCGCGCGCTTCTTCCACCGCCGCCTTTTGCTGCGCCACCTGGGCCGCCACGCTTTCGTTGGTGAAACGCGCCAATACCTGGCCGCGTTTGACGACATCGCCGACATTGACGTTGACTTCCGCCAGCAGCAAACCGCCCAACTCGCTGCCGACCACGGCTTCTTGCCAGGCCGCGATGCTGCCATTGGCCGATAGCGTGAGCGGCCAGTCGTCGCTGTGTGGCTGGGTGGTGGTCACGGTCAATGCGGCCTTGGGTTTGGTGGCGGCTGCTTTTTCAGCGGGCTTGGCGTGATTCGCGGTCGTGGCCCAGAACCCGACAGCCCCTACGGCGACGACCAGCACGAGGGAAACCGTTTGTTTGGTAGATAGCTTTTTCATGACAGATATTCTTTACTTATCTATGTTTAAGAACGATCGGAATGTGGCGCTGTCGCCGGCATTGCCGCAACCTGGGCGTCGCTGCGCCAACCGCCGCCCAATGCTTTGTACAAGGCAATCCAGGCGGCGACGTGCTCGCGCTGGACGCTGATCAAGGTTTGCTGCGCCGCCAGGGAGGTGCGGCGCGCGTCTTCCAGCTCAAACAGGCTGCCGCTGCCGGCCTTGTATTTGTCGTCGTTGGCGCGGTAGTAGCGTTCATAATCGCGGGCTGCCGCTGCCGCATCGTCCTCGCGCCGGGCTGCCGCGTCCAAGCGCACCAATGCTTCCTCGATTTCACGCACTGCGCTGCGCACTTGCAATTGATAGCCGGCATAGGCTTCGTCATAACGGGCTTGCGCCAGGTCGACTTCCGCCTTGCGGCGGCCGGCATCGAACAGCGGCAGGCTGATCGACGGCCCGAACGACCAGGTATTTGAATGGCTGTTCTGGCCGTCGAATCGCAAGCCCGCGATGCCGATGCTGCCGAGCAGCGACACGCGCGGATAGCGATTGGCTTGCGCGACATTGATGTCGGCGCCGGCTGCCGCCAGTTCGCGTTCGGCCACCGCGATGTCGGGACGCTGCGTCAGGGCTTGGGCCGGCACCGCATCGACGATGATGCCGCGCGGCTGCGGTATGCGGTCGTTGGCAGCGAGTTTTGCGCGCAAGTCCGGCTCGGCGATGTCGGTCAGCGCCACCAAGGCCTTGATATCCAGGTCGCAGTCGGCGCGCTGCAAGATCAGCCGTTGCCGCGCATCGGCAGCCGATGCATTGATCAATGCGCCGTCGGCCGGCGCGGTAAAGCCGGCCTTGATCTTGAGCATGGTCAGCTGCGCCGTTTGTTCCCGCGACTGCAAATCCTGCGCCAGCATCGCCGCCGTCGCGATACAGGCGCGGTAATTGACCAAGGTGGTGCCGACTTCCGCGGCCAGCGACACCCGTGCGCCATGCCAATCCGCGCTGCGTGCCGACAGGCGCGCATTGGCAGCATCGGCAGACTTGCGCTTGCCGCCGAACAGGTCGATTTCCCAGCTGGCGTCGAGGCTCGCGCTGCTGCTGGTGCTGACCACGCTGGCGCCGGAACTGGGCGATTTGCTGCGGGTGCTGTTGGCATTGGCGGCTAGCGACGGATACAGTGCGCTGCGGGAAGAGCTTGCATTGGCGCGTGCTTGTGCGATACGGGCCAGTGCCTGGGCCAGGGTAGGGCTGGTGGTCTGCGCCGCATCGACCAACTCGGCCACCAGCGGATCGTCAAATTGGCCCCACCACCGGGTCAAGTCCGCGGTGCCATCATCTGGTGCCGAGTGCTTCGGCAGACTGGTCTGAAATTGCGGCAATACAGCGTGAGATGAAGCAGCCGGCGACGGCGCCTGGTAGGCGGGCCCGACAACACAACCGGCAATCACGGACAGCAGGGGCAAGCCGCCGATAATCTTAAGTAAACGCATCCAGTTTCCCTTACAAACGATTTTTTTGAGAGCTTCCCTAATGCGGGATTTTTTAATGATTTCAGCTGGTTTTATTTTGGTCTGCCTGCTCCAGTGATAAGTGCGTGCCGCTACTGTAGAGAAGAAAATTGCCGCACGGTATGTTATTGCGATAATCTGCGGAAACAAAGGGATAGAAGTGAAAAAGCATGGGATGGAATGCAAGATGGCATGGCGTTGCTTCAAGCATCAGTCTCACCGTTGAAATTCCAATGTATCTATCACCGATTTTTACGCTAATATACTGTATGAACATACAGTATATGGTGTGCCAATGTCAATCAAACAAGCAAACCCGCTATCCCAGCCCATAACCTTTCAAGCCCCGGTCGCTCCGCGCAAAGGGCGTGGCGCGACCAATAACATGCAGGGGCGTTACGAAGTCGAGCAGCGCGAGAACTTTGACGACGGCTGGGCGGTAGAGGCGGAACAGGACGATTCTCCGGCGCCGTTGCGCACCATCGTCACCGAAGAGCAGGCCAAGAGCATCCTGAACCGCAATGCCTCGCCGGATTTGCCGTTTCGCGTGTCGTTGAACCCGTATCGCGGCTGCGAACATGGCTGCATTTATTGTTACGCCCGGCCTACGCATAGCTACCTCGGCCTGTCGCCGGGACTGGATTTCGAGAGCCGTATTTTCGCCAAGGTGAATGCGCCGCAATTGCTGTTGCGCGAGCTGGCCAAGCCGTCCTATGTGGCCGAGCCGATTGCGCTCGGCGTCAACACCGATGCCTATCAGCCGTGCGAGCGTGAGCTGGGCCTGACGCGGAAAATTTTGCAGGTGCTGCATGATTGCGATCATCCGGTGGCGCTGATTACCAAATCGTCGCTGATTGAACGCGATATCGACCTGTTGGCCAGCATGGCGCGCAAGCGGCAGGTGCTGGCGGCGGTCACGCTCACCACGCTGGACCCGGTCATCGCGCGTACGCTGGAGCCGCGCGCCGCTGCGCCGGCACGCCGGCTGCGGACGATCAAGACCTTGGCCGAGGCCGGCATCCCGGTCAGCGTCAGCGTCGCGCCATTGATCCCGTTTGTCACCGAACCCGACCTGGAACGGGTGATCGAAGCCGCCGCCGAAGCCGGCGCGGTACTGGCCAATTACGTCGTATTGCGCCTGCCGTGGGAGGTTGAGCCGTTGTTCCAGCAGTGGCTTGACGCGCATTTCCCGGACCGCGCCAAGCGCGTGATGAACCGCGTGCGCGAGATGCGCGGCGGCGCGGCATATGACGCCGATTTTGCGACCAGGATGCGGGGCGAGGGGATCTGGGCCGATCTGCTGCGGCAACGGTTTGAGAAAGCGCTGATCAGATGCGGGCTGGCGCAGCGCGGCGGCTCGTTTGCGAGATTGGATGCGACGCGCTTCAGGCGGCCGTATGTTCCTTCCGAGCGGGAGAAATCGTCCGGGCAGCTGGGCTTGTTTTAGGGCTTGGTCCAAGATCTTCTTAGTGACGGACGGCACAAAACTACTTACACCGTTCAATTTGACGGCAAAGTTTTGATTGAGCGGCGCAGCTCTTCTGCCGTCGGCCGCTCGAAAAACATTTCCATCGCATCAAACATCGCTGGTGTCACGTCGAACGAATAGGTGTCGCCCTGTTCCACGTTTCTCTGCAATACACGTTGCCGGCGTACGCTGCGATCCGCGTCGACAAAACAGGGCAAAACCCGATGACCGCTTGCCTCGACCAGGGAACTCAGGCGATCGCGGTCGGTTGCACGCAGCAAGCCAAGATCAAGGATCACGTCCCGTCCTGACGTCAGGATTTGCATGCTGCTTGACCAGATCAGCGTTTCGCAACGCGTGACACGCGTCATGGCCCAGTTGATCCACGCCGAGTCCTTTTGAGCAGGCTGGTCATCGCCAAATAAGGTGTGCATCCATTCATCGATTGAAAAACGAACGGCGCTTGTCTCAGCTGCGATTTTTCGTGCATAAGTCGATTTGCCCGCACCGAGCGGGCCATAGATAAGGTGAACTGTTTGGATATTTGTCATGGCTTATTCCGCTGAATTGGTTGCGTGCTGTTACTCGGCGCTCGGCTGCTGAAAGCTGCGCGTTGCCAGGGTCCTGGCATGCTCCCGAATATCGACCGGCCAAGCCTCGACCAAGCGTTCGAATCCGGCCTGGTCGCCGGCAAAAAAAGCGCGGTTCGCTTCTTCAAAATCGGGCTGGTTGCCGGCCATGGCCGACATGAAGCGGTAGGCGTATTCCTGTGCGCGGCGGATCTGGTCGCGGCCGTCGCTGCGCCGCTTGGCATCCTCGACCAGTTTGCGCAAGGCTACCGAGGCGCCGCCGCGCTGGCTGTTGAGCCAGTCCCAATGCCGCGGCAGCAGCGTGACCTCGCGCCCGATCACGCCCAGCTTCGGCCGGCCTGGGCCGCGTGCCGGTTCCTGCGCGTCTTCCGGCGCGGCTTTTTCAACTGCCGCTTCGGCGACCGACAGTCGTTGCACCACTTGCTCCGCGGTGCCGCGAAAATCGACTTCGACCGGTTCGCTGGTGATGTCGTCGAAGATCAGGATGGGTGCGGATTCGTTGCGATCGATCAGCTCTTTTACCTTTAAAGCTACCAAAGCCAATTGACCGGAAGCGATGCGGTGCGGGCCGGCAAAGGCGATGACGGGACGTTCTGTGTGCTGGTTCATCTGAAAAACCTTTCTCAAAATAAGAGTATGTCGCAGATATTACCCGGGTGTAATGTGGGCGTCAATATTACCAAGGTAAAAATACGAAAATATTTTCGCCGAGCAAGCCGGTAAAATGCCGGACCTGTTTACCTGTCCTTCAATCTGCGTCGCCACCCTATGAATCATCATCAGCCAGCTCGCTCCATCGCATGGAATTCACTTTAATCACTTTGCTGAACGGCCTCAGCTATGGACTGCTGTTGTTTCTGCTGTCGGCGGGGCTGACGCTGATCTTCAGCATGCTGGGAGTGCTGAATTTTGCGCACGCGAGCTTTTATATGCTGGGCGCTTATTTCGCCTATGCGATCAGCGTCAAACTCGGATTCTGGCCGGCGCTGGTGCTGTCGCCGCTGCTGGTCGGGACGCTCGGGGCGCTGGTCGAGCACTTCGGGCTGCGCCATGTGCATCGCTACGGTCAGGTGCCGGAGTTGCTGTTCACCTTCGGCCTGTCCTACCTGATCGTCGAACTGGTGCAACTGGTGTGGGGCAAGTCGGCCTTGCCTTATGCGGTTCCGGCGCAGCTGGATAGCGCCTTGTTCACTTTGTACGGCACCGCTTTCCCGCTGTATCGGGGCTTCATGATGCTGCTGGCGCTGCTGATTTTGTTGGCGACGTATCTGTTTTTGAAGCGCTCGCGGCTCGGCCTGGTGGTTCAGGCGGCATTGAGCCATCCGCAGATGGTCGAGGCGCTGGGGCATAACGTGCCGCGCATTTATACGCTGGTGTTTGCCGCCGGTTGCGCATTGGCGGGGCTGGCCGGGGTGGTGGGCGGCAACGCCTTCGTGACCGAGCCGGGCATGGCGGCTGGGGTCGGCAGCATTATTTTCGTGGTGGTGGTGGTCGGCGGCCTGGGTTCGCTGGCCGGGGCTTTTGTGGCGTCCTTGTTGATCGGGGTGGCACAGACGTATGCGGTGGCGCTGGATGTTTCTTTATTGAGTGCTTTGGCGCACTTCGGTATCCGGGTCGATGCGGCCGCCAGCGGTTATCCGTTGTTGCAACTGACAGTGGCGCAGGTCGCGCCCATCCTGCCCTACCTGTTATTGATTATCGTGATGCTGGCGCGGCCGCGCGGCTTGCTTGGCGTGCGTGAAGGATGACGGCATGCATGTAAATACACTGCGCCGGCTGACCTGGGGCGGTTTTGCGCTGGCATTGCTTGGCGCGCCGCTGGTTTTTCCGCAGAATGCGGCGCTGTCGCTGCTGGCGCAATGCGGCAGCATGATGATCCTGGCACTGTCGTTCAATATGTTGCTGGGGCAGGCGGGCATGCTGTCCTTCGGTCATGCGGTGTATGCCGGGCTGGGGGCGTTTGCCGCGGTGCATGCAATGAACCGGATGGCGGGGGCATCCGCTGCGGTGCTGCTCTGCATTCCGCTGCTGGGCGGCATGGCGGGGGCGCTGTGCGGCGCCTTATTCGGCTTTGTCACGACGCGCAGGTCCGGCACCGCCTTGTCGATGATCAGCCTGGCTTTGGTCGAGTTGGTGACGGCCGGGGCTTTCATGTTTCCGGCTTTTTTTGGGGGCGAGGGCGGCATCAGCACCGACCGTGTGCTTGGGCCGGCGTGGTTCGGGATCGACTTTGGGTCGCAGCTGCAGGTGTATTACCTGATCGCCGGCTGGCTTTTTGTCTGTACTGCCGCCATGTTCGGATTGACGCGGACGCCGCTGGGACGGATCGCCAATGCGGTGCGCGAGAATCCCGAGCGCGCCGCCTTCATCGGCTACGACCCACGCCATGTGCGTTATCTGATGTTCATCCTGTCGGCCTTCTTCGCCGGTATCGCCGGGGCGCTGGCGGCCATCAACGTGGAAATCGCCAGCGCCGAAAACCTGGGCTTGCTGCGCTCGGCGCAAATCCTGTTGTTTACCTTTATCGGCGGCATCGGCACCTTCTTCGGGCCGCTGATCGGTGCGGTGGTCGGGGTGTTGTTTACGGCGCTGCTATCGACTTATACCCGCGCCTGGCAGCTATATCTTGGTTTGTTGTTCATGGGGCTTGTGCTGTTTGCGCCGGGCGGCATGGCCGGGGTGATGGTGTCGTCGGTAGCGGTCATGCGCCGGCTGGAGTTGCGCCAGTGGGTCCGACTGGCAAAACCATTGTTCCTGATGGCGGGCGCCATGTTGCTGCTGTCAGGCGCCAGCGTGGCATTGATTGAAATTGTTTACCGGCATGGGTCGGGCATCAGCGATGGATTGCCGACTAGTCCTTATCCGTATGGCTGGATGATCCTGTGTGCCGCGGCTATGGCGGCGGCAGCTTTGGTCTTGCGTTGCGCCGGGCCGCGTTTCCGGAGCAGGCTGGCGGCGCTGATCGAGGAGCGGCGATGATGAGCGCGACTGTTCTGGCATTGAAAGATGTACACAAAAAGGTCGCTAATAGCGCGATTATTTGCGGCGTCGACTTGCAACTTCAGCAAGGCGAACGGCTGGCTTTGATCGGCCCGAACGGCGCCGGCAAGACCACTTTATTCAATCTGATATCGGGCCGTGCGGCGCCGAGCAGCGGCGAAATTTTGCTGCACGGCCGCAGCATCGCAGGGTTGACGCCGTTCCAGGTCAATCGTCGCGGCTTGGCGCGCAGCTTTCAGGTGAGCAATATTTTTCCGCAATTGAGCGTTCAGGAAAACCTGCGCGTCGCGCTACTGTGGCCATTGGCTTATCGCTATGCATTCTGGCGGCGTTTGTCCGGCTTGCACGACGCCAGCCGGAACACCGCGCAAGTGCTGGAACAGATCGGCCTGAGTTCCTGCCGCGATGCCTTGGCCGGCTCGCTGAGTTACGCGCAACAGCGGGCACTGGAAATCGGCATCACCATCGCCGGCGGCACCGACCTGCTGTTGCTGGATGAGCCGACCGCCGGCATGAGCCGCGACGAATCCGCCGCGGCGGTGGCGTTGATCCGTCGAATCAGCAGCGGCAAAACCTTGCTGATGGTCGAGCACGATATGAACGTGGTCTTTGAACTGGCGGACCGGATCGCGGTGCTGGTGGATGGGCAGATCATCGCTTGCGACACGCCGGCCGCGATTCGCCGCAACGCTGCGGTGCAGGCGGCCTATCTGGGCGAGGGGGGCTGGCCATGAGTGCGCTACTCGAGATCGCCGGGCTGCATGCGTTTTACGGGCAAAGCCATGTGTTGCATGGCGTCGACTTGCGGGTCGGAACGGGAGAAATCGTCAGCTTGCTGGGCCGCAATGGCGCCGGCCGTTCAACCACGCTGAAGGCCGCGATGGGGCTGGTGCGCGCCAGTGGCTCCATCCGCTTCAACGGGCAGCAGTTGATCGGATGTCCGACATTCCGGATTGCCCGGCACGGATTGGCTTATGTGCCGGAAGAACGGGCGGTGTTCCCAAGCTTGACGGTGGAGCAGAACCTGCTGCTGGGCCTGAAGCGCGGCTTGCAAGGGTGCGGCTCGCTTGACGCCATGCTGCACATGTTTCCAGCGTTGGCGTCGCGCCGCGATACCCGTGCCGGCCTGTTATCGGGCGGCGAACAGCAGATGCTCAGCTTATGCCGCAGCCTGATGGGCGAGCCCGCCCTGATCATGGTCGACGAGCCGACCGAGGGCTTGGCGCCGCAGATGGTCAGGCTGGTGGCCGACTGTTTGCTGCGCTTGAAAGCGCAGGGCGTGTCGGTGTTGCTGGTTGAGCAAAAATTGGCGATAGCGCTGGAGATTTCCGACCGCGTGCTGGTGATGGGGCATGGGCAGATCGTGTTTGCCGGCACGCCGCAGGATTTGCGCGGGGATGCTGGGGTCAGGAAGAAGTGGCTTGAAGTCTGAATCCTGAAGGGGAGGCTCTAGTCGTCACAAGGCAAGCAGAATAATTTGCAAATACAACCTGTCAATAATGACAGGTCACAGACCTGTCATAAGCTGATTACATGTGCGGCGACGTTGAGGCAAAACAAGCACCGCTGCCCGGCGTTGCGTTGTGATATTTGCAAATGGTTTCTTTGGTACATGAAATTCGTTTCTTACACCTTGAGGAGATGATGTATGGCCAGTTTTGTCGAAGTGAACCAGCAGGATCCCCGTTATGAAACCCTCAAGAAGGGATTCAATTTGCGTTGGCCGCCACAAGGCGATCCTGGCGCTTCTCTCATTTACGTTTGCAAGACCGCGGAAGAAGTAGCGCTGGCTGCCAACGATGCCTTGGGCAGAGGCTATCGCCTGACGGTGCGAAGCGGCGGTCATTGTTACGAAGGGTTTGTGTCGAATACATTGCCGGAACCCGGTAAAAAACAACTCGCCATTATCGATCTGGGCCCCATGTCGGGCCTGGAATACGACGAAAAAGGGCTCTCCCATCCGAACCCTGAAAAAGTTGTCTACAAATTCCGCATTGCGGCGGGCAGCCAGAACTGGAACAGCTACGTCGATTTGTACAAACAGACAGGCAAAGCCTTGCCGGGTGGTTCCTGTTATTCGGTCGGCGTCGGCGGCCATATTTCAGGCGGCGGTTATGGGCTGTCGTCGCGCATGCAAGGACTGACCGTGGATTGGCTATCCGGGGTCGACATCCTGGTGCCGGCTCCGGACGGTAAAAGCGTTGTCCAGAAACATGTGAATCGAAAGAGCACCAACAACGATAGGCTGTTGTTCCTGTCCTGTTGCGGCGGCGGCGGTGGCAACCTCGGCATCATTACCAATTATTATTTCAGTGAGCTGCCCGATGCGCCGCGCGAAGCTTATTGGCTGGTGCTCGAATTTCCGTGGGCTGAGTGGGATAGGGTCGGCAAAGAGCGATTCGGTAATTTCCTGCAAGCATACTGGCAATGGTTCAAGACTCACGACGCCGAATGGGATAGCCCCAATCCAACCAAAGCGAATGGCGGTTTGTTTGTGCTGGGCAAGTTCCAGCACAGGTCCAGCGGCTCGGTTGCGCTGGCGATGCAATATACCGGTCTCGACGGTACTTTGAACGACACTAATAGCCAGCCCTTGGTCGATTTCGTCAAGACCATGACAGACGCAGCGGGCTTCAAGCCGCTGGTCGGGAACTCTTTCATTGCGCCGAATATCCCTGCGATGAATAATCCGCGCGGTGGCCAGAAGGCGGACGATGCACTCAAGGATGCCTTGCGTCTGGACTGGCTGCCTCTGACGCAGTTGATCAACGGCTCAGGCGCCAATCAGCGCGGCAAGTATAAATCGTCGTACCAAATCGGGAATTTCACGGATACGGAAATCGATGCATTGTGGAACAACCTGAATAACGACGATCCGGTCCTGACGCAGTCGCTGGTACAAATCGACTCATACGGCGGCCGTATGAACGATCCCAATCCCGCATATAACATCGAAAATTCCGTCTATCAACGCAGGTCGCTGTTGAAAAGCCAATACCAGACCTACTGGGCCGTCAGCGCCGGGCAAACTCCAGGGGAGGCGGCCGAGATCGAACGCAAGCATATTGCATGGATACGCAAGATTTTTAAGGATGTCCATAAAAACCAGGGTGGAAAACCATATGAAATAGAGCCGAACCCTCGGTACGAAGGCTGCTATATCAGCTATCCGGACATCGACATGAAATACACCGATGACGACCATAAGACCGTCGATCCACAGTGGCTGCGTCTGTACTACGGCAACAAGGTCGACGATCTGGTCAAGGCCAAGAAAGCCTTTGATCCGCACAACATCTTCCATCACGAGATGTCGCTGCCGACCAGCAATCCGGAAAAATAAGTAAGGTTTCCGGCAATAAAAAACAACAATGGCGCTCTTCGGAGCGCCATTGTTGTTTGCCGAGAACTGACGGCGGACCGGACCGATATTACCAATAATCCTCGGTGACAAATTGCCCCGGCAGCGCCCGGCGGCAAGGGCGCAAGCCGCGCTGGTGCAGGATTTCCCGGGTTTCGGAGATCATCTGCGGATTGCCGCAAATCATGATGCGGGCGGCTTCCACCGTGATCGGCCGGCCAGCCGCCGCTTCCAGTTCGCCGCTCGCCAACAGGGTGGTGATGCGGCCTTGCAAATGGTCCTGGGCGGCGTCTTGGTTATCGCGCGTAACGGTCTGGATCAGTTGCAGGCGCGCGCCGCCGGCGGCCAGCTGCGGGCGCTGCTGCAGGCTGGATAGCAAGTCCCGATACGCCAGTTCATCGGCGTTCCTGACGCAGTGCACCAGGATCAGGTTGCGGAATTTTTTCCACACTGCCGGGTCTTGCAGGATCGAGATGAACGGCCCGAGGCCGGTGCCGGTGGCCAGCATCCATAAATCCTCGCCGTCGACAAAACGATCGGCGGTCATGAAGCCGAAGCTGAATTTTTCTACCAGGATAGGATCGCCCGGTTTCAGGTTCTTGATTTGCTCTGTGAATTGGCCGCCGGGAACCTGCACCAGGTAATACTCCAGCTCGGCGTCATCGGCAGCGGAAGCAAGCGAATAGGCGCGCCACAGCGTTTCGCCGCCAGCCACCACCCCCAGCCGCGCGAATTGCCCCGGCGTGAAGCGATAGCCGGCCGGCCGCGTGCTCCTGAACGACAGCAACTGCTCGGTCCAGTAATGCACGCTGGTGACGGTCTCGGACGTTGCTTTGAGGGCGCTTACCGGCGCTGCCGGCGTGGGAGTGTTCATGGCTTAGCTTCCTGGTCGGGTGGTCCAAGCTTCGATTTTAATGCCTGCCGCACCGTAAAGAATGCTATCGCCGGCGCCAGCGCAAAACAGATGAACAGCCAGTGGGCGGCATTGATGGCACCAGCTAGGCTACCCGTCGCGCCGCCCGGTTCGGCCAGTCCGGCCAGCGAGGTCGCCAGTCCCGCCAGTGCAGCGCCGATCGCGGTCGCAAATAACTGCACGGTGGTCAGCGAATAAGCCGCAAGATCGCCTTCATCGGCGTGCGCGCTGCCCAATATCTTTGCCATCAAATGCGGCGCCCCCATGCCGATCCCGAAGCCGACCATGATCAGCGCCACGCACATCGGCAGCAGGCCGTAGCCGGCGACGATGGTCACCGACGGCACCATCACCGACAGCGCCAGCAGCGCCGCCATCACCACTGCCGGACCCGCTTTCATCACCCATTCCGCGCGCTTGCCGCTATAACTGGAGAACAGCAAGGCGGCCAGGGTCCAGCCGCAAGACATGATGCCGGTCAGGTAACCGGCCAATAGCGGTGAATGGCCTTGAATCACTTGCAGGAAATACGGCACATAGATTTCGGTGGTGAGTCCCAGGATGATCAAGATCATCGTCGCGTACAAAGCGCCGATCCGGGTCCGCAGCGAGAATGCGCCGCTGGGCAGCAGCCGGGCGGCGCCGCGCTGCTCCAGCCAGGCAATCAGCGCGATCAGGGCGATGCCGACCGCGACGCCGGCGACATTCAGCGCGATGCTGCTGAACAGGCTGGCGGCCGAGACCGACATGACGGCTGCCGCCAGCAGCACTATTTTCAGGGTCGGGATGGTATTCGGCGCGCTGTCGGCAGGTGCGTTCTGCTTCGGAATCTTCAGTGTGAATTGCACCAGCAATGCCAAGCCGAATGCGGCCGGCAGCAACACCCAGAAAGCGCCGCGCCAGCTGCCTGCCTGCGCGAACATGCCGCCGATGGCCGGCCCCGACAGCGTGGAAATGCCCCACATGCCGGACATCAATGCCATCGCCCGCGACCACAAAGCAGGCGCAAATACCAGCCGGATCATCGCGTAAGACAGCGCCACCAGCACGCCGCCGCCAAAACCCTGGATCGTCCGCGCCGCCAGCAGCCATAGCATATGCGGCGCCAGCGCGCAGCCGGCGGCGCCGATCGAAAAGATCAGCAGCGCCAGCAGGCAGGTGGCGCGATGGCCGATCCACTCGACCAGGCGCGAAGCGACGCCGGCGGCGATGATCGACGCCACCACGAACAGCGAGGTGGCCCAGGCGTAGTATTCCAGCCCGCCGATATCTCGGACGACCGACGGCAGGATGGTGGTGACGATGTATACGTTGGTGGCATGCATGCCGATCCCACCCGCCAGCGTGATCGAGCGCAAGGCATTTCGGCCGGA
The DNA here is from genome assembly GCF_042654985.1 of Paraherbaspirillum soli. Taxonomy (NCBI): domain Bacteria; kingdom Pseudomonadati; phylum Pseudomonadota; class Betaproteobacteria; order Burkholderiales; family Oxalobacteraceae; genus Paraherbaspirillum; species Paraherbaspirillum soli. The sequence continues at coordinate 69,163 of NZ_JBHSMT010000030.1, read as the reverse complement.
AAGCAAGTCGGCCCAACTGGCCGCAGCGGGGGAATTGAGGGAAGCGGGGGTAACAGACATGGGCAAGAAATATTTCGATCAAATATGGAGAGAAGTAGGGCGGAAAAGCGTAGCGCCTTCCGCCGTCCGATGTATTACAGCAGATTGAGCGTTTCAAAAACGGCGGAAGGGTGAAGCAGGGGTTTCGGATGGCATGCCATCCGCCTGCTGAACGGTATCCGCCTGCCAGCGGATACGCGCCCTGCAAGGGCTTCGCTTTTCCGCCCTACGCCAAGACGTTAGATGGCGCCGCGCTGTGACATACGGATAGCGGAAAACGATCGCCCGTTCAAAATCCGCCGGTGAACTGATACCTGGAGCCCGGATGCCATAAAGTGACTGAAGTCGCCACCTGATCGCGGACCCAGGTGCGACGCGACAGCACCAGGCTGGGTTCGCCGGCTTCCATCTGCAGCCGCTTGCGCACGGCGGCATCCGGCATCCTCGATTCGATGCTGTATTCGGCGCGGTCCAGCGGCGCGATCTGGACCATGTAGTGATTCGGGGTTTGCAGGTGAAAGTCTTGCTGCAGGTATTCCGGGAACAGCTGTGGATTGGTATAGCGATCCTCGAACTGGATCGGTATATCGTCGGCAAAATGCACGATGCTGGAATGAAATACCGAGCCGGTCGCGAAACCGATCGCCTTCAGCGCGGCCGGGGTTGCGCTGGCTTCCAGGGTCAGCACCTGGCTGCGGTAACGATGGCCGCGCGCCACCACTTCGTCGTCTATGCTGCGGATCTCGACCAGCGTCGATTGATATTTGCCCGGCGCCACATAGGTGCCGGACCCCTGGATCCGCACCAGCAGTTGCATGTCCGTCAATTCGCGCACGGCGCGGTTGACCGTCATCCGCGACAAGCCGAATTGCTGCATCAGCTCGCGCTCAGACGGGATCAGCTCGCCCGGCTTCCATGCGCCGCTGCGGATTTGCTGCGTGACATGGTCTTTTACTTGCTGAAAAGCTGGAATTGCTTTGACAAACGCGCTACTCATACACCTGCTCCAATCAATTGTTTCTTTACGGATGTTACGACAACCTTGCCGGAAAAAATCCTGAAAAGATGATTGACACAAGTTGTATAGACATTATACTTGATTGGACTATACAACTCTGCGTTCTGTCTACAAGCACGCATCATCGCATCACTTTCATTGAGGGCAAATCACCATGAGCACATCGAATACACCGGCAGCGACCGGCAACGATCCGCGGCGCGATGCCAGCCGTTCCATTCGCGCCGCACGCGGCACGCAGTTGACCGCCAAGAGCTGGCTGACCGAGGCGCCGTTGCGCATGCTGATGAATAACCTCGACCCGGAAGTGGCGGAGCGGCCGAACGATCTGGTGGTGTACGGCGGGATCGGCCGGGCCGCGCGCGACTGGGCCTGTTACGACAAGATTGTCGAAGCGCTGACCAACCTGAACGACGACGAGACCCTGCTGATCCAGTCCGGCAAGCCGGTCGGCGTGTTCCAGACCCATGCCGATGCGCCGCGGGTGCTGCTGGCCAACTCCAACCTGGTGCCGAAGTGGGCCGACTGGGAACATTTCAACGAACTCGACCGCAAGGGCTTGTTCATGTACGGCCAGATGACCGCCGGCAGCTGGATCTACATCGGCAGCCAGGGCATCGTGCAAGGCACTTTCGAGACTTTCGCCGAGGCCGGCCGCCAGCATTTCGGCGGCGACTGGGGCGGGCGCTGGATCCTGACCGCCGGACTGGGCGGCATGGGCGGCGCCCAGCCGCTGGCGGCGACGCTGGCGGGCGCGGTGTCGCTCACCATCGAATGCAAACAGTCCAGCATCGACTTCCGTCTGCGCACGCGCTATCTCGACAAGCAGGCCAAAGATCTGGACGAGGCGCTGGAACTGGTCAAATACCACACGCAACGCAAGGAGGCGGTGTCGATCGGCTTGCTCGGCAACGCCGCCGAAGTATTGCCCGAGCTGGTCAAGCGCGCCAAAGCCGGCGGCATCAAACCGGATCTGGTGACCGACCAAACCTCGGCTCATGACCTGATCAACGGCTACCTGCCGCTGGGCTGGACGGTCGAGCAATGGGTGCAGGCGCAAAACGATCCGTCGCAACAGGCCAGATTGTCAGCCGATGCCGCACGCTCCTGCGCCGCCCATGTGCAGGCGATGCTGGATTTTCATGCGATGGGCATCAAGACTGTAGATTACGGCAACAACATCCGGCAAGTCGCTTACGATGCCGGGATCAAGAACGCATTCGATTTCCCCGGCTTTGTCCCGGCCTATATCCGGCCCTTGTTTTGCGAAGGGAAGGGGCCGTTCCGCTGGGTCGCTTTGTCCGGCGATCCCGAGGATATTTACAAAACCGATGAAAAGATCAAGAAGCTATTCCCGCAAAACGCGCACGTCCATCGCTGGCTCGACATGGCGCGCGAGCGGATCTCGTTCCAGGGTTTGCCGGCGCGTATCTGCTGGCTGGGGCTGGGCGAGCGCCATCTGGCCGGTCTGGCCTTCAATGAGATGGTGCGTACCGGCGAATTGAAAGCACCGGTCGTCATCGGCCGCGACCACCTGGACACCGGCTCGGTGGCCAGCCCGAATCGCGAAACCGAGAGCATGAAGGACGGCACCGATGCGGTCTCCGACTGGCCGTTGCTGAACGCCTTGCTCAACACCTCCGGCGGCGCCACCTGGGTCTCGCTGCATCACGGCGGCGGGGTCGGCATGGGCTACTCCCAGCACGCCGGCATGGTGATCGTCGCCGACGGCACCGAAGCCGCCGCCAAAAGGCTGGCGCGGGTCTTGGTCAACGATTGCGCGTCCGGCGTGATGCGCCATGCGGATGCCGGTTATGAAGCTGCGATCGAATGCGCCAAGCGTCATCACCTGAATCTGCCGATGATCAACCGATAAACGTAGGGCGGAAAAGCGTAGCCCTTGCAGGGCGCGTATCCGCTGGCAGGCGGATACCGTTACGCAGGCAGATGGCATGCCATCTGAAACCCCTGCTACACCCTTCCGCCGTTGGATGTCCCACAGGCGTGTGATGCATCCAGAACGGCGGATAACGCTACGCTCATCCGCCCTACGTCAGCGCCTACAAGGAGCTAGCACGTGGAAACAAGCAGCAGCGCAGAAACGCTGGCGACCCCGGCCAGACGAGCGGCACACACGGTCAGGACCAGTGGCGGCAAGATCAAAGCCATAGCCGCCATCACCATCGGCAACGGCCTCGAATTTTTCGAATTCACGGCCTATAGCTTTTTCGCGATCATCATCGGCAAGCTGTATTTCCCGGCCGATGGCGACAGTGCGCAGCTGATGCTGGTGACGGCCACTTTCGGCATCGGCTTTGTTGCGCGTCCGATCGGCGGCTTGCTGCTCGGTTCCTATGCCGATCGAGCCGGTCGCAAGGCGGCCATGAGCCTGACCTTGACCCTGATGGCAATCGGTTCGGGGCTGATCGTGTTTGCCCCGACCTATGCCCGGATCGGTCTGGCCGCGCCGCTGCTGATTGTGCTGGCGCGTCTGTTCCAGGGCTTTGCGCTGGGCGGCGAATTCGGCGCGTCGACTTCGCTGCTGATGGAATACGCGGATGACCGCTCGCGCGGCTTCTACGGCGGCTTGCAGGTGGTCAGCCAGAATCTGAGCGCGCTGTTGGGGGCGTTGATGGGTTTGTCGCTGACGGCTGTGCTGAGTACCGCATCGTTGGAAAGCTGGGGCTGGCGGATACCATTCGCGCTAGGCTTGCTGATGGGTCCGCTCGGGGTGTATATCCGCCGCAATCTGCATGAAACGCTGGCAACCGGCGTGGCTGCCAGGAACTCCTTCAGCCATTCGATCCGCATCGTTTTTGCCGATCACCGGCCACAAATCGCCGCCGGCGTGGGATTGACGATGGGCAGTATCGCGGCGGTCTACATCACGCTGTATTACATACCGACTTATGTCGCCAAAGTGTTGCATATGCCGGCCTCGGCCGGCTTGACCGCGGCCTGCATGGCGGCGGCGGTCAACGCCTTGCTGGCGCCGCTGGTGGGGATGCTGTCGGATCGGGTCGGACGCAAGAAAGTGTTCGGCGTATCCTGCCTGTTACTGGTGTTTGCGGCCTATCCGGCATTCGCCTTGATCAATCAGGCGCCGACTATCGCCACCTTGCTGCCGGTGATGGCGCTGCTGACGATGCTGGCGACATTTACCGCGGTGCCCAATGTGGTGATGCTGCCGGAAATGTTTCCGCAAGCGGTAAGAGCGACCGGCATGTCGGTCGTGTATTGCATCGGGGTTGCCATTTTCGGCGGGTTTGCGCCGTTTTTTGCCACCAAGCTGATTGCGGTGTCGGGCAGCAATCTGGCGCCGTCCTGGTATTTGATGGCTTGCGGCTTGGGCGCGTTGGTGGCGTTGCCGTTCATACAGGAAAAGGCCGGTCAACCGATTGAATAGTATTGATTTAAATGCACATATCTGTCTCATTTTGAAAGCAAGTACCTATGAAAAATACCCTGACCATCCAGCCTGGAAAAATGTCCCTGGCAGAAATCCGCAGCATCTGGGCCGAAGCCGTGCCGCTGCAGCTGGCGCCGTCCGCTTACCCGGCGATTGAAGCTTCCGCCGCCACCATCCTCAGGATCGTCGGCCGCGGCGATGCCGCCTACGGCATCAACACCGGTTTCGGCAAATTGGCCAAAACCCACATTCCCGACGCGCAACTGGAAGAGTTGCAGCGCAACCTGATCCTGTCGCACTCGGTCGGCACCGGCGAATTGTTGGACGATGCGGTGGTGCGTCTGATCATGGCGATGAAAATCGGCAGCTTGGCGCGCGGCTATTCCGGCATCCGGCCGCAAGTCATCGATACCCTGCTGGCGCTGTACAACGCCGGCATCATGCCGTGCATCCCGGCCAAGGGCTCGGTCGGCGCGTCCGGCGATCTGGCGCCGTTGTCGCACATGACTTTGGCCTTGCTGGGAGAAGGCCAGGTCAGGGTCGGCGGCAAGCTGCTGGACGCCAGACACGCATTGGAACAAGCCAATATCGCGCCTATCGTGCTGGCCGCCAAGGAAGGCCTGGCGCTGATCAACGGCACCCAGGTATCCACCGCGCTGACCTTGCATGGCCTGTTTTTGGCGGAAAGGGTGTTGGCCGCCGCCACCGTCACCGGCGCGCTGTCGGTCGATGCCGCCAGAGGCAGCGATGCGCCGTTCGATCCGCGTCTGCATGAAGTACGCGGTCAGCCGGGGCAAATCGCGACCGCAAAGATTTATCGCCAGCTGCTCAGCGGGAGCGCGATCCGGCAATCGCACCTGGTCAACGACGAGCGCGTGCAAGACCCGTATAGCCTGCGCTGCCAGCCGCAAGTGATGGGAGCCTGCCTGGACCTGATAGCCAACGCGGCGCGCACCTTGCTGACTGAAGCCAACGCCGTCACCGATAATCCGTTGATTTATGCGGAACATGACGAGGTGATTTCCGGTGGCAATTTCCATGCCGAACCGGTCGCTTTTGCCGCCGATACGCTGGCCTTGGCGATTGCCGAAATCGGCGCGTTGTCGGAGCGCCGGATCGCCTTGCTGATCGACGCTTCCTTGTCCGGCTTGCCGCCGTTCCTGGTGGAGTCGTCCGGCCTCAATTCCGGCTTCATGATCGCCCACGTCACCGCAGCCGCTCTGGCTTCCGAAAACAAATCGCTGGCGCACCCGGCCAGCGTCGACAGCTTGCCGACTTCAGCCAATCAGGAAGATCACGTCAGCATGGCGACCTATGCCGGCCGACGCTTGCATGACATGGCGCACAACACCGCCACCATCGTCGCCATCGAATTGCTGGCGGCGGCGCAGGGGGTGGATTTCCATCAGCCTTTATTGACCTCGCCGATGCTGGTGCCGGTGCTGCAACGCTTGCGCCAGGAAGTCGGGTTTTACGACAAGGATCGTTTCTTTGCTCCGGATATCGAAGCCGCGAAACAACTGGTGTTGCAAGGCGCGGTCAGCGAGAGCTGCCAGCAGTTGTTTATCGGCCTGCATCTGGCATAACACCGGACCCGACATGGAACTGCATGCCTTCGACGACCTGATTGCCGCGCCTTGGAAAAACGGCGGCGGCAGCACGCGTACCTTATCCAGCTATCCGGCGGACGCCGGCTTCGATGATTTTTTGTGGCGGGTGAGCATTGCCGACGTCGATCAATCCGGGCCGTTTTCGTCTTTTCCCGGCATCGACCGGGTGATCATGTTGCTGGATGGCCCCGGCATGCAGCTGAACTTTGCCGATGGCAAGGTGCATGGCTTGACCACGCCGTTGCTGCCGTATTGCTTCAAGGGCGAGGAACAACTGGATGCGCGGCTGGAGGGCGGGGCATGCCGCGATTTCAACCTGATGCTGCGGCGCGGTGCCGCCAGCGGCGCGGTCGAGGTGTGGCACGCGACGCCGGACGTGGTCGAGGCATGCGATTTTCGGCTGCTGTTTTGCGTTCAGGGCAGCTGGCAAGTGAGTACATCGCATGCAGAATGCGCGCTGGAGCGGCGACAGACGCTGAGCTGCGAGGGCGATACCGGCCGCATCTCGGTCCGCCCATTGGCGGCAGACAGCGTATTGGTCGTGGTCAAGATCAACCGGCAACAAGGAATCGCGCATGCAAACTAATCAAGGCATCTGGCACAACGCCCGGATCGCGCCCGCCGGCGATCCAGATCATGTCATCGAAGACGGTGCGATTGCGGTGCGCGACGGCGTGATTGCCTGGATCGGCAGCGTCGAGTCCATGCCTGCCGAATTTGCGGAGTCGGCTTTGCCGCGCCACGATGTCGGCGGCCAGTGGATCACGCCCGGCTTGATCGACTGTCACACGCACCTGGTATACGGCGGTACCCGCGCCGATGAATTTGCGCTGCGGCTGGCCGGCGCCAGCTATACCGAAATCGCGCAGCGCGGCGGCGGCATAGTCTCCACCGTGCGAGCGACCCGCCTGGCGGATGAGGAGAGCCTGTTCCGGCAGGCGGCGCGGCGGCTGGAAGCCCTGCTGGCGGAAGGCGTGACGGCAATTGAAATCAAATCCGGATACGGACTCGATCTGCCGACCGAACGCAAAATGCTGCGCGTTGCGCGCCGTCTCGGCGTCAGTTATCCGGTCAGCGTAGTCACCACTTTCTTGGGCGCGCATGCGTTGCCGCTGGAATATCAAGGCCGCGCCGATGATTACATCAGCCTGGTCTGTCACGAGATGCTGCCGGCCTTGCACGATGAAGGATTGGTCGATGCGGTCGACGTATTTTGCGAGAACATCGGCTTCTCGCTGGCGCAGAGCGAACGGGTGTTCGAAGCCGCCGCCAAACTGGGCTTGCCGGTCAAGATGCACGCCGAGCAACTCTCCAATCTCGGCGGCACGCAGCTGGCGGCGCGCTACCGGGCGCTGTCGGTGGATCATCTGGAGCATTTGAGCGAAGCCGATGTGCTGGCAATGCAGCAGAGCGGCACCGTGGCGGTGCTGCTGCCCGGCGCTTACTACTTTATTCGCGAAACCAAACAGCCGCCGATCGAACTGCTGCGGCAATACCGGATCCCGATGGCGATCGCCACCGATCACAACCCCGGCACCTCGCCCACCACCTCCTTGTTGTTGATGCTGAACATGTCTTGCACGCTGTTCCGGCTGACCGTGGCGGAAGCCTTGCTGGGCGTGACTGCCAATGCCGCGCGCGCATTGGGCAAGGCCGATACGCACGGCTTGCTGGCGGCGGGGCGGGCGGCCGACTTTGCGATCTGGTCGGTGGAATCGTTGGCCGAACTGGCTTATTGGTCGGGTCTCAATCCTTGCAGTGCGGTGATCCGTGGCGGCGTTGCCGCAGCTTGATGTTGGAATCGTAGGAGGAGGAACAACATGAAACATATGAACCGCCTGATCGCCGACCAGGCATTGCTCCCCAGCGGTTGGCACAAAAACGTGCTGCTGGCCTGGGATGCCGACGGCATGCTGACCGAGGTGATCGTCAACGCCGAGCAGATAGCGGTGGCGCCCAAGGTCACCGGCACGGTATTGCCCGGCATGCCCAATCTGCATTCGCACGCCTTCCAGCGCGCGATGGCCGGCTTGACCGAATACCGCTCCGATCCGAACGACAGCTTCTGGAGCTGGCGCACGCTGATGTACGGCTTCGCCCAGAAATTGTCGCCGCCCGCCTTGAAAGCGATTGCGGTGCAGCTGTACATCGAAATGCTGAAGGCCGGTTACACCTCGGTCTGCGAATTCCATTACCTGCATCACGACATCGGCGGCAAGCCCTATGCCAATCCGGCCGAAAACCTGAACTGCCTGATCGAAGCGGCGCAAGAAGCCGGGATCGGCTTGACCTTGCTGCCGGTGCTGTACCAGTACAGCGGTTTCGGCGCGCAGCCGCCGCATGCCGGGCAGGTGCGCTTCATCAACTCGCCGGAATGGGTGATGAGCGTATTGCAGCGCTTGCAAAGCGAACATCCGCAGCACGCCGCTTTGCGTTACGGCGTCGCCCCACATTCGCTGCGGGCGGTGTCGCCGGCGTCATTGCAACAAATGCTGACGCTGCTGAATCAATGGGACGCGCAAGCGCCGGTGCATCTGCACATCGCCGAGCAAATCAAGGAGGTCGAGGATTGCGTCGCGCAGCTGGGCGCGCGGCCGGTGGCCTGGTTGCTGGATAACGTCGAAGTCGATAGCCGCTGGTGCCTGGTCCATGCGACCCACCTGAGCGCGACGGAAACCCAGGCGCTGGCGCGCAGCGGCGCGGTGGCGGGGATATGCCCGAGCACCGAAGCCAATCTGGGCGACGGCGTTTTCGACGGCGTCGCTTACGCTGCCGCGGGCGGCAGCTGGGGCATCGGTTCCGACAGCCACGTCAGCACCAGCGCGCGCGAAGAATTGCGTCTGTACGAATACGGCCAGCGCTTGCTGCATCGGCAGCGCAATCTGCTGGTCGGCAACGACGGTGCCGCTTCGGTTGGAAACTATCTGTACCGCGAGGCGCAGCGCGGCGGCGCCGCTGCCAGCGGACGGCCGGTGGCCGGGCTGGCGGTGGGACAGCGCGCCGACTTGCTGGTGCTGGAGGATCGGCACCCGGCATTGTGCGGCAAGCACGGCGACCAGTTGCTCGACAGTTTTATCTTTTGCAATCATGGCCAGACGCCGATACGCGACGTCATGGCCGGCGGCCGCTGGGTGGTCCAGAACGGGCATCATGCAAGCGAAGAGCGGAGCAGCACGGCCTATGCGGCCGCGTTGCGAGGCCTGCTGGCCGATTGAACAATTATAAAAAAGAGGAAATCCGATGAGTTCGCCAGTCCCGAAGTTCATTTTTAAGCGCGGCCGATTGCCGCTGCTGGTCTCGATGCCGCACGCCGGCGAGCATATCCCGGCGTCGATTGCAGCCGGCATGACGCCGACCGCGCTGACTTTGGCGGACACCGACTGGCACCTGCCTGCCTTGTATGACTTCCTCGATGAACTGGGAGCGTCGGTGCTGGTGGCGACCCATTCGCGCTATGTGATCGACCTCAATCGGCCTAAGGACAATGTCAACCTCTACCCGGGGCAGGATACGACCGGGATTTGTCCGGTGGACAGCTTTCACAAGGAGGCGCTGTATCAGCCCGGCCAAGAGCCTGACGACGCCGAGATTCAACGCCGGATAGCCGACTACTGGCAGCCTTATCACACCCAGCTGGAGCAGGAATTGCAGCGGCTGCGCAGCGAGCACGGCATCGCGATGCTGTGGGATGCGCATTCGATCGCATCGGTGGTGCCGCGCTTTTTTGAAGGGCGGCTGCCGGATCTGAATCTGGGCACCGCGTCCGGGACATCCTGCGCGCCGGAACTGACGGAACAGTTGCGGGAGATCGCTGCATCGGCGGCCGCTGTCGGCTATAGCCATGCGCTGAACGGCCGCTTCAAAGGCGGCCATATCACGCGCCACTACGGCCAGCCGCAACAGAATATCCATGCGGTACAGCTGGAGCTGGCGCAACTGACCTATATGCAGGAGCAAACGCCGTTTGCTTTCGATCCCGCACTGGCGGCGCAGGTGCAGCCGATATTGCGTCAGTTTATGGGCGCGATGCTGGCTTGGGCCAAGACCCATGCCGGTACGGCCTGACGCCGTGCGTCAGCTGGGTAGCGTAACGGGATTGGTCTTCATTTGGCGGGCGGCTTTTCTTCTGAAATAGGGCGGCTGTTGCACCAGATCGGACGAGCGGCAGGATCGTCGCAGCGATAACTATTTGGCGATGCGCAGCCGGCCAACAGGGTAACGAATGTAAAAATAGCGAATGCTGTTTTCATGGATCCCGCCTTTGTGGTTGATTTCCGCCCTAAATTACAGAGTCTTTCTCTTCCGCGAGTGGCGCCACCTGTTTCGGTGCGATGAAAAAGTCGCCCGGCCGCTTGCGGAAACGCCCCAGGACCGCCTTGGCCAAGCTCCAGCCGTGATGGAAATGCACCCGCCGGGCACGCAAGGCGACGAACAGCGCCAGCGAAAAACTGACCCACAGGTTGACTGTGCCGATCCCGATCACGCCGACGATGGACCTGACGGCAGTCTGCCAGCTCATCTGGTTGTCGAGACCGACCAGCGCAGTGGCAAAGTTGGTCGCCGAAAACGTAATGTGGCGGATGTCGATCGGCAGGCCCAGCATATAACCGATGGTGCCTATCGTGCCCAGCAAAATGCCGAAGTAAAAATTACCCATCAAGCCGCCGAGGTTGTGTTCCAGGTACTGCCCAAGCCTGGACAGGCGTTTCTGGCCCAGCAATTTGCGCAGCCAGCGCGCGCGCTCAACCCGCTGCGCCATGTGCGTATATAGCGCCTTGTTGTCGTAATAGCCGGAAATCAAGCCCGCCAGGAACAGGCAGACCCCGGCAATCGCCGCATGGAACAGCGCCAGACTGGCCAGCGGATCGATATCGTGCAGCAAGTGCTGCGCCTTCTCCGGCGATACCAGATGCGCGCCATGCAAATGAAAATAGCCGAGTGCGATCAGGTAGGCGACCGGAAAAGCCAGCAGCAAATTGCCGGCCACCGCGATGAACTGGGTCCGAATCACTTTGACGATCAATTCGACCAGGCTGTCGATGTCGATATAGCGGCCGTCGCGGCTTTGCAAACCGGCGGCGATGCGGGATGCGGTCATGGCCGGCTGCTTGGTCGCGACCGTGAAATGCAGCACATGAATCAGCATGAAGCCGAACGAATAATTCATGCTGAACAGGAATGCCTCGACCAAAGGCGCGGCCCGCAGATAGGACGCCAGGATCTTCAGTAAGGACATGAAGCCGATCACGACTCCGGCGCCGGACGCCGAGCGGAACATGGCGCTGTATTCGGTGCGGCTTTCGGCGATGTAATGTTCGCCGGTGCGGCTGGCGTTTTCAGTGACATTGCGCGCCAGCAGGTTGATGTTGTCGGCGAACAGCTCGCGCACCGCATATTTGCGGTTGTGCGCTTCGATCAACTCCTGGCCCAGCGCCAGGGCCTCGCTGAGCTTGGCGACTTGCGCAGGGTTGGGTGCTGCCTCCTGCTCGGCGAGGGCGGCCAGCTGCTCCTGGCTGCCGAGATCGCCGATATCCACCAGCATCAGCAGCTTGCGTAAGCGCTGAATACTCTGATCCAGCCTCACCAGCAAATAGGTGAGGGCAACGCTGGTGCCCATGCGCAAGGCGTTTTTGCGGATCTTGAGCACCACGGCGTCGCACTGATCCAGCATCACCAATAAATGCTTGGCATCTTCGGGCGCCGTGCTTTCGTTTGCATCGCTGACGTCGCCTGCCAGATAGCGCCGATAACCATGCAGATAGCGATGCAGCTCGACGTTTTGCATCAAGAACGGCGAGTCGAAATCCTCGATGGTGGGATAAAGCCGGATCAGCGACGGCTCCAGCCCCATGGCGCTGACGCGGTAGGACAGCACCTGGATCGCATCCAGCAACTCGACCATGGTTTTGTGGCGATCGTCGGCATCGCTGGCGACATTGTTCTCGGCATCGGTATAAGGCGCTGCGTTGACCAAAACCTCGATCAGCTTCAGCCAGTCCGCGCTTGGCACCGCGTTGATCCAGACATAATCGGTGTCGGCCGGCAGCACCCGATCCAGGCAATCGCGCAAATAATTCTCATCCAGCGCCGGTGGCAGGATGCGGAACGACATCCGTTGAAACAGTTCGGTAAAGAAGCCCGCGTTCGGCAGGATGCCGATATCGGTATACAGGCTGGTTTGACGCCGGGTCGAGAACAGCCGCAGCAAATAATGGCGCAGGGCGCTGGCCTGGGTCGGACTGCCATGCAGCAACTGCAGCAGTATGCGTACCTGCTCCGCTGCCTGCTCGGCCAGCTTCGGCTGCTTGGGACGCAATGCATTGATCAAGGCGACCAGATGATCAATGTTGTCGGAATGTGGGTCGGCGGCAATGCGTTGTAAGGTTGATAGCATGCAAAGATTTTCTCGAAACGCAAAGCAGCAGTATACGTGCAGTTGGCCCGCCTGAAGGTCAACCCGCTTATCGGAGCCGTTCTCGCTGCTACGCTGCGCTCGTGAATGACGTGTCAAATGGAAGCGCGATGGCGTTCGGTGGAACGCCATCGCGCTTTTTTTTAAAACGATCTTGATGATGCGCCGGGAATTATTTGGGTGTCAGTTGGCCGCGAACTTCTCCGCCGGGATGGGCCACGCTATGCACATTGACGTACAGATTGCCGGCCATATAGTCGACATATTCGTCGTCGGTGAGTTTGGTGCCGGCCGGCACCGACCATGTGTTGGGGGCGGTTTTAGTCAACGGATGTATGACCGGTCCCGCTTTCCCGGCAGCTCCTTTATGGATGTGCGACGCCATGGAATCGAAGCCCTCGACAGTGACGCTGCCGCTCACCATTTTTTCGGTATCGACCACGATCTTTCCGGTCCCGCTCGCCTTCGTGCTGACCGGCGGCACTTCTTGCGCGCCGGTCAAAGTAACGTGACTGGTGGGGTTCTCCGCCATCGCAGAACCGATCCCGAGCAACATCGTCAGGGTCACGAACAACAATGATCTTGCATGTTTTTGCAGGGTAATCATTTGTTTTCCTTCATCTTGGATTGAGGGGGATTGCTGGCAATAGTGTAGTCCGCTTTGTGTTCAGTGGAAATGTCCGTTGCGGCAGTGCCGGGCAAAGCTTGTCTGGTCGAAAAGTCGTTGCGGCCGATTGACACACTAATATGTTAATGATTATATTGCTAACACTTTGGCTCCATAACGCTTGAACTGCAGGGGGGAAGTGAAGATGCAGAAACATGGTCCTGTTGCGATATCGGGTAGACCGGGCGCCCAGGGAACAGTCTACGGCGTCATCCTGAATCATCGCCGGTCCTTGGCCGGTCTCGGCGATACGCTATTGCAAGCACCCTATAAAAGCCTGCCGCAAGCCCCGGTGCTTTACATCAAACCGGCCAACACGCTGGTAGCGAGCGGCGCCACGGTGCTGTTGCCTAGTCCCGCCAGACAGGTGGAAGTAGGCGCCACGCTCGGCATCGTCATCGGTGCTGCGGCGGCGCGCATCGGCCTGGAGCAAGCCGCAACAGTGATCGCCGGCTACGTGGCGGCGGCCGACTTGAGCCTGCCGCACGCCAGCTACTACCGCCCTGCGATACGCGAAAAATGCTTCGATGGCGCTTGTCCTATCTCGCAACAAATGATGCCCGCCAGTCTGGCGAACGATCCAGACAGCGTGTGCATCGAAACCCATATCAATGACACCCGGGTCGACAGCTGGCCGCTCGCGGACTTGGTCCGCAACATCCCCGAACTATTGCGCGACGTCACCGAATTCATGACCTTGAATGCCGGCGACATATTGCTGATCGGCGTGCCATGGCAGGCGCCGCAAGCGACGATAGGCGATGCGGTGCGGGTGGCGGTTGCCGGCGGCGGCGAGGTTTGTTTCCACATCCAGTCGCACGGATGGAAAAAGGTAGGAGGGGGCAAACATGAAAATGACGAATAGGCGCGGGCGCATCTTCTTCAACGGCGCCATCCATGAAGTCCGGCCCGCAGCCGACGGCCGGATTGAATTGGCGGACGGCCGCAGTCTGCTAGACAGTGAAGCGCACTGGCTGCCGCCGCTGGCGCCGCGCACCATCTTTGCGCTGGGACTGAACTATGCCGACCACGCGCGTGAACTGGATTTCAAGGCGCCGCAGCAGCCCCTGGTTTTCTTGAAGGGACCGAACACGATAATCGGCCACCGAGCCCACACGCGGCGACCGGCCGATGCGACTTATATGCATTACGAGTGTGAACTGGCGGTGGTGATCGGTCGCCATGCCAAGGACGTGAAGCGCGCTGATGCCTACGATGTGGTTGCCGGTTATACCGTCGCCAACGACTACGCCATCCGCGACTATCTGGAAAACTACTATCGGCCCAACCTGCGGGTCAAGAACCGCGACGGCTGCACGCCGCTCGGTCCCTGGCTGGTCGATGCCGCCGCCGTGCCCGACCCGATGAACTTGCGCTTGACCACCAGCGTCAATGGCAAGCTGACCCAGCAAGGCAACACCGGCGACATGATCTTCACGATCCCGGCATTGATCGAATATCTGTCCAGTTGCATGACCCTGGCGCCGGGCGACATCATCCTGACCGGCACGCCGGAAGGTTTGGCCGATGTGCTGCCCGGCGACGAGGTGGTGACCAAAATCGAGGGCATCGGCCGCCTGATCAATACCATCGTCGGCGACGACGACCATTCCAACGTTGGAGGACAGACATGATCAAGCATCTGATCAACGGTAAACAAGTCGCGAGCCGCCAGACTTTCGAGACTCGCAATCCGGCCAATAACGAAGTGATCGCTGAGGTCGCGAGCGGCGGCGAGGCCGAAGTCGGCGCCGCCGTGCAAGCGGCGAAAGAGGCGTTCCCGGCCTGGGCCGCCAAGCCGGCGGCGGAACGCGCCAGGCTGATGCGCCGTCTGGGCGATTTGATCACTCGCCACGTGCCGCCGCTGGCCGAACTGGAAAGCAGGGATAGCGGTCAGGTGATAGCACAAACCCAAAAAACGCTGATCCCGCGCGCCGCCGATAATTTCCATTTTTTTGCCGAAGTCGCCACCCACATGGATGGCGAATCGTTCCAGTCCGACAGCGGCCATCTGAACTACACGATGTGGCAGCCGGTTGGCGTCTGCGCGCTGATTTCGCCGTGGAACGTGCCGTTCATGACCGCCACCTGGAAGACCGCGCCCTGTCTCGCGCTCGGCAACACCGCGGTGTTGAAAATGTCGGAGCTGTCGCCGCTGAGCGCCGACTATCTCGGCCAGCTGGTGCTGGAAGCCGGCATTCCGGCCGGGGTGTTCAATGTCGTGCACGGTTACGGCAAGGAGGCAGGAGAGCCGTTGATTCGCCACCCCGACGTGCGCGCGATTTCGTTCACCGGCAGCACCGCGACCGGCAACCGCATCGTGCAGCAGGCGGGATTGAAAAAATTCTCGATGGAGCTTGGCGGCAAATCGCCTTTCATCATCTTCGACGACGCCGACTATGAGCGTGCGCTGGACGCCGCGCTGTTCATGATTTTTTCCAACAATGGCGAGCGCTGCACCGCTGGTTCGCGCATCCTGGTCCAGCGCGGTATCTACGACAAGTTTGTCGTCGACTTCGCGGCACGCGCGGCCAATCTGAAGGTTGGCGATCCGCTCGATGCCGACACCATCATCGGCCCGATGATCAGTCGCAGCCATTGGGAAAAAGTCATGCGCTATATCGCGCTTGGACAACAAGAGGGCGCGCGCATGGTGTGCGGCGGCGGCCTGCCGGCGGTGCCTAATCACCTGCGTCACGGCAATTGGCTGCAAGCCACGGTATTCGCCGATGTCGATAACCGGATGCACATCGCCCAGGATGAAATTTTCGGCCCGGTGCCGTGCCTGATCCCGTTCGGCGACGAAGCCGAAGCGCTAAAGATCGCCAACGATACGCCGTATGGACTGTCCTCGTATGTCTGGACCGAAAGCACCGGGCGCGCGCTGCGCATGGCGCGCGGCATCGCGGCCGGCATGGTGTTCGTCAACAGCCAGAATGTGCGCGACCTGCGCCAGCCATTCGGCGGCGTCAAAGCCTCGGGCACCGGTCGCGAAGGCGGACATTACAGCTTCGAGGTGTTCGCCGAAGCGAAGAATGTCTGCATCTCCTATGGCGAGCATGCGATTCCGCGCTGGGGGCTCTGAGTCTGGTTCGCGTTTGGCAATGCCGGATTTGGACTGCGATATTTTCCGTGGACAGAACAGTACGAGTGACATGACTGATGTACGAATGATTATTTCAAGTCAAACCAGGGGAAATATATGCGATTCCAACACTTGTTTTTATGTGTCGTCATACCGGTACTCGGCGCTTGCAGCGCAACGTTGCCGAATAATGCATCCGTACCCATCGACAAGCGGTCAACGCTGGTCACTGTTCCGATGACGCCGGTGTCGATAGGCTGTGTCGGTCACGAAGGGGTGTCCTATATTCACGCGTTTTATGTAAAGGAGCCATTCAGCGAATACATGGCGGGAGGCATTAGTTGCGGCGGCACCAGTGCATCTGGTTACATACTCCCTACCCAATGGCAGCCCGGCATGAAGGTCAAGGTGCGCTGGAACCGACCAATCAAAGGTGAAGATAACTGGATAGAAAAAACCACCACGATCAGGCGATATGAAAGAGCGGGGACACTTACCGTTCATTTCTTCGCCAATGATGAAGTGCGAGTGGTTTCGTCTGCTCGTTATGCTCCGGAAAGCCCGATGCATCCGCTTCCCAAAAGCGTCACGATAGCCCCGCCGGAGGAAGAGTAAATGAACGTACCTATTCAATCCGCACCACTGATTGTTCGTGGCCGCGCTGAAGATGTGATGGCATTAAATTTTGCCGAGACCTGTGCTCTCGACGGCATGAATGGCGAATCGTTCAGGACTGCGCATCTGTTGTGCCAGTGCTTCGTCAAGATAGGTTTGTTTTTTGATGGCACCAACAACAATCGCATCCGTGATGAACCGTTGAAGTGCCACACGAATATCGTCAAACTATTTAACGCGCATAAAGCCGTCGATGGTATAGGCGATTATCTGCAACAGCCTCACCACTACCGGATTTACATTCCCGGTCTGGGTACGCGCTTTCCGGAAAACCGGGAATGGCGCGAAAGCCAGGAAGGCAAAGCATTCGGCAAAGGTGGTCAGGCACGCATTCTGTATGCATTGCTGGAAGTCTATAACGCGGTGTATCAATCGATTAATGATGGCGTCAAGATGTTCGAGGATCATGAAATTACCGCCAAACTCCAGCAATACGCGCAAGACGTCGACACCGGCGACCCGCTGCGCGATGCGCACGATCCACGCCCAGACCGCCGCAGCTGGTTTGGCGATCTGAGCAAAGAACTCGACAAACGCTTGCGCAAGGTGCGCGCAGAGCGGCCGTTGCCGAGAATTCCTAACATCTCGCTGAATGTGTTCGGCTTTTCGCGCGGCGCGGTCCAGGCGCGGGCGTTCTGCTACTGGTTCAACGACTTGCTGCAAAAAGACGGCACCTTTGCCAGCATGCCGGCTGAGATCAAATTCCTCGGCCTGTTCGACAGCGTAGCGTCGATCGGTCCAGCCAACTCGGTGGCGGAAAGCACGCCGATCTTTTGGGCCGATGGCCACTTCGTCTGGGCCAAGGAAATTCTTCAACCATTGCCCGATTGCGTCAAGCACTCCGTGCATTACATCGCCGCCCACGAACAGCGCCGCAATTTTCCAGTCACCCGCGTCAAGCAAGGTGCTGGCGGCAAAGTGCTGGAGTATCTGTATCCCGGCGTGCATTCTGATGTCGGCGGCGGCTATGCGCCGGGCGAGCAGGGCAAATCGCGCAGCATGGACCTGCTGTTGTCGCAAATTCCGCTGCTGCATATGCACCATGCGGCCACCGTCGCTGGCGTGCCATTGGCCGCATGCTGCATATGCACCATGCGGCCACCGTCGCTGGCGTGCCATTGGCCGCGTATTGCGTGATGGATGATCGTTTAAAAAAAGGTTACGAGATTTCTCCCGAACTGAGCGCGGCCTGGAACGCTTACATGAAAGCGGGGGAGTTCAAGGGAGATGATTTTCGTTCTTTGATGAATGAACACATGCGGCTGTTTTACAGCTATCGGCACGCCTTCCTGAATGGTTTCAATTATTTGCGTTTCTACGCTGAAGGCTGCAACGCCCAGGAAAAAGAAGATCTGGGCAGCTACAACGAAGCGCTGAAAAGCGATTTGCTGCTGCTGCGCACACGGAAATTGCTGTTGCGATCCGATGGTCGCATGGGCCGACATTACGACCTGGTGCGGCCGCTGGAACGCCAGCAAATCGCCAACGCCAATGACTGGCAGCAGCGTCTGTACTATGCCGATATTGCGCCCAGCCCAGAGGAGTTATGGGCGTTGGAACAGTTCAAGGAGCCGCCCGACCCGCAGAATGCGCCGTACATGGCGTTGCTGGCGGACCAGGTGCACGACTCGCTGGCGGGGTTTTACCTGGCTGGTTATAGCTCGGCCGAAGAAAAGGCCGAGGCGCTGCTGGCGATGGCGCGAGAGCATGACAAAACCCGCAAGGAGCCGAGCTCGCGGTACGACAAAAGGGTGTGGGACAACTATCAAGAGGCGCTCAAGAACGATCCGAAGTTGGCCGCGATGATGCAGAGCAGGATAGACAAATACAAGGAAGCGGAAAATGCCCCCGGCTATCGGTTGGAGAAAATCAATGCGCTGGAAAACGCGCACCAGCAGACGCCGTTCAGCCAGCAGGAACAAGACAAGTTGACGCCGCTGTTCCCGACCCAAACCGATGCCGATGCGGCCGACCTCGGCCATTGGGCGGTCCGGACCCAGACCGACAAGTGGCGCGAGGGCGGCGGTTATTTGCGGCAGCGGGTGGTGTTTTGACAGGGATTAAAAGCGCGATCGAATTTATAAGACCGTGAAATCCAAGCGAAATTAGAGATCGCTTAAAAGGAGAGATGATGGGCACTCTGGCTCTTGCCGCCAAGATTACGCACGTTCCGTCGATGTACCTGTCCGAACTGGACGGCCCGCATAAAGGCTGCCGGCAGGCCGCCATCGACGGCCATCTTGAAATCGGCCGCCGTTGCCACGAATTCGGGGTCGATACCATCGTCGTATTCGACGTGCACTGGCTGGTCAACGCGGAATACCACATCAACTGCGCGCCCCGTTTTGAAGGCGTCTACACCAGCAACGAGCTGCCGCATTTCATCAAGAACCTGGCCTATGCCTATCCGGGCAACCCAGAGTTGGGCCACTTGATCAGCAACACCGCCAACCGGATGGGTGTCAAGAGCCGAGCACACAGCGCAACCACGCTGGAACTGGAATACGGCACCCTGGTGCCGATGCGCTACATGAACAGCGATCAGCATTTCAAGGTGGTCTGCGTCTCGGGCTGGTGCATGTGGCACCAGCTGGCGGAGAGCGAGCGCTTCGGCCTCGCCGTGCGCAAGGCGATCGAACAGCACTACGACGGCACGGTGGCGGTGTTTGCCAGCGGTTCGCTGTCGCACCACTTTGCCGACAACGGCACCGCGCCGGATTTCATGCACAAGGTATGGGACCCGTTCCTGGAACAAATGGATCGCAGGGTGGTGGAGCTGTGGCAGCAGGGCGACTGGAGCACCTTTCTCGACCTGCTGCCGATGTATAACGACAAGTGCTGGGGCGAGGGCGGCATGCACGACACCGCGATGCTGCTCGGCTTGCTGGGCGGACGCACTTACGACCAGCGCGCCGAAATCATCACGCCGTATTTCGGCAGTTCCGGCACCGGCCAGATCAATGCCGTTTTTCCGATTACACCGTTAAGAACGTAAGGACTGCCATGCCCCATCTAACGCTGGAATACTCAGCCAACCTGAGCGCCGACGGCGACCTGCAAACCCTATGCGCCCAACTGGCGGCCTGCCTGATCGCCCAGCAAGCGGACGGCAAGCCGGTGTATCCGATCGGCGGAGTCCGGGTGCGGGCCATCGCCGCCGACTACTACTGCATTGCCGACGGTGCTGCCGATGCGGCATTCGTCCACGCCACGCTGAAGATTGCCGCAGGCCGCAGCGAACCGGTCAAGCGCCGCACCGGCGATGCGTTGTTCGAAGTGCTCAAAACCCACTTCGCCGTGCTGTATCAACAGATGGGCCTGGCGCTGTCGCTGGAGATCACCGAATTCAGCGAGTCCAGCGGCAGCTGGAAACATAACAACCTGCACGCGCGCTACAGCAAGGCATGAGCGCCTTGCCCTGCACGCCGGGTACGCGCCTTTCACTCCCGAATCCACTGTTACAGTCCACTAACCCGAAAGAAAGCCCCATGCTTCTACCAAGTACCATCCACAAACTGGCCGCGCAATTGCATGAAGCCGAGCGGACGCGCAAGCAGTTGCGCCATTTCTCGAGCGCGCATCCCGGCATGACTATCGAGGATGGCTATGCGATCCAGCGCGCATGGCTCCAGCTCAAGCTGGCCGAGGGCCGTGTCGTCAAAGGTCGCAAGATCGGCCTGACCTCGCGCGCGATGCAATTGTCTTCGCAAATCACCGAACCGGATTACGCGCCGCTGCTGGACGATATGTTTTTCGAGCAGGGCGGCGACATCCCGTTTGCGCGCTTCATCGCACCGCGGATAGAGGTCGAACTGGCATTTATCCTAGCTTGTTCGCTCAAGGGGCCGGGCATTACACTGTTTGACGTGCTGGCAGCTACCGACTATGTGACGCCGGCGATCGAGATCATCGACGCGCGGATCGAGCAGTTTGACGGCGAGACAAAAACGCCGCGCAAGGTGTTCGATACCATCTCCGACTTTGCGGCCAATGCCGGCATCGTGCTTGGCGGTCGTCCGGTGCGGCCGCACGACGTCGATTTGCGTTGGGCCGGTGCGATGCTTTACAAAAACGGTGTGATAGAAGAAACCGGACTGGCGGCAGCGGTGTTGAACCATCCGGCCACTGGCGTGGCTTGGCTGGCCAACAAAATTGCGCCCTATGACGAACAGCTCAACGCCGGCGACGTGGTGCTGGCGGGCTCGTTCACGCGTCCGGTGCCGGCTGCTGTCGGCGATACTTTCCAGGCCGACTACGGCCGGCTCGGGCAAATTGCGTTTCGCTTCGTTTGAGGATTTTTCCCTATGGACATGCCGCGTAATGGTTTCAAGCAGAGACTCAAAGATCAGCACTTGCAGCTGGGTCTTTTTCTCGGTCTCGCCCATCCGCTTGCCGCTGAAATCCTGGCCGGTTGCGGCTTCGATTTTTTGCTGATCGACGCCGAGCACGGCCCCAACGATCTGCGTTCGGTGCAGGCCCAACTGCAGGCGATTGCCGCCTACCCGGTGCAGGCCGTGGTGCGGCCGCCGCAGCACGACAGCGCGCTGATCAAGCAACTGCTGGGCATCGGCGTCCAGACCTTGCTGGCGCCGATGGTCGACAGCGCCGCCCAAGCGAAGGCCTTGGTAGCCGCCATGCGCTATCCGCCGAACGGCATGCGCGGCGTCGGTACCGGGCTAGAACGCGGTGCGCGCTGGAACGGCATTGACGACTATCTGGCCCAGGCCGATGCCGAAATGTGCCTGATGGTCCAGGTCGAGTCCCGTACCGGGATAGCGAATCTGGCCGCGATTCTACAAGTGGAAGGGGTGGACGGCGTATTCATCGGCCCGGCCGACCTGGCTGCGTCAATGGGCCATCCCGGGCAGACTGCGCATCCGGAAGTGAAGACGGCGATTGAAGGCGCTATTGCGACGATCCGGGCGGCAGGCAAGGCCGCCGGCATATTTTGTGCCGATTCGACGCTGGCTGCGGCCTATCGGGCTGGCGGCTGCAACGTGCTGGCGGTTGGGGCCGATACCAGCTTATTGCGCAATGCGGCGCTTGATCTCGTCAATACCTTCAAGCCGGCATCCGGCAGTGCGGCTGGTGCTTCGTATTGAGTCAAATTTTGAGTTGGTGCGCATCGTCGGTCGCACCACTTGCGCGCTTGATTGCCTGGACAAGAACCGCAGTTCCCGAGTACTCAGGTATTTGTCGCAAAGCCTGGTTCTTGATTCGGCCCAAACGATGCAGGTCGCGCAGCACGCCTCGCGCGAGAAGATAGATGGCGTCATCAACCAGGAACATTAACTCTTTGCGGGAATGGCCTTCTTTGGCAACAAGACCTGAATAGCGCTGCAGGCGACGTCGCTCGGTTTGCGTGTCTCGGCGGCACCTAGGGCAAGTGACGCAATCGGCATCGACATAGAATTTCAATGTTTCGAACCAATGCTTCTGCTCTTTGGCAAAGAAGATGAAAGGCCGTTGGCAGGTACGGCATTTTTTCAGCATATCTACGTAGTAGTTGCGCGGATACATCGCGTAATTTTGCTGTGTGGGATCGGCAATGATTACAGACTTGGGAAAGATGGATTCGCGGTCGTAGCTCCAATGCCCTCGGCGGATTAGCGATTCCGAGACTGAAATACCGGAATTTGTCGGACGGCCGCCGTGCTGCGGATGCGGCACGATTTCCTGCAGTAGCGCCGCGCTTAACAGTTTTTCCATGGAGTGAGTTCTAACGAATGTTGAGCTTTCGCGGCAAAAGATTCCATGTTAATGGATACATACCTGCTGTAATCCGGAGGAATTGTGGTTGTCAGAACGATGTCGGTTGGCTGCAGGTGATGAATTGGATTTTTTCTGCGATCGTTCAAGAAAAAAGAGAACTCATGGTGTTCGCAGACGGTTACGGCTTGATCTGCAATGCGGTCAAGTATCGATGATTCGGGCAATGTATCGCCTATCCACGGCAGCAGCCGAAATACTGCTTCATCCCGTTTTCCAGCCGGGCGCAAGCCAACAAATTTGAGCAGTGCGATGTTTCCGAGCGGGAGCGGGATACTGAAAACAGCGCCAATTGGCGAGTCCAGCTGTTTCTTCGGAGGTTTCTGTGGCTTTAGCTTGACCTGCCTCAATGGCGGCTGTGGAGTTTGTAGCTTGCTACTCAGCGCGGCTAGAACTTTGGCTCTTGCACGAACCTCAGATGGCGCATCCTCTTGCCAGTACCTCACATCACCGCCTGCTTTCAGAAGGGCGAGTGTATGCGCTTTTACGTTGGCGCTCAGACAGCCAAATCTCCATTGTGTTTCGGCCAGTCCAAAGTACACGAGGCACTCAATTTGATGGTTGGACAAAACCTCGTCGAAGCGTCCGAGAATTTCACTTTCTACTTCGGAATGGCTCAATCCTTCTTCTAAATGGGTCTTGAACGCATCACGAACCTCGCATGTCGTATCGTCCGAATAAAGACCTGTTCCCCATGCTCCCATACGTACTCTCAATAATTAAGTTGACTGGTGCACTTTAGCGTCCGGGTTGAATGTCGAGCTAGCTCAGTCATTGAAAATTTTTAGTTCAGGATCGAATTCGGATCTGCTCAGCTGTTCTCCGTAGCGTCCAGTGGGAGCTACGGGCTCTTGCGCTTGGAGCCGATAGACCCAATGCACCGCCACTGTGCCGACCACCGGCACTAGCCAAATCAGCGCGAGCTGCAAATGCTGTTGCTTCCTGATGTAAAAATCGCAGCGGATGATCATCCAGGAAACGCGCACCTGATACGCAAGCATCAATGTTCCAAGGCAAAGCAGTGCGGTCGTCATATTCTCTTCACGGAGGCCCGTGTATGAGCAAGGGTAGTACAACAGACATGCGGCCTAATCTCATGGGGCTGCAGCAAGCGTGTACTCGAAGTCATAAAAATGCTTGCCATCGACGATGTTGATCGCCATCTTGCCTGCCAGCCCAAGCAGTTCAGCGGTGCCGGAATCCGGGACCACCGTGATCAGCAGTTGCGGTACTCCGCGCGTCATGGTGCCGCTGTGCTGTAGCACGAAGCTGCCGCTGCGGCCATTCAAGGTGCCGACCACCCGCTCAAGCGCGACGTAACCGGCCGAGCCTTTGACCTCGGTGCCGGCGGCCAGCATCTGGCCCTTGCTGCTGGCGTCGAGTTCGCCGTGGAATTGCTTGTCGATCGACCTCCTGCCGATGCTTGGATCGCCGACCTGGTCTTCCTGCGGCTGAGGATTCAATTTCACTTCAAACGTTCCGCTCGCACGATTCGTCACGACTGCCTCCTTTTGCTATGTCCGTTGATCGTTCGGCACCACAACCACCGCCGTGCCGTAACACAGCACCTCGGTCAAACCGGCCATCAATTCCGTGGCGTCGTAGCGCATCGCAATAATCGCATTGGCGCCGCTTTGTTGGGCGTGTTTGCACATCAGTTGATAGGTCTCCGATCGCGCTTGCTCGCACAGTTGGGTATAGATCGTGATGTTGCCGCCAAACAGGGATTGCAGCGCGCCGAAAAAATTGCCGACGATGGAGCGGGAGCGGACGGTAATGCCGCGCACGGGGCCGATGTTTTTGACGATCGTGTAGCCAGGCAATTCAAGTGCCGTAGTGACCATGGTGTTCTGCATGATGAGTCCTGAAAAAGCCAACTGGTTAGTTACATCAATTCAAAAAATATTCCTGAATTGCCGGCACTTCTACTGTGCAATTGGGCGCAGTAGGACATTGCTTGCAAGCATTGCAGCATAAAGACAGAAAAGGTGTATGTCTACTGGGCAGGCGGCGCACTAGTGCATTGGTTTCTTTGTTAAAAGATAGGGGGCATAGGAAAACTATGCCGATTAATCACGCATTGTTGACAGCAACGAATTCTGCACTATCGGACGAGCGCTCAAAGGCCGCACCGATGGCGGAGTCAAGCAACGTCAAGATTGAGTCATCGCGACTCAAAACCGCTCCTAGTGAGACAAATGCGATGTTTTTCGCATCATCCATATATTCATCCGATTCATCGCCAGCCAAGATACGCCAACCGCTATCTTGCTCGTTATCGGGTTCTTCCCTGTATAAATAGCCGATCTTTAAACCGTCCTTGAGAATGCGATTGGTGACGAAGCAGCGTGGAATATATTTTTCAACAATGTTGTCGTCATCATCGTGTTTGGTGTTGATGATGTGAATGTCCCGAAAGCTGACGGGGTCATCCAGTGCGATGTCTTTGATGTGGTATGGCTCGTTATTCAAGCGTCCGCTGAAGCAGCCATTTCCTTCAATCGAATCGACCAGTACCCACATGCGCTCAGCGCCCGGCGCTTCCGGATCATCGCTTTCAAAAGCGAATATCAGCTTTACAACCTCGCCGACAGCAATTTTTGCTATGACTTCATCGGAAGGCTTATAAAAGGTGTATTTGTTTTTTGCGGCAATTTCCGCCGCGTCCACTAAGTGCCAAGACGGCATGCGTGCTCCTGATTACTAACGGTTTCTATGCAACGCCACTCGGCCAAGTGCCAAAGCGCATTGCTTGCAAGCACCGCAGCATAAAGACAGAGGGGACTTATGTCTACTGGGCAAGCAGCCCACAATGAATTTCCCCGATCCAGCCCTCCATGATTAAAGGGCATCTCGAAAAACCGTAGCGAGCGGCTCAAGGTCGGGGAGAGAAGCGCAGCCGTACGGAGGTACGGTGACGAATATGTCACCTCTGCAGCCCCGAGATTGGCGAGCTTGCTAAACCCTGCAGTAGGTTTTTAGAAGCGCCCTAAAGTTCTTCCACTTTCCTGCCGTTAACACCAAGGAAAGCACGGCATACGCTTGCCAGATTTTCATTAACGGCGCGCCAACGCTCCATCCTATTAATAATTGCTCAAGAAAAAACTGGAGATTCCCACATGCATAAACTGAGCTTTGTCCAGAAACTCTGGTTGCCCCTGATCATTAGCCTGGTTGCACTATTGGCGGTATCGGTCTTCAATGCTTATCAATCTCGCGCTATCCGCCTCGAAGAGCGCAAACACGACCTGGTCAACGTGTCCGGCGTGGCGATGAGCGTGATCAAGGAATACGGCGCGCTGGCGGCTAGCGGGGCCTTGAGCAAGAGCGATGCGCAAAAGCAGGCGTTGGATCGGATCAAGGCCATGCGCTACGGTAAAGACGGCTATTTTTCCATTTCCACCTCCAGCGAAGTGATGGTGATGCACCCGATCAAGCCGGAGCTGGACGGGAAAAAAATGAGCGATTTCAAAGACCCTGAGGGCAATCTGCTGTTTGTCGCCATCTCCAAGGCCGGCAGCCAGCCGGACGGCGGCTTCATCAACTATGTCTGGCCGCGCGTCGGTTCCACCGCATCGGTGCCCAAGACCTCGTTTGCGCTGGCCTATCAACCGTGGGATTGGGTGGTGACGACCGGGGTGTATGTCGATGACATCACCACGGCATTCATGCGCTCGCTGTATCAAGCCGGCCTGATCCTGCTGGTGGTGGCAGCGGCACTGGTGGCTTTCGTTATCTATTCCAACCGCAGCATCCTGCACACGATAGGCGGCGACCCGGGTCAGGCGGCAGATATCGCCAACCGCATCGCGGCCGGCGATTTGACCTTGAGCATAGACGTTCGCCCGGGCGACGACGACAGCCTGGTGTATGCGATGAAGTCGATGCGCGACTCGCTGCTGCGCACCATCGGCAATATCAGGACCGCGGCCGATGCCATCGCCACCGCCTCCAGCCAGATCGCCAGCGGCAATCAAGACTTGTCGAGCCGGACCGAACAACAGGCCGGTTCGCTGGAAGAAACCGCCTCGGCGATGGAAGAGTTGACCTCCACCGTCAAACAAAATGCCGACAACGCGCGTCAGGCCGATCAACTGGCCGTGACCGCCTCGGGCGTGGCGGCTCAAAGCAACGCCGTGGTGTCGCAAGTGATCAACACCATGGGCACGATCCGCGATTCGTCCAAAAAGATTGTCGACATCATCAGCGTGATCGACGGCATCGCCTTTCAAACCAATATCCTCGCCCTC
Organism: Paraherbaspirillum soli; assembly: GCF_042654985.1. Lineage (NCBI taxonomy): Bacteria > Pseudomonadati > Pseudomonadota > Betaproteobacteria > Burkholderiales > Oxalobacteraceae > Paraherbaspirillum > Paraherbaspirillum soli. Next base: position 42,229 of record NZ_JBHSMT010000030.1, on the reverse strand, counting down.
AACGCCGCGGTGGAAGCGGCCCGCGCCGGCGAGCAAGGCCGCGGTTTTGCGGTGGTGGCCTCTGAAGTCAGGAACCTGGCGCAGCGTTCCGCCACCGCAGCCAAGGAAATCAAGGTCCTGATTGACGATTCGGTGGATCAGGTCGGCGTCGGCAGCAAGCTGGTCGAGCAAGCCGGGGCCACCATGGATGAAGTGGTCATCAGCGTCAAAAGAGTCACGGATATCGTCGGCGAGATCGCCACCGCCAGCAAGGAACAAAGCATCGGCCTGGAACAAGTCAATCAATCCATCACGCAAATGGACCAGGTGACCCAGCAAAATGCGGCCTTGGTGGAGCAGGCTGCGGCAGCGGCGGAATCGCTGCAGGATCAGGCTGCCAATCTGGCGCGGGAAGTCAGCCTGTTCAAGCTCGGCAACGTGCAATCGGCTCATGCCGAACCCGCCAAGCGCACGCTGGATATCACGCCGCGCCCAGCGCAGTTGGGCTCGAAGCTTAGTGGACGCGCGGTGGCCTGAAAAATGCTCGCGGCGGATCGCTGCTTCAGCGCATGTCGATCAAGAACGTCAGGGCGGCATTGCCGCCGCCCGGCGTGACTTGGCTGGCAACCTGGTAGTACTGGGCCGTCAGCGGCAGCCGCATATCCCAGCTGTTGACATTGCCCAGACTGTTCCAGGTGTTGAGCGGCAGCGGCGCGTTGTCTTTCAGTATGCGGATGCCAATGCCGGTGGCGGCGTTCGGGCCGCTCAGTTTGAGAACGTCCGGGTTGTCGGCGCTCGCGGCGCCGACGAATCTGATCGACATCGGCGTCGGATGGCCGTCTCCGTAGCCGCTGCAATTGAGGCCGATCTCGAAATTGCGCGTGACCGGCGTCGAACCCGGCCCGGTGAAGCCGGCGGCCGGAACCTCGCCAAAATCGACCACCAGGTTTTTCGAATCGGTGTTGACGTTGCAGGCCACGCCATGCACGTAAGTGTTGATGACGTGCAGCGATCCGATGTTGTGCCCAACTTCGCCGCCGGCCGGCGCGGCATCGACCCGCAGTATCAAGCCTTGTACGTGGCCCGGCGTTATCACGCCAGTGCGGATCAGGGTCACCAACAGCCTGACGTTGCTGGTTGAGCCGTCGCCAGGGTGCTGCATGAATATGCCGTCGTTCAAATTGCTGATAACTTTGCCATCCTGCGTTACCCGCATGGCGAGGCCGGGCAGATTGGTGCGCCACAGGTCGGTGCCGGGCAGGGTGCTGAAATCGGTGCCGAAGTTTAATGTTTTCGGCAGGTCCCGGCCCTGGCCGTCTTTATTGCAGGTGATGTGCAAGGTCAATTCACGCGCGGCCAGGAAGCCGCCGGGCGCCGCGTCGTTGTCCATGATGGGGCCGAATCCGATCGCATTGAAGTCGTCCGGGGCGCTACTGCAATGCGCTTGCGCCACTGTCGATAGCAGGCCAAGGGCCAGCGCCAGCAGGCCCCGGCGCAGAGTGAAGAGTGTTTGCTTCATTGTGTTGATTCCTTGTCTGTCGCTGTGCTGTTGAGGGTCAGGGTGCGGTCGGCTGGTTGGCAAGTCGCGTCGATTTCGGGCAGCGTGTCGCGGCCGCTCTTTGCCGCGTCCGCCAAGGCGAACGACAGCGAGCAGCTTTCGCTGGGACGATTGCCCCAGCGTACATGCAGCGTGCCTTTTTGCCCGGCGCCGGTGGCGAAGCTTTGCCCGTCCGGGCCGACCATGCCGACCTCGCGCCCATCGTCGGTCAGCACCGTCGCACCGAACGGCACCGGTTGTCCATCCGGGCCGGTGATGTTCAGCAGCAGGCGGCCGACCGCGACTTCGAACGGGGTCATCACGACTGCGCCGCGGGTCGGCACCACGTTGGCGGTGGCGTTCTTTATCTCGACCTGGCGGTCGAGATCGCCGGTGGTCAGCGAGATCCGGTTGGCGCGGTAGGGTGTGACATGCGGCACCACGGCGTAGCCGCTGCTGTCGGTGCGGACTCCTGCGTTGGCCTGAATGCCGACGTCGGCGGCCCCTTCGGCGCGGACCAGGGCGATGGTGTCGCCCAGCGGTTGCGAGAGCGTCAATCCGTGTTCATGCAACACCATGCCGCCAGTCGCGCTGAGCGAGGTCTGGGCGCTGTCGTGCGAGGTGTTATGCGTCAGCGTTGCCTGGCCGGCCGAGGTCCGGTAGATGGCGCTGGCGCCGCCGCTGAAGTCGCCGGCCGAGCGGCTGCCATCGACGCTGTAGCTGAGGCGATTGTCGTCGAACGCGGTGCCGAACACGCCGACCCGTTGCTCCGCATGGCCGCTGCCGCTGACGAAGCTGGCGCTGCCATAGGTGGTGCTCGATTCCGGCGGACCCAGCGGGATCGACAGGTTGAGCGCTATCTGGCGGTTGATGCTGCCGTCTGCCCGGTGCTCATAGTTGAGATTGAGGCTGACCGGCATGCGCTGGATGCTGGTCGAATAGCCGAGTTGCAGCATGCGGTCTTTGCCGTCGCGGTTCAGGTAACGCTGTTCGCTGCCGGTGAAATACAGCGAGCCGAGGCTGCCCAGGTTCTGGCTCACAGTGGCTTCCAATTTGCTCTGGCGGTTGCGCAGATCGAAACCGTCGGCTGGCGACAGATCGGAACGCACCGCGTCGCTCAGGCTGCGATAGTTGCCGCTATAGCGGTAGGCGGCCGCGCGGATCTCGGTGCGGCTGGCATCGATCACCTTGGCATACATCAGGCGGGCCGCTTGCCCGGAACCGGCGCGGCCGCTGTCGTTGTTGTCCTGGGTACGGCTGGCGGTCAGGTCCAGCGAGACCGCCCCCAGGTAGGCCATGTTGCGGGCGACCCCGAGCGAGGCCGCGGTATGCACCGGGGATAGCGAGATGCCGCCGTACACGGTGGTTTCGTTGGCCAGTCCATGCGATGCGCTGGCGCTGACGAACATCGGACTGCGGCTGGCGCCCGGCACTCGCAGCTGACCGAGCGTGGCGCGGTATTTCCATGCGTGCTGACGCAGCAGGGTCGGGATGCTGGCGTAGGGCTGGATGAAGGTGCGCTTCTGGCCATCGGCTTCGATGATCGTGACTTCCATGTCGCTGTTGGAGGTGGTCGAATACATGTCGTCGATCGCGAACGGGCCGGGCGAGACGTAAGTGCTGTAGATCAGGAAGCCGTTCTGGCGAATCTCGACCTTGGCGTAACTCTGGGCGATGCCGCGCACCACCGGCGCATAGCCGCGCAGGCTGTCCGGCTGCATGGTGTCGTCGGAGGCGAACTGGGCGCCGCGAAACGGCACGCTGTCGAACACATCGCCCGGCGTAAAACTGTCGCCCAGCGTCAGCTGGCCGCGCAACGACACCAGGTCGCGCTGGACATAGCTGTTGAGCATTTGACCGTGGGTGCCGCTGGCATCGCGGTTGATGGTGCTGCTGGTGCGAAAGCGCCAGGGGCCGAGATTGACGCCGGATTGCAGGCTGGCATACCACTGCACCCCCGGCCCGTCGCCACCGCCGTTGCCACTGCTGTCGCTGCGATGATTCTTGGCGGCGCTGAGCCGGTAGTCGAGCATGGCGGCATTGATGCCTTCGTCCCATTGCGAGGGCGGCACCGCACCGCGCGGCTGGCTGCTCATCGACGCTTGCGGCACGGTGACCGTCAACACCTGCGGTCCCGGGTCGAAACTCACCTGGCTGCCCGGCATGGTGAGCGCGATATCGGCGCACTCATCCGGCGCCAGTGCCGCCAGCAGCGGGTAGGCGGGCAGGTTGACGCCTAGCGCCGCCGCCAGGGTGGATGTCATGCACGCTTGCGCGCCGCCGTGGCTGCCGTCGGCGGGAGCCTCGAAACGGACATCATGCTGACCGCTTTTTTCACCGTTGATGGTGACGTCGACCAGATGCACGCCGGGCAGCGCCACGTTGTCTTTGGCGAAGGTGTCGAGCGCGATATCGGCAGGACCGCCGCCAAACGATAGAAAGCTGGCGTTGAATTTATTCTCTGCAAGCGCCGTCTTGCCGGCGGCCAGCAGTGCCGGCATGGCGATCAAGAGCGCCAGGGCTCTGAGTTTGAAACGGGAAGGCAGTGCGTACATGGCGGCCCAAGGAAAATGAGAGAATCAGTCGGTTTTTGCGGCAGCTGCGCCGGAGCGGACCTCGGCCTGCGCGGCGTTGCCGGTCGCACCGTAGTCATTGATGGTCTGGAAACTCACGCTGAGCGGCTGCGCCGGTATCGCTTTCAAGCTCTTGACCGGGTAGCTGACATCGGTCAGCGGCGGCGCGGTTTCCAAGTCCAGATCTTCGTGCGCGGCGCCGTTCAGCTTGACGCTGGCGAACGTGACATGGAACGGCGTCGGATTGTGGACCCGCAGCGCGAGCCCCTTGCCGCCTTCTGCCGGGACCAGCTGCCAGCTGAGTTTTTGCGCCGCTTCGGCGGCATTGCCTTCCAGCCCTGCCGGCCGATAAAACAATTTGATGCGGGTATGGATGGCGATCTGCAGCACGTTTTGCTTATCCGATGCCTCCGGGATTTCCTTGATGTTCATGCCGAACACCGACTCGCGGTCGGTCGGCAGATTGCTGCGGGTGCGCATGATGCGCAGCAGGTTTTCCTTGCCGGGATCGAGCCGCGACAGCGGCGGCGTGACGAAGAAAGGGGCTTTTTTCTGATCGCTCTCGGCGGCTGTATCGACCCATGCCTGGACCACGAACGGCGACTTGTCGGCATTCTTGATCGGGACGCTCGCTTCCCGTTGTTTCTCTTCGAAAATGACGCGGGTGGCGCCGACCACAACGCCGGCGCTGGCCGACTGGATGGCACAGCAGGAAAGGATGCAGCCGGCGAGCAAGCGCCGTGTTCGATGGGTGTTCATGGTCGTGGCTCCAATGTCGGGATGGGCAAGGCCATCGCGGGTGGAAGGAATGAGGAAGGCCGGCGCACCGGCGCTTCCTTGTGCAGAACGGGGAAATTAACGGTAAGTCACTTTGAAGGCGGCAGTCGCATTGGCGGCGCCGGCCTTCGTTTCGGTCTCGGTGGAGACGTAGTTGGCCTTGAAGTCCAGGCTGTTGTCGCCCGGCGCCAATTGGTACTCCTGGGATTCCGAGTTGATCGCAACCGCGTGGTCGTCTTTGTCCGCGAGTTTGATCGCGACGCCGGCGGCATCGGTAGGAGCACCGGTGCCGATCTTGAGCAATTCGCTATTGTTTTCGTCGGTCTGGCCTTCGAATGTCACCCTGACGCCTTCCAATTGCGTGTCGCATTTGTTCAGCTGGATCTTGAAAGGCACCGGAGCGCTTTCGGTGCCGGCTTCGGCGAGTGCGTCTTTGGTGACGACGCCCATCGGTACGTCGATGTTGCCGCTAGGGATTTCGCAAGTGGTGGCAACGATCTTGCCGGTGAAATTGATGTTGCCGCCGTCGGCTGCCATTGCGCCGGCAGTGCACAGGCATAAGGATGCTGCGATGGCGAGTGAGGAAAGTTTCATAAATATCTTCATAACAGTTAAGCGTCGAAAGGAGCGTGAATTGATGCGGTTCACGCGCTATAAGTCATGCAAAGCCACACGGAGCGTGTCTTGCTAAGGACGGATTGTGGGGAACTGTCGGATCGCTGGAAACAAATCTGAATAAAGTCTTAAAGCGGATGTGCATAGGATTTGTCCTATCAAATAAATGAGATTTCGCCCCGCCGAATCTGGGATGCCGGCACCTATGGAAGCACTCGGATTTGTCCCAGAATGAGCGCTGTTCCCGATCGACCCGGATCAGACAACGCGACCATCAGGGGGAGCCATCCATGTCCAACACCACCACTGTAGCCATGCCGTTCGCAGTATTGCGTCAAGCCCTGCCGCGCATACGTCTGACCGACCTGATCTTCGGGCTGTGCGTGGTGGCGATCGCGGTCATCGGCGCCCAACCGGCCACCGAAGCGATGTTTGCCTCGATCGACCGGATTCATCACGATGTCGTCCTGGACCTGCTGCCGCAGCCAAATTCGCAACGGGTGACGGTCATCAATCTCGATCAAAAGACGATAGACGAGTTGGGACAGCGCGACAGCTTTGCGCGCGCCACGCATGCCAAACTGCTGGCGCATTTGCAGCGGGCGCGGAGCGTGGTGTTCAATATGAATTTTGTCAGCCCGAGTCCGCCCGGCCAGTCGCTGGCCGATGCGATCGCAAAAAATGGCCGGGTGGTGGTGCCGATGTCCTCCAGCGGCGGCAGCGCGGCGGCCGACGACAAGCAACTGCTGGCGCCGACACCGGCGGTGACGCAAGCGGTGGCGGCGCTTGGCCATCGCAACTTCATGGTCGGCAACTTCAAGGTGGTGCGCGGGATTTTTCCCTATCAAAGCAGCGGCGGCGCCGAACTGCCGCACATCGCCCTGGAGGCGATCCGGGTAGCGGGCATGCACTTGCCGTTCAGCGATATCCGCCTGCTGGCGCAGCGCCAGATGTTGTCGATGACCCAGCAGATGGCGGATGTATTGATGCTGATCCTGCCAAGCAAGATGGACCTGGCCCAGTACTCGTATGTCGACGTGCTGAAGGGCCGGATTCCCGCTGCCGCCTTTGCCAATCGCATTGTGTTTGTTGGGCATCAGGCGTTCGAGGCCTCCGGCAGCTTTAATACTTCTTCCCTGTCCGAGCAAAGCATGAGCCGCAACCAGGTCGATGCGCTGGTGACGCAGGCATTGCTGGATGGGCGCGTCATGCACGGCGTGCCGGAATGGTGGAAGAGCAGCATCAGCCTGACGGTGGTGCTGGGCCTGATGCTGATTTGCATGCTGGCGCCGGGCAGCCGCATGCATCGTTTTGCGCTGCTCTGGATCGTTGCCTATTTCGCGGTCGCGACGGCGCTGCTGGCGTTCGAGCATGTGTGGCTGCCGGTCAGCGCCACGCTGGTGTGCTGCATGCTGGTCTACGCTGCTTATGCGTGGCGCAGGCTGGCGGGTACGCATCGCTTGCTCAAGCACGAACTGGCCGAGCTGCGGCAACTCTCCAGTGTCATGGGTTTTGCCGCACAGTCCGAGGTCAACGACCGCAACGGCGCGGCCAACCTGATGCAGCCCCTGCATGAAATCAAACAAGCCATGCGCCAGATTCGCGTCTGGCAGGAAGCCTATGCCGGCGTGATCAACATGCTGCCGTATCCGATCTTCCTGGAGCAGGACGGCCGGATCGTGCTGTGCAATGACAAAGCCAATGCGATGTTGAAAGCGTATGCATCGGATGGCGCTTCGATCGGGGTTGCCGAAGAGGCGATTCTGGGACTGGCGGCCGGCTGCCGGGCGCAGAGCCAGGATGGCGAAGCCATCTGTGTGTCGGAAGTGACGATGGGCGAGCGCGAACAATTGCTGCTGGTGACGCCGTTTGCCTTTTTGAATGAAGCCGATGGCGCTGCCAAGCTGATCAGTTTTGTCGATATCCAGGACGTCAAGGAAACGGTGGTCAACGATCGTCAGGCTTTGCGCTATATGGCGCACGACTTGCGCAATCCGCTGACCACCATGCTGGCCCTGATCGAGCAACAGGACGGACAGGGCGAGTCGGGCGGCGGCGAGGCCTTCCTCGACGATCTGCGGCGGCTGACCAATTACAGCCTGCGCGTGGCACAGGACTTCATGCAATTGTCGCGCGCCGAACATCTGGACCCGGCCAGCTTTTTACCGCTCACCTTGAATGAGCTGGCGAGCGAAGCCTTGGACCAGATCGGCGGCGCCGCGGACCAGAAGCAGATCGCCTTGCTGGCTCCCGACGACGATGGCGGCAATCTCTGGGTAAGCGGCAATTACGACATGCTGCTGCGTGCCACCGTCAACCTGCTCGACAATGCGGTCAAATATTCGCCTCCGGGGTCTGCCATCGTGCTGCGGATGGAGCGGGCGCAACAATATGTTTGCCTTAGCGTGCAGGACCAGGGCATTGGCATTCCCGAGCAGGCGTTGCCGCAATTGTTCGATCCGTTTTTCCAGGTCGACAAGCGCTGCCAGAGCGCGCGCAACGGCGTTGGCTTGGGCTTGCCGTTTGTGCGCACGGTGATGGAGCGGCATGGCGGCTTGGTCGAGGTCGCATCCGAAGTCGGGCGCGGCAGCTGTTTCCGGCTGGTGCTGCCTGCCTACGCCATGGGGGAAGAAGAGCATGCCTGATGTGCGCAGCAGTTTGCGAGCGGGTATTTGGATTTCTTTGAGAATGATTGGGCTGCCGGGATGACTCTGAAAAAATGCAGCTATCCGAGAACACAGATGTAACGCTGCGCGAGCGATGTTGCCCGCGGTTTTCCGGAGACGTCATCGGTACCGGCTGACGCGCAACGACCTTGGGTCAATGTCGGCATCGCAAGGTATCCGATCAATTTTTATCGTTTTCCCAAAGGCTTCTAATGAAACAATCCACACCCAAACAAAAGAAATTGCTGAACACCGTCGCACCTGTACTCGTACTGACCCAATTGGCGGCAGTGGCGATGTCGCTGGCGCCGAATCTGGCTTCCGCGCACGGTTCGATGGTCAATCCTCCTAGCCGTGAATATTATTGCAAGACCAGTGACGATCCGGAAGGCCCGAGAACTGCTGGCTGCAAGGCAGTCATCGGGAAAAACGGTAACGGCATTATTTATGATTGGATGAGCAATGCCCAAGGCAGCGCCAATGGCAAACACAAAGAGGTAGTGCCGGACGGCCTGCTATGCGCCGGCGGCAAGACCGCCCGCGACGGCCTCGATTCGATCGCTGACTGGAAGCGCACCACGATCACCCCTGACGCCAATGGCGTGGTAGAGCTGCAATATCTCCAGACAGCGCCGCACGCAACCGAGTATTTTAAAAACTACATCAGCAAAGATAGCTACGACGGTAGCCGCGCCCTGCGTTGGGATGATTTGCAACTGATCGGCGAAGTCGGCGAGCAGCCTGCCGAAACCAATACCAAAATGAAAGTGAAGATTCCCGCCGGCATGACTGGCAAGCGGGTTATCTATAACGTCTGGCAACGTAGCGATAGCCATGAAGCGTTTTATGCCTGTTCCGACGTTGATGTCGCCGGCGCCGTGGCGTCCAATTGGAAAGCGATGGGTCCACTCCAGGGCGGCGAAGTCAAGGCTGGCATGGAAATCACGCTGCGCGTGTTCGACAAAACCCGCGGCAGCGATCTCGAAAAGCACACCATTTCGGTCGCCGCTAGCCAAATGAAAGCCGCAGAATGGATCTATGCTCTGGCGCAAAAAGTGAATAATGATTCTTCCCGCGTCAAGGTCGGACAATTGGGCAGCGACGGCAAAGTGGTGCCGATCAAGAGCGCTACCGAGAATTCGATCTTCGGCAGCGGCAAGGAATACAACTTTGCGATTGACCAGAACGTCCCGGGCGAAGGCGGCGGCAATGGCGGCGGCACTGAGCCACCGGTCAACCAGCCTCCGGTAGCCAAGATTTCCGGTCCGTCCTCGGCCAACGCAGCGCAAAACGTCGCATTGTCTGCAGCCGGTTCAAGCGATGCGGACGGCGATGCGCTGACTTATACCTGGACCGTGCCGGCAGGCATTACGGCAACGCGTAACGGTGCTGCATTGAATTTCACAGCGCCTAGCCTGGATAAAGACACCAGCTTTACCTTCAAGGTTGCGGCCAACGACGGCAAAGCATCGTCTTCCGCCAGCCATACCGTGACGGTCAAGGCCAAGGCGGGCGACGGCGGTACGCCTCCTAGCGGAACCACCAAGATCACCGGTCCGGATACGCTGGTGGCGGGTACGCCTGCCAAGCTCACAGCCACTTCGGGCTTCAAGGGCGGCGTCTCTTACAAATGGACTGCTTCGAAGGACGTTGGCGGTACCCCTACTACCAAGCGTGATTTCTTGATCGTGCCGGGATTGGTCGACAGCACCACGACTTACACCATCGGAGTTGTCGCCACCAGCGCTGAAGGCGAGACTAAAGGTCAAACGCGTGCGGGCGAATTCAAATTGACGGTAACGCCGAAGGCGCCTGCCGGTGGCGGTACTGCGTACCAAGCTGGTAATACGTATGCAGCAGGCGATGTCGTGACCAATAACGGCAATTCGTACGAGTGCAAACCGTTCCCGAATTCGGGCTGGTGCGGTCAATCCCCGGCGCATTACGAGCCGGGTGTCGGCAGCAACTGGACTGATGCCTGGATTCAGAAGTAATTTTGCAATAGTGTCAAACTGATGGCCGCACACCGCGGTCATCGAGCAAGCCCCTTTTCGGTAACGAGAAGGGGCTTTTTTATTGGTGCAGCAGGTTGGAGCCTATTGGACGCAGCCGGGTTACAACGCCAACCGCTCGCGTGCGATCAGCGCCAGCAGCGTATCGAGCCGATGATGGTCGCAAGCGATGGCAAGGCCGTCCGTGAATATCGGCGCGCTGAGGTCGCTCAGTACGCTGCCGCTCGGCATCTCCAACGCCAGCCGGGCGCCGCGTTCCCATGCCAGGCGGACCGTATCGGACCAGTGCAGCTGACGCGCCATATTGTTGGCCAGATCGTCGGCTATGCGGGTCGGCTCGGAAAGTGGACGTATCGCAGCGGTGCTCAGGTAGCTCAACTGCGGGCGCTGCACCGCGATCTCGGAAAAAGCCGTCGTCATGGCGGCCGCTGCGGCATCGAGCAGCGGGCAATGAGAGGGCACGTTGACCGCCAGTCGTTCGACCCTGGTCGCGCCGCATTCAATAGCGAGCAGCATGACCGCGCGCAAGGCGTGGTCGGCGCCGGCAATCACCATCTGCTGCGGCGCATTGAGATTGGCCAGATAGACCGGATGCGACGCCGTGTGTACCCGGGCGATCAATGGCGCCAGCTGATCTCGATCAAGGCCGTTGATGACCGCCATGCCGTAACCGCGCGGATAGGCGCTCTCCATCAACCGTGCGCGGCGCTCGACCAGCCGCAGCGCGTCGGCGTAGTCCAGTGCACCGGCAATCACCGCCGCCGGATAGGCCCCGATCGACAGGCCGGCGACCATGTCGGGGCCGGCTTGCTGCGCGCCCAGGATGCGGGCCATGGCGACGCCTGCAATCAGCAGGCATAGCTGGACCGCGTAAGTCGATGCCAGCGCTTGTGCTGTATCCAGCAGCAGGGGATCGGCGTCAAGCACGTCGCCAGCCTCAGCCAACGCGCGCCGGGTCTCGGGATGATCGGGCAGTGCGTGGAGCATGCCGGGCTGCTGCGCGCCTTGGCCTGGGAACGTGAACAGGATGCTCATTGCGGTCTCTATGCCAACGCGCTGCTAGGGCAGAGGAATCAGCGCAGCCGAGATGCGATCGGCATTGGCGCTGAATACATTGTCGGCGTCCAGTTGCAGCAGATAGCCCTGGCTGACCAGCGCGTTGGCAGCGGCGCTGACCTTGCTTCGATAATCTGCCCGGCCGCTATAAAGATCGGCCAGCGCAGCACGACTGTCCGCACCGCCGGTCTTGGCCGCCTGGTTGATGGCGAATGGAATCGCCGCGCCGGCCGCGCTGCATGCCTCGCCGACCGCATGGCCGTTGGTGCGCAGGTTCCAACCGGTATAGGTGGCCAGCGGCACAGCCAGATCCGGCACCAGGATGCCCGCAGTCTCGTTGCCGTTGCGGTCAACCTTCGGCACCAGGATGGTGTACTGCCTGGACAGATCGGCAAGCGGGACCGCGTTGCTGTAATCGGTCACGAACAGTTGGTTGACAATCGCGTTGCCGTCGTATGCCAGGCTGATCGCAGTCGGCGTAGCGTTGACGCCGTTCGGCACGACGATATTGCTCAAGTCGGGAAAGCCAAGCGCAGTCTGGCTGGTCGCGACCAGTTCGCCGGCGGCAACCGTCGGGTAGCGGGACGGCGGTGGCGGCGTGCCGTGCGTCAGCCACCTTTCCAACGCCGGAATCAGCGCCCGGGCTACCGGGTTCAGGCTTGCCGGATTGTTCGGGAACTGGCACAGACTGCCAGCCGGAGGCAAAGTCAGCACGCCGGAAGCGACGCCGGCGCCGCCGCCGTGCTGGGTACTGGCGACCAGGTAATAGCGGACGTTGTCGGGCAAGCTCACATCCCGGCCTGCGCCGTCGGTGAGCACCAATGATGCGCGGCCGCCCCACCATTCAAAACTACCGTCCAGCTGCATGACCTTGGGACAGGTGTCACTGGTTGTGCACTTGCGCAACAGACCGTCGGTCATTCCGCTCAGCGGGTCCGTGATGACGTTATAGGCAAACGGGAATTGATCGCCCGGCATCCAGTGGTCTTCGTGCTGCTTCGACCAGCGGCCGATCTGCGAGAAGCGGGTGTTGAGCCAGGTTTTGCGCGCGCCTGGAATCACGGGTATCAAGCCATCGAAGACCTTATTGCCGTGCGCATCCCGGTTGAATCCCAGGTACAGGAAATCACGCAAGAAGCGGCCGGATTGCGATATGCCTTCGCCGATCGCAATGTCGACATTGGTGGTCGGTTGGTCAGCGCAATTTGCGCCGGCGGCACAGGCGGCAGTCTTCAGGTCGTTCAAAGGATTGGGATTGCCTTGCGCATCGTGCGCGTTGTAGCGCAGGAAGGAAATCAAATCCCGTACCGCCGCCAAGCCGATCCCATTGACCTTGGGATCTTTGGCGCGGTACACGAAGCTGTAGATGGTTCCCGCATCCGGCGCTACCGGGATGGCGCCGGGGCCGGGCACGGTGGCTGGCGGTGTGAATGAGACAGCAGTCGCACCGTTGGCAGTCTGGACATAGCTCCAGGTGTCTACCGGCGCTGATGGCGCGGCGTAGTCTTGTCGGCCGGCTCCATTGCGCCATGACTGGCGCGCAGTAAAAATGACTTCGGAGCGATCCGCGCTCGACGCCGGCGCATAGCTCAATGGAATGGTGTTTGGTGGTCCTGCCGTGGTATCGGGGATGAACTCTTCTCGGCTCAGGCTGGTGATGGCGCTGCCGTCCGGCTGGGTGACGCTCGGGAAGCGGGTGCCAACTGCCGCGCTTGCGCCATTGCCGGTCTGCGCGATGTCTCCCTGCCAGCCGCTCCAGACGATGGTGTAGCCGTATTGCAGCAACGACGGCATGCTTGCCGCGGGTGTCGTTCCGCTGACCAGCGGGCCGCCGCCGATGAAGACGGTTTGGCCGAGTTTGTTGCCGCGATTGACGACATCGTAAAAAAGCACGCGTCTGGCATTGTGCGCGTTTTGCGGCCGCAGAATCACGACGTCGGTGGTGTAGGCTACATAACCGTCGGCATCCAGCGGCGCATGCTGGAGGTCAACGATGCCGGCGTTGTCCGGCGCGCTCGGATTGAGCTTGCCATGCACGATGCCGGTAATGACTTGATAGGGGCCGGACGCGCCAGGCGGAGTGACGCCGTTGAATGCCGGCACGCTGGAGACGACTTCAAATTGATCAATGATTCCAGCCGCCTGCGCTGGTGACGTGACGGGACGGTTGTGTCTGCTGTCATTGCAAGCTGCCAGCAAGGCGCAGATACACACTGCATTCAGGAGCAGTTTTGTCGTCGTGAGCATTTGTCGATAGCCTCTTATTAAGCGATCTGGCGCCACGGGTCCTCGGTCAGCAACGGCCCATGGTCGGTCTTCAGCAATACCCGCCGATGACCATTGGTCCATTCGGACAGGGAGAAAGCGCCATGGCCGGTCTCGATCTGGATATCGATGCGGCAAATTGACGCTGCGCTCAGTGCCAGCAGCAATGCCGTCTGAGCGGTGCTGAGCGGCTTGCATGCGCGCACGATGAGATCGAGATCGCTCTCCAAGCGCAGCACCGGCAAGCCGCTGGCAAGCGCAAAGCCGACGCTGCCGGTTGGTCCCCAGCACAGGCCGGACGCCAGCAGCGACGGCGCCAGGGTAGCGAGTGCCTTGAATGCAGGGAAGGCGCACAGCCGAGATTGACTATGCCTATGCCAGGCTGCTCCGCTGACCAGCTGTTCCGGCGTAACGCAACGCGCTACTGCCTGACGCGCCAGATATGCCTTGGCGCGTTGGCTGCGATGCGTGCCGCGCAGCCCGACCGGGATATAGTCGGGGTCGCTGACCAGTTCACGCCGCATCACTAGCGGCGCCCGGGCCAGCCATGCTGCGGTCGCCCACGGCGGCAGAGGACAGGTCACCGACAATGCGGCCGGATCTGTGATCCACAGCAAATCATGTGGACGCGGAGCGTGCTGGTCGGCGTCAGGGAGGTGATATCCGATCATGCTATAGAGCGCTCTTATCCCACCAATGCTTTGGTAGCGAAGAACAGCAGCGACGGCCCCAGCAGGCAACCCAAGCCGGTGTAAAAGGTCGAGGTCATCGCGCCGTAGGGAACCAGCTTGGGATCGAGCGCAGCCAGGCCGCCGCAGACGCCACTGGTGGTGCCCATCATGCCGCCGAAGATCATCGCCGTGCGCGGATTGTCGAGGCCGATATATTTGGCGGCGAATGGCGTGCCGACCATCACCAGCACCGACTTGACCAGTCCGGCGGCGATGCTGAGCGCCATCGCCTCGGAACTCGCGCCAATCGCCGCGCCGGTGACCGGGCCGACGATATAAGTCACCGCCCCGGCGCCGATGGTGGTCATGCTGATGGCATCGGTATAGCCGAATGCGTAAGCGACTCCGGCGCCGATGACGAACGACAGCACCACCCCGACCAGCAGCGAGATGACGCCGCTCAGGCCGCAACGCCGCATGTCGCTCAAGGTTGCGCCGAAAGCGGTCGAGACGATGGCAAAATCGCGCAGCATGGCGCCGCCCATCAGGCCGATGCCGCTGAACAGCTTGATATCGACGATGCCGTTCTTGCCGCCGCTAAGCACGCCGCCGACATACGCCAGCAGCAGGCCGATCATGATTGCCAATGCCGAGCCGTGCAGCTTTCCACGCGTCAGTCTGGCCGACAGGAAGTAGGAAATCCACATCGTGATGCCGATCACCGCAAAGGCGGTCAGCAGGCCGTTTTTGACCAGCAGGCTGGTCAGCATGGCGCTCATGCTGTTTCCTGTTCAGTCTGGTCGGCAGGCTGCAGTTGAGTGGCCGATTTGGCCCGGCCGATACGGTCGATGGCAGGAATCAGCGCAAAGCTGACGACCACCGCAAGCACGCCCGCCAGCACCGCTGCCGGTCCGCCCTTGAGTGCGGCGACCACGTTTTGCTGCGCCGCCATCGCGACCACGATGGGGATATACATCGCAGTCCAGAAGCCGATGCCGGGGATGGAAGCCGGCAGCAGCTGCGTGCGTTGCAGGCGATCGGCGATCAGTATCAGCAACAGCATCGCAAAGCCGACGCCGCCGACGTTGGCCTTGACCCCGAGCGCGACGCCGAGCAGGTCGCCCACGAACAAGCCGAGCAGGGTACAGATGGCGAGTAGCGCCACGCCATAAATGATCATGATGTGCTGTCCTTCAGTCCAGCCGCAATTGCATTGCAGCTTGGGAGTCGTCACGCGACCATTGCGTCCGCATCATCTCTCTTACCGTGACCGATGCGCGGCGGTGTTTGGCATCCAGGCGACTGCCAAGATCGCGTCCGGGATCGGCCCTGACGCTTGCCAACGCCTCGCGCAAGCTGTGCTCGACCGTGTGGATATCGGCCGCGGACGGCTGCGCCGGCTGGTCAAGCGTCAGGCATCGCCATAACAGGCCGAGCGAGGCAAAACTCGCAATGTCGTAAGCCATCGGCGGTATGGTCGCAGCGAGGGCTGTCAGCGCATCGACCGAACGCAACGTGATGCGCGCCGCCGATTCTTTGCCCATGGCATGCACCGTCACTGCGGGATCATTGATCGCGATCAGGCGATTGGCCTGGTAGCCATGCGCGAGAAAAGCGCCGGACATGGCTTTGCCGACAATCAAGCCAAGCACCGGATGGCCGGCCAGACGGGCTTGCGCATAAGCCCCGGCGGCGGCCGCCAGCGCCTGATGGATGCCGAAAGCTTCTTCGCGCCGGCCATAGGCCTGGCTGGCGACGTCGATCACGGCAACGATGGGGGTCTTGCCGGCGCCGCGGTCGGCGGCCATCAACTCCTGTACCGCCCGGGCCAGCTGCCAGCCTTCGATCAGGCCGACTTCGCCGCTGCGCGCACGCGGAAACCGATTGGCAGGATCGGGCACCACTGCCAGGTAACGCGCTCTGCGGCCTGCCAGGTCGGCGTCGGCCACCCGCACCGAGGCTGGATAGCCTGCGATCGGCGTGGCATCGCCGGTCAAGATTGAAAACCAGAGTGCGCCGCGACTCGGTGCAATGCTTGGGTTCATGTTGAGAATCCTTTCCGGTAAATCGCACGCACCGCTTCCGGTGTCGCCTGCGCGCTGGTATCGACTTCAGCCAGGCAGCGCAGGAAGTCCTGGTGCAGATCGCTGCGGTGCTGATACGGGACGCCGCGCCGGAACAAGTCGCCGACTACGCTGCGGATGTGCTGGGCATCGTCTTCGACATAGATGTCGGCCAATCCGCAGCGGTAGCGCTGTTCGCCGCCGATCAGGCTCCAGATGAACGGTTTGTCGCGCGAGTCGCATTCGGCGATGCCAGCTTCCTGCTCAATCACCGCCGGCCCATTCAGGCCGAGCCGCGCCTCGCGCGTAACGATCAGATAGCTGCACAGGGCGGCGCCGATCGCCATGCCGCCGAAGCAGCCGACGGTGCCGGCAATGATGCCGATCACCGGCTGGTAACGGCGCAGATCAACGATGGCCGAATGGATTTCTGCAATCGCCGCTAGCCCGAGATTGGCCTCTTGCAGGCGCACGCCGCCGCTTTCAAACAGGATGACTGCCGTGGTCGGGATGCCTTTGCGGTTATCGGCGGCCGCCAGTTCCAGGGCGCCGGCAATCTTGGCGCCGCCGACCTCGCCCAGGCTGCCGCCCTGGAAGGCGCCTTCGATCGCCAATACGACGCATGGCTGGCCGTCGCATGTGCCCTTGGCGACCACCACGCCGTCATCCGACTGCGCGACCACGCCTTGCAGGGCCAGCCAGGGCGATGTGACGCGATCGAAGGGGCCGATCAGTTCGTGCATCGAACCGGCGTCCAGCAAGGTGCGGGCCCGGCTGCGGGCATCCAGTTCGATGAAGCTGTCGCGTTGCAGCAGTGATGACGATTTCGCGCTGTTCATGGATGCCTCATTTTCTGTTCACGCGCTGGTGCGGATGATGCAATTCTTCAAACGCTTGTTCGATCCGCAGCCGTACCACGCCCGGCGTCGCGCCAAAATCATTGATCTCGATCCGGGCCGCCGGCAGTTGCGCACTGGCGAAAATGCGCGTCAAAAGCGCTTGCCAGACGCGGCTCTTGCCGTGCACCGAGGTGTTGATGGCGACGCTGGTGACGTGGCTTGCCGACGGCGGTTCCAGCAGGACTTCCAGGTCGCCGGAGGCAACCACGCCGGCCAACACACGTTCTGAGGCAGGTGCCCCTGCCGGATATTCATAGAAGATTTTTTCCATGGATTTCCTCTTTTGGTTAATGAACAAAATCCGTCCTGAGCTGGTCCAGGAACAGCGTCGCCGCCAGCAGGTCGGCCGCACCGCCCGGCGAAACATGCAAGACCAGCAGCTCTTCCTCGTACTGGCGCAGCACGCTTCGGCCGTGTGGGCTGGCGGCGCCGCCTGCGGCCAGCACCCGCTGCGCACCGGCTTGCACCGAGGCCAGCGCTGCTGTGCCGCCGCGCGACAGGATGCAGGTGTCGTCGAGTTCGGCGATCACCGCCAGCAAGGCATTGAGGCGGGCGTCGTTGACCTTGTCGCCGCGTGCACGGGAGCGTTCCAGGCAGGGCAGTGCGATCTCGATGACATGCGGAAATCCCGCTTGCGCTTGCGCTCGTGCACCGCCAACCCGGTACTCGTGGCACGCGCGTTGCCCCTTGTTGCCGGTCAGTACAGGGGAAAATGGGTCTGGTATGCGCGCCAGTACGCCGGCGCGGGCAGCCACCGCTGCCGGTGCCAGTGCGTTGCAATCCTGCGCCGCGGCGGTCACCAGCAGGCCGAGGGCCCAGATTGCCCCGCGATGGGAGTTGATGTCGCCGGTGGCGCGCATCATGCTCGCCTCGCCCTGGCGACCAAGGAAGCCAATGTGCTCGCGCAATCTTTGCAGGTCGGCCATGCTCTGTCCTGCAACGGCCATCGCATGGAAGGTGGAGTGCAGCGCCCACGCCGAATGACACATCAATGCCCAGCTGAGATCGCGGTGCGCGCCGCGGCTGCGCATATCGACCAGGCCGGGTTTTGGGGTCAGCGTGACCTCATCGATCAGTGCCGCCACCACCAGGTCGGCCAGATATTCGGGCAAGGGCGCGGTCGGCGGGGGCGAGTACGGCGTGTATTCCTGCTCGGCGGCAGGATGCATGCGGTGCTGATCAAACAGGGCAGCAGCAATCATTACCAACTCCGGAATCTGGCGGGCGGTGCGTACAGGTCGTCGGACCAAAGCACCAGGTCAGCCAGGCTCTTGGCAGCCAGTAGGGAACGGGTCGCCTCGCTACGCTGTACCCCGAGGTCTTCGGGCAGTGCTATCAGTCCTTCCCGGCGCAAGTCGGCAGTGCCGGCCGGATCGTGAGTCATGCCGACCGGCGTGACGCCGGCGACGGCGGCCAGCATGGCTTTACGTTGTTCTAGCGAGCGCGCCTTATAGAGATAGGCGATGCCTTCCTCCGTCAATACGTGCGTCACGTCATCGCCATAGATCATGACCGGTGCCAGCGGCATGCCGGATGCACGGCCCACTTCCACTGCGTCGAGCGTCTCGACGATGGTCGGCTGGCTGCCGTTCTGGAACGTTTCAACCATCTGCACGACCAGCTTCTTGCCGCGCGCCAGCGGGTCGTCGGTCTCGATCAAATCAAGCCAGGCCGGGCTGGCGTGACGCCGCCCGCGCGGATCGTGGCCCATATTGGGGGCGCCGCCAAAACCGCTCAGACGACCGCGGGTCACGGTGGATGAGTTGCCTAGCCCATCCATTTGCAAGGTGGAACCGATGAACAGGTCAATCGCGTATTGCCCGGTTAATTGGCACAGGGCGCGGTTGGAGCGCATCGAACCGTCGCGGCCGGTGAAGAAGATGTCGGGGCGGGCGGCGACGTAATCCTCCATGCCCAGTTCGCCGCCGAAGCAGTGAACGCTTTTCACCCAGCCGCTTTCGATCGCCGGGATCAGGGTCGGATGCGGGTTCAGCGTCCAGTGTTTGCAGATCTTGCCCTTGAGGCCGAGCCGTTCGCCGTAAGTCGGCAGGATCAGTTCGATCGCAGCGGTATTGAAGCCGATGCCGTGATTGAGCGACTGCACCTGATGCCGTTCGTAGATGCCGCGGATGGCCATCATCGCCATCAATATGTGTACCGGCTTGATCAGCCGGGGATCGCGGGTGAACAGCGGTTCCAGGAAAAACGGTTGCTCGGACTGCACCACAAAATCGATCCAGGAGCCGGGGATATCGACTCGTGGCAGCTGGCCCGGATCGTCGACGATCTGATTGACCTGAGCGACGACTATGCCGTCGCGAAAGGCGGCCGCCTCGACCAGCGTCGGCGTGTCTTCGGTGCTGGCACCGGTATACAGATTGCCCTGGCGATCGGCCTTGAATGCGGCGACCAGCACCACATTCGGCGTCAGGTCGAGGTACAGGCGGGCATACAGTTCGAGGTAGGTATGAATCGCGCCGATTTCCAGCAAGCCGTCTTGCAGCAACTGCGCAATGCGCAGGCTTTGCGCACCTGCATAGGAAAAATCGAGCTTGCGGGCGATGCCGCGCTCGAACAGTTCGAGGTGTTCCGGCCGGCTGACGCTGGGCATGATCAGGTGCAGCCGGTTCACTTTGGCGGGATTGACCCGGGCCAGCGCGCCGGACAGAAAATCAGCCTGCTTCTGGTTGTTGCCTTCCAATGCCACACGGTCACCCGGTGCGATCAATTCTTCCAACGCGGTGACGATGTCATCGCTGCGCAATACCGGACCGTCGGCCAGATGCCGCACCAGCGCCAGGCGCCGGCTTTTCTCGGTTCGGCGCTTACTCCACTGCGGATCAAGCTGGGCGCTGGCTGGCATGCTCACTCCGATAAATTGACCACGGTGATTGCACAATAAAGTTGTCGGTCCAATACTTCAATAAACCTTGTTGAACTGTCATTACTGTAAAGTGAATGAAATCGGGCTTGTAATATCGAGATAGCTTGTCTACACGAATGACTGCGGGGGAAGGATGGCAATCGATGAAGCGATCACGCTGAAAAAACTTGAAGTCTTTCTCGCTTTCATGACGCACAACAACATGGCGCGGGTATCGGAGAGCCTTGGGCAAAGCACGGTCAGCGTGCATCGCGCTTTGCATTCGCTGGAAGAGGCGCTGCGCTGTCCCCTGTTCAAGCGCGCAGGACGTCAGTTGATTCCGTTGCCGGCCGCTTACTCCTTTGTCGAATATGCGCAACGGGCATGCGAGGAATGCGAAGAAGGCGTGCGAAAAGTACGCGAGGCCGCGGGCTTTAATGCGACCCGACTCAAGATCGGCGCTCTGTATTCCTTGACCTTGCGCTGCATCCCGCAATTGCTGATCGGGCTCAAGTCACGCCGGCCAGACCTCGACATCGACCTGACATTGGGCTCCAATCGGGAGTTGCTGCAACAGCTGGCGGATGGACGGCTGGATGCGATAGTGATCGGCCTGCATGGCCCCAATGACAATCAGGCGCTGGCTGCCGTGCCCCTGTTTCATGACGAGGTTCTTCTGGCGGCTCCGCTGCATTCACCGTATGCCGGCCGGCGACAGGTCGACCTTAGGGATTTTCGCGCAGAAAAATTTGTCGCCTTGAACGCAGGATTCGCCACCGCTCAAGACTTTGATCGCTGCTTTGAACGGGCCGGCTTTCTGCCCCGGATTGTCATGCGCGCCCCGGATATTTTTTCCCTGATCAATCTGGTCAGCGGCGGCGTTGGATATAGCCTGTTACCTGGCCGGGTCGGCGAATTTAGTCCGCGCCTGACGTTGGTTCCGCTCGAAGCGACGTATGCTGCGCGCCAGGTGATTACCCTGCTGCTACCGAAAAGCCGGGAGCGCGACCCTAAACTATTGGCACTCGCGGCTGAATGCCGGATGGTTGGCAGGCGCAATCGTACGATGCCTGCATAAGAAGCTAGCTATGCACTTGCCGCAAACAGCTGCGGGGTTGAGATCAGTGAACCGGCATAGTTAAATAGGATAATTCTTAACGTTAATTGGTAATTCATCCAATTGGATATCTCATCAATAGGCACGAAAATTCTTGTATCGAGTTTTAAGCGATGTAGGCAGCAACATCAGTGAATGGCAAACAAGATATAGGAATGTGATATGAAACTTCGTGATGATCAATGGGCGAAACTGGAGCCGTTACTGCTAGGGCGTCAAGGAGACGCCGGTGCCAAGGGCCGCAACAACCGGCTGTTTATCGAGGCCGTGCTGTTGCTGGTATCGAGCAAATGCGAGTGGAGCGCCTTGCCTTCTCGCTACGGTCAATGGCGGACCAATTACGTGCGCTTCAGACGCTGGACGCGATGCAATGTCTGGCGGCAAATCAGCGGGGCTGGAATCGATGATAGTGAGCTAATGTCGAAACTGAACGCGATCGTGGAACACGGTGATCAGTACACGCGGCGCCTGCAGGAAAAAAAATCGAGAAAAGCCAACTCGATCTCTTACCACTCAACGTTGTATCAGGCTGGGAGCATGCACCTCGCGCTGCCGTCCGAGGAGGAGTCTACTTCGCACTGGGTTCGCCTGGTGACGACCAGCGGCCATGGATAGCGGCAAAATATCCAGGTGATTCGAGCAGCGCAAGCCTAATTAGGCCGGACGTATGAAAAGCGCAATGCGCCGCGTCCGGTCATCATCTTCTTCATCTATTCTTCCTATTTTCTGCTGCGCTCGTCCGTGGGTGTGGTAATCGACCGCGAGTGACGGCTGGTACTCCCTTAGCACATTCCGTAACTCTCCCAACGTGCGATATCGAACGCTTCCCGCTGCTTTTTTAAGCGCCGGGGCAGCTTCGTCACGCGTGTTCCGCAATGCAGGCAACTGTTTGCAGCGATCGAAAATAGGAATTTCCTCAGATGAAAATGCGGCATTCGACAATGGCCATGAGGACGCAAGGTCGCCATGATTTTGACGTTCTGCCAAATATAAAAACAAGCTGAATGTCCTATCGCAGCGCTGTTTTTGTGAGCAGGCGATTTGATTTTTCACCTAACCATGGAGGGACTGAACGAGCCAGGCAGCTAACCGAGGATCATTTCCATGCCCACGTGTGGTCGTTCCGGTGACGCGTTTATCACTGACCGCAGCGCTTCTTGGTGCGTCCACGTGCTGGTCGATTTGAATTTATTTGAGCTGAACCACTAACTTAAAATTTTAAGGTGAATATGAAAACGAATATTCAAGCGGTACGATGCGGCGCAAACAAGAAGTTGACTTTACGGCCTGTGGCATATGCCGTGCTGGCAGCATTGCCGATGGTTGCCGTCATGGCCGCCAGTCCGGCACTGGCGCAATCCGCCCTGAACACCGCGACCGGAGCGGTCGCGCCGGGTATCGCAGCTGCCGCGAATGGCACTCCGGTGGTCCAGATCAACGCACCGAACCAGGCCGGGGTCTCCCACAATAAATTCACCGACTACAACGTTGGCGCTCAAGGGCTCATCCTGAACAACAGCACGACGGCGGTGCAGACCCAGCTGGGCCAGCAGATCGACGGCAACGTAAAACTGAACGGTAAAACTGCCGGGGTGATTCTGAACGAAGTCATCGGATCGTCGGCCACGCAACTTAACGGCATCACTGAAATCGCCGGCGCGACAGCCCAGTTGATCGTCGCCAATCCCAACGGTATTTCGGCTGACGGCGCTGGCTTCGTGAATGCCTCTCGCGTGACGCTGACCACCGGTGCGCCGGCGTTCGGCAGCGACGGTAAGGTTGCTGGTTTCGACGTCAGGAAGGGGGCGATAGATATCTCTGGCGATGGCCTGAACGCCAGCAGCACGGACAAACTTGAGCTGTTCGCCCGCAGCATCGAACTGAATGCGGCGCTACGAGCGAAAGAGGTCCTGATGGTTGGCGGTGTCGGCAAGGTTGATGCGAAAAGCGGCATTGTCGTCAACGATGGCAGTGTCGCAGATGAAGGCGAGGCGCCTGAGGTCTCGATCGACGTTGGCGAGTTAGGCAGCATGTACGCCAACGCCATCCGCATGGTCGGCGCCGAGAACGGCGTAGGCGTCTCTATTTCCGGCAATGTGAAGGCGACCGGTGCGCTGAATGTTGACAGCGCAGGATGGATAACGGTCGACGGTGGCACGCTGGCCTCAGGCGGGAAGATGGGGTTGATCGCGAGCGGCGAGGTCGGCTTCGAGGGAGGGGCGGCGGCTAAATCGGGCGCCGATATGACCGTCAAAGCAGGTTCGATTGCGATAGATGAGAGTTCGCTGACCGCTGGCGGGGCGATACGTTTGATGGCTGGCGCTAAAGCCGGTATTTATGGCAGCACAGTCCAATCGGCAGGCGATTTGACGATCAGCGCCGACCGGAAAATTGCGATAGGCGGCGGTTTGCTTACCTCGGGCCGGAATGCACGTCTGTCGGCGGGCGATAGTCTCGATGTCTATTATCAAGGCGCGGTCAAGGCGGCCGGCGATCTGATCGTCAATGCGGCCGGGGTTGATCTGGAAAGCGGCGTATTGAACGCGCTTGGAGCGATGCAGCTGACAGCGGAGCGCGATGTCTCGATTGATGATGCCAGTACGGTCAAATCCGGCCGCGATCTGACGGTGACGGCTGCTACTCTGACCAATCAAGGCAGGCTGGATGCTCAGGGTTCGTTCCAGTTCACCGGCGGGATGCTGACCAATACAGGTGGGCTAATTCAGGTGAATAAGGAGCTGAGGGTAATTGGCAATCTCAACAATCGCGATACAAGAAATGCGGAGCGGGGGCTGAAGGCGGATAAGGTCATAGTTGCTGGCACGACCGATAACGGTAACGGGCTTATTGTCGCCAAAGCCAAATATGGTTTTACTGCGCTCGGTGCTGTGAACAACGACGGCGGCATCATTAAGGAGCGAGGTGCCGAAGTCAATCATGGCTACGTCGCAGCGCCATGATGATCAAGCGTAAGCCAACATAAAAGGTAATGCCGCAGGAGTCATTCTGACGATCAGCGGTTCGTGGCGAGGTCGGCGAGGTGTGCATAACACCTCGCCGATTTTTTTATGCTTCGAATGTTTTGGGTGCAATAGATTAAGAAAATTCCTGGGATAAGTTGGTTTATTGTCAAATAGATGTGTAATATGATTGTCATTAGAATAACTAAACTGATAAGGGCAATCTGCCATCCGGAAGAGGTAAGAGAATATGTCTTTGACCCAACAAACATCCCCTGCTGAACAGCCCGAAGCCCGCGTGATCCTTGCCGACGACCATGCTGTTGTGTTGCACGGCATACGCAATATCCTGCTTGGCGAGCCGTCGATCAGGGTCTTGTCCATGGCGCGCAACGTCGACGAGATTTTTGCCGGCCTGGAGCGGCAGCTTTGCAATGTATTGCTGACGGATTTCTCGTTCGACGGCGATGAACAGCCGGATGGACTGGATATGTTGCTGCGTATTGCGCGAATGTATCCCGACCTCAAGATTATCCTGCTGACGATGCATGACGATCCGGTTGTGATCCGTCAGGCGATGGCGATCGGCGTGGTCGGTTTTATCAGCAAAAACCACGATGACCTGGCGATGCTGCCGAACGTGATACGGCGCGCAATGAACGGTCAAAAATACGTCGATCCGGTCACCGCCAGAGGTCTGGTGGAGCGCATGTTCGATCGACCGAAAGGTTTGTCTCCGCAGTTCGACCTGACCCCGCGTGAATTGGAAGTGCTGCGTCTGTATAAGCGCGGCATGTCGCAGACTGACATCGCACGCCATACGCATCGCAGTATCAAGACTATCAGCGCACAGAAAAGCAGCGCCATGAAAAAACTGGGCGCCAAGAACGACATCGAACTGATTGAAGCGCTTGGCCGCCTGGTCTGAGCGGCATGTCGATGCCCGTCAACCCCGGCTTGCAACAAGCTATCCGTAGTCACAAGCCGAGCCAGAATCCGCCATCCTCGATGGCATTAGGGCGATATTCGAGACTGCTGTTGTACATTGGCAGCGCCATCCTGACCGTGCTTATTTTGATTTCAGTCGGCCTGGCCTTGGCGTCACGGATTCAACGGGCGATCAATGATCAAAGCCTGGTTTTTGCCACCCAGCGCGACTATGCGCGCGCTGAAGTCCTGCGCATGGAGGCCAGGCTCAAGCAATTCCTGGATAGCTACGAGGCCCGTTGGTTGCTGCACAAGCATGACTTGATTCCGCTGGAAAAATATCGTGCGCAACTGATGACTGCCCAGGCGCCTATTATTACCGGCCTCGACCTGACCCAGGTTCCGTATGGCGTGATGAGCACGTTGACCGCTCCCGAAGATGTGGAACGGCTGGAAGAATTATTGAAGCTGGTACGCGATGTCCCTTCCGCCGCGCGCTTGAACAATAGCGAATTGGGACACCCGCTGGGCGGCTATACCTATGACCCCGCCGGCCGTTTCATCGCGATCGTGCCGCCATGGGGGGCACAATACGCGCCCGCAATCGATGCTTCATTCCGGCTAGCGGACTTCATCAAACGTCAAACCAGTGCAGTGGAGGCGGTGCTGGCCCAGTATTCGTCGGCTGAGCTGAAACAGCGCCGAGTCGTATGGATACCATTGAACCGGGATCCGATTAGCGGGATGCTGGTCGCCCAATTCGGCGGCCCGGTGTATGACGGCGACCGGCGGATTGCGGTTGTGGTGGCGTCGATCCCGTTCGAAAATTTCAGCTACTACTTTACCAATCCGAACCGGGATCCCGGCTTCTTCGTTCTGTCCAGCGACAAATCCCACATTTACGATGTCAATCAACAGGACGACAGGCACTCGCAACTGGGGCAACTGGTGCTGGCGCAAGCACCGCATTTCAAGGTGAGCGACGACCAGCCCCATTCGACTCGGATCGGGGCTACTTTTTTTCTGTATCAGCGTGTGCCTGGCCCGAACTGGACGGCAGTCTATGCGTTCGACTGGGATAAAGTGCTGCGCAGTATTCAGAGTGAATTGCTGCTGACCCTAGGCCTGATGTTGCTGGTACTGTTTATTTTATGGGGTCTGGTGATCGTTTTCGATCGCAGAGTTTTCGCACCCTTGCAGCGCGATGCTCGTCAGGTCTACGAAAGCGAGGCATTTAATCGTACGCTGGTGGCGACCGCACCAGTCGGGCTGTGCGTACTGGATGCGAACTCCGGGCAGATTGTCGCCCAGAATGCGCTCGCGATGGAACTGACCTCCAGCACTGCCGACCAAGCACAGGCGTTCTACCGCATGCTGCTGGAACGCCATGCCCGAAACGGCAACGCCACGCCAAATAACAGCTTGATGGAGTTGTCGTGGGAGTCGTCATCCCCGGATGGCGGTATACGCCACGTGGGCGTGGTAGTCAGTCCCACTCGCTACGCGGGTAGAGCCGTGCTGCTATGCGGCTTGACCGACAACAGCCAACGCGTCATCAGCGAGCAATTATTGCGCGCCGCGAAACGGGCGTCGGACGAGGCGAACCAGGCCAAGTCCCTGTTCCTGGCCGCCATGAGCCATGAGATTCGCACGCCGCTACATGGAGCGCTGGGCAATCTGGAGTTGCTGGAACGGGAGCCGCTGGCGCCGGCACATTTGGCTCTGGCACGTACCATCAGACAATCATTCGATGCATTGCTGTCGTTGATCAACGATATCCTCGATCTGTCCAAAATCGAGGCGGGCGAACTGACCTTGAACAACGCTGGTTTCAACCTGGTCGAGTTAGTCGAATCCTGTGCCAGGACATATGCGCCGGTCATTGCAAAACACGGGGTCCGCTTCTTTTGCCTGATTGATCCTGAGACGCCGGTGCAGGCCATCGGCGACAGTCGGCGCTTGCAGCAGATCCTGTTGAATTTGTTGAGCAATGCGGCCAAGTTCACGCGGCTTGGACAAATCAGCATCGGTGTTTGCCCGATCACGTGCGCGAGCGGCGAGCGCATCATCCGCTTTCAAGTCATCGATTCAGGCGTCGGGATTTCTCGAGCGGACCAACAGCGGCTGTTCGCTCCCTTTATTCAGGTCGGCGATGAGCGGCAGAGTACCGGTGGCACGGGTCTTGGCCTGTCCTTGTGCAAGCGCCTGACGGAATTGATGGGGGGAGAGATCAGCGTCGCCAGCGAAGCAGGGGCGGGGAGCGTGTTTTCGTGCGAAATACCGTTTGCACTCGAACAGCATTGGAAGCCGGACAGCTCAGCGCCTGCGTTGCGATGTCAAATCTTGTTGCTGTGTGATGCTGGGCCATGGCGCGATCTGCTGATCAGGCAATGCATTGCCTGGGGAGCGACGGTGCGAACCGCCGACCATCGGGCTGAGACGATCAGGTTCGAGGATGGACGTGACACGATTCTGCTGATTGCCGGTGGCGACGACTGCGATACGCCGCCGGCATCAGCCTGCGGTCTACAGCACTTCAAGCAGATCGTCGTGGCGTCGTGGTCCGGGCCGATGGAGCCGGAGCACTCGGAACACGGTATACGGGTGACGTCGCTTTCCCGCGATGGGCTGTATAAGGCCTGTGTGCTGGCCGCCGGCGGAGTGCTTGACCTGCCGCGGGGTCCGTCGGCAAACGCTGCGGCGCAATCGGTTGCCGCGCATGAAGAGTCGGTGCTCATTGTGGATGACGATGCGGTCAGCCGGCGTTTGTTGCGAGATTACCTGGCTGCGCTGGGCTATGCCCGAGTCGATCAGGCAAGAGATGGTCAAGAGGCGCTCGACAAATGTGGTGCGCACGACTATGACCTGGTGTTGAGCGACCAAGGCATGGCTCGCATGGATGGGCTGGCATTGGCGGCCGCATTGCGAGAGCAGGGCAGTGCGGCGCCATTGGTGTTGATTACCGCCGGCATGCTGACGTTGGCAACGCCGGCGGTGCGGGCAGCGGGAGTGCTGGCGGTGTTGAACAAGCCAGTGTCCATCGTGCAGCTTGAACGGCTTCTCAAGCAAGTGTTTGCTCAACCAGAGGCGATCTTGCGGAGCGCCAGGCCGAGCGCGGCCGCCAAGCCAACCGAGCTTTACGTCAAGCACGCCGAGCTACGCGCACTGTTTGTCGAGAGCTGGAGGCAAGATAAACAGGTCCTGGATCAAGCGTTCAAGGAGGGCGAGAAGCTGGCTTTCCTGCGTCGTCTGCACAAGGTCAAAGGGGCTCTGTCCATTCTTAGGGAAGGCGATTTGGCGGCGCAGTGTGAAGGCATCGAACGCGGTTGCAGGGAGGGCGGCATGGAAGATATTTCAGCGCTGCGCTACCAGACTTTCAAGAACAATGTGGAGCGAGCTCTAGGTATACAGATGCAGACTGCTGCGCCATAAAGCGTGAGCCGCTGGCCCGAAGCCTGCCAGATCAAGCGCCGCGGCAAGTTGTTTTATTGATAGCGTCAAAATTTCAGTTAATTCCTAAAGGAAATTAGTAAAAGCCCTATATCAGGAATAGCCCAGGATGCGCAAAATAAGTCGAGTTCCATCCGCTGTTCGCGCTTTCGGCGTGAGGAGAATCGACGGATGAGGAAGGACTTGTTCGCGGCAGCGAGCACGGCACCGCGAGTCGGGCAAGTCTTCCATGTGTTGGACGCGTGCTTGATTCACCGGATTGATTAGGGAGAGCATGAAAGCGCTTGATATTGTCTTGTATTGCAAGACCGAGACATTGGCTGACCGGATTCAGCGTGAGTTGCCGAGTGATGGATTTGCCGTCTTTGGGTGCACCAATACGCACGCGCTTTACCGTGGCTTGCGTAGAAAACCGGCCAGCCTGCTGGTATTGGTGGGGGATGTGGCCGACATCTGCGCAGTGCTCGGACCGTTGCCGTCAGCGGACATTATCGGCATTCTCGCCGTGCTGGCGGGCGACGCAAGTGAGGATGACCGGATCTCGGTATTGCAAGCTGGTGCGGATGTCTGTATCTGCGACGGCGGCCTAACGCGGGAGTTTGCCAACGCCGTGCTGGCCATGGATCGGCATCTGGAGCGCTGGAAGACCCGAGTGGTGGAGGGCTGGCGGGACATGCTGTACATGGCTCCGACGCTGACCGAGCAGGCCGAACATTCACTGGATTACAGAGTCGCGGCGCACGTTGGTTCGCGTTCGCGGAAGACGCAAGCGTGGCATCTGATCAATGGCGGCACCACGCTGGTCAGTCCAAACGGCACACAGCTTACCTTGCGTCCCAAGGAGCGCTGTCTTTTGTCGGCATTGCTGGCCAGGCCCAATCAAGAAATCCATAGCAGCGAGCTGTACGCCATCGTCTGGTCCGGCACTGGACGCGGAGCCGACGGTACTCCGAACAAGCGGGCGCTAGCGGTTGAGATCAGTCGCTTGCGGCAACGTGCACGGCTGCTGGGCCTGGAACTGCCGGTGCGTCCGATACATGGCAAGGGTTATATCTTTGCGGGCGATGCATTGAGCTGCTGACGTATTTGTTCATGCATGAACATGCAGCACCGGCTCGTGCACGACCGCATTGCCCTCCAAGTCGCCGTGGCGGACAGTTTTTGAATAGCCCTCACGTAATAAGGAAATCACACAAATGCAACGACTCCAATTGTCAATCGCCGCAACGCTGGCTGCAGGTTTGTTCGCTGGCTGCGCCTTTCAGCCGGATGGCGCATGGTCCGGCTCTAAACCGCTGGTGATCGCTCATCGAGGCGGAACCGGAGATTATCCGGAAAACACCTTGCTGGCGATCCGCCAGTCGCTTGCCGACGGCGCCGACGGAATTTGGCTTTCCGTACAGATCAGCCGTGACAATGTGCCGGTACTATACCGTCCGCAAGACCTGTCGGCGTTGACCAATGCCGCCGGTCCGGTGCGCGACAAGACAGTGGCCGAGCTGGCCCGGGTGAACGCGGCGTGGCAATTCAAGCGAATCGACGCTGCGGGCGTGGTGAGCTACCCCTATCGTGAGCAAGCTCCCGCCATTCCGACTTTACGCGAGGCGCTCCTTGTGGTGCCGCCTAATGTGCCGATACTGCTGGATATGAAAGCGGTGCCGGCTGATGTCCAGGCCAAAGCGGTGGCGCAGGTACTGGATGAGCAGGACGCCTGGGAGCGAGTCAGGATTTATTCGACTGACGCCGCTTATCAGATGGCGTTTGCAACATATCCGAAAGCGCGCATGTTCGAATCTCGCGATGACACGCGCACCCGTTTGTTCCAGACGGCGCTTGGCGGCGCTTGCCAAAACCCGCCGCCAGCATCTTCAGCTGCAGGTTTCGAGTATCGCAGGGATGTTCAGGTCATCGAGAAGTTCACGCTGGGTGAGGGCGTGTCCAAGGTTCGCGCACGTACTTGGTCGCCGAACACGATCGCTTGCTTCAGGACTAATCCGAACGTGGAAATTCTCGCCATCGGCATCAATAGCGTAGAAGACTATCGGGCCATGGCCTGCCTGGGAGTGGATGCTGTACTGGTCGATTCACCGCGCATGATGGCTGGGCGTCCGCGATGTCAGCAGTAAGATGGCATCTCGACAAACCGTGGCGAGCATCACAGCCCCGGGATTGGCGGGCTTGCCAAACCCTGCGGCAGGTTTTCGAGGTGCCCTTACCTGTGCGGCTTGGCCGGCGCATGTCTGGTGCGCGCCCTTATGGCGGCTGCCGCCGGTCGCCGCTGTTTCACTCCTGCAGCCGACCTTTCTATTGAGCGCCCCGGCAATTCTACTGCCGCGATCGGGATGTCTTGCTTGGCCAGGAAACGATCCAACGCCTGGTACAAATCGCGCACGGTTTTAGAGCCCACGCCTGACTCCAGGTTTTGGTATTGGGCTTCAATCAAAGGCGCTATTTCCTGCACCAACGCCTGGCTTTTCGCGGTAAGGGAAACCAGTACCCGGCGCTGGTCGGCGTCCACTCGCGCACGTTCGACCAGGTCGATCTCTTCCATGCGCGCCAGCACACCCACCAGGCTTGGACTGAGGATCTGGCATGTTTCGCCAATTTGCCGCTGTTCCATGGTCTCTCGCTCGCTGAGCGTCCGGATGATGCGCCATTGCTGCTCAGTTAATTCGTAGTGATGCAGGATGTGGCGAAAATTGCGCACCACGCACTCACGTGTCTGAAGTAATAGCAATGCGAGATTGCGACGTTTCAAAATATTGTCCATTTCTGAATTTCTGTCGATGGTTTGATACCGGCTAGCCGTTGAATGATCACCTTTAAATACCTGCTGCAGAGGTGAGATTGTCGATGCCATACGTCCGTATGAGTAAGCGTTGCAGTATTGTCGCCCTGATCTTGGGGCGCTGGCTGCGGCTTTTGGAGGCGACCAAATCTTATCCATGTCTAAATTCTTATCCACGGTGTAGCTCTCTGGCAATGTTTTTCTGCGTCGTACTTGAACTGCGCTGAGTTCCGTGCTCACGGTTTTGATGACGGAAAGTGCAGATATGCACCGTGCCCCGACGAATTGTTGTTCAATCAAGGGCTGATTAAACAGCCGGCTGCACAGTTTGATAAAATCGTGCGATGCATTATTCAAACAACTGTTCAAGCATCGATCTGATGTATCCAAGCCCTTGCCGCATCGCCGCCGGCCGTCATGCCATAGACAGCCATGGGGCCGAACGCTTTCGCCAAGCCGTCTTTTGAGCGGCAAGCCGCGACCCGACTTACCTTACCCACACCCAGTTATGTTATCAACTATGAAATTGACCGTTTTGCGGGGCCACCATGCATGAGCATGCAGACACAAAATCCGCATCGTTGCGCGAAAAAAATCTCGAATACGTCACCTCATGTGACCTGCCGATGCCCTGGGCCACGTTCCAGCTCCATGCTTTTCTCGACACCGTTACCGGTAAAGAACATCTGGCGTTGACGCTGGGCGACGTGGCGAATGGCGAGCCGGTGCTGGCGCGCCTCCATTCCGAATGCCTGACCGGCGATGCCTTGTTCAGCCAACGCTGCGACTGCGGCGCGCAGCTGGAAGGCGCACTGAAAAATATTGCGGCGGAAGGTCGCGGCGTGCTGCTTTATTTGCGACAGGAAGGGCGCGGCATCGGCTTGATTAACAAAATCCGCGCTTACCGGCTACAGGATGCCGGCGCCGATACCGTAGAGGCAAACCATAAACTGGGGTTCGATGCCGACCTGCGCGATTACGGCCAATGCAAACCGATCCTGAATTACCTCGGGATTACCGAGCTTCGGCTGATGACCAATAATCCACGCAAGATGGATGCACTGCAACAGCATGGGGTGCCGGTGACCGAACGGCTGCCGCTGCTGCTTAATCGCAATCCTTTTAACGAGCACTATCTGAGAACCAAGGCATCCAAACTCGGCCACTGGATTGCAGTCCACACGCCCGGCCATAAATAAATTCCCGGTCCAAGGCAATGCCGAGAGCACGTAAGGCAGTTAAGCGATGATGCAGAATTTAATAGTGTTGATAGCCCAGTACGGGCTATTACTGGTATTTGCCAATGTCCTGGTGGAGCAACTCGGCTTGCCGTTGCCGGCGGTGCCCACCATGATCGTTGCCGGGGCGTTGGCAGCGGATGGCAAGCTGTCGCTGTCCGCGGTTTTTGCCGTGTCGTTGGCCGCCTGCATCATCGGCGATGCGGTCTGGTATTGGGCCGGGCGACGTTTCGGCAACCGTGTGCTCAGGCTGTTGTGCCGGGTCTCGCTGTCCCCGAATTCCTGTGTGATGCAGGCGCAAGTCAGCTTCAGGCGCTGGGGCGGCAGTTTGCTGATGGCGGCCAAGTTCGTTCCCGGCCTGTCCACCATGGCGCCGCCGATGGCGGGGGCGATGAAACTCGGCTGGCCTTCGTTCTTGTTCTTCGATAGCGTTGGCGCGATTGTCTGGATCGGGGCGGCGGTCGGCGCCGGCCGCTTGTTTCACGCCAAGATCGAGTATCTGTTTGCCCGCCTGGAAAGCATGGGCACGATTGCCATCATGCTGTTGGCGGGATTGCTGGCGCTGTATATCGGGCTCAAATGGTGGCAGCGGCGACACCTGGTCAATACGCTGCGGATGGCGCGCATCAGCGTCGACGAATTGCAGCACTTGATGAAGTCCGGCGACAACCCTGTGATTGTCGACGTCCGTTCCGCGGTCGGCCGCCAGCTTGAACCGCGCCGCATTCCGGGGGCATTGCCGGTGGATCTCGGCCGGATGGATGAACTCAACGCGTATATCGGCCACTTGCCTAGCGATCGTGAAATCATCCTGTACTGCACCTGCCCGAACGAAATCTCGGCGGCCAAAGTCGCCAAGATGCTGATGGATCGCGGTTATACACGTGTGCGTCCGTTGCAAGGCGGTCTCGAAGCTTGGGCGGCAGCCGGTTATTCGCTGGAAGAATTATCGTTGGATTTGATCGCTGAAGAATTGGCATAGCCGGCTGCCGCAGTAAAACTTACAGGCACCTCTTACGAATCGAGGCAGGCCGCGACCACCGGATTATTGCTGCCGGTATTGACGAAGCCGTCGCTGATCCATTGCTTGGTCGTCAGCTTGTACCAAAGCGTGGTTTTACCCCAATTGCCGTCCACCGAATCGCCGTACGCATAGCACGCCAGCAGCACCTTGGCGCCATTTTGCAGCGAGCCGATAATGTCTGCGCTCAGGCTAGGCGCGTTGCGCAAATTGACTGCCCCCCGTGCTTGCACCGTACCGGGTTGGGGCTGGCCGGGCGGTGGCGGCGGGGTGTTGTCGGGGCCGTAATTGGTCAATGAGGCTTGCACCGAAACGCGTCTGGCATTGCGCACAGCGTAGCCGCCGTAGGCATTCTGTCCTTCGAAGAACTGCCAGCCGCCGATCGTCTTGCCGTTCACTGCGACCTCATTGCCGTCCTTGCTCAGCGACAGGTGCACATGAGCGCCGCTGGTATGGCCGCCGCACGGCAATGCATTCCCTATCATCCCAATGTAGGTGCCCATGCGCACCAGGGTGCCGTTGCTCGCATCGGATAAATTGGTCATGTGGTAATAAGTCGTGGCGTAGCCATTGTCATGCACCAACTTGACGATGGCGCTGCCGCCGTTCTCGCAGCTCTTGTAAATGGTGCCGTCGCGTGCCGCCAGTACCCGCCCATCCCCGCCCGAGAAATCCAGCGAGTTGAACGGACGGCTGTCGCCGCTCCAGCCATGCGCGCCGCCGGTCCAGTACCACGCGGTTCCCTGTTGCCACGGCAGGGCTAATCCGGTGTCGCCGGCCGCGCTCCTGGCTGACGATCTGGGCCTAAGGCTGCGTTGGGCGCGAAAATTGGCTTTTTCCACTGGGCTCAGCACTTCGTCCGGCGCGCTTTCCAATAGCTTGAAAAAGACGTCGCTGGCCTCCAGCCCCAACTGCCATTTGCCATTGACGCGGTGTGCCAGGAACAGTCGCGTCAGCGGGTCTGCTTCGCTATCGGCGGCAAGCTTCTGTGTCACCGAGCCTAAAATCCAGTTCTGGCTTGAGTCGGTCTTGCTTACTTCAACCACGGTATCGGTAGCCGAAGTCGCAGCTGCTACGCCGGCGCTGGCGGCAAAAGCTGAGTTTGCGGTCTGACGAAGCGCGTCGTCTTCAACCGGGCGGACCTGGCCGCTGGCGGGACCGAGGCAGCTCAGGCTAAGCAGCGCCATAGCCGTAGCGGACAAATAAAGGCGAGGTGGGAACATATGTTCTCCTGTGGTGTTGGGAGTGCTTTTCCTTAACCAAACGCTGCCGTGCGAGAAACGATCAACGATGGATGGGGAAGCCCGCTCCGATAGGAGCGGGCAAGACTGCGGTCAAAAGTATTGATCGATCACGTCTATTGGTAATTGGCGACCAGCGTGACGCCGCTGATCGTTTGATAGGCATTCAGCAGCAGGTAGTAAGTTCCAGCCTTGGGCGCGGCGATGGTGATACTTTCGCTGGTGGTGGGGCCGTCGGATTTGGCGTCGTATGTGCCAGTGGTCGGAGCCGAGCCGGATTTGGCATAGATGTCGCCATCGCCGCTACCGCCGGACAACTTGAAGTTCAGATTGCGGGCACCGGCCGGGACCGTGATGGTGAAGGTTTTGGTGGCATTGGTGGAAAGCGACAGGCCGCTGACCGGCACGCCCTTGCTCAGGACATTGCCGCCGCCGCTGGTGCCGCAACTGACGCCGACGCCATTGAATGCCGCCGTCACGTCAGCCACCGGATAACCGCGATCCGCCGCTGCCTTTTCCACGCCGCAGGCGCCGTCGTTGAAAGTGCTGTCGGCACTCCAGTACAGCTTGTTGGCATAGGCCATGACCTCGAACGCCTTGCGGGTGCTCCAGCCGGGCGCGGTCGCCAACAGGTAAAACGCCTTGTTATAGACGCCGCTGGTGTAGTGCACATCCAGGCTGTCGGAGTAGTCGGCGGCATTATCAATCGAGCCGCCGTCCTGGGTTGGGTTAGCCATATAGCGCAGCGCACCGCTGCCCTTGAAAATCTCGGC
This sequence comes from Paraherbaspirillum soli, assembly GCF_042654985.1. NCBI lineage: Bacteria > Pseudomonadati > Pseudomonadota > Betaproteobacteria > Burkholderiales > Oxalobacteraceae > Paraherbaspirillum > Paraherbaspirillum soli. The sequence continues at coordinate 6,738 of NZ_JBHSMT010000030.1, read as the reverse complement.
GCCTACCAGGAAATCGTTCTTGCCCTTCATGTAGTTTTCAGAGGCTTCGCCGGCCATGTCGGAGAACGCCTCGTTCATGCCGCCCGACATGCCGCTATAGGTCAGGCCGGAGTTCTGTTCGGTGAAGCCATGGCTGATTTCATGCCCGGAGACGTCCAGCGCCACCAATGGATAAAAGGTGGTCGCGCCATCGCCGAAGTTCATCGCGCTGCCGTCCCAGAAAGCGTTCTCGTAATTGCTGCTGTAGTGCACTTTCATGTACAGGGTTTGGCTGATCGGACGCAGGTTGAGCCAGTCGTGATACATGTTGAACACGACGCTGCCGAAGTAATGGGCGTCGTTCAACGGCGAATAAGCGCCGTTCGTTACATGGTCGGCATTGCGCGGGCAGGTGAACTGGTAAGGCGTCGTGCCGCTGGTGCCGTTTTTCAGGTCGACCGTGACGACATTCGGGGCCACCATTGCGCAGTTGTTGTCGACGACCAAAGGGCCGTAGTTGGTGCCGTATTCATACTTGCCGGTCTTCAGGTTGCCGCCGGGGCCGGTCGCGTCGCGGTGAGTCAGGCCTTCCCAGTGTTTCAGCACGGCGCCGGTATTGGCGTCGATCACATAGTAGGGACGGCTCGGCTTGCCGCCGACGGTGGTGACGAAGGACACCACATAAACCAGCTGCGCGACATTGTTGGCGCCGAGCTTGATGTACAGCTTGGCCTGGTCGTTCTCGGTAGTGATCGCCAGCGCCTTGGTCTTGGCCTGGGACAGGACATCCGCCGCCGAGTACAGCGGTTTGGCGCTAGGCAGGTCGCGGTCGAGATTGCGCAATACCGCGCCGGACAACTGAGGCCGTACCTGGCCGGCAGCGCGCTGTTCGACCACCGCGTCGTTCCATACCGGCACGCCCAGGTGGTATTGCTGGTAACGGGTGACGACTTTGCCGTTGGGGTAGGTCTGGCTGCGCAACGGTTTCAACTCGTCGGTGCTCAGGCCTAGCATTTCGTGCACGCTGATCTTGTTGCTGCCCTGTGTCGCAACAGTGGCCGGTGCGGTATAACCCTCCAGTTCAACCCGATCCGCTGCGATTGCACTTGAGGCTGTTAACGCTAACAGCGATAACAGAAAAGGACGTTCCATACGTTTTGAGGCTATCGTCATGACTCACTCTCTTTCGTTATTGTGGGGATTACTCACAAAAATTAACCGAATCTTTCGCGGATAAGCGAATTTTCCGGTCTACCAGAACATCAATATTCCCCAATCCAAATGAATCGGAAGACCGATTCATTTGAGATCGGCGCCATTGATACAGTGCATTCAAACAGGTGTTGAAAAACAGAAGGGCGCGACATCGCCGGCCGTGGAGTCTGCAAACAGCAAGAAAATTTACAAGCTGAAACAAATATCCCTTATTTCAAACTAGTCTGATTTTTTGCGGGGCACCAGTTGATATATTTGACAGGATGTAAAAATCCATGACATCGCTTATTGCGCGATTCTTTAATTGTTTTGTCAATTAATGATCATGGCCTAAAAGTTTTTGGCCACAACGCAGCACCCGCAAAATGCCAATTTGATTGTCGCTGCTCGACGCCGCTTTGACGTGGCTGTACGCAGCCGGGCCAAGAGCACATGAACTGGTAGGAAAGCTAGTAAATTCGCGCTTGATGCGCTTCCGTGCTCTGGAAAATATGGTCTTCAGGAGTCGCAGAAAACAGCGAGATCCGGGCATCATCCCGGGACAGGCAGACGCTGGCCGCGTAGCCGTCCGGGCACGGCACGCGATGCACAAAAAACGGTGCGGCGCTGGCGCCATTTTCATCCACCACCAGGCAGCCTGCAGCGTCCCGCGCCGCCTCAAAACGCAGCGCGGGAAGCGCATGATTCAAACCGATGCCGAGCACTTTGCAATACGCTTCCTTCTGCGTCCAAAGCCGATAAAAATACAGCGCCTGCTCGGCCGCCGGCAGTAAGTGCAACGCCGCTTTTTCAAGCGGATGACAGGCCCACTCAACGAGTTCGTGGATATCCGTTTTTTGCCGGTCCATGAACTCAAGATCAACCCCGACCGGCTGCGCTGCGATGGCGATCATCGCATAACGATTGCTGTGTGAAAGATTAAAGTGCACCAGCTGGCCGACCGTGCCGGGTTTGCCGAATTGATTGTAGAGAAACTCAATCTGCGCCGCATGCCTGGACAAATAATGCGACAACAGCAAGCGCAGTGCGCTGCGGTTTCGCTGATAGTGCTGACGCAGGTTTGGCGCGCGAAAGCGCTGCGCCTTTTCGCGTTCGTCGGCGCTCAATACCGAGCCAAACGCATCCCATCCGCAGTCGTCCATATCCACGCTCCAGATATGCACTTCTCCTGCTTGTATTGAATGATTCAAATCTTCTCTCTCCGATCTTGGGCCGCTCGCTACGGCTTTTAGAGGCGCCGTTGAATATGGGCCTTGATTATTTTGCGCGGCATGATTATGCCGGTTCTTCGGCGCTTGTTGTGTTTTCAACGGCTTTGATGTTGCGCAGATTGGCGCTGGAGAGTGCAAACAGCGCAATCGCGATGAGTAAAACCCCGGCCCCGAGATACAAATTGCGGGTCGACGCATAGACGATCAGGAAGCCGACCAACGAAGTCGACAGCGGCGTCACCACCGCCATCATGAACATCAGAAAACTCATTACCCGTCCGCGCATATGGGCCGGGATGCGAGACTGGATCCAGACTATCAGCCTGACCTGCACCAAGCCGCTGAACAGGCCGATCGAAAACATCAGGATGGCGCCGGTAGTGAAGTGATGCACCATGCCTAAATTGATGATGATCAGCCCCATGATGCCGTCGGCGCAAAACACCATTACCCCAAGCCGGCCCAGCGCCCAGCGCGGCAGCAGTCCCAGCAGCGCCATCCCGGCCAGGCTGCCGGCTCCCTGCGACGAGATAAGAATGCCGAAATAATTGGCGCCCAGATGCATCTGCTCTTTGACCAGCAGCGGCAGTCCAACCTGGATCGGACCGGCGGTGAGGAAGGCAATCGCCGCCCAATACAGGAACAGGGAACGGAGCGTGACATCCGACCATGCCCAGCGGGCGCCCTGGGTGATCGAGTGCAGTATGTTGGAGGTCGACGGATGACGCGCTGTTTTGCCGGCGCTGCCCGACGCCATGCGGGTCAGCGCGAATCCGGCCGTCACAAAACATGCCGCGCTAAGAATAAAGGCCAGTCCCAGGCCGTGCGCGGTATTCGATGCCGGACTGCTGTTCGCTTGCAAGCCGGGCAAAACAATCAGCAGCCCGGCGAGCGTGGGGCCGATAAAGAGCGAGAACTGGTTGATTCCCATAAAAAAAGCATTTGCCGATTGCAAGCGTTCGGCGGCGACGGTTTCCGGCAGCAGTGCTGCGGCGGATGGTCCGGTGAAAGCATTGATCACGCCGATCGCCACCGCGAAAAGATAGAGCATCCAGAGTTGCAGGTTGCCGCTCAACACGGCAAGGCCGACCGCGATGACCAGCGCGGCGCAGATAAACAACGACCATTTCAACACCAGGCGCGGCGAATGGCGGTCGACCAGGGCGCCGCCGATGATGATGAAAACGGCGCGCGGCAGCTCCATGGCGGTAATCACCATGCCGAGCGCGAAGCCGTCGCCGCCCAGTTGCAGCACCAGCCACGGCATCGTTATCAATGCGATTTGCTGGCCCATGACGGCGCTGAACCAGGCGCACATTAGCCAAAGAAAACGCCGATCGCGGAGCAGGGTGAATTTACCTTCTGCAGGGGGCTGTTGGAGGTTTTGCATAAGCTTTGGCGCTTTTCGTCACGGTAAAGGTTTCGTGTTTTATCAAGCTGCTTGGTAGTTAAACGGAGCGCCCCGACGGCGTAGTTAAATGGGGTCAGAGTTTTTTTTCGGCAGTCGTATCGCCGAAAATTACTCTGACCCCATTTAACGGGCTACGGAGTGCGGGCGGTTGCATTCGGTCGGTCTTTGGGTAGCTAATACGGTTGCTACTCCGTGGAAGCAAGCCGGGGGTGGCCCGGCAGCCACTCACTTTTCTTGCTTCGCCAAGAAAAGTAAGCAAAAGAAGGCGACCGCAAAGCCACTGCCTTCCCTTCGGTCAGGTCCCCAAATGAGCCAACTGTCAGCCGGGTGTGAAGACAAACTCGCCTTCGGCTCAAACATGTCTTCCCACAATTCCCGGCTAACAGTCGTCCCATTTGGCAGCGTCCCAATGCGGAATGCACGTCAAAAACAACTGCAACTTCAACCGCAACCGCACGATAGACATCGACGCTTCCCCTGAAAGAAATCGAAGCATGAAGGGTAGAGCAATCCGCATAAAAAAACAGCCTGAGAATCCATTCTTAGCGAAACCAAACTGCCGCAATGGAGACCCCCATAGTCGACATTCACTGCAGCGATTTCGCGCCGTCGTTTCCTATGGCGGCGAGGAAAAATCGGCAGGCCGAAGGCACTCCGATCGCAGCGGAAAGGCAGTCAACAAGGCGCACGACAACTGTCATAAATGACAGCTGTCAAAATTCGCAAGTTCCCCACAATCACGAAAGTCCGAACTGCGGACCATTTTTAAAAACCTGCCGCAGCATTTCGGTCATCAATCAATCTTAGGGAACAGCGTAATGGATGCAAAAGACCAGCAGCAAAAAACCAATTCCGGGCGTCGTGATTTTCTGTCCAACACGGGAAAAGTCGCGGCAATCGGCGCCTTGGCCGGTTGGATACCGCTAGCGCAAATGAGCGCGGCGCAGGCCGCCAGCGGCAGCCTGCCTGCCAATTTTCCAAGCGATATCCCGTTGTACAAACAGACCTTCAAGAACTGGGCCGGCGACATCAAGGTCGACGATGTCTGGACTTGCGCGCCGCGCAGCGCGGACGAGATCGTCAAGATCGCCAACTGGGCGAAAGACAACGCTTATAAAGTGCGGCCGCGCGGCATGATGCATACCTGGTCGCCGCTGACCGTCACTGCCGGCGCCGATGCCTCGAAGGTGGTGCTGCTCGATACCACCCGCTATCTGACCGCGGTCGCGATCGACACTTCCGGCTCGCGGCCGATGGTGACGGCGCAGACCGGGATCACGATGGAAGCGCTGTTGACCGCATTGGAAAAAGCCGGCCTGGGCATGACCGCGACGCCGGCGCCGGGCGATCTGACCCTGGGCGGCGTGCTGGCCATCGACGGCCACGGCACGGCGGTCCCCGCCAATGGAGAGCAGCGTCTGCCAGGCAGTACTTACGGCTCCGTGAGCAATCTGGTGCTGGCCTTGACCGCGGTGGTGTATGACGACAGCAGCCGCAGTTATGTGCTGAAAAAATTTGCCCGCGACGATCCGCAGATTGCCGCCTTGCTGGTCCATGTCGGCCGTGCGCTGATTGTTGAAGCCACGCTGCAGGTAGCGCCGAATCAGCGTTTGCGCTGCCAGAGCTGGTTCGATATTCCGTATGCCGAACTGTTCGCACCGGCGGGCTCGGGCGGCAAGACTTTTTCCAGCTTCCTGGACAGTGCCGGACGGGTGGAGGCGATCTGGTTCCCGTTTACCAGCAAGCCCTGGCTCAAGGTATGGACCGTGACCCCGAACAAGCCGCTCTTTTCGCGTGAGACGACGCAGCCATTCAATTACCCGTTTTCGGACACTCTGTCGACCGAAGTGGGCGACTTGATGCATAAGATCGCCGTGCTGGGGCAGGGCGAGTTGACGCCGGCCTTCGGCCAGATGCAATACACCGCCGCCTCGGCCGGATTGGTGACGACCTTCTCCTGGGATTTATGGGGCTGGTCGAAGAACCTGCTGCTGTATGTCAGGCCGACCACGCTACGGGTGACCGCCAACGGCTATGCGGTGTTGACCAAGCGCGCCAACGTGCAGCGCGTGCTGAACGAATTCACCACTTTCTATCAAGCGCGCTTGACTGCGTACCAGCAAATGAAGCGCTTCCCGATGAACGGCCCGGTCGAAATCAGGGTCACCGGCCTCGACGATCCGAACGACGTGCCATCCTCGAACGGTGTCTCGCCGCTGCTGTCCGCACTGCGTCCGCGACCCGATCATCCGGAGTGGGACGTCGCGGTCTGGTTCGACATTCTGACCTTTCCCGGCACACCGTATGCCAACCAGTTCTACCGCGAGATCGAGCAGTGGATCGAGTCCAACTACAGCGGCTCGTATGCCGCAGTGCGGCCGGAATGGTCGAAGGGCTGGGGCTACACCGACCAAGCCGCGTGGGCCGACCCGGTAGCGCTGCAAACCACGATTCCGAACGCGTTCAGGGTGGGGCAGTCGGCGGTAAGCAATTGGGATGTGGCACGTGCGGCGCTGAATAAATTCGACCCGTACCGGATCTTCTCGTCGCCTTTGCAGGACAGCTTGCTGCCTTGAGTGGTGGTTTCTAAAAATGGCAAGAAGCTAATAATTGCCAGCGTGTCCGATAGCGTTTATAGTCGCTTCCGTCCCTGAGAGAAAAATCCTGGACGTGGTTTCGAAGCCACTAACAGTAACGCACGGACCGCGGCTTGCGGTTTTCTACGTGCGCGACCTTTATCGCCCTCCACGGGCGGTGAAGTGGGGAGCCCCCTCGGGGGCTGCCGGGGTCGCTTAAAGTTACTGTCCGGTCTTCGAATCCTGCTTTCGCCGCCGTGTGTCAAGAACGCAAAAGCCGAAGTATCGGCCGCTGCGATGCTTTATTGAAGATGAGGGTCGGCCCCTCGTGATCGGCGTGCAGGCG
>NZ_JBHSMT010000029.1:281608-522555 GCF_042654985.1 Paraherbaspirillum soli | reverse complement strand
TGGAAGCGTAGTAATACGTTAAGCTAACCAGTACTAATTGCCCGTGAGGCTTGTCCCTATAACCTTAGCAGGTTATATGATGAGACTTATTTGTTTGCCAGATAATGTGCATTCATACCCAACCGGACTCACTCACCTGAGTTCGGTATAAAAAATACTTACTTCTTCTAGATTGCGTTGTACGTTGCTCCAATTGGAGAACGCACAGCGGTTACAAGTTATGCCTGATGACCATAGCGAGTTGGTACCACCCCTTCCCATCCCGAACAGGACCGTGAAACGACTTTGCGCCGATGATAGTGCTGCAACCAGTGTGAAAGTAGGTCATCGTCAGGCTTTTATTAGAAAACCCTCCCCGAGCATTCGGGGAGGGTTTTTGCTTTGGGGCTTCGACTTTGCGTTGCAACTTTACACCCCGCCATCGATACTGGCCCCGGCATGCCACCATGATGCATGCCATGTGATCCGGACATGACGCCGCCTGCGCCCTTGCTGCCGGCCTCAGCCGCTCCCCATCCTTCCTGCTTCGCAGTCTTTACCCTGCAGCGCTATTTCAAATAGCTTTGGATTCGTGGAATTGATCATTTCGCCGAATAGTCAATGCCACGTAAAAACAACTACTGTGTTTTTAACCAGTTGTCCTGTATGATTCATGCCATTCTCATTAGGGCTCTATAGCGATGATTGGTCGTCTTTCCGGAATTTTGCTTGAAAAGAATCCGCCACAATTACTGATAGATTGCAACGGCGTCGGCTATGAAATCGGAGTGCCGATGAGTACCTTTTATAATCTTCCGGGGCTCGGTGAAAAGGTGGTGCTATTGACGCACCTTGCAATACGGGAAGATGCGCATGTCCTATACGGATTCGGTACTGCCGATGAGCGTAATGTCTTTAAGCAACTGATCAAGATCAGCGGAGTCGGTGCTCGCACCGCGCTCGCGATACTTTCGGGTATGTCTATCCCTGATCTTGCTCAAGCCGTGACCTTGCAGGAAGCTGGACGACTAACCAAGGTGCCAGGCATCGGGAAGAAGACTGCAGAACGTCTGTTACTCGAACTTAAGGGTAAGTTGGGTGCCGACTTGGGAGCCGTTGGTATCCATCACGTTAGCGATGCTACGGCCGACATTTTGAATGCATTGATTGCGCTCGGGTATTCGGATAAGGAAGCGACGTTGGCGCTCAAGCAATTGCCGGCAGACACCAGCGTTTCAGATGGCATCAAGCTGGCTTTGAAGGCACTTTCCAAGCTGTAAACATGCCGACTCCTGGGCTTGGAGGTTCGCAAGATACCTCGCCCATCCGATGGATCGAGATATTGTTTTCCCTCATATTTTTACGCAAGGCAGTCCGGCTACAATCCGATCATGAGTATTCAAACCGACGATTTCACCGAGCAACGCATTATCGCCGCCACGCCCGCTTCGCCTAACGAAGAGGCAATAGAGCGTGCATTGCGTCCCAAGCAGCTCGACGAATATGTCGGCCAGGAAAAGATTCGCGGCCAACTCGAAATCTTCATTACCGCAGCGCGACAACGCCGTGAAGCGCTCGACCATACCTTGTTGTTCGGTCCCCCTGGGCTCGGAAAAACCACTCTGGCGCACATCATCGCGCGTGAGATGGGAGTCAATCTACGCCAGACGTCAGGGCCGGTTCTGGAGCGCGCCGGCGATCTGGCCGCGTTGCTGACAAACCTCGAAGCGAATGATGTGCTGTTCATTGACGAAATCCATCGCTTATCGCCGGTCGTTGAGGAAATTCTCTATCCGGCGTTAGAGGACTATCAAATAGACATCATGATCGGCGAAGGCCCGGCGGCGCGTTCGGTGCGGCTGGATTTGCAGCCGTTTACGCTGGTTGGTGCAACCACCCGTGCAGGCATGCTGACCAATCCCTTACGTGATCGCTTCGGTATTGTTGCCAGACTGGAGTTTTATACTCCGCAGCAATTGAGCAAAATTGTGACGCGGAGCGCCTCGCTTCTGGGCGCGCCAATTGTTGATGATGGGGCATTTGAGATTGCCAAGCGCAGTCGCGGTACGCCGCGTATCGCCAACCGGCTGCTGCGACGGGTGCGTGATTATGCCGAAGTCAAAGGCAATGGCGAGATTACCAAGGCAATGGCGGATGCCGCGCTGGTCATGCTGGATGTCGATCCGGTCGGTTTCGACATCATGGACAGAAAGCTGTTGGAAGCGGTCCTGTTCAAATTCTCTGGTGGCCCAGTCGGCTTGGACAATCTGGCCGCGGCGATTGGCGAAGAGCGTGAAACGATTGAAGATGTGCTTGAGCCCTATCTGATTCAGCAGGGCTATCTGCAGCGTACCCCGCGCGGCCGCATCGCGACGCCGGCGGCTTATGGTCATTTCGGCGTTACAGCGCCACGCACCGGTCCCAATGGCGAATTATGGGGGCCAAATTAACACGTCATCAACGAGCAATACAGAGCCGCAGCGGGTCGGGCAAATGCAAATTTGGGTCGATGCCGACGCCTGTCCAAACGTGATCAAGGAAATTTTGTTTCGAGTCGCCGACCGCCTGCAAATCACGCTCACCCTGGTCGCCAACAAATTGCTGAGAGTCCCGCCATCGCGCTTTATCAAAGCGATTCAGGTGCCGGCAGGTTTCGACGTCGCCGATCGCGAAATTACCCGCTTGCTACGCGCGGGCGACCTCGTGATTACTGCTGATATTCCATTGGCCGCCGATGTGCTCGAAAAGGGCGCCGATGCGCTTAACCCGCGCGGCGAGTTTTATACCAAAGACAATATTCAACAGCATTTGACGATGCGTAATTTTATGGACGAATTGCGCGGCAGCGGCGTGGAAACCGGCGGCCCAGCGGCTTTCAGTCAAAGCGATCGCCACTTGTTCGCGTCGCAGCTGGACCGGCATTTGCAGAAAAACACAACCGGGATAGCCGTTAAAAGAAGTTCATGATCCAGCGCTTGTGTAAAAATTAAACGTCAAACACAATGCGATAGTCTTCACTAATAGTGTGCAAGTCAACCATGCTTATCTCCACCAAAGCTAATCGGTATGCCAATCAACTTATTGATGCGCGAGCGCATGCCAAATTAATACCGTTGCTGTCGGATGGAGGGGGCTTGTCGGCCAGGGATGGATATGACATCGGCAAGCGCATTCTCGATGCCAGTATCGGTCAAGGTGAGACTCCTATCGGTCGCAAGCTCGGATTTACCAATCGCACCATCTGGTCGAAATATGGCGTAACGCAAGCCATCAATGCCCCCATTTGGGCGCATGTGTTCGACAGCACGGTGCGCTATGCGAAGGATAACCGCGGGATACAGAGCCTGGATGGCGCATCGCAGCCACGGATCGAGCCGGAAGTCGTATTCGGTTTGGGGGCGACACCGGCGCCGGACGCCAGCATCGAAGAGTTGGTCGAGTGTATTGAATGGATGGCGCACGCTTTTGAAATCGTGGTGTGCCCATTTCGCGATTGGAAATTCGAGGCGGTTGATGCGATCGCCGCGTTCGGCTTGCACGGGACATTGATTGTCGGCGAGCCGCATGTATTGTCGTCTGCCACCCGTCGCAATCTTGCCAGCATGCTGGCCAATGCAAGCGTCTCGTTATCATGCTGCACCGAGGATTCAGTCACATTATGCGGCGCAGGTTTTGGCAGCGATGTGCTGGACAGTCCGGTCCATGCACTGTGGCATTTGCACCAGGAACTTAATTCGCAACCGCAGTTTGCGCCGCTGCAAGCGGGCGAGATTATTACGACCGGGACCTGGACCGATGCCTATCCGGTTCAAGCAGGTCAAACCTGGGTGACCGCTTTTTCCGGGATTGCGTTGCCGGGACTTACCGTGTCCTTCGTTTAAGGCTAGTTCTAGACCCCTAGCCCGCAAGTTAATCCTGGCTGGGAAGTCACAGCGAAAGCCGCCAACCATACCAAAAAAAATGCCGTTCAGACTTCAAGCTGAACGGCATTTTTGTTTTACTACCGAGTTTTTCCGTCAGTAGATTTTCCTGGTACTGGATCGACGTCGAAAACGAATTACTCTTCGCGTATCCAGGTCTGGGTACGGCCCAGCAGCGGTACGCCAATATATCCGCGCACATTCAATTTCTTGCCATTATCGGTAAGCGACATTTTGCTCTGATAAAACTTGCCGTTATCCGGGTCGAGGATTTGACCGCCCTTGTATTCATCGCCATCCTGCTTCATCCCGGACAGGATCGTCATGCCGATGATAGGTTGGTCCTTCAATGCACCTTCGCATTTGACGCATTTCGGATTTTGCTCTTCGCCAGGCTCTCGCAGCAGTTTTTCAACCTTGCCTTTCATTTCTCCATTCGATTCGCTGATGCGGATAAATGCCTTCGGTTTTCCGCTGTGGTCATCAATGGTTTTCCATAGACCGACCGGCGAGGTTTGCTGTGCAAATGCGCTAGCAGCCAATAAGGCGCTGCCGGCAATTGCAGTAATTAAAAGTTTCTTCATGCTGTCCCCTGTATTTGTTGCGCGTGAAGCCACGCGCAACATTTTTTTAGTAAAAAATCAAAGCACTTTTAATTTTGCAAACTGTTCGCGTAATTTGTCGAGGGTGCTCGAAAAATTGGCAAGTCGTTCCTGCTCTTGCGCCACGACCTGCGCCGGTGCGCGTGCGACGAAACTTTCGTTGCCGAGCTTTGCCTGCGCCTTGATGATTTCTCCTTCCAGCCGGCTGATTTCCTTGCCCAGTCGTTCGCGTTCAGCTGCAACATCTATTTCTACTTTGAGCAGGAGCTTAGCATCGCCAACGATCGATACCGGCGCCGGCGATTCGGGTAGAGACTCTACTACTTGCACTTCCGCCAATTTTGCCAATGCCTGCAGATACGGCGCGAACGATTGCAGCATTGTTTGCTGCGCCGCAGTGTCGGCAATAATCAGCGGTACGCGCAAGGCCGGCGACAATTGCATTTCACCGCGCAGGTTGCGGCAGGCATCCGTCAGCGACTTCAATTGCGTCATCCAGGCTTCTGCCTTTTCGTCGATCTTGTCCGCTCTCGGCTCCGGATACGGCTGGCGCATGATCGAGTCGCCGGCGGGGTCGAGTGCATGTCCGGTCAGCGGCGCCACGCTTTGCCACAATGCTTCGGTAACGAATGGAATGATCGGATGCGCCAGACGCAACACCGTTTCCAGTACGCGCAGCAGGGTGCGGCGAGTGGCGCGTTGTTGTGCTTCGCTGCCTTGCTGGATTTGTACCTTGGCGACTTCCAGATACCAGTCGCAATATTCATCCCAGACGAATTTATAAATCGCCGATGCGATGTTGTCGAAGCGATAGTCGGCGAAGCCTTTGGCGACTTCGGCTTCGGTGCGCTGCAATTGCGAAACGATCCAGCGGTCGGCTTGTGAAAAATCCAGGTTTTCCTTGTCGCAAACGCCGGCAGCATGACCGTCGAAACCGCAATCCTTGCCCTCGGTGTTCATCAACACAAAGCGGGTCGCGTTCCACAATTTGTTGCAGAAATTGCGATAGCCCTCGCAGCGGTTCAGGTCGAAATTGATGTTGCGGCCGAGCGTTGCCAGCGAGGCGAATGTGAAGCGCAGCGCATCCGTGCCAAAGGCCGGGATGCCGTCCGCAAATTCCTTGCGAGTCGCTTTGGCGATGCTCTCGGCCTGCTTCGGATTCATCAATCCGACGGTGCGTTTTGCCACCAGCGCGTCGAGATCGATGCCGTCGATCAGGTCGATCGGATCGAGCGTATTGCCCTTCGACTTAGACATTTTCTGGCCATTGCCATCGCGTACCAGGCCATGCACATACACGGTATTGAACGGCACCTTGCCGGTGAAGTGGGTGGTCATCATCACCATCCGCGCCACCCAGAAAAAGATGATGTCAAAGCCGGTGACCAGCACCGACGATGGCAGGAACATCTTGTAATCCGGCGTTTCTTCCGGCCAGCCCAAGGTCGAGAACGGCACCAGTGCGGATGAGAACCAGGTGTCGAGCACGTCGTCGTCACGCTTGACCGCTTTGCCGCCGGCCTTGGCCTTGGCTTCTTCCTCGTTGCGGGCGACGTAGATCTGGCCGTCGTCGTCATACCAGGCCGGGATCTGATGGCCCCACCACAATTGACGCGAAATGCACCAGTCCTGGATGTTGTTGAGCCACTGGTTGTAGGTGTTGCTCCAGTTCTCGGGAATCATCTTGATTTCGCCGTTGGCGACTTTTTCCAAAGCCACCTCGGCAATCGACTTGCCCGGGAAGTGGGTGCCTTCCGGCGCCGGCTTGCTCATCGCCACAAACCATTGATCGGTCAGCATCGGTTCGATCACGACGCCAGTACGATCGCCGCGTGGGACCACCAATTTGTGCGGCTTGACCGACTCCAGCAAGCCTTGCGCATCGAGGTCGGCGACGATTTGCTTGCGGGCCGCGAAACGGTCCATGCCCTGATATTGGGCCGGTGCGTTCTCATTGATTTTGGCGTCCAGCGTCAGCACGGTGATTTGCGCCAGCTGGTGCCGCTGGCCGACCGCATAGTCGTTGAAGTCGTGCGCGGGCGTGATCTTCACGCAGCCGGTGCCGAATTCCTTGTCGACATAGCTGTCCGCGATGACCGGGATTTCGCGGTCGCACAACGGCAGCTTGAGCATCTTGCCGACCAGGTGGATATAACGCTCATCGGTGGGATCGACTGCTACCGCAACGTCGCCCAGCATGGTTTCAGGGCGGGTGGTGGCGACCGTCAAATGACCGCTGCCGTCGGCAAACGGATAGTGGATGTGCCACATCGAGCCATCTTCTTCTTCCGATGCAACCTCGAGGTCGGACACCGCGGTGCCCAATACCGGATCCCAGTTGACCAGGCGCTTGCCGCGATAGATCAGGCCCTGTTCATACAGCCGTACAAACACTTCCGTGACCGTGCCCGACAGCTTGTCGTCCATCGTGAAATATTCACGGCTCCAGTCGGTCGATGCCCCCAGCCGGCGCATTTGACCGGTAATGGTGGAGCCGGATTGCTCCTTCCATTCCCAGACTTTCTCGATGAATTTTTCACGGCCCAGATCGTGCCGCGAAACCTTCTGCGCATCGAGTTGGCGCTCGACCACGATCTGGGTCGCAATGCCCGCGTGGTCGGTGCCAGGAATCCAGGCCGTATTGAAGCCACGCATGCGGTGATAGCGCGTCAGGCCGTCCATGATGGTCTGGTTGAACGCGTGCCCCATATGCAAGGTGCCGGTCACATTCGGCGGCGGCAGCTGGATGCTGAAAGACGGTTTGTCGGCATCGGTGGTGGCGGTGTAATACCCGCGCTTTTCCCACTCGGAGCGCCAGAATTGTTCAATGTCGGCAGGGTCGAAAGACTTGGCTAATTCCATGATTTGGTAGTGTTTTTTTCTAAAGCGATGATTATAAAGTACGCGGCCATTTGCTCCTCTTTAGTGAGCACATATTTTGGCGCGAGGGCGCATGCTGCGCTGGTGTTTGCCAGTAGTTTGAGTCGGGCTTTCCTATGGGAAATGAGAAATGCGAGATCCTTCGCGTAGATATATCGCAAGCCGGAATCGGATGTTAGAATCGCTACCGCTGTCCCGGGATTCACACGGGCCAGCACAACGCTAGGGGTCCTGGTTGCTGAAGTGCCAATGTTCATTCATGTTCATTGATGCCGGTAATCGGGTGAGAAATACCCTCGAACCTGATCTGGGTAATGCCAGCGAAGGGAAGCTATTGAGAACGTTGCCGGCCGACCTACCGTACTACCGCGCCGCATTGCACCTCGAAAACTCCTTTGCTGGCTCCAAGCCAAATGCAGTACACGCAAAGGAGCCAAAATGAACGCAAACCAAAAATTTCTATCAGCCACAGCCACGGTGGATGAAGCCGCCATTCATCCGTTACCGAATTCACGCAAGGTTTACGTCACCGGATCGCGCCCGGATATTCGCGTGCCGATGCGTCAAATCAGCCAATCCGATACGCCCGCTTCGTTCGGCGCCGAAAAAAATCCACCGATCTATGTCTACGACACCTCCGGTCCTTACACCGATCCCGAGGTCAAGATCGACATTCGGTCCGGCCTAGCGACACCGCGCCTGCCGTGGATTCAGGAACGCGACGATACCGAAGAATTGCCCGGCCCAAGCTCGGCCTACGGCATCGAACGCCTGAACGATCCGAAGCTGGCCGAATTGCGCTTCAACCTGCATCGCAAGCCGCGCCGCGCCAAAGCTGGCAAGAATGTCTCGCAAATGCATTATGCGCGGCAAGGCATCATCACGCCGGAAATGGAGTTCGTTGCAATCCGCGAAAACATGCGCCGCAAGGAATATCTGGAAGAGCTGAAAGCATCGGGTCCGATGGGCAACAAGCTGGCCGATTTGATGGGGCGTCAGCATCCGGGCCAATCGTTCGGCGCCTCGCTGCCGGCCGAAATCACGCCGGAGTTCGTGCGCGACGAAGTCGCCCGCGGCCGCGCCATTATTCCCGCCAACATCAATCATCCGGAAGTCGAGCCGATGATCATCGGCCGCAATTTCCTGGTCAAGATCAACGCCAACATCGGCAACTCCGCAGTGACCTCGTCGATCGGCGAAGAAGTCGAAAAAATGACCTGGGCGATTCGCTGGGGCGGTGACAACGTGATGGATCTGTCGACCGGCAAGCACATTCACGAAACCCGCGAATGGATCATCCGCAATTCGCCGGTGCCGATCGGCACCGTGCCGATTTATCAGGCGCTGGAGAAGGTCAACGGCAAGGCCGAAGACCTGACCTGGGAAATCTTCCGCGACACCTTGATCGAGCAAGCCGAGCAAGGCGTCGACTATTTCACCATCCATGCCGGCGTGCGTTTGCAATACGTGCCGCTGACCGCCAAACGGATGACCGGGATCGTCAGCCGCGGCGGTTCGATCATGGCCAAATGGTGCCTGGCGCATCATCGCGAGTCTTTCCTGTACGACCACTTCGAAGACATTTGCGAAATCATGAAAGCCTATGACGTCAGCTTCAGCCTCGGCGATGGCTTGCGTCCCGGTTCGATCTACGATGCCAACGACGAGGCGCAGCTGGGCGAGTTGAAGACCCTGGGCGAATTGACCCAGATCGCCTGGAAGCACGATGTGCAAGTCATGATCGAAGGACCAGGTCACGTGCCGATGCACCTGATCAAGGAAAACATGGACCTGCAACTGGAGCAGTGCCACGAAGCGCCGTTCTACACGCTGGGACCGTTGACCACCGACATCGCACCCGGCTACGACCACATCACCTCCGGCATCGGCGCCGCGCAAATCGGCTGGTACGGCACCGCGATGCTCTGCTACGTGACGCCGAAAGAGCATCTGGGCCTGCCCAACAAAGTCGACGTCAAGGACGGCATCATCACTTACAAGATTGCCGCGCATGCCGCCGACTTGGCGAAGGGTCATCCGGGAGCGCAGATTCGCGACAATGCATTATCGAAAGCGCGTTTCGAGTTCCGCTGGGAAGACCAGTTCAACATCGGTCTGGACCCGGACAAGGCGCGTGAATTCCACGATGAAACCCTGCCCAAGGATTCGGCCAAGGTGGCGCATTTCTGCTCGATGTGCGGGCCGCATTTCTGCTCGATGAAGATTACCCAGGAAGTGCGCGAATACGCCGCGGCGCAGGGTATCTCCGAGGTGGCGGCATTGAAGCAGGGGATGGCGGTGAAGGCGGTCGAGTTCGTTAGAAACGGCGCGGAAATCTATAGCAAGCAGTGAGGGCGAGGATGGAAATCGAACTTAACGGCGCGCCGCATCGACTAGCCGACGGCCAGAATTTGCAGCAGCTGGTCGCTGCGCTGGAGTTGTCCGGCAAGGCGATTGCCGTGGCCGTCAATCGGCAGGTGGTGCCCAGTCATTTATGGGGGCTGCATGCGCTGCAAGCGCAAGACAAGGTGGACATAGTACGCGCGATAGGTGGCGGCTGAATTCACCTTACACAGAAAGGATTTGCAATGGATCTGATCGATTCCCCTGCAGAGGGATTACAAGAGCCGGGCCTGACCATCGCCGGCAAGACATATCGGTCGCGGCTGCTGGTCGGCAGCGGCAAGTATCGCGACCTGGAGCAAACGCGGGCGGCGACCGAAGCCAGCGGGGCCGAGATCATCACGGTCGCGATTCGGCGCGTCAACATCGGGCAGGATCCGAATGCGCCGAACTTGCTGGACGTGGTGCCGCCATCGCGCTACACCATCCTGCCCAATACGGCCGGCTGCTATACCGCGGCCGATGCGGTCTATACGCTGCAACTTGGGCGCGAACTGCTGAACGGCCACAAGCTGGCCAAGCTGGAAGTGCTGGGCGACGAAAAGACTTTGTTCCCCAACATGCCGGAGACGCTGAAGGCGGCCGAGATCCTGGTCAAAGACGGCTTCGACGTCATGGTGTATTGCAGCGACGATCCGATCCAGGCCCGGATTCTGGAAGAAATCGGCTGCGTCGCAGTGATGCCTCTGGCTTCCCTGATCGGCTCCGGCATGGGTATCTTGAATCCGTGGAATTTGTCGCTGATCATCGAGCAAGCCAAGGTGCCGGTGCTGGTCGACGCCGGGGTCGGCACCGCATCGGATGCGGCAATCGCGATGGAGCTGGGCTGCGACGGCGTGCTGATGAATACCGCGATTGCCGGTGCGCAGGATCCGATCCGGATGGCACGGGCGATGCGGCTGGCGATTGAAGCGGGGCGCGAAGCTTACCTGGCCGGCCGGATTCCGAAACACTTTGCCGCTTCGCCATCGTCACCGATGGCGGGCCGCGTCAAGTGAGCGGCGCGGCAGTGACACCGCCGAGCGTGCTGGTGTTTTCCGGCACCGACCCCAGCGGCGGCGCCGGCATGCAAGCCGACATCACCGCGATTGCGGCGCTTGGGGCGCATCCGATGCCGGTGGTGACGGTGCTGACGGTGCAGGATAACGAGCGCGTGTTCGGGGTGTTTCCGGTCGCCGCCGAACTGGTACGGCAGCAGGCGCAGGTCTTGGTCGACCGGATCGGGATCGCCGCGGTCAAGCTGGGGATAGTCGGCAATCGCGCCAATGCGGAAGCGATTGCCGCGATCATCCGCGGCCTGCGCTCGCGCCAACCGGACTTGCCGGTTGTGTTCGACCCGGTGCTGGCGGCTGGACATGGCGATGCTTTGGCTAGCGAGGATGCGGTCGAGGCGATCGCACCGTTGTTCGAGCTGGCCACCGTGATTACGCCCAACCGGATCGAAGCCGACCGCCTGTGCGGCGCCGACCATAGCCCGGAGCGGCAAGCGGAGATCTTGCTTGAACGCGGTTGTCAGCATGTGCTGTTGAAGGGCGGTCACGGACCGGAGCAACATGAAGTGCTGAATCGCTGGGTAAGCAAGAATCGAAAACGGCGCTGGAGCTGGCCGCGCTTGCCGGGTGAATTTCATGGCAGCGGCTGTACGCTGGCCGCTGCGCTTGCCGCATTGCTGGCGCGCGGTTTCGACATGGAGCAGGCAATCGGCGCGGCGCAGGCCTATTGTCAGCAAACCTTGACTTCGTCCTACGCGATCGCGCCCGGGCAGCGGATTCCGCGGCGCATACTGCCGTTCATGAAAAACAGTTAAATGGAGCACCCGATGAAAGGTCTGTACATCGTCACGCCCGATTGGGATGACACCGACAAGTTGTTGGCAGTGACCGAACAGGCATTGCAGGGCGGGGCGGCGCTGGTGCAGTATCGGCACAAGAGCGCCGACGCGGCTTTGCGGCAGCGGCAGGCGGAAGCGTTGCTGGCCTTGTGCCGTCGTTATCAACGGCCGCTGATCATCAACGATTTTGTCGAGCTGTGCCTGGCGCTGGACGCCGACGGGATTCATGTCGGTGGTACCGACGCCAGCGTGGCCCAGGTGCGCGCCAAGGTCGGACCGGGCAAGATTGTCGGCGCTTCCTGCTATGGCGATTTGGCGCTGGCCCACGATGCCCATCGTGCCGGCGCCAGTTATATCGCGTTCGGCGGGTTTTATCCGTCGCGGGTCAAGAAATATCCGGTGACGACGCCGCCGGACATCATTACCAAGGCCAAAGCCGGGATTCCGTTGCCGAGTGTCGTGATTGGCGGCATGACGCAGGAAAATGCGGTGCCGCTGGTTGCGGCGGGGGCGGATATGGTGGCGGCGATCAGCAGCGTTTATTTAGCGGATGATCCGACAGCTGCAGCGCGAGGCTTTGTCGATCTGTTTACGAAAAAGAAGGGGAGCGCATGGTGGTGAGGGCAAAACTATAGCTGTCACCGTCATCAGGAAGAAACAGCGGGACCATTGCCCGCTGCTTCATCCGATCATCAGCCTTCCAGCAAGCTGCGCAGCATCCACGCATTTTTTTCATGCAGCTGCATGCGTTGCGTCAGCAAGTCGGCGGTCGGCGCATCGTCAGCCGCATCGACTACCGGGAAGATCGAGCGCGCAGTGCGCGTGACGGCTTCCTGACCTGCCACCAGTTGCTGAATCATCTCGGTGGCGGTCGGCACGCCTTCTTCTTCGGTGATCGAAGTCAGCTTGGCAAGTGCTTTATACGTTCCCGGCGCCGGATAGCCGAGAGCGCGAATCCGTTCCGCGACCAGGTCCACGGCCAGCCACAGTTCGTTGTACTGAGCTTCGAACATCAGGTGCAATGTGTTGAACATCGGGCCGGTGACGTTCCAGTGAAAATTATGGGTTTTCAGATACAAGGTATAGGTATCTGCCAACAGCTTGCTGAGGCCGTCGGCGATTTTCTTGCGATCTTTATCGTTGATGCCAATGTCGATTGCGGTGACGTTTTTCTTTGCCATTGTGCTGCTCCTTCTTGTTGGTAGGTGAATGAGAGACTTGCATTCCGGATTCTATGTTAATTCCTTGATCAGGAGAAATGTCGCGCCCGTCGATACAGCATGCCTGTCAAGCCGACCGCCGCCAGCGCGGCGATTGCAGCAAACAGGAATACTTCGGCATAGCCGAATCGACTGACAATCAGGCCGGCCACGGGACCGGTAATGCCGAGCGACAGATCCAGAAATAACGAATAAGCCCCCAACGCGCTGCCTCGGTTATGCGCCGGCAGCAGATTCACCGCTTCCACCCCGAGCGCCGGAAACACCAGCGCGAAACCGATTCCGGTCAATCCGGCGCCGGCCAGTGCAAAAGCCGGTGCGCCGGCTTGCCATAACAGCAGCAAACCAAGCGCCTCCACCAGGAAGCAAATGATCGCTACCCGAAAGCCACCAAAACGGCCGATGGTTTGTGCCAGCAGGAGCCGCGTGCCGATGAAAGAAGTCCCGAACAAAGTCAGTGAATAGGCCGCGTTCGACCAATGCTGACTGGCATAGAACAACGTAATAAAGGTGGCGATCGAGCCGAAACCGATCGAGCCCAACGCCAGTCCCATGCCGTGCGGCAGAACCCTGCGCAGCACAAAGCGAAACGGCAAATGCTCGCCGTGCACCACTGGCGTGGCCGGCTTCCTGCGGGCCAGCAAAAAGCCGATCAGCGATAAGCCCGCGACCGTCAAGCCGACCGCCGACAAACCCCATGCATGAGCGATCGTCACGCCCAGCGGGGCGCCTATCGCCAGCGCGCTGTAGGTAGCGATACCATTCCAGGAAATCATGCGCGCGGTATGCGTCGCGCCGACCTGGCCTATGCCCCAGGTAATGGCGCCGGTGCCGACCATGCTCTCCGCACAACCGAGCACCAGCCGGCCGACCAGCAGGACGCTCAGACTGAGCCACGGAATATGCACAAACCACGCCGTCGCCAGCAAAAAAATGCCGCTGACGCTAGCGCCGAACAGCCCGTACAGCACCGCCGTCTTGGGACCGATAGCATCGGCCATGCGTCCGGCCAGCGGACGGCTCAGGAAAGTCGCTAGATATTGGGCGCTGATCGCGAGTCCGGCCAGCACCGAGCTGTAACCCAGGTCGAGATGCACATAGCCGGGCAGGACCGCCAGCGGAATGCCGATTGCCAGGTAACCGATAAACGTAAAGAAAACGGTGGAAATGATGCGAAACGACACTGCGGCCTGTGATCCGGGCGTGCTGGCGGGATCGAGACGGACTTCTTCAGACATGGATGACAACTTAGGTGATTTTGTGACGAGGGCGCGCAGCAGCGGATGCCGTTTGCCTATGCATGATGCAGCGCAAGATTTTACTCTTGATGTCGCCTGATTGCTTGCATTCGCAGTGACGGGAGGACGGCGTTCATGCGGTCGCGCGCGATCCGCTCATCACCGACAGCTGCGCAGCTTATAATGCGGGGATGCAAAATCTCCTTCATAACCTCAATCAGGAACAACTCGCGGCGGTAACCTTGCCTGCGCAATCGGCTCTCATTCTGGCGGGTGCCGGCTCCGGCAAGACGCGGGTGTTGACCACCCGCATCGCCTGGCTGATTCAGACCGGGCAGGTATCGCCGGCCGGCGTGCTGGCGGTCACCTTTACCAACAAGGCATCCAAGGAAATGATGACGCGCTTGTCGGCGATGCTGCCGATCAATACGCGCGGCATGTGGATCGGGACCTTCCACGGTTTGTGTAATCGCCTGTTGCGCGCACATTACCGCGATGCCGGTTTGCCGCAAACGTTCCAGATCCTGGATTCGCAAGATCAGTTGTCGGCGATCAAGCGGCTGTTGAAGTCGCTCAATGTCGATGACGAAAAATATCCGCCGCGTAATTTGATGTATTTCATCAATGGCGCCAAGGACCAGGGCTTGCGCGCCAATGAAGTCGAGGCCAACGACGATTACAACCGCAAATTTGTCGAGTTGTACGATTTGTACGATCAGCAGTGCCAGCGTGAAGGCGTGGTCGATTTTGCCGAATTGCTGCTGCGCACTTATGAACTGCTGAGCCGCAACCAGCCGTTGCGGGAACACTATCAGGCGCGCTTCCAGCACATCCTGGTCGACGAGTTTCAAGATACCAACGATCTGCAATACAAGTGGCTCAAACTGATGGCCGGCCAGCGCGGTGCGGTGTTTGCGGTGGGCGACGACGATCAGAGCATTTACGCATTTCGTGGCGCCAATGTCGGCAACATGTCGGCCTTCGAACATGAATTCCGGGTCGAGAATCTGATCAAGCTGGAGCAGAACTATCGCTCGCACGGCCATATTCTCGATAGCGCCAATACGTTGATTGCCAACAACAGCAAACGTCTCGGCAAAAATCTGCGGACCGATGCCGGCCATGGCGAGCCGGTGCGGATTTACGAGGCGACCAGCGACCTGCAAGAGGCGCAGTGGATTATCGAAGAAGCCAAGAGCCTGATCAACGAAGGCGCGACGCGCAGCGAAATCGCCGTGCTGTATCGCTCCAATGCGCAATCGCGGGTGATCGAGCATGCGTTGTTTTCGGCCGGGATCCCGTACCGGGTTTACGGCGGTCAGCGCTATTTCGAGCGGGCCGAGGTGAAGCACGCGATTGCCTATTTGCAGCTGATGGACAATCCGCACAATGATTCGGCATTTTTGCGCGTGGTGAATTTCCCGACGCGCGGCATCGGTGCGCGGGCGCTGGAACAATTGCAGGACGCTGCCCGTCAATACGGTATTTCGCTGTACGCCGCAGTGCCGTATGTGGCCGGCAAGGCGGGCGCGACGTTGGGCGCATTCCTGAAATTGATCGAAGGCGGCCGCTTCGAAACGCAGCATTTGCCATTGCCGGAAATGGTGCAGATCGTGCTGGAGATGAGCGGCTTGATCCAGCATTATCGGAATGAAAAAGAAGGCGCCGATCGGATCGAGAATCTGGAGCAACTGGTGAATGCCGCGACCTTGTTTGTGTCGGAGGAGGGCTTCGGCGCCGACGCCCCGGCGCTGCTCGGTCCCAAGGCGCAGGCGGTCGCCGGTGCGGCCATCACGACCGCCGAAGGCATCGAAATATTCGATGCCGATGCACCGTTAGCTACGCTGATGTCGCCGCTGTCGGCGTTTCTGTCGCATGCGTCGCTGGAGGCAGGCGACAATCAGGCCCAGGCCGGACAAGATGCGTTGCAACTGATGACGGTGCACTCGGCCAAGGGCTTGGAATTCGATGCGGTGTTTATTACCGGCCTGGAAGAAGGCTTGTTCCCGCATGAGAATTCGCAGAAAGAAAATGCCGGCGTCGAAGAAGAGCGGCGACTGATGTATGTCGCCATCACGCGTGCCAAACAGCGGCTGTACATGAGCTTTTCGCAAACCCGGATGTTGCATGGACAGACCCGCTACAACACGCGGTCGCGCTTTTTCGACGAACTGCCGGAGGACGCGCTCAAGTGGTTGTCGCCGAAGGTGCAGCCGCATTCCTGGTTCGGCAATCAGAAGTCGGCATGGGATGATGCACCTGAAAAAGGCGTCAATACCATCGCCAAGAATTTCAGCAGAAAAGATATCGGCTGGCGCATCGGTGAAAACGTTTCACATCAAAAATTCGGCGAAGGCGTGATCGTCAACATCGAAGGCAGCGGCGGCAATGCCCGGGCGCACATCAACTTCGGCAAACATGGAATGAAGCTGCTGGACTTGAGCGTGGCGAAGCTGGAGAAGGTGGCGCCGGCCTTGCGCGGCTAGGTGTCGGAGGTGGGCAATCCATTCCGCTGTATAGTGCGCAGCGGGATGGACGGTGCTTTCAGTTAATCCGGGGAATCCGGCAAATCGGCCTCAGGCTTGCCAAATACGTGCGTGTAAGTAGGGTAAAACGAGCAGTACATGACTGCCGACAGCACGATCGTCAGTGGCATCAGCACCATGATGGCGACAGATATATTGCCTGCTAGCAGCAATATCAGCGCGCCGAAGAATGCCGGCAGCAAAAACCCGATGACAACCCATGCCAGTCCATACACCGTGAACGCCCTCATTTCACGCAGCACGGCGAAGAAGCTGTAAAAAATCGCTTTCAACACGCCCATTTTTTGCCAGGCGATCAACGGCGCCGCGTACCAGAACGCCATTGCTGCAGGTGTGTATACCGCCGCGGCAAAAAGCATGGCCAACAGCGCCAGGTTGGCGTCTTGGACATCCTTTGGCTCCGGCGTGTGACCGGTCATGGCCATCCAGAACACCCCGCCATCGATCAATGCCGAGGCGCCGACGGCAGCGATC
Source organism: Paraherbaspirillum soli (assembly GCF_042654985.1). Lineage (NCBI taxonomy): Bacteria > Pseudomonadati > Pseudomonadota > Betaproteobacteria > Burkholderiales > Oxalobacteraceae > Paraherbaspirillum > Paraherbaspirillum soli. The sequence goes on along the minus strand of NZ_JBHSMT010000029.1, from coordinate 505,462 downwards.
GCGGCCAGCGGATACAAGCAGCCGAGCAGCATCAATTTTTTCAGCGCCGGCGACTGGAAGCCGACCAACAACAAATTGGGATAAATGCGTTTTCCCTGCTCGATATTGATGCAGGCTTGCATGAAGACGATCGCAAACACCGGCACCAAAATCAACAGCAGTAATTGCCCCAGCAGCGGGATGATGTTGAGCGCCGCCATCAGGAAGGAATAACCCAGGAACAGTGTGGATATCTCAGCCGGTTGCTTGCGGAACAGCGCAAACCCTTCCTTGATCCACACCCATCCGGTTTTTGCAGGCAGTTTATCCATGGTTTCAGGTCACTCAGCTTGATACAGGGCCGGAGCCGGATGTGCCACGCGCTGTCGCAAAATCCGTTCGAAATGGGTCGGATCGTGCGGCGTCAGTATTTCTGCGGCGCGCGGCAAATAAAAATCGTACAAGCGCGATAACCAGAAACGCAATGCGCTGGCGCGCAGCATAGGTTGCCAGGCAATTTGTTCTGCCGCGCTGAACGGCCGTACTGCGTGGTAAGCATCGAGCATCGCACGCACTCTCGGCATGTCGAGTACGCCGCTGTCGAGGTCAATGCACCAATCGTTGACGGTGACCGCCAAGTCGAACAGCCAGGTGTCGCAGCCGGCGAAATAGAAATCGAAAAAGCCGGTTAGCCGGTCGCCGTCAAACATGACATTGTTGCGGAACAGATCTGCATGAACCGGCCCGTGCTGCAACTGGCGATAGGTGTCGGAGCTGGCGAAATTTTCCTGAAATGCCAACTCCGTGCGCAACAGAGCTTGTCCATCTTGCGGCAAATACGGCAGCACTACCGGCGTTGTTTCACGCCACCATGACAGCCCGCGCAAATTTGGCTGGCGGATCGGGAAGTCCTGGGCCGCCACATGCATTTTTGCCAGCATCGCTCCGACTGCCGCGCAATGGATCGGCGCCGGCGCCGGCTGCCATTCACCGTCCAGTTTGGTCACGATGGCTGCCGGTTTGCCATGCAGCGGGTTGATGATTGCGCCTTCCTGATTAGGAATCGGCTCAGGTACCAATACCCCATGCTGAGCCAGGTGGCGCATCAACTCCAGGTAAAACGGCAATTGTTCGAAGCTCAGTTTTTCGAAAATCGTCAGTACGTATTCGCCACGTTCGGTGGTGATGAAAAAGTTACTGTTTTCGATGCCGGACGAGATCCCCTTGATCGCCAATGCCTTGCCTAAGGAAAAGGTGGGAATCCAGCGGGTGAGGTCATCCAGGCTGACTGGAGTAAATACTGCCATGAGAAAAACCAAAAAAACGATGTCGGAATAAATATGCGGCAAACACACGGAGTTTTCCGCATATTGGCCGCATGACTGCCAAGTTTCGGCAGTGGCTTGTATTGTGGCTACTATTTAGCCGGAGTTACGGTGGGCGGCGCTGGCGCTGTGCCTTCCGTTGGTATTTCTTCACCTGGTTTGTGTAGCTTGCGGCCCAGGTCGAATTCCTTGATCTGCCACTGCGCGCCGCGCGCCGGAGCGCTCGGTGTGTCGCCGGGGACCGAGTTGCCGACTTGCTGCGGCTTCAGGTAATACGTGCTGCCGCCAGTTTCTACCTTTACCTCGGTGACGCGGCCTTGCTCGCGCTTCTCGGTGATTTTCGGCTTGGCTTCTCCCGGCTTGCGAGGAGTGGTTGCAGGTGCTACGCCTTCTTCCAGTTTTTCCAGTTCGGGCGGTGGCGGGGCTGCGTTTCCGGCTGCCGGCTGAGCATGTACCAGCAACGGTGTTGCGATAGAAGCAAGGCCTGCCGCGATGAGCTGCCAGACTTTAGATTTGTTCATGGAGTTGTTGGATGCCGTGATTGAAACAGGGTGAAAACAATTGGCCCATTGTAGCAAACCGCCTGCCTTGGTAGGCGATAACAGCCTATCAAGGCGGCCGTTTGCTACGGCTTCAAGGGACGGCCTTACAGCAGTACGCTGGTTTGTCTATCCTCTTCAGCCATGACGGTTTCTCCGGCTTCATAGAATGCTTCAACCGCTGCCAGAATCAAGGCCGGGTCGTCGATTACCTGGATCAGGTCCATGTCTTTTGCCGCAATCATGCCGTCGCCGACCAATTGCGTCCGGAACCATTCCAGCAAACCGCTCCAGAACGTGCTGCCGACCAGGATGATCGGGATATGACGGCATTTGCCGGTCTGGATCAGGGTCAGTACCTCAGTCAATTCATCCATGGTGCCGAAGCCGCCGGGCAGCACGATGTAGGCATCGGCGTAACGCACGAAGGCGACTTTGCGGGCGAAGAAGTGACGGAAACTCAAGGAGATATCCTGCCACTTATTGCCGCTTTGCTCATGCGGCAATTCGATATTGAGGCCGACTGACGGCGACTTACCTTCAAACGCGCCTTTGTTCGCGGCTTCCATCAAGCCCGGTCCGCCGCCGGAGATCACCGCATAGCCGGCATCCGAAAAACGGCGGGCGATATCCGAGCACAAAGCGTAATACGGGTTGTCCGGCTTGATGCGGGCGGAGCCGAAGATCGATACCGCGGGATTCAACTCGGACAGGCGTTCGGTCGACTCGATAAATTCTGCCATAATCGTGAACATATGCCACGATTCGCGCGCCTTCTTTGAGGTGGCGCGTTCGATGTCCGTCACTTGCCGCAACCGCGGCACATTTTTCCCGTTCAATTCCATATGCAAAAAACCCTACTGTTAGTTGATGGTTCCAGTTATCTATATCGAGCCTTTCATGCGCTGCCCGATATGCGCAATGCCGCAAATGAACCGACCGGCGCACTGTATGGGATCTTAAATATGTTGCGCCGCTTGCGCACCGATTATCCCGCAGCTTACCTCGCCTGTGTGTTCGATGCAAAAGGCAAAACCTTTCGCGACGACATGTACGCTGACTACAAGGCAACTCGGGCATCGATGCCGGAAGACCTGGTCAAACAGATTACGCCTATTCATGCTGCGGTGCGCGCGATGGGCTGGCCGATTTTGATGGTCGAAGGGGTCGAGGCCGATGACGTGATCGGCACGCTGGCGGTACAGGCGGTAGCGCATGGGATGGATGTCGTGGTGTCGACCGGCGACAAGGATTTGGCGCAGTTGGTGAACGAGCATGTGACGCTGATTAACACCATGAGCAACGAGACGCTGGACCCGGCAGGTGTCAGCGCCAAATTCGGCGTTCCGCCGGAACGGATTGTCGACTACCTGACCTTGATCGGCGACACCGTCGATAACATTCCCGGCGTCGCCAAAGTCGGCCCCAAGACCGCGGTCAAATGGCTGGCCCAGTACGACACGGTGGATCAGGTGATGGCGCACGCGGCCGATATCGGCGGCGTGGTCGGCGAGAACTTGCGGCAGGCGCTCGACTGGCTGCCGAAGGCGAAGGAGCTGGTGACGGTCAAAACGGATTGCGATCTGAGCGCTCACATGGTGTCGATTCCAGAGTCGCTGATAGCGCCGCAGCAGGACAAGGAAACGCTGATTGACATCTATACCCGTTATAACTTCAAGACCTGGCTGCGCGATCTGAGCACTGCCAATGCCGGTGGCGCGGCGGCCGGTCCGGTCCAGGCCGAGGCCAACGCTGCCGTGCCTGAGAAGGCGGTCAGCGCCGACCAGCCAGCGCAAAGCAGTCTGTTTGCCGCGGTAGCGCGTCATTACGAAACGGTCTCGACCGAAGCGCAGCTGGAACAATGGCTGCAGCGCATCGACCGCGCGGCATTGACCGCGGTGGATACCGAGACCACCTCGCTTGATCCGTTGACGGCCCAGCTGGTCGGAATTTCGTTGTGCTGCGAAGTCGGCAGCGCCGCGTATATCCCGGTCGCGCATCGTTACCAGGACGCGCCGCCGCAATTGTCGCGCGAGTTTGTCCTGCAAAAAATGCAGTCCTGGCTGGAAGACGACAGCAAACCCAAGGTCGGTCAGAACCTCAAATACGACAGTCATATTTTTGCCAATCATGGCGTGACCTTGCGCGGCATTGTGCATGACACCTTGCTGCAATCCTATGTGTTCGAATCGCATCGCAATCACGATATGGACAGCCTGGCGCTGCGCCACCTGAATCATCAGACCATTACCTTCCAGGACGTCTGCGGCAAAGGGGCATCGCAGATCGGGTTTGACGAAGTCGAAATCGGCCGCGCCACCGAATATGCGGCGGAGGATGCCGACATCACGCTGCAATTGCATCTGGCCATGTGGCCCCACATCGTCGACGACGCCAAGCTCAGGTTCATCTACGAAAAAATCGAAGTGCCGACTTCGGTCGTGCTGCAAAAAATCGAACGCAACGGCGTGTTGATCGACGCCGCCCAACTCGCTACGCAATCGCATGAACTGGGCAAGCGGATGCTGGAGATCGAGCAGCAAGCCTACGAGCTTGCGGGGCAGCCATTCAATCTGGGATCGCCGAAGCAACTGGGTGAAATCCTGTTCGAGAAGTTGAAGCTGCCGGTCGTCAAAAAGACGCCTTCCGGCGCGCCGTCGACCGACGAGGAAGTATTGCAGAAGCTGGCCGAAGATTATCCGCTGCCGAAGGTGTTGCTTGAGTACCGCGGCCTGTCGAAACTGAAATCGACTTATACCGACAAGCTGCCGAAGATGGTCAACTCCACGACTGGCCGGGTGCATACCAATTACGCGCAGGCGGTCGCCGTCACCGGTCGTCTCGCATCGAATGATCCGAATCTGCAAAACATACCGATCCGCACCGCCGAAGGCCGTCGCATCCGCGAAGCGTTTGTGGCTGCTGGCGACAACGTGATTGTGTCGGCCGATTATTCGCAAATTGAATTGCGCATCATGGCCCATATTTCCGGCGACGAAAACATGCTGCGCGCGTTTGCCGATGGCGAGGACATTCACCGCGCCACCGCCGCTGAAATTTTCGGCGTTACGCCGCAGGAAGTGAGTGGGGAGCAGCGCCGTTATGCCAAGGTGATCAACTTCGGTTTGATCTACGGCATGAGCGCCTTCGGCTTGGCCGGGAACCTGGGTATCGAGCGTGCCGCCGCGCAAATGTACATCGAAAAATATTTCATGCGCTTTGCCGGCGTCAAGCAATACATGGACCAGACCCGTTTGCAAGCCAAGGCGCAGGGCTATGTTGAAACCGTATTTGGACGCCGTCTGTGGCTGCCCGAAATCAACTCGCCGAACGGCCAGCGGCGCCAGGGTGCGGAACGTGCTGCGATCAATGCGCCGATGCAGGGCACGGCCGCCGATCTGATCAAATTGTCGATGATCGCGGTACAGGGCTGGATCGAAACCGAGCAGCTGAAATCCAAGATGGTCATGCAAGTGCACGATGAATTGGTGCTGGAAGTACCGCAAGACGAATTGGCGCTGGTGCGCGAAAAATTGCCGCAGCTGATGGCCGGCGTGGCGGCGTTGCGGGTGCCGCTGATTGCCGAAGTGGGTGTCGGCAAGAATTGGGATGAGGCGCATTGATCGTGGTGTAGGCGTCTGGCAGCGTGGTCGGCTAACGTCGGTCGGCAACAGAACGGGTTTGCGTCCGAAGCAGTGGATTCACGGAATTTTCACCGAAATGTATTCAATCTTTTCAGGAGAATTTTGATGCCGAATTTAAAAGAAGATTTTGATAGCCTGGTGGCAAAAACCAGTTGGTCCGACGATCTCGATCGCCGCACTTTTCTGAAGGCTACCTTGGGGACCGGATTTGCAGCGGCGGTCATGCCGGTATCGGCTCAGAGCTTGATCAAGACCGACACTGCCGGCCTCACTGCCGGTGCGGTCGAGGTGGAAGTCAATGGCCTAAGCGTGCCGATCTATCGCGCGCAACCGGAAGGCAAGCGCAATTTGCCGGTGATTCTGGTGGTCTCGGAAATTTTCGGCGTACATGAGCACATTGCAGATATAGCCCGTCGTTTTGCCAAGCTGGGCTATCTGGCGATCGCGCCCGATTTGTTCATTCGGCAGGGCAATCCGGCGGCTTTCGCATCCATCCCGGAGTTGCTGAAAACGGTAATTTCACAGGTGCCGGACGATCAGGTTTTGGGCGATCTCGATGCGTGTGTCGCCTGGACCAAAGATAACGGCGGCAATGTCGATAAATTGGGCATTACCGGCTTTTGCTGGGGCGGCAGGATCGCCTGGCTGTATGCCGCCCACAATCCGAAAGTCAAGGCCGCTGTGGCCTGGTACGGTCGCCTGGTGGGAGAAAAGAGCGCGCTCAATCCGAAGCAGCCGATTGATATTGCAGCGACGCTGAAAGTGCCTGTATTGGGTTTGTACGGCGGCAAGGATGACGGCATTCCGCAAGAAACCGTCAAGCAGATGAAGGACGCGCTAGCCAAAGGCAGCAGCAAATCGGAATTTGTCGTGTATCCGAACTCCGGTCACGCGTTCAATGCCGATTATCGGCCCAGTTATGTCGAGGCGGATGCCAAGGATGGCTGGATGCGGACATTGGCCAGGTTTAAGAAATATGGCGTGAGTTGATCGGGGGCAATGCGCTTGCCGTGATTGGGAAGCAACTCAGAACACTAGTTCAATTAATCGCTTAACTAGTTTGCTCAAAATCATCAGGTGTGCTTTAATTTGCAACCCTGTTGCATTTGATGTTTTCCGCTGAGGCTTAAAATTAATTCCACACTTGTTTCGATCCTGCTGGCGACCACTATCGCCGGCGTTTTCAGTATTACAGCCGCGGCTATTTTTTCGTTCGCGTTGCTTTCCAAAATGGTCGAGCGCATGGTCAGCCTGTCGGTCGGGATCATGCTGGCGACTTCCCTGCTGCACGCATTGCCGGAGGCTTTCGAGTCGAAAGCAAACAGCCACACTCTCTTTGCCGTGTTGCTAGGCGGTTTGCTGGCTTTTTTTGTGCTGGAGAAATGTGCGATCCTGCGCCATTCGCATCATCACGAAGACGACGGTCATGGTCACCACCACGGCCACGACAAAAAAGAGGCGGGCAAGGCCGGCTGGATGATCCTGGTTGGCGACGGCCTGCACAACTTTACTGACGGGATCCTGATTGCCGCAGCATTTTTGGCGGATCCGCATTTGGGTTTGATCACCGGTTTGGCCATCATCGTGCACGAAATCCCGCAAGAAATCGGCGATTTCATCGTGCTGCTGAATGCCGGATTTACGCGTACCCGAGCCTATGTTTACAACTTGATTTGCAGTTTGATGGCAGTGATCGGCGGCTTGCTGGGTTACTTTACGCTGGAGCGCGGCATGGAGTGGATTCCCTACGTGCTGGTATTTGCATCGTCAGGATTTATCTATATCGCTGTCAGCGATCTGATGCCGCAGATGCAGCGTCGCTCAACCTTGCGCGAAACGATTCCGCAAATCGTGTTGATCGCCGTTGGTGTCGGCATCGTGTTGATGTTGACCCGTCACGCGCATCAGCACTGAAACCTGTTCAAGATCTTGCTGCGCGGCCCAATCTCGGGCCGCGTCCTTTGCTCAGTTAAGCACCGGTAGCGATCGGCCGGCTTGGATCCGAGCACCATTCGCTCCATGATCCTGGATAGAGCGCAGCGCCGTGCAGCCCGGCGATTTCCAGGGCCAGCAGATTATGGCAGGCAGTCACGCCTGAGCCGCACTGCATGACCGCGGTTTGCGGCTCGCTAATCAATTCGCTGAATTCTTCATGTAACTGATGACCGGGCTTGAAGCGGCCATCGGCTTGCAAATTGTCTCTGAAGAAGCGATTTTTTGCGCCGGGAATATGGCCGCCGACCGGGTCGATGGTTTCGTTTTCGCCGCGGAAGCGATCAGGCGCGCGGGCATCGACCAAGGTGCGCCGGAGGTTGGTCAGATTGCTCAGCACGTCATGCGCATCAACGCTGGCGACCAGTGCCGGTTTGAGACTGATGTTGCCGATCGCCGGCGTCGGCTCCACTGCGGAGAGTGTTTGTCCAGCGGCCAGCCAGGTCGCCAGTCCTCCATCCAGCACCGCGACCGAGGCGTGCCCGAGCGAGCGCAATAACCACCACAGCCGCGCTGCGTACATGCCGCCATGGGCATCGTAGGCAATCACTTGGGTGTCGTCGTTGATGCCCCATTTTCTCAATGTGGCGAGCAAGGCATCTGGCGCCGGCAATGGATGGCGGCCTTTGAATGTGCCGTCGGCAGTGTGTGTGGGACCTGATAAATCGCGGTCCAGATGAGCGAAACGGGCTTGCGGAATATGGCCGGCATCGTAAGCCGCGCGGCCGGCAGCAGGGTCGGCCAGATCGTGACGGCAATCGACGATGACCCAATTTGCTTGCTGTGCATTTTGCTGCAGATTGACGGCGGAAATCAGCGTCGTGTACGGGTGTGCTTGGGACATGGCATTCCTTTAATTTCCAATGGTTGTCAGGTTCTGCAATGGACGCGCCATATGTAACGGGCACGCCTGTTGTAATTATAGAACCTTGCCAACAAGCTGCCGCACAGACGGTGCAAATCCCCAGCGATCAAACCAATCCGGTCTGGCTCCGATACCACTCATGAAAATGCTGCATGCCGTCTTCCATCGGCGACTGGTACGGCCCCGTTTCGCTGGTGCCGCGTTCCATCAGGATCCGGCGTCCGGCATCCATGCGCAGTGCGATTTCGTCATCTTCGTCACAGGTTTCCATGTACGCGGCGCGTTCCGCTTCGACCAAATCGCGTTCGAATAGCGCGATTTCTTCCGGGTAATAGAACTCGACCACATTGGTGGTTTTCTGCGGGCCGCGCGGCCACAGCGTCGATACCACCAGCACGTGCGGATACCACTCGACCATGATGTTCGGATACAGCGTCAGCCAGATCGCGCCGAATTTTGGTACCTTGCCATTGCTGAATTTGAGAACCTGTTCCTGCCATTTCTTGTATGTCGGCGAGCCGGATTTCGCCAGGCCGTGATTGACGCCCACCGTTTGCACGCTGTAATCCTTGCCGAACTGCCATTGCAGATCGTCGCAGCTGACAAAGCTGCCGAGGCCGGGATGGAACGGTTCGACGTGATAATCCTCCAGATAAACCTCGATAAAGGTCTTCCAGTTGTAGTCGCACTCATGCACTTCGACGTGATCGAACAAATAGCCGCTGAAATCGAGGTCTTTGGCAACTCCCAATTGGCTTAGTTTTTGCCCGACGTTAAAGCCGTTCTGTTCGAACTGCAGGCCGTTCCAGCTTTGCAGCGGGGTTCTGGACAGGTTCATGCACGGCGTCTCGGCGAAGTGCGGCGCGCCGATCAGTTCGCCTTTCAGGTCGTAGGTCCAGCGATGCAGCGGGCAAACGATGTTGCGGGCATTGCCGCGGCCGTCGAACATTTTTGCCTGCCGATGTCGGCAGACGTTGGATATCAGTTCAATCCCCTGCGGATTGCGGACCAGCATGCGGCCTTCGTTTTCAGATGCCAATGTCGCGAAATCGCCGACGTTGGGCACCATCAGCTCATGGCCAACATAACGCGGGCCATTCTGAAAAAGTTGCTGAACTTCACGCTGTAACAGCGCTTCGTCAAAATAGACGTTGACCGGAAGTTGCGCGTCGGAGCGCGCGAGCTTGGAAAAGGTAGCCAGATCGGACATCCCCCACCCCCTAATGTGTTGCCAACCAAAGAGAGAAAGAATCCGCAAAAACCTGTGTTCAAACAATATGAAACGGAAATTTTGGACAGAACCGTAGATTATTGCATGAAAAATGGGGTAATTGATCGAAATTCGGCCGATTTATTTGAAAATTGGAAGGCAAACCCTTCAAAATTCAACGAGTTATAGAGGTTTGCTCTAAAATAGCGGGCTAAACTATTTATCGCTACTATGCCAAAAAATCCGATTTCCGCCAGTCGTCCCGCCTCTTTTGAACAGGCAATGGCTGAGCTGGAGCAACTGGTCGCTCAGATGGAAGCCGGCGAGTTGCCGCTGGAAGCATCCGTCGCCGCCTATAAACGCGGGTCGGAGCTGGTCAAATTTTGCGCCGACCAGCTCGACAAGGTCGATAGCCAGGTCAAAGTGCTGGAAGGCGACATGCTGAAACCGTTTGCTGCGGAAACCCTCAACGATCACAGCGGCGGGGCCGACGAATGACGCAAGCCGCTCAGGAACCAAGTTCGATACAACAATCATCAATGCAGCAATTCAGCGACTGGATGCATCAGGTGCAGGGCACGATGGAAGCCGCGCTGGCGGCATTCCTGCCGGAAGCGCACAGCGTCCCGCAGCGTCTGCACCAGGCAATGCGCTATGCGGTGCTGGATGGCGGCAAGCGAGTCCGGCCGCTGCTGGTATTTGCCGCCGGCGCATTATTCGATGCGCCGAGTGCCGCCATGCAGCGTGCCGCCGCCGCGGTCGAAATGATTCACGCATATTCGCTGGTGCATGACGATATGCCATGCATGGATGACGATGCGCTGCGCCGCGGCAAGCCGACGGTGCACGTGCAATACGATGAAGCCACCGCGTTGCTGGTGGGCGATGCCCTGCAGGCGCAAGCCTTCCTGGTGTTGGCCGAGGCTGACGCCAGCATCGATGCTGCGCGCCGCATCGCCATGCTGCAATTGCTCGGACGGGCCTCGGGTTCGCTCGGCATGTGCGGCGGTCAGGCGATCGACCTGGCCAGCGTCGGCCTGAGCTTGTCGCTGGCCGAACTGGAGCAGATGCACAAGCTGAAAACCGGCGCCTTGTTGCGCGCTTCGGTACTGCTGGGCGCCTGGAGCGGCAAGCCGCTGTCGGCGGCTGAGACCGACGCGCTGGAAGCGTACGGCACGGCGATCGGACTGGCGTTTCAGGTGGTCGACGACATCCTCGATGCGACCGCCGATTCGGCCACGCTGGGCAAGACTGCGGGCAAGGACGCAGCAGACAACAAACCGACTTATGTGTCGATTCTGGGTTTGGCGGAATCGAAAACATTGGCGGAAAAATTACGCAACGACGCCCATCAGGCGCTTGCGATTTTCGGGGACAAGGCACGACGCCTGCGTGAGCTGGCGGATCTGATCGTGCAGCGGAAAGCTTAGTGCATATGAACTTACTCAATACAATAAACAGCCCGGCAGATTTGCGGACGCTGACACGGGCTCAACTGAAGCCGCTGGCCGACGAGCTGCGCGAATTTGTCATCGATTCGGTGTCGCAGACCGGCGGCCACCTGTCGTCCAACCTGGGCACGGTCGAACTGACGATTGCGCTGCATTACGTTTTCAATACGCCGGAAGACCGGATCGTGTGGGACGTCGGCCATCAAACTTATCCGCACAAGATCCTGACCGGGCGTCGCGATCAAATGAAAACGCTGCGCCAGCTGAACGGCATTTCCGGTTTTCCGCGACGCAGCGAAAGCGAGTACGACACTTTCGGCACCGCGCATTCCTCGACCTCGATTTCCGCAGCCTTGGGGATGGCCCTGGCGGCCAAGACCAAGGGCGAAACCGAGCGCCATGCGATCGCCGTGATCGGCGACGGCGCAATGACGGCCGGCATGGTGTTCGAAGCGATGAACAATGCCGGTGTCTACGACGACATCAACTTGCTGGTGATCCTGAACGATAACGATATGTCGATTTCGCCGCCGGTGGGCGCATTGAATCGTTATCTGGCGCGGCTGATGTCGGGCCAGTTTTATGCCAAGGCCAGGAACGTCGGCAAGTCGATCTTGCCGGGGCCGGTGCTGGAGCTGGCCAAGCGTTTCGAAGAGCATGCCAAGGGGATGGTGGTGCCGGCCACCATGTTTGAAGAATTCGGCTTCAACTACATCGGCCCGATTGACGGCCATGACCTGGAATCGCTGATTCCGACCTTGCAAAACCTGAAGAACCTGAAGGGCCCGCAGTTCCTGCACGTGGTGACCAAAAAAGGCCAGGGCTACAAACTGGCGGAAGCCGATCCGGTGCTGTATCACGGCCCCGGCAAGTTCAACCCGGCAGAAGGAATCAAGCCGGCCGCGGCCAGCAAAATGACTTACACCCAGGTCTTCGGCGACTGGCTGTGCGACATGGCGGCAGCCAACGACAAATTGATCGGCATTACGCCGGCGATGCGTGAAGGCTCCGGCATGGTGCAGTTCGAGCAGCGCTTTCCGCAGCGTTATTACGATGTCGGCATCGCTGAACAGCACGCCGTGACATTCGCTGCCGGCCTGGCTTGCGAAGGCTTGAAGCCAGTCGTGGCGATCTATTCGACCTTCCTGCAACGCGCCTACGACCAGTTGATCCACGATGTGGCTTTGCAAAACCTGGACGTGACGTTTGCGCTGGATCGTTCCGGCCTGGTCGGCGCCGATGGCGCAACCCACGCCGGCAACTACGATATCGCGTATCTGCGTTGCATCCCCAACATGGTGGTGATGGCGGCTTCCGACGAGAACGAGTGCCGGCAGATGCTCTCCACCGCGTTCCACTACAACGGCCCGGCGGCGGTGCGCTATCCGCGCGGCGCCGGCGTCGGCGCTGCGATCGATCCCGGCTTGGCTACATTGGAGCTAGGCAAGGGTGAAATTCGGCGTCAAGGGCAGAGCATAGCGATTCTGGCGTTCGGCTCGATGCTGGCGCCAAGTCTGGCTGCCGCCGAGCTATTGAATGCAACGGTCGCCAATATGCGCTTTGTCAAACCGCTCGACGTGGAGCTGGTGCTGGAACTGGCCAAGACCCACGATGCATTGGTGACAGTGGAAGAGGGCGCGATCATGGGTGGCGCCGGCGCCGCTGTGGCAGAAGCGCTGGCAGCGGCAGGATGCGTCAAACCGATCTTGAATTTGGGCTTGCCGGACCGATTTATCGACCACGGCGATACCGCCCAACTGCTGGCGCAATGCGGTCTGGATGGGGCAGGCATTGCCGCTTCGGTCTGGCAGCGTTTCGGTAATGGCCAGCCGCGCATGGTAGTGAACCAGAACTAATCTGTGGGCCACTTCTAAAGCCGTAGCGAGCGGCTGCCACTAATAACGATCAAATCAGACCGCTGCGGCGGTCTGCCATTAACAGGCCAAACAATCAATGAATACCCGCGACCACAATCTGACGATTCCCGATGTGCAAAGTACCGTAGATACCCGACGTGTTGCGATTCAGCGTGTCGGCGTGAAAGGGGTGCGCTATCCCGTCACGATCAAAACCGCCGATGCGGCGCAGCCGACCATCGGCAGCTGGAATATGTATGTGCATCTGCCTGAACAGGTAAAAGGCACCCACATGTCGCGCTTCATTGCGCTGCTGGAGGGGCTGGAAGGGCCGCTCGATGTGCACTCGTTCGGCGACTTGATGCGCAAGATGGTGACTTTGCTGGATGCCGACAGCGGCCGCATCGAGCTCACTTTCCCGTATTTCATCAATAAAACGGCACCGGTATCCGGCGTCCAGAGTTTGATGGATTACGAAGTCGGCTTGACCGGCGAAATCAAGCAGGGCGTGCTGGAAGTGACGCTGAAAGTCATGGTGCCGGTAACCAGCCTGTGCCCTTGCTCGAAGCAGATTTCGGCTTACGGCGCGCACAACCAGCGCTCGCATATCACGGTCAATGCGGTGCTGGAAGGCGATATCCTGGTCGACGAGTTGATCGCCAGGATCGAGGCGCAAGCATCTTGCGAATTGTACGGCCTGCTGAAACGTCCCGATGAAAAATACGTTACCGAACGTGCTTACGACAATCCGAAATTCGTCGAAGACCTGGTGCGTGACGTGGCGGTAGCGCTGAATAATGAACCGCGTATCGTCGCCTATGTATTGGAAGCCGAAAACTTCGAATCCATCCACAATCACTCGGCGTATGCGCTGATCGAGCACGATAAGCGCGGCAAATAATTCGGATAGCCGGATTTTTGAGATGCCGATTCAAAAAAAGAGACGCTAGCGTCTCTTTTTTTACGTCCAATTAAAAGTCAGCATCGTCAAGCGGCCATACCTTCGGCTCGACATACACCCATTCCTTTTGGTCAAACGGAATTTTCCAGGTTTTCCTGGTCAGTTTTTTTCCATTTTTGTCGCCGGTCACGGTGAGCAATAGTGGGTAAACTTTTTCATCGATGACGGATGCATCCATTTCCAGCTTGGTTTCTATCGATGACACTTTATTAGGATCGCTCATGGCGCCTGAGTTATCGTAACTAGCCGTGAGCATATGTGCCAGATCTCGAATTCCCTTGCCGTACGGCGCCAGAATGGCGTATCTGCTTCCGCAATACCCTTGATGGCAATCGCTCCAGGTGCTTTGCCAGCCTATATAGTCCGATGCCCCAAGTTTGATCAGCTTCCAAGGCGACGGCGGCTGTCTGTCCGCGCCTATCAGCATTTTAGGATCGCTAGCGATAATTTCTGGCTGCCCGTCATGGTTTTCCAGAATGAAAGCGCCAACCATGCCGGGGGTCAGATGTCCGCCATCCGGATGGCCCTCCTCGTCAACGGGTTCACCTGCTGCCAGCACATATACTCGCTCCCCCGTCACTGAAGTTATTTTTTCAGCGTGGACCAGTTTCATGCAGTAGTTCTGGCTACTTTCATCATCGATGGCAGGCCAACAGGCAGTTTTTTGATCGTATTGGCCATAAACCTTATCCAGCAGTTGTTTCGAAGGAGCTTGCAAGTCGGCGGCTATGGTCGGCGCTTCCGTGTCGTCTTGCGCTGTCGGCTTTGGCTCTGAAGTGCCGGCCGTACTCGGCTGGTCGGCGATTTGCTCCGGCTTTCCAATTTTCTCAATGGGCACGGATTTGGTCGGTGGGACTTTGCCAATATCACCATATTGAAAAGCGATGAAGGCTAAAGCGATAAGCGGAAGCAAAGCCCAAGGCCAGCGACGGCGCTTCTTTTCCAAGCGCGGCTGTTCGCCATCAAGCAATTTCTTTTTCAGGGACTCAAACTCGTCAGCGGTGATGGCGCCCTTATTTTTTAACTCGTCCAGCTTTAATAATTCGTCAGATACGCTCATTTATTTCGCCTTTGCCCACATAGGGTGTGCCATTTTTAATGGGCGAATCATATTGCTGACGAACAATTTACGCAATCATCCTTCAATGCCGGCAATCGGCTGGTGTGGCGCAAAATACCTGTCAATCTATTTTCACTTTTGCCTGGAAGGTGAGGGCGCCATAAAGCCGGTCTTTATAGTTTGGAATGAACGCCAGATTCAAGCCGACCCTTTGATAATCGACGCTGACAACCGGAATCGCCGCCAAAAACCAACCGCCATTTTGCATCTTCGGATAGCCGTTAAAGCCGCCGGCGACGACGCCTAACCTTGCCGGCCCGATGAACAGCGGTTGGTAATACACGCCGACGTAGTTGGAATAGGCTCTATCGCTGTTGTAAAACCTGCCGGCTGTGACGGAGGCCACGGTTGAAAATCGGTATTCGACGCCAAGACCGAGGTTGCGGTCATTCAGGCCCTTGTCGCGATTGAGGTGATAAGAATAGAAGCCGGCATTCAGCCATGTTTCGCTCAGCGGCTTGTTTTCTATCATTCCAAACAGATCGCCCTGCTCGGCTTGCGCGTAAGAACAGGAAAAAAGTAACACAACGGCTAATTTTCGCAGCAGCGGCAATGTAGGCATGGGGATCTCAAGGATTTTTGACCTGCGCATGGTGTCATGAATAAATGGCGAAATCAATTGATGAGGACGGAACACGCTAGAGGAGGGGCTGATCATGCGTTACAAACTGTATTATTGGCCGACGATCCAGGGACGCGGAGAGTTTGTCAGGTTGGCGCTGGAAGAGGGCGGCGCTGATTATATTGATGTGGCGCGCCGCTCGGAGCGCAGCGGTATGGGCGTGCCGGCCATGCTGCGCCTGATGGAGGATGTGGCCGTATCCCGGCCGTCGTTTGCTCCGCCATTTTTAAAGGCGGGAGAACTGATCATCGGACAGACCGCCAACATATTGTTGTTCCTGGCGCCAAGGCTGGCCCTGATACCGCCTGATGAATCGAGCCAACTGTGGGCGCATCAACTGCAGCTGACTATTTCCGATTTGCTGACCGAGGCGCACGACACCCACCATCCGATCGCCAGCAGTCTGTATTACAAGGATCAAAAGCCGGAAGCGTTGCGGCGGGCCGCGGACTTTACCGCGAACAGGCTGCCGAAATTCCTGGATTATTTTGAGCGCATTCTGGCGCACAATCCGCATGGTGACGGGTACCTGTTGGGCACCACTTTCTCCTACGTCGATCTGTCGATGTTCCAGGTCATGGCCGGTCTGCTGTATGCATTTCCGAAGACGATGAAACGGCTGGCGCCGAGCTATCCGCACTTGCTGGAGTTGCACCGGCGTGTCGCCGAGCGCCCGCGCATCGCCAGGTATCTGGCATCGGCGCGACGGCTGGCGTTTAACAAACAAGATATTTTTCGCCGCTATCCGGAGCTGGACGCATGACGGCTGGATTGCTGCGGCATGCAACGTAACGCGCTGGCCCGCACCTTCTTTCTGATGCGGTCGCTATGGTCTTGTGGAATTATATTTGAACGACGTATAATATTTTCCGTCGTTCAATAAATTTCCATTGCTCCATGACTGCCTCGACTTCTTCACAGCCCGATACCAATACCGACATCGATCCCGGCAGGCGCGAACGCAAGCGCCGTCAGACCCTGGATCACCTTGCCGCCACCGCCTTCCGCCTGTTCGAGGCGCACGGTTACGACGCCGTGACCATGGAGCAGATCGCCGCCGAGGCCGATGTATCCAAGGGCACTCTCTACAACCATTTCCCGATCAAGGAAGCGCTGTTGGCGCACTTGTTTCATGGCGAGCTGGCGCGTGACATGCCGCGACTGCGGGCTGCGATCGAGGCCGAGCCGGATTTTGCCGGCCGCATGCGCTGTCTGCTGCATGCCTCGGCCGACTGGTCTGAAAGCCATCGCACCTATTTGCCGCATTACTTGCGCTTTCGCCTCGCCAATGTCGATAGCGGCGAAGCCGACGCCGATGCCAAGCGTCCCCGCAGCGGCCTCGACCAAGTATTCGAGGCATTGATACGCGCAGGCCAGGCGGCCGGGGAACTGCGTTCCGATCTCCCTTCCGTGCAATTGGCGCAGATGTTCCATTTCCTTTACCTGGGTGCGTTGATGCGCTGGCTGGCCGTGCCCGACAGCGAGCTTCGAGCCGAATTTGACGCCGTGTTGGACGTGTTTCTGCGCGGCTTGATCGCAGCGCGCGCCGGGAGCACGCAATGAGCGCCCTGATTCTCGACTGGGACGCCGCGGCGCACGCCGGCCCCGCCCAAGCCGGCGGCAAAGGTTGGCAATTGGGCCGTCTGGCCCGATTCGGAGTTTCGGTGCCGCCCGGCTTTATCATTGCGGCCGCCGCCAGTATCCAACGCCAGCCCGGCGACCCGCTACCGGCCAACCTGGTCAAGCTGCTGACAGAAGAAATCACGCATCGAG
This sequence comes from Paraherbaspirillum soli, assembly GCF_042654985.1. Classification (NCBI taxonomy): domain Bacteria; kingdom Pseudomonadati; phylum Pseudomonadota; class Betaproteobacteria; order Burkholderiales; family Oxalobacteraceae; genus Paraherbaspirillum; species Paraherbaspirillum soli. The sequence goes on along the minus strand of NZ_JBHSMT010000029.1, from coordinate 488,125 downwards.
GCTGGAGTCAGCGCCCGCTGGCGGTGCGTTCCTCGGCCCCGCAGGAAGATTCCGCGCGCGCCTCGTTCGCCGGCATCCATCGCTCTTGCCTGAACGTGCAAGGTGAGGCGGCAATTATCCAGGCGGTGCAGGAAGTCTGGGATTCGCTGTGGACGCCCCATGCCGTCGCGTACCGGCAGCGCCTCGGTATCGCCGACAGCGAGGCGGCGATGGCGGTACTGGTAATGCCCTTGCTGCCGGCGCAAGCCTCGGGCATTGCCTTCACATGCGATCCGATCTCAGGCCGCGATGATCAATTGCTGATTCATGCCCACTGGGGTTTGGGCGAGGCCTTGGTGGCCGGCCAGGTCGATGGTGACGAGTACCGACTCCAGCAGAACTATCTGGATGACAGTTTGCACTTGATCGAACAGCGCCTGGGCAGCAAGGCTAGCATCAGCATGCCCGTTGCCACGGGCGGCACCGAGTTGCGCGCAACGCCGGCCGACCTGGCAGGTCAGTCCGTGTTAAGTCCGGCCCAGGCATTGGAGTTGGGCGAATTGGCGCGCGATGCCGCAAGCGCCCTCGACTACACCAATAGCGGTTACGACGTGGAGTGGGTGTGGGACGGCGAGCGCTTCTGGATAGTCCAGGCGCGGCCGGTCACCGCCCGCGGCCGCCATACCTACCCGCAACTTGCAAATCAGCCGGCCCTTTGGTCACGCGGCAATACGCGGGAAATACTGCCCGAGCCCTTGTCCGCGTTGGACTGGGGACTCAGCCGCACGATGGTCAACCGCATGCTCACCCGCGGCTACGAACTGAGCGGCTATGCTCCGCGAGCGGGAGTCCAGCGCGCCGGACTGTTCCACGGCCGTCTTTATCTCGAGACCTCTCTGATGCAATGGGAAGGCTACGATGCCCTCGGCGTGCCGCCCAAGGCCATGAACCAGCTGCTGGGTGGCCGCCAAGCGGAGATCAGCGTGTTGCCTCCAACGCCTGGGCAACGTTGGGCTCGGGGGCTGCGCATGCTGCGTTACCTGCGACGCTCCATTCGCGTGCGCCGCAACGCCGACGCCGCGCTGAAGCTGGCCAGGCAGCGTGCCGCCGATTGGCTGGCTCAGGAACTGCCGGTCGACAACGCCGAGCTGGCGCGACAATTGCGCCGCCAGTTCGCTGCGGTTCATGGCGCCGACGACCTGTTCTTCCTGCAGGGCTCAGGCGGCGGCACCTTATTCAACCTGGTACAGCTGGTGGAAAAGTACTGCCCCGGAGAAGGTCACGCCCTCACGGCCGCCTTGATGGCCGGCGGCGAGCCGAGCGTCACCGCCGCGCAAGGCTACGAACTGATGGAACTGGCCCGGATTGCCGCAGGCGACGCCAAGACGCTGGAGTGGCTGCGCCGCCCCGACCGCATCGCTATCGACTGGCCGCAACAACTCGCTGAAGACAGTCCATTTCGCCACGCCTTTGCCGACTTCATGCAGCGGCACGGCCATCGCGCCGTCTATGAGACCTATCTGCGCAGCCCGCGCTGGCGTGAGGCGCCGGCTTACCTGCTGGACAGCGTGCTCAATCTAATCGGTTGCGATCCAGCCCCGCTGCGCCAGCGCCAGCAGCAAGCGGCAGCCGCTGCCTGGCGGCGGCTGCGTCGGGATCTGCCTGTCTGGCTGCGGCCGATCGTGGTGAAGTTGGTGAAGACGTCCAGCGTCGAGAGTAACCATCGCGAGGCGGCCCGCAGCGTCCTGGTCGCCTACCTGGAAGTCCTGCGGCGGGGAATTTGCGCGCTTGCTCTACGCTTGACCGGGCCCGGCGGGCTGGAGCGGGCGGACGATATTTTCAACCTGACCGCGGCCGAAATGTTCGCGCTCGCCGAAGGCCGGCTGCCGGTGGCCGCCGCCGCTTGCCGCGCCGTGGAAAGACGCCGCCAGTTTGACGCCTGGCTGGCCGAATCCGAACCGGATGTGGTGACCGAGCATGGTGCCGCCGTGCCGCCATCCGATGCCAACGCTGAGCGCGCGGGAAATGGCGGCGGCGAAGGCTGGCGCGGTACCGCCGTCGGCAGCGGCCATGCCCGCGGAACAGTGCATCTTGCCCGCAGTCCCGCCGACGGACTGGCGATGGCGGCGGGCGCTGTGCTGGTGACCCCATCCACCGACCCGGCCTGGACGCCGTTGTTCCTGAAGGCCGGCGCATTGGTGATGGAGACCGGCGGCTATCTTTCGCACGGCGCGATTGTCGCGCGCGAGTTCGGCATCCCGGCAGTGGTGAATTTGCCTGGGATACTCGATCAGTTGCGTGCTGGCGAGCAGGTGGAAGTGGATGGCAGCAGAGGGGTGGTGCGGCGTCAGTGAATTGCTAAAGCACCTGCCAGAGCTCAATGGGATGGTCGCTGCTGATCCGATTGACTCATCGCAAGGCAATTTTCTCTAACGCACTCGTACAAAGTATTCACGGAGGTGAAGTGTTGGAAAAGTTTCTCCTCCCAAGTAGATCCATATAGTGTTCTCACCGTCGAAGTGGTACACGGTGATTCTCGGCAAGCCTGTCACCGGCTCGCGGGTACTGATTGCGACCTCGGTGCGAGTGCTGCCGAGCTGCTTGTATGGATGTGTCTCTTTGAAGCCGGCCATCGTCGACTTGATCCCGAGTGCGGACTGAATCTCGCAGTCCGGCATCTCGGTGCTAACCGCACTTGAGGTAAAAGTGATGGTTTGCCGACCCGTCATTTGCTCAAGGAACAGCAGCGTCTTGTCTTCGAGTCTGGCTCGCTCCCGGTTGAATGTCATAGTCAGTTCGGCGTCCGACTTCCATTGCCCAATCAGCTTCGGGTCAGCGCGTGCGACGCCGACACAGGCGACGAGCACGAGTGCTATGGCGAATTTCTTCATGGGGCTAACCCCGACTTGGCCGACATGGTGCCTTGGCGAGGGTGAGTGGTGTGTTAAGTGCGATTCCCATGTTCTACGGCTGTTGGGGCGCGACACTTTGGCGGAGCGTACCCATGTTGGATTTGATTAAGCAACGATTGGACAGTGATTTCCAATTCGTCCTGGTTGCACCAGTATTCGTCGATGATGCCGAAAGCGCTGTAGCGGGAGGTGTTAAAGCCGTCTTCGATATCGTTGTACCAGACGACGATTTGTCCAAGCACCGCAACGACCCAGAAACCGCCGCCTTCATCTCCGTATGGGCATTGCGCCCATTTTTGCGGCGCAAGCTTGATTGTCTCCCACAGCCTTAGCTGTTCCGGATTCATCCGTACTTCAGCCTGGACGATGTTGTCCCAAATCTCAAGTTCGGTAATCGGTTCCCAGGTCATTTCTGCGTGCTCCTCAGTCTGAAATGGCCAGCGCAGTAATCATGAAAATAAAATTAGCGAAATCCAAAATTGGCAATAATGGATCCGATCGTGGATTCTCAAGCAATTTAACGCCGTAGCTCTGGGGGAGCCCCTTTGTTGCTAAGGGCAAGTGCTTCCTTAATGTGGTTCAGTGGAGAACAATTCTTGTTATTAGTGACAATTTCATGAAGATCCGGGTAAAGCGTCTGTGCTTCAGTGAAGTATGGTTTTCCAGAATCAGGAACCCCGGATATGACGCTTTGAGCCCATTTTCGGTAAAGTGCCGCAGCCAACATATAACGCCCAGCGCCGTAGTTCATGATACTCAGTGCCTGGCGAGAGCGCTTAATTGACTGCTCATAGTCATCCTTCTGGCAGAGAAGAAATTGAGCGTAATTTCCGTAGCCCCATGCAGCATCAGGTTCGAACTCTAGTTGTTTTCGATAGATTTCATCCGCCTGGTCGAGCTTGCCCACAGCTTTGTAGTATTTAATTAGTCCCTCCAATGCTGATCCCATGGCCTTCTTGTTTGACGTCTTGCTATCGACTACTTGTCGATATAGTTGAGCTGCTTCTTCGTATTTTCCTTCATCGATTAGCAAATCCGCCCAGTTGTTTTGAAGCCATGGATCTTTGGTTCCCAGTTTTTTCGCCTGTTCAAGAGCCGCCACGGCGTCCTGGTGTCTATTCATCAGACCGTACACATGACCCAATAACACATATGCCTCAGCGTAATTCGGACTAATCTCGATCGCTTTTTTGATCGAGGATTCTGCCGCTTCAAGCGAGCCTGGCTGGAAATTTTTATAGTTTATGTGCCCGCTCATAATGGCGTATCTCGCCAACTCCCTATATGCAGGCGCATAACGAGGCTTTTCCTTAAGGACGCTTTCGAGTTCAGCACGTGCGGCTTCCAGAGATGAAGTGTCTCCGCGGTAGTGATCCAACGAAGCTACGGCATGATTAAATCTCGCCGAATATGAATCGCGTAATATCGATTGCTCTGCTGGTGTTGAATTATATTTTTCAGCTGCGGCAAAAGCCGGGGCTGACGCAAAAATGACGATTGTGCTGACAATGTAAAGTCGTTTCATGTTGATTTTTCTAATTCGTTTTTGTAAGCGATACAGCGGCAGTATTGGGTTTTTTTACGTCTAACCGGCACTCAGCCCGAGACGGCCGCCGCTGCAATCATGATTGCGCGTCCAACGTCTTTGCTCCAGCAATAGTCCAAGCCTTGCTGATTCGGCCGTCCTGCACCTCGTAGATCATGGTCAACTCGATCTTGCCGGGGCCTTCGGCGAAGGTGCGCGTCACCCGCTCGTGATCCACCACAATGTTCCCCATCACTATCCGCTGCAGCAGTGCCGCGTACAGGTTCTGCTCCTGGAAACGTACCAGGAATCGCTCGCGTAGCGCAGCCGAGCCGCTCGCGAGCAGGGTTGCCGGATGCTCGAATGTTTGCGCATCGTCGGCGTATATCGCCAGCAGCGCTTCGATATCGCGTGCGTTGTATGCGTCAAGCTGGCGCTGGACGACTGTTTCAGGAGACGGTAATGGCGACATATGGTTTTGACCTGGCTATTGAATTGAACGGACCCCGCATTTCGGTAAGGGTTGTAGTGTACGGATAACGCTTGTCATCGTCTATGCAGCAAACCTCCGGGAACTGTCGGCTCGAGGTGCTGGTTGCCGCGACCAATCACGTCGCCGGCCAAGAATGCTCAGGCACTAGTGGACTGTAACGATAGATTCGATAGTGCCTGCCGCGTACTCGACGCGCATGGCGGCGTTGCAAATGCTCGCGATAGCCCACTATCGCTGTGCTTCGCGCCTTGCACTGCACGCCGGGTACACGCCTTTCACTCCCGAATCCACCCTTACAGCCCACTGGTTTGAAGCTTGCCGTGTTTCAATTCGAAACACTTGATACACAATCCCGATGTGTAATTGGCCGACTCCTCAGTACACTCAATTCATCGTCAACGTTCACTGGAGAATCAAATGGAAGCCATCCAATCAGCACCTCGCATGCACCCGCTAGTCGCCGGCGCGGCAGTGTCCTTAATTTTGGTGAGCCTGCTTGGCGTGGCGGCGATTACCGGCTTGATCCCGAGTTCTCACGGTAACGTCGAAGCTCCGCAAGCTGCAGCCGCAACCCCTGCGCCACAGCTGGCAATGAGCGCTCCCGCTGCGCCCGTAGCCCCAGCAGCAGGGGCGCCGGTATTGGTTCAAACAGCGAACGGCTATCAATACATGCAGCCGGTTGCCGCGCCTGCGGTGGCTGGATATCAGGTTGAGCCGACGCGCACTACGCCGCCACAAAAAACCGTAGTCCATCACGTTTATCGTCATCATCAAGCATCGTATGCACAGGCCGAGCCTGCGCCAGCGCCGCAATACCAAGCCCAAGCTCCGGTCGAGCAATCGCGCCCGGTAGCGCAAGCCGCGCCAGTCGCACCACAAGTGAGCCCGTTGGGGATAGCTACCGGTGCGGTGATCGGCGGACTGCTGGGACATCAGGTTGGCGGCGGGAACGGCCGTACTTTGGCGACAGTTGCCGGTGTGGTTGGCGGCGGATATTTGGGTAATACGGTCGCCAAGAATTACGGCTACTGATTAAGCTGCGGGCGGCGCATCTTCGGCGCCGCCAGCTCACCCGCCAGTCTTCGCCGCAGCAGCATGCGCGGCCGCAACCTCGGCGCTAACGGATCTCACCGTGCCAGCTAAGCAGAGTTCAGAATAGATCGCCAATGTCTAACGCGATGTCAAAGAAGTCATACAAGTAAAATCCATCGCAGCTTCGGTTGTCGCCCAGTTCGACACTTTGTCGCTTCTCCGATTCCCGGCGTACGCGATCCTGATCATCTAATACGACCACTTGCTCCTTGGTAAAGAGCATTTCGGCGGGAAGCGCAGCGCCACAGTACAAGCAGCGATCGAACCTGCGATTCAGGATCCCTCGTTTGCATGAGGGGCATGCATACCTTGGATGAGGCTCTACCATCATTTCACGGAAGGTCGTCCGCTATTGGTGCGCCTGCTTCATACCGGCCGCAACTGCTCGGCAAGCGAGCGCGTCTTTTCGGTGACGACATCGCCAGTGTGAAGTGTGGATTTACGTTCGATCAGCATGACGTGGCACTCCTGCTCCGCCACCGGGTTGTGCCGAACGCCTTTGGGGACGACGTACATTTCGCCTTCGGACAGTTCGACCGAGCCTTGTTCCATTTCGATGCGTAGGTGGCCTTTGAGGACCAGGAACAGTTCGTCTTCGTTGTCATGGCTGTGCCACGCCAATGAGCCGTTGATCTTGGCTACCTTGATGTATGAATCATCGACTTCCGCCACAACGCGAGGCGACCAGTGTTCGCTCAGTGATGCTGCGACTTGTTTGGGGGATATGACGTTCGACATCTTGCTCTTGCTGACTAACGGGTTTACACGTCACCTGAACAGCTGGTGCATTGACTGATAACGCACTGCGAGTCGCCCCGCAAGCGAGGCGGCACATCCAATGAGCAACCTCTTGGCGCTCGCAGGATTGTGGTCAGGGACTACGACCCAGCTTAGGCCGGGCCTTTGCGACAGGTGGGGAAATCTGCGACAGCCTGACCCACTTCTGGGCCACCTGTTCGCCGACACCATAGTCGACACCGGAACGCTGGCGTTGGTAGTCGTAACGCGGGATGCCAAGCAAATTCGCTTCCGTCGTTTGCACCAAGACCAAGCCGTCGTTGCGCTTGATTTCGATGACCAGGCCCAAGTTCGTCAGATCGCCGGGCTTCAGCGCCTGCCGAAACGCCTCCAATGTTTCATCTTGCTGCGCCGTGGTCGCGGGCGCAGTTGCCGGCGCTTGATTCAGCCCTTGCAGGAAATCGTCGTGATAGCGGGCTTGGGAGTTCCGGCCCGATTTAGCCTCGGTGTATTGCCCCAGCCCGTTTTTCCTGCCGGCGCTGAAGGGGCCTTTAAACACGTCGCCGTTGCGCCAGGTATACACACCATCGCCCTGCGGCACGCCGTCTTTTATGCCGCCTGCATAACGGTCGCCGCTGGCGTAGCGAATTTCCGCTTTATTCTCAAGCAAGCGGCCTTGCTTGAATTGGCCTTGCAGCTCGTCGCCATTGGCGAAGCGCACGACGCCGCTGCCGTCGCTCAAGCCGTTCAGACACGGCCCTTGATATTGATGGGCCGGCCAGGCTTGGCTGTCGCTTAAACGGCAAGCCGCCGTAGCGTCAGCAGCCGGCAAGGCCTGGACTTCGTTGGCGGCGGTAGCAGCGTTGGCAAGCGGACTCAGGCAGGACAGCCAGAGCGCGACCAACAGCCCGGCCCGAGACGGCCGATTAATAGGGAAGGGTTTTCCAAAGCGCCACATAAACATCCGGGTTCGTATAGTCTGAAGAAAGAAATCCCGCGTCCTGCAACAAGCGATCGCGTAGCGCCACCCCGGTTTCAGTGTATTTGCCGGTGAGGGCGTAGGCGCTGACCAAGGTGTTGAATTTTTGCTCTATTTCCAGCGGCGTTCTGGCGCGGCGGACTTGCGTAAAAGAGAGGGTATGGGTATTGGGGATGGTTTCCACGTTTTGCGCTTCTTGGGTTTGGATAAATTCGCGCCGCGCAGTCTCTACCGTCTCCGGGTCTTCTATGCCGCCCGGCAAGCATTTCCAGTAAGGCACCGGCACCGCTTTGCCCAAGGTTTCAATCACGCCCAGCTCAACCAGCAGGCGCACCGAGGCATGCCGGGCTTCGATCCGCGACAAGGAGTCGCTCCAGCCGATCGAATTGCCATTGATGCTGATGTCGTAGTTGTGATCGACGCTGTCGAGGTTCAGCACCATCGCATTGGTCGACGCGGTGTGGTTGGCAATCGAAAACATCGTGGTCTGGTTGGCGTAAAAATCCATCACGATACGGGTGCTGGTCTTCTGTGTGTTACGGCCAAAATCGAAGTTGGTCATGCCCTTGCCGGCGCCGAACTCGGTGGATAAATTTTGCGAGGTTTTTTTGTTGTAGAACGCGCGGTCAAACTCGGTCACCGCGCCGTACAGGGTAAAAATCGTATCGTTGCCAAACGCCCGGCTCGGAATCATCGCCGCCCCGCCGATATTGAACAATTGCGTTTCGTCTATCGTCGGACGGTAGACGATGCTGAGCGGGCCGCCGATTTTAGACAGGGTGCTGACGGTCATATCGCGCAAATCAATCGGGATTTCACCGTCTCTGGACGCGCCGGTGGCATCCCTGATCACGCCAACCTCGATCGGCAGCGGCTGATCGACATAGGCGTTCAACATCCGGCCAAAACATTGCAGGCTATTGTTAAACGCGTTAATCCGTTGTTTGGGGAGGCTATTAGGCTCGACCACCAGGGCTTCGCGGCTGGCGCAGGCGGCGAGTAATGCCGTGACCAGCAAAATGTAAATAAAGCGAATCAAACGCAGCATCGTGTGTTTTTATATTAAGAAAAATTATTCTAATAGCTTATTCAGACGGCAAATTTTTTATCTCTTGCGATCCGTTTATCTCTTGGCCGGGCCTGGATTGACAATGGTTGAACGGGAGTGATCTGCATTGATGATAATCGTTGCGTTATTCATTCTTGCATTCGATCCGATATTGACGCTATTGACATTCGCGCCGCCGTCGCTTGTCCCTTTGACAGTCCGGTGATTACCACCTTCGGACATCCCTGCACGGGATTCTTTATTGGCACGATTCGTTGCGTTGCTGGTAATGAATTGGGTGTTCGTTAATGGCTTGGTGTCTTTCTGCATTTGGCTCAATTGCCCTTTATATGCATCGTAGGTAGTGCTGTCGGCCAGGGCCAAGCCAGCATGGGAGGCGGACAATATAAACAATAGAAGGGTCTTGGAAATTGAGCGGATCATATTATTTATACTCCTCGATTAATTGGTAAGACTCTCAAAAGAAAGCGCCGAAGCCCTTAAGCGACGGCGCCTACTTATTTCGATTAAACAAACGGTGAATTATTGGCTATGGATTTATTTGCCAACAACGATCGAATTCTGCGTACCTTGACCAGTAATCGAATTGTCACCGCCTTTAAGGCTGATGGTGTTAATCGAACGTGCTTTCGCATCGTTGACGATAATCGAGTTTTGGAGCGCAGCACCGCCGATAGTGGCATTGCCGCCCTTAATCGGACCGATTCCCACTTTGGCGCTGCCTACGGCTACGTTAGTGATTTTATTCTTCGTTCCTTCTTGCTTGATCGTGTTAGTGGTATCCGCAAAACCGATGCTGGAAACCATACTCATAAAACCAAACACAACAATACTTTTAGCGAATCGCATGATAGCCTTTCTTTGTGAGTAAAAAAAACGAACTACACTTAACTTCCCTGGTTTTGTTCAAGTAAGTAGGTCTCCCCAGCACCTCTCGAAGCGTAGAAGCATGGGGCGAATACAACAGATGAGACTTCTTGTTTTCGTCTGTCAGACCACTTGCGCGGATCCCCTTCACGCCCATCCTTATAAAGCGCTCCGCCCGTTGCTCTGAAGGCAAGTTCTGTTATGAGATACGTGTTGACGATAGGGCTTTTATTAATTATAGGCAACCAATTTCCAGTGGTCAACACTGCTGAATGCAGCGCTTAGCTATAGTGTTGTTTTTGAGAAAAAGAAGGCTGTTGGGCTACATTGGGCAAGTGGGCAGAGTTGTTCATTTCTACCAGAACTGTATGAAATTCAATGACATGGAGCGCATCTTGCTCCAGCCCAGCCACTGTTCCAGCCTCGCGCGACGAGCGTGTATGCGCGGTAGGCGATGCGGTCTGGCCAATGCGCTACTGTGTCGTATCCTGATATTTACTGCAGGATAATTAACTGCAGATTGTCTGCTCATGTTGTCGAAGCATGGCTTGAGCGGCTGAAAATGCAAGCCCGACTGGCAGGAGCCTGATCAGGGCGCCGATGCATGGGAACTGGATATATTTATTGCAACTCTGTATCAGCCATCTTATTTAAGAAATCATGATAAAAAACTTATTATCAATACTCATAAACGGAATTGTTTTTGTAATTTGCAACAGCGCTTCTGCTTCCGAAATAAGCATTTCAAAAGTAGATAGCAGCTTTCTTGTTGAAGAACATATTCATCTTAATAAAGGGGAGCTGGTTTCTGCTTTTAACTTACAAGATAAAAATGGCCGGCACGTGCTGGTTTTGACAAGAAAAATTGGCCCATCGGAAATCGAAAGAAATCCTGCTCGGAATGAGCGAATTGATTTGCAGGCGGTGTTTTATACAAAAGCCAATGAAAACTGGACTGAAGAATGGCGCATCACGGATTTTGTCGATTGCCCCGGCTTGGATTTCAGTGCGTCATTTTTTTCAAATGCGGTGACGATGACCGATTTGAATAAGGACGGTGTCGCCGAGGTTACAGTGCCTTACCAAATGTTTTGCGGTGGCGGGGTTGATCCCAGCACGATTAAAGTCATCATGCGGCAGGGAAAAGAGAAATTTGCGATTAGGGGCGAATCCCTGATTGTGATTCCCGGTCAAGAACCTTTCGGCGGCGGCAAAACCTACGATAAATCCCTGATGCTGCCTGAGAACGCGATATTCAAGAAACATCTTGAAGCGGTGTGGAAGAAAATCTACATCCAGCACTATTGAAATAGCAGGCCTCCTCGTGGCGCAATCAAATATCGCGCTGACGATCCTTCTGCCACAACACATCGCCGCCGCCCTCGACCCGATTCAACACCCGCGACAACACAAACAGCAAATCCGACAAGCGGTTCATATAGAGCCGTAGCGGCGGCTGCACCGTTTCATGTTTGCCCAGGCTGACTATGTTGCGTTCGGCGCGACGGCATACGGTGCGGCAGACATGCGCCAGCGCCGCGGCGCGGGTGCCGCCGGGCAGGATGAATTCTTGCAGCGGCGGCAAGTCGGCATTGTATTTTTCCAGCAAGCGATCCAGGCGCGCCACCTGCGTCTCGGTCACCAGCGTATAACCCGGGATGCACAGCTCGCCGCCGAGGTCGAACAGGTCATGCTGGATCGAAAATAATTCTTCGCGCAAGTCAGTGTCCAGCGCCTCGCACAGCAGCACGCCGAGTTGCGAATTGAGTTCGTCGACCTCGCCGATCGCATGGATGCGCAGGCTATCCTTGCCGGTGCGGCTGCCGTCGCCGAGGCCGGTGGTGCCGTTGTCGCCAGTGCGGGTGGTGATTTTCGAGAGTCGATTGCCCATGATTTTTAGCCTGTGCCCAGAATGGAATGACGCACACTCTACACCAGCGTCGGCTCGGACCGCGGGGTAGAATTCAAAAAAACCGGAGACCCCACATGAATCAAGCTGTTGACCAAACGGCGTTAAAAAAGCCGCTACCCGAGACCTTGCTGACGGCGCTGCATTCCTTGTTTGGCGAGCGTTTCACGACCACGCTGGCGATGCGTGAACATCACGGGCGCGATGCATCTTCCTACGATCCGATGTTGCCCGATGCGGTGGTGTTTGCCGAGTCGACCGATGAAGTCGCCGCCGTGCTCAAGCTGTGCAGCGAACATCGGGTCCCGGTCATTCCTTTCGGCAGCGGCACTTCGCTGGAAGGTCACATCCTGGCGGCGCAAGGCGGCATCTCGCTTGATTTGTCGCGCATGAACCGACTGCTGGCGATCCATGCCGAAGACCTGACGGCAACCGTGCAGGCCGGGGTCACGCGCAAGCAACTGAATCATGAATGCAAGGACAGTGGCTTGTTCTTCCCGATTGATCCCGGTGCCGACGCCACCATCGGCGGCATGGCCGCGACCCGCGCTTCCGGGACCAATGCAGTGCGTTACGGCACCATGCGCGAGAACACGCTGGCGCTGACGGTGGTGACTGCCAACGGCCGAATTATCAAGACCGGCACCCGTGCCCGCAAGTCCTCCGCCGGCTACGACCTGACGCGGCTGTTTGTCGGCAGCGAGGGCACGCTGGGGGTGATCACCGAAGTGACCGTCAGGCTGTATCCGCAGCCGGAAGCGGTCTCCGCCGCGGTCTGTTCGTTCGGCAGCGTGGCCGATGCGGTCAACGCGGTGATACAGACGATTCAACTTGGGGTGCCGGTGGCGCGGGTCGAGCTGCTGGACCGGAACGGGGTCAAGGCGATCAACGCTTATGCCAAGCTGGCGCTGCCGGAGCAGGCGTTATTGCTGTTTGAATTTCACGGCAGCGAACACGGCGTCCAGGAGCAGGCCGAAACAGTGCAGGCGGTGGTGGCCGAACATCACGCCACCGGTTTTGAGTGGGCGACGCGGCCGGAGGATCGCTCGCGCTTATGGGCGGCCCGTCACAACGCCTATTTTGCGCTACTGCAGATGCGTCCCGGCTGCCGCGCCATTTCGACCGATTGCTGCGTACCGATTTCGCGGCTGGCCGAATGCATCCTCGAGACCCAGGCCGATTGCGAAGCGAACGACATGATTTATTCGATCATCGGCCATGTCGGCGATGGCAATTTCCATGTGCAAATGCTGGTCGATCCCGACGATGCGGCCGACATCGCCCGCGCCGAAGCAGTCAATGCGCGGATGGTCGGCCGGGCGCTGGCGATGGATGGCACCTGCAGCGGCGAGCACGGCGTCGGCCTGCACAAAATGGATTTCCTGATCCAGGAACATGGCGTCGAAGCGATCGAAAGCATGCGCATGCTGAAGCATGCTTTCGATCCGTGCAACATCATGAACCCCGGCAAAATCATTCGCTGGTGAAGCGCCATGCTTCTCACATCGCAGTACCTCACATCAGTAACAGGAATGCCAGAATGAATGTCGTCGCACCCGCATCTGTCCCCGCTTCCACAGAACCAGCTTTCAGCCCCGCCCGCCAACAGCAGGTGGTGGCGGCATTGCGCCAGATACTGCCCGCGCATGCCGTGCTGTTCAACGACGAAGATACCCGCCCCTACGAATGCGATGGCTTGGCCGCTTATCGGCAATTGCCGATGGTGGTCGTGTTGCCGGAAACCGAGGCGCAAGTTGTCGCGATCATGCAAACCTGCCGCGATCTGCAAGTGCCCATCGTGCCGCGCGGCGCCGGCACCGGACTGTCGGGCGGGGCGATGCCGATCGCCGCCGGGGTCGTGCTGTCGACCGCCAAGTTCACACGCGTGGTCAAGCTCGATGCCGCGGCACGAACCGCGACGGTGCAGCCGGGAGTGCGCAACCTGGCCATTTCGGAGGCGGCAGCAGCGCATGATTTGTATTACGCGCCGGACCCGTCATCGCAGATTGCCTGCACCATCGGCGGCAACGTCGCCGAGAATTCCGGCGGCGTGCATTGCCTCAAATACGGCTTGACGGTGCACAACGTGTTGCGAGTGCGGATGGTGACCATCAACGGCGAGATTGTCGAACTCGGCAGCGAGGCGCTGGATGCGCCCGGCCTCGATCTGCTGGCGGTATTCATCGGCTCCGAAGGCATGCTGGGTGTAGTCACCGAAGTCACCGTCAAATTGATCCCGAAGCCGCAACTGGCGCGGGTCATCATGGCCTCGTTCGACGACGTGGTGCAGAGCGGCAATGCGGTCGCCAACGTGATCGCCGCCGGCATCATTCCCGCCGGCCTGGAGATGATGGACCGCACCAGCGTGCGCATGGTCGAGCCGTTCGTCAAAGCCGGTTACGACACCGATGCCGCAGCGATCCTGCTGTGCGAATCGGACGGCACCAGTGAAGAAGTGGAAGAAGAAATCGGCCGCATGCGCGAGGTGTTGAACGCCAGCGGCGCGACCCGCATCGAGGTGTCGCAGACTGAAGCGGAACGCTTGCGTTTCTGGTCCGGGCGCAAGAATGCCTTCCCCGCTGCCGGCCGCATTTCGCCGGACTATTACTGCATGGACGGCACCATTCCGCGCAAGCATCTGGCGCGGGTATTGCTCGGCATCGCGCACATGGAAAACAAATACGGCTTGCGCTGCGCCAATGTGTTCCATGCCGGCGACGGCAATCTGCATCCCTTGATTTTGTTCGACGCCAACCGGCCCGGCGAACTGCATCTGGCTGAGGAATTCGGCGCCGAGATTCTTGAATTATGTGTCGCCGTCGGTGGCACGATCACTGGCGAGCACGGCGTCGGCATCGAAAAAATCAATTCGATGTGCGTGCAGTTTTCCCCGCTGGAACGGGATGCATTTTTCAGCGTCAAGCGCGCCTTCGATACTGCCTTTTTGCTCAATCCCGACAAGGCCATCCCGACCTTGCAACGCTGTGCGGAATACGGACGGATGCACGTACAAGGCGGGCAATTGAAGTTCGCCGAACTGCCGCGTTTTTAGCCATCAATCTCCGTCGCGTAAAGATTAAAAACTCATGGATACACAACAATTCCGGGATCAAATCACGGCGGCCAGCGCCGAACGCCGTCCGCTGCGAATACGCGGCGGCGGCAGCAAGGACTGGTACGGCCAGCAGCCGCACGGCGAGTTGCTGGATACCCGCGCCTACAGCGGCATCATCGACTATGAGCCGACCGAACTGGTAATCACGGCGCGTTGCGGCACGCCGCTGGATGAGATCGAAGCAGCGCTGGCGTCGCGCAATCAGGCGCTGGCTTTCGAGCCGCCGCATTACGGCGCCGGCGCCACGCTAGGCGGCATGGTGGCGTGCGGTTTGTCGGGACCGTCGCGGCAGGCGGTCGGCGCGGTACGCGATTTTGTGTTGGGTGCGGTGCTGATGGATGGTCGCGGCGACACGCTGCGTTTCGGCGGCCAGGTCATGAAGAATGTCGCCGGCTACGATGTCTCGCGTTTGCTGACCGGCGCGCTCGGCACGCTCGGCCTGATGCTTGAAATTTCATTGAAAGTATTGCCGCGCCCGGTGGCCGTCAGCAGCCGCCGTTTTGCGGCGACCGAAGCCGAAGCGATTGGCCGGCTCAATGAGTGGGGAGGGCAGCCGCTGCCGATTTCCGCCAGTTGCTGGAGCGACGGCGTGTTGACGATACGCTTGTCGGGAGCGCAGGCGGCGGTCAGCGCGGCGGAGAAAAAACTCGGTGGCGAGACGGTCGTTGATGACCATGCGTTCTGGCACAGCTTGCGCGAGCAGACCCATGCGTTCTTCGATATTCAGGGGCCGCAGAAAGCGTTATGGCGCTTGTCGGTGCCGTCCGTGACGCCGCCGCTTGCGCTGCCGGGCGCGACCTTGATCGAGTGGGGCGGCGCCCAGCGCTGGCTGCGCACTGGCGCCGATGCCGACGCTGGAAAAATTCGCAGCGCGCTGGCCGGCATCGGCGGTCACGCGACTCTATATCGCGGCGCGGACAAAAGCGTCGGCGTGTTCCAGCCGCTGGCGCCGGCGGTCGCGCAGATACACCGCAACCTGAAAGCCAGTTTCGACCCGGCCGGGATTTTCAATCCGGGGCGGATGTATCCCGATTTCTGAAGACGGATTTTCATGCAAACCAACTTAGCCGATTTCATCAAAAACACGCGTGAAGGTCAGGAAGCCGACGCTATTCTGCGCGCCTGCGTCCATTGCGGTTTTTGTACCGCGACCTGTCCGACCTATCAGCTGTTGGGGGACGAGCTGGATGGTCCGCGCGGTCGGATTTACCTGATCAAGCAAGTGCTGGAAGGGAAGCCGGCCACCGCCAAAACGCAATTGCATCTGGATCGCTGCCTGACCTGCCGCAATTGCGAGACCACCTGTCCGTCCGGCGTGCAGTACGGCCGCTTGCTGGATATCGGCCGCAAGGTGGTGGACCAGCAGGTGCCGCGTCCCGTCGCGCAGCAACTGATGCGCAACGCGCTGAAAGCGCTGTTGCCGCGGCAATGGCTGTTCAAGCCGGCCATGCGAGCGGGGCAATGGCTGCGGCCTGCGCTGCCGCAAAAGCTGAAGAACAAGGTTCCCGAAAAACAGAATGCCGGCATGCTGCCGCAGCGCCGGCATGCACGCCGGATGCTGTTGCTGGATGGCTGCGTGCAACCGGCAATGGCGCCCAACATCAATCGCGCCACCGCCCGCGTATTCGATGCGCTGGGCGTGCAACTGATGGTCGCGCCGAAAGCGGGGTGCTGCGGCGCGATTCGATATCACTTGAACGATCAGGACGGCGGCCTGGACGATATGCGCCGCAATATCGACGCCTGGTGGCCGTATGTGGAGGGCGGAAACATCGAAGCCATCGTCATGACCGCATCCGGCTGCGGCGTCACGGTCAAGGAATATGGGCATTTGCTGGCGCACGATCCGGCCTACGCCGCAAAGGCCCAAAGAATTTCGGCGCTGACGCAGGACCTGAGCGAGATTTTGCCGGCGTTCGAAGCGCAGTTGCAGCAACTGCTGGGCGGCAAGCTGCATTGCCGGGTTGCCTATCATCCGCCATGCACCCTGCAGCATGGACAGCAGATCCGCGGCAAGGTCGAGGGTTTGCTGCGCAATGCCGGCGTCGATGTGCAGCTGTGCGCCGATAGCCATTTGTGTTGCGGCTCGGCCGGTACCTATTCGGTGCTGCAGCCGGAACTGTCGCTGCGCCTGCGCGACAACAAGCTGAATAATTTACAGGCGACCGGGCCGGACATGATTGTGTCCGCCAATATCGGTTGCCTGACTCATTTACAGTCGGGCACCGCGACCCCGGTCAAGCATTGGATTGAGTTGCTGGATCAGGCTTTGACCCGATAGGTGACACTGCGTGAGCATGATGTCGGGACAAAGATCATTCATAATCGGAGACCTTATTTTTAATCAGTTGAGGACAGAGTAATTCGTCGCGCTTCGGCGACTCTTAAACTCTGTCCCGCAAAAGATAAAATTTATGCCACAGATATCAGCGCCGACGCTTAACGCGCGTCAACAGGAATTGCTAAGTTATGTCCAGCGCGACGGCTTCATGACGGTCGAGCATTTGGCAAATCGTTTCCAGATCACGCCGCAGACGATACGGCGCGACATCAATTTGCTGGCGGAATTAAACCTGTTGCAGCGCTATCACGGCGGCGTCGGCTTGCCGTCCAGTGCCGAAAATATCGCTTACGGCGCGCGGCAAGGATTGTATTCGGAAGAAAAACGCCGCATCGCGGCCCTGGTGGCCGAGCACATCCCGGACCAGGCCACACTGTTCATCAACCTCGGCACCACCAATGAGGAAGTGGCGAAGGCGCTCAGCCGCCGGCGCAACCTGCGCATCATCACCAACAATCTTAACGTCGCGGCGATCATGAGCGGCTACCCCGGCTGCGAAGTGATCATCACCGGCGGCGTGGTGCGTGCCCGCGATCTCGGCATTACCGGCGAAGAAACGATAGACTTCATCCGCCGCTTTAAAGTCGATTTCGGCATCATCGGCATTTCCAGCATCGAAGCCGACGGCACCTTGCGCGATTTCGATTACCGCGAAGTGCGGGTTTCCGAGGCGATCATCGAGCACTCGCGCACCGTGTTCCTGGTGGCCGACCATTCAAAATTCTGGCGTCCCGCCTTGGTACGTCTGGGCGACATAGCTAAGATCAATGCCTTGTTTACAGACCAGCCGGTGCCGGAGGCGATGCAACAGGTTTTCCAGGAAGCGCAAGTCGATGTATTTGTCGCCGCCAAGCCTGAATCTGAATAAGGCATCAAACGGCTTCTTATCCGAGCTTCTCAAGTTTCCGCCCCCACCCCGCCGCTTGCGGCAGCGCATGCCTGCTCGCTGTCATTACCAGGTCATTGCCGTGAGGCACAATAGGCGGCGACTATCCGCATGAGAGTCCATTGCTATCGCGCAATTGCTATTCATTGATATAAATGATTGTTAATGTTCGAATTCGAACAATATACTTTCGAATATAAATATTTTATGATGCTCGGTGACATTGCGGGCATGCTCTTTTGATAGCGGCATGTCGATTCAATGAGTGAGTTACCGACACAAGGAGATAGCAGTGGCGCCAGGTGAGATTGTCGATTTATTGGTGGTTGGGGGCGGCGTCAACGGCGCCGGGATTGCGCGCGACGCGGTAGGGCGCGGGTTGAGTGTGCTGCTGTGTGAACAGGATGATCTGGCGGCGCATACCTCATCGGCCAGCACCAAATTGATACACGGCGGTTTGCGCTACCTGGAACACTACGAATTCAGCCTGGTCCGCAAGGCTTTGCAGGAGCGCGAGGTGCTGCTGCGCATGGCGCCGCACATCATTGCGCCGCTGCGCTTTGTGATGCCGCATGTGTCCAGTTTGCGGCCGGCCTGGATGATTCGCGCCGGCTTGTTTTTGTACGACCATCTGAGCAAGCGGGAAGTATTGCCTGGCTCGCGCGGCATCGATTTCCGCCGCCACGTGGCCGGCGCGCCGCTGAAGAAGACCCTGACCAAAGGCTTTGTCTATTCCGACGCCGCAGTACAGGATGCCCGTCTGGTGGTGCTGAACGCGATGGATGCCAAGGAGCGCGGCGCCACGATTTTGACCAAGACCCGTTTGCTGGAAGCCCGGCAGGGCGAGCAATATTGGGATGCGCGCTTGCTGTCGACCGCGACCGGAGCGGTGTTCAATGTCAGCGCACGCTGCATCGTCAATGCCGCCGGACCTTGGGTCGCGAACCTGCTCAACGGCGCATTGAATACCCCTGCACAGCATCAGATCCGCCTGGTCAAGGGCAGCCATATCGTGACCAAGCGCCTGTTCGATCACAATCACGCTTATATCTTCCAGAACCCCGACCAGCGCATCGTATTTGCGATTCCGTACGAAAAGGATTTCACGCTGATCGGCACCACCGACGTCGAGTACACCGGCGATCCGAGCAAGGTCGCGATTTCGGAAGAAGAGATCGCTTACCTGTGCGAATCGGTCAACCGCTATTTCGAGGTCGCCGTGTCGTCGGAGCAAGTGGTGTGGTCTTACGCCGGCGTGCGTCCGTTGCTGGAAGAAGAAGTCGCCAATCCATCCGCAGTCACGCGCGACTATAAGCTGGAGCTGAAAGCCGAGCCGAACCGGGCCCCGGTGTTGTCGGTGTTCGGCGGAAAAATCACGACCTACCGCCGTCTGGCCGAAGAAGCGATGGAGCATTTGCAGCCGCTGTTCGGTTACAAGAAAGCGCACTGGACCGCGCACGCGCCATTGCCGGGCGGAGATATGCCGAATGCGGATTTCGCCGGCTTCCTGAAACAATTCCAGGCAGCGCACGCATGGCTGCCGGCGGCATTGGCGGAACGTTATGCACGCGCTTACGGTACCCGCGCCGCGCAACTGCTGGACGGTATTCGCGATCTGGCCGGACTCGGCGAGCTGTTCGGCGCCGATTTATATGAGGCCGAAGCGCGCTATCTGGTGCGTAACGAATGGGCGTTGAGCGCGGATGACATTCTGTGGCGCCGTTCGAAACTGGGATTGCGGCTTGATGCCGATGCGGTAAATCGTTTGAGCGCCTGGCTGGCGGCGCAGCAAGCGGCATCGCTGACGCCGCCCAAAACAGCATTGCATGCCTGATTTTTTGTACCGCTGCAGGAAGTAGCCGATACGCGCAGCAGCTAACGCGTACCGGATGACATGTATTGCAGCGGAAAATAAAAAGACGGATCCGGGCAACTCTGGATCAAAGTCGACATCCGGTCCGCTTGTGCGGACTTACCAACCTTGGAGTAGACAAGTTGAAAGATAAATACATTCTGGCCCTGGATCAGGGCACGACCAGCTCGCGCGCAATTCTGTTTGATCGCCAAGGCAACATCGTTTCGTCGGCGCAGAAAGAGTTCCGCCAAATCTATCCGCAACCGGGTTGGGTCGAGCACGATCCGCAGGAAATCTGGTCGACCCAGGTCGGCGTCGCCGCAGAAGCCTCGACCAACGTCGGCTTGGACGGCACCTCGATTGCCGCCATCGGCATCACCAACCAGCGTGAAACAACCGTAGTCTGGGATCGCGAAACCGGCAAGGCGGTCTACAACGCCATCGTCTGGCAGGATCGCCGCACCGCGGGATTCTGCGACGAACTGAAAGCGCGCGGCCTGGCAGAGAAGATCCGTGAAAAGACCGGCTTGCTGGTGGATTCCTATTTTTCCGGCACCAAGATTCGCTGGATCCTGGAAAACGTCCCAGGCGCACAGCAACTTGCCGATCAGGGCCGGCTGGCATTCGGCACCATCGATACCTGGCTGGTCTGGAATATGACCCGCGGCAAATTGCACATCACCGATGTCTCCAATGCATCGCGCACGATGCTGTTCAACATTCACACGCTGGAGTGGGATGAAGAGCTGCTGCAGATCATGGGCATCCCGCGCAGCATGTTGCCGCAAGTACGCTCGTCGAGCGAAGTTTACGGCCACACTGAAATCTCCGGCTTCGGTTCCGAAATCCCGCTGGCAGGGATTGCCGGCGACCAGCAGGCGGCGCTGTTCGGGCAGATGTGCACCCAGCCCGGCATGGTCAAAAATACCTATGGCACCGGCTGCTTCATGATGATGAACACAGGCACCAAGCCGATCATCTCGAAGAACAATCTGCTGACCACGGTAGCCTGGAAAATCGGCAACGAAGTGAGCTATGCGCTGGAAGGCAGCATCTTCATCGGCGGCGCGGTGGTGCAGTGGTTGCGCGACGGCCTCGGCATCATCAAGACTTCGGCTGAAATCGAAACCTTGGCGCGTAGCGTCAAGAGCAGCGACGGCGTCTACCTGGTGCCGGCGTTTGCCGGTCTCGGCGCGCCGCACTGGAATCCGCATGCGCGCGGCACCATCTTCGGCGTCACCCGCGGCACCACCTCGGCCCACTTCGCCCGTGCTGCGCTCGACAGCGTCGCTTATCAAACCATGGATGTGTTGAAGGCGATGGAAGCGGATGCCGGGATTGTGATTCCGGAGTTGCGAGTCGATGGCGGCGCCACCAGCAACAATTTGTTGATGCAATTCCAGTCCGACATTCTGGGCGTGGATGTGGTGCGTCCGAAGGTGACGGAAACGACGGCGCTCGGCGCCGCCTACCTGGCTGGCCTGGCGGTCGGCTATTGGAGCAGCACCGACGACGTGCAAGGACAGTGGCAGCTCGATCAGCGCTTCCATCCGGCGGCGCCGAGCGAAGAAGTGCAAGCCAGCGTCAAAGGCTGGCAGCGCGCGATCGTGGCGGCAACCGCTTGGGCTGATGCCTGATTCCATTTCACATCACCTATTCGAAAGAGCTTGTCATGACTCCCTTATTAGCTGAATTTATCGGCACCACGTTGTTGGTGTTGCTGGGCAACGGCGTGGTTGCCAATGTCATTTTGAACAAAACCAAAGGCAACGGCGGCGGCCTGATCGTGATCACCGTCGGTTGGGCCATGGCCGTGTTTGTGGGGGTATTTGTTGCCGCCGCGGCCAGCGGCGCGCACCTGAATCCGGCGGTGACTATCGCGTTGGCGGTGGCCGGCAAGTTTGCCTGGGCCGGCGTGCCGGCCTACGTCGCATCCCAAATGCTGGGCGGGATGATGGGCGCGTTCCTGGTGTGGCTGATCTACCGCAACCATTTCGAGCACACCGACGACGGCGATACCAAGCTCGCCGTATTCTGCACCGGCCCTGCGATTCGGAACATTTTCAGCAACCTGGTTTCCGAGGTTATCGGCACCTTTGTGCTGGTTTACTGCGTGCTGAGCATTGCTTCGCCGAAGTTCGGCCTGGGTGCGCTGGATGCGTTGCCGGTGGCTTTGCTGGTGATGGCGATCGGGGTATCGCTGGGCGGCACGACGGGCTATGCGATTAACCCGGCGCGCGATCTGGGGCCGCGGTTGATGCATGCGATTCTGCCGATTCCCGGCAAGCGCGATAGCGACTGGGGTTATGCTTTTGTGCCGGTGCTGGGTTCGATACTGGGCGGGGTGTTGGCGGCACTGCTGCACAACCTGTAAGTAATAAGAAGGGCACTTCGAAAAACCTACTGCGCGTCCCAATCTCGGGCCTGTGATGCTCACCGTACCTCCGTACGGCTGCGCTTCTCGGCTCGACCTTGGGCCGCTCGCTACGGTTTTTCGAGGTGCCCACTTGATGCCGCTGCGAAAGCGGCATCAAGCGTCCGGCTGATTTTATTCAGCGAGTAGTTTTTCAATATCCGCGACCAATGCCTCCGGCTTGGTTTGCGGAGCAAAACGGTCCAATACGCGGCCTTCCTTATTCACCAGGAACTTGGTGAAATTCCACTTGATGCCTTCGCTACCGAGCAGACCCGGCACCGCACTTTTCAGATGCTGATAGAGCGGGGCGGCATGCTCGCCATTGACATCGATTTTTTCAAACAATGGAAAAGTGACGCCGTAGTTCTTTTCGCAAAAAGCGCCGATTTCTTCTGCATTGCCCGGCTCTTGCGCGCCGAACTGGTTGCAGGGAAAGCCCAGCACTTCGAAACCCTGCGCATGGTATTTCTGATAGATCTCTTCCAAGCCTTTGTACTGCGGCGTGAAGCCGCATTCGCTGGCGGTGTTGACGATCAGTAAAACCTTGCCGCGATAGGCTTCCAGCGCGGCGGGGGTGCCGTCCAGCCGCTTGACGCTAAAGCCATAGATGTTGCCGCTGTCTTTGCTCATACGATCCCCAAATGTTCGGTGCCGGCGGCCAGATCGCGGTCCTTCGAATCCTTGCCGCGCAGCTTGATGGATAGGCGTAAATCGTTGACCGAGTCGGCATTGCGTAATGCGTCCTCGTAGGTGATTTTATCGTCTTCATACAGATCGAACAGCGCCTGGTCGAAAGTCTGCATGCCGAGCTCGCGCGACTTCTTCATGATTTCCTTGATCTCATGGACGTCGCCCTTGAAAATCAGGTCTGAAATCAACGGTGAATTCAACAGGATCTCGACCGCCACAGCGCGTCCCTTGACGGTCTTCAGCGGCACCAGGCGCTGCGAGACCACGCCCTTCAGGTTGAGCGACAGATCCATCAGCAATTGCGGCCGGCGTTCTTCAGGGAAAAAGTTGATGATGCGGTCCAGCGCCTGGTTGGCGCTGTTGGCGTGCAGTGTCGCCAGGCACAGATGGCCGGTCTCGGCAAATGCGATGGCGTAATCCATCGTTTCGCGGTCGCGGATTTCGCCGATCAGAATCACGTCCGGCGCCTGCCGCAAGGTGTTCTTCAAGGCCACTTCCCAGCTGTCGGTATCGACCCCGATTTCGCGCTGGGTGACGATGCAGTTCCGGTGCGGGTGGACGTATTCGACCGGGTCTTCGATGGTGATGATGTGGCCGTAGCTGTTCTCGTTGCGATAGCCGATCATGGCAGCCAGCGTGGTCGATTTGCCCGAGCCGGTGGCGCCCACCATGATCACCAGGCCGCGTTTGGTCATGGCGACATCTTTCAGCGTGTCCGGCAAACCCAGGTCTTCGAATTTCGGAATTTCGGTGGTGATGGTACGCAAGACCATGCCGACCTTGCCTTGTTGCACGAAAGCCGATGCCCGGAAACGGCCCAGTCCGGACGGACTGATGGCGAAGTTGCACTCCCTGGTTTCTTCGAAATCGGCGGCTTGTTTATCGCTCATGATGGCGCGCGCCAATTCGATCGTGTGCTGTGCCGTCAGCGGCTGGTTGGATACCGGCGTGATCTTGCCGTCGATCTTGAAGGCGGGCGGAAAGTCTGCAGTGATGAACAGATCGGAGCCGCGTTTGCTGACCATCAAGCGCAGCAGGTCGTGCATGAATTTGGTTGCTTGATCTCGTTCCATGAATATCTCGATAAAGTAAAAAATAATTGGGGACAGAGTTTAAGAACCGCCCGGTCTTATCCTGCGGCAGATTACCCTGTCCCCACAAAAGCAAATAACGTGCTAACGACCGCTTACCCCGGGAAGTTATCCGGCGACTTGGCCGCTGCACGCGCAGTCGCCATCGAAATCACATTCCGCTTGACCAATTCCGTCAGGTTGCTGTCGAGCGTTTGCATGCCGACATTGCTGCCGGTCTGGATCGCCGAATACATCTGGGCGATCTTGCTTTCGCGGATCAGGTTGCGGATCGCCGGCGTGCCCAGCATGATCTCGTGCGCTGCGACTCGGCCGCTGCCGTCCTTGGTCTTCAGCAGCGCTTGTGAAATCACCGCTTGCAGCGATTCCGACAACATGGCTTTGACCATTTCCTTTTCTTCCGCCGGGAACACGTCGACGATACGGTCGATGGTTTTGGCGGCGGACGAAGTATGCAATGTGCCGAACACCAAGTGCCCGGTTTCCGCCGCGGTCATCGCCAGGCGGATGGTTTCCAGGTCGCGCAATTCGCCGACCAGGATCACGTCCGGGTCTTCCCGCAGCGCCGAGCGCAGCGCGTTGCTGAAGGAATGCGTATGCGGCCCGACTTCACGCTGGTTGATCAGGCATTTGTTGGACTGGTGGACGAATTCGATCGGGTCCTCGATGGTCAGGATATGGCCGTATTCGTTTTCATTGATGTGATTCACCATCGCGGCCAAGGTGGTCGATTTGCCGGAGCCGGTCGGGCCGGTGACCAGCACCAGGCCGCGCGGTTTCAGGGCCAGTTCGGCAAAAATGCGCGGGGTGTTGAGTTGTTCCAGCGTCAGCACTTTGGACGGAATGGTCCGCAGCACTGCGGCGGCGCCGCGATCCTGGTTGAACGCGTTGACCCGGAAGCGCGCCAGGCCGGGAATTTCGAACGAGAAGTCGCATTCCAGATGTTCTTCGTAAGCCTTGCGCTGACCGTCGTTCATGATGTCATAAATCATCGCGTGCACATCTTTGTGCTCCATCGGCGGCAGATTGATGCGGCGAACATCGCCATGAACCCGGATCATCGGTGGCAGGCCTGCTGACAAATGTAAATCGGATGCCTTATTCTTCACCGAAAAAGCCAGAAGTTCGGAAATGTCCATTTATAATCCTTGAGCTGTATTTTGTTTGTTGAATGGCATCTCTGGAAATCTATAGTGCGTTGCAATCCCAGGATTGCGATGCCGCCTCAGGATGTTGTCGACATTTCCATGAGGTAATTCCAAAGTATCCCGATTATGTCCTTAATCTCCCAGAAGTTGCAAGCCATGCACAGTAGTATTGCGGCCGCCGCCAACGCGGTGTCGCGCCAGTCCGACAGCGTCGCACTGCTGGCGGTGTCCAAAACTTTTGATGCCGACGCGGTATTGGAAGCGGTTGCCGCCGGCCAGCGCGCGTTTGGTGAAAATTATCTGCAAGAGGCGCTGGACAAGATCGCCGCAGTGCGTGCGTCCTTGAGTGCCGACATATTGCTGGAGTGGCATTTCATCGGCCCGATCCAAAGTAACAAGACGCGTCCGATAGCGGAACATTTCGACTGGGTGCATACCGTCGACCGCGAGAAAGTCGCGCAGCGGTTATCCCAGCAGCGGCCGCCGCAGTTGCCGCCGCTGAACGTTTGCCTGCAGGTCAATATCAGCGGTGAAGCCAGCAAAAGCGGTGTGGCGCCAGCCGATGTGCTGGACCTGGCGCGCGCCATTATCGACTTGCCACAGTTGACATTACGCGGCTTGATGGCGATTCCGGAGCCGACCGACGATGTGCAGAAACAACGCGCGACATTTCGGCAGGTTGCAGAATTGCTGGCCCAGTTGCAAACGCAATTGGGCGCCGATGGACGCCAGCTGGATACTTTATCAATGGGGATGTCGGCCGATATGGCGGCGGCGATTGCCGAAGGCGCGACTATCGTGCGCATCGGCAGTGCAATCTTTGGACAACGACCACAGGCAACGAAAGAGGCAGTGCATCATGCAAAACAAACCTAACATCAGTTTTATCGGCGGCGGCAATATGGCAACCGCCTTGATCGGCGGGCTGGCCGGAAAAGTAACGGACGGCGCCAATATCCATGTGGTCGATCTGAATCCCGAGGCGCTGCAAAAACTGGCACAGCAATTCGGCGTCAGTACCGCGCCTGAGATTGATAGCGCAATCAGCCGCAGCGAAGTCATCGTCTTGGCGGTCAAGCCGCAGCAAATGAAAGAGGTGGTCGCCAAATTGCTGCCGCATATAACAACGCAACTGGTGCTGTCGATTGCCGCCGGCATCCGCGCCGTCGACCTGGCGCGCTGGTTGAATGGGCATGACGCCATCGTGCGCTGCATGCCGAATACGCCGGCGCTGATAGGGCAGGGCATCACCGGCATGGTGGCCACCGCGGGGGTGTCGCCGCAACAGCGCGCCACTGCCGACCTGATCTTGCGCGCAGTGGGCGGCACCGTGTGGCTGGATGACGAGGCGCTGATCGACGCGGTCACGGCGGTGTCGGGCAGCGGCCCGGCGTATGTGTTTTATTTCATTGAAGCGATGCAGCAAGCCGCGCAGGAACTGGGCTTGAGCCCGCAGCAAGGCATCGAGTTGGCGGTGGCGACCTTTACTGGCGCGTCACAGTTGGCGGCACAATCCGCTGAGCCGGTGTCGGTTTTGCGGGAGCGGGTGACATCGAAGGGGGGCACCACTTATGCCGCATTGACCAGCATGGAAGATAGCGGCGTCAAGAGCGCGATTGTCACTGCAATCAAAGCGGCCGCGGCGCGGGGCAAAGAGCTGGGCGATGAATTCGGGCGTGATTAGATCGCTAAGGGCATAAAAAAAACAGGGCGCAACCGCATCGCGATTGCGCCCTGTTTTTTTAGGGGGGCTTATTCGATGATTGCCGTTTATTTGCTGCGACCGATCACCAGACCCGCCAGTAAACCGATAGCGGCGGCAAGGCTGACCGCTTTCCAGGGATTGTCGGCGACGTATTCGTCAGTCGCATGGGCTGCATGCTTGGTTTTTTCCAGTGCTTTTTTTGTGGCTTTGGGCAGCTCTGTTTTTGCCGTTTCCAACGCTGCTTTCAACTTGGCGCGCGCTGCTTCATACTTTTGTCCGCCTTGTTCCTGGGCGCCGTCGAGCAGGTTTTCCGCTTCTTGAATGACCGATTTGAGGTCGCCAGCCAGATTTTCGCGAGTGTCATTTGTGTGTTCGGTCGTAGCCATTATTTACCTCTTCAATGTAGTTGGTGGGCGTGCTGCTAAAAGAACTTTAAATAACATGTCGAATTGTTATCGCAACGCGTAGTCTAGCGCAATCCCACCGAATACGGCGGCGCCAAGCCAGTTGTTGTGACGGAAGGCGGCAAAGCAGCCGGCGCGTTCCCTGCTGCGGATCAGCGTGTAGTGATAAATGGCGCAGCCGACGGCCAGCAGCAAGCCAGCGCCGAACCAGCCGCGCAAACCATATTGCCAGCCCACCGCGAATACCAGCCCCAGACTGACCGCGTAGCACAGCATGACTGCCAGCACATCGTGGCGGCCAAAGGTGATGGCCGAGGTGCGAATCCCGATCTTGAGGTCGTCGTCGCGGTCGACCATCGCATATTCGGTATCGTAGGCGACTGCCCAGAACACATTGGCGATCAGTAATAACCAGGCTGCCGGCGGCACCGAACCCTGGACGGCAGCGAAGCCCATCGGGATGCCGAAGCCGAAGGCAATCCCCAGATAGGCTTGCGGGATCGCGAAGAAGCGTTTGAAATACGGATAACTGCCGGCCACGATGACGGCGATCACCGATAGCTGTTTGGTCAGCGTATTCAGCGGCAGGATCAGCAGCAATGACGCCAAGGTCAGCACCAGCGCCACCATCACCGCCTCCCACGGCGCGATCTTGCCGCTGGTCAGCGGCCGTTGCGCGGTACGTTCAACGTGCTTGTCAAAATCGCGATCGGCGAAATCGTTGATCGCGCAACCGGCCGAGCGCATCAGCACGGTGCCGGCACAGAAAATCCCGACCAGCGACCACGCCGGCTTGCCGCCGGCGGCCAGCCACAAGGCGGCCAGCGTCGGCCACAGCAGCAGCAGGCTGCCGATCGGTTTGTCCATGCGGATCAGTTGCAGATAGAGTTTGAAGCGGGTCATCATTTGCAAATATTCGGTGCAATTAGAAAGGCGCAGGCCGGAAAACTTTGTGCTTTTCCGGCCTATTTTGTTATGTGAAAGTCGGCGAAAAATTCTTCAACCGTAGAACTATCCTTCGAGCGCCTTCGCATCGTGCAGCAAGTTCACGCCGTGCAAGCCGCAGCTGAGCACAGCTTGTTGCACCGCGTTGATGGCGGCGCTGCGCGTAAAGCTTTTGCGCCAGGCGATGACGACACGGCGCGACGGGCTGGGTGTGGAAAACGGTACATAACGCAGCATGCCGTCCTTGTTGTCGATGTCCGGCACCGAGGCCAGCGGCAGCACGGTAATGCCGATCCCGGACGCCACCATGTGGCGGATGGTTTCCAGCGACGAGCCCTCGAAGGTCCGGGCGATGCCATCGCCGGTGGTCGAGAAGCGCGACATTTCCGGACAAACTTCGAGGACCTGGTCGCGGAAGCAATGGCCGTTGCCCAGCAACAGCATGGTTTCCGATTTGAGGTCCTGGGCGCTGATGCTTTCGCGCTCGGCCCAGGCGTGATGTTTTGGCAGCGCCACCACGAACGGTTCGTCGTACAGCGGTTGCACCATCAGACCGTGTTCCGGGAACGGCAGGGCGATGATGGCGGCGTCGAGTTCGCCCTGGCGCAGCAGTTCCAGCAGCCGCACGGTAAAGTTTTCCTGCAATACCAGCGGCATTTGCGGCACTTGCTCGATCATGGTTTTGACCAGCGGCGGCAGCAAATAGGGGCCGACCGTATAGATGATGCCGAGGCGCAGCGGCCCGGCTAGCGGGTCTTTATTCTGGTTGGCGATTTCGCGGATGGTGGCGGTTTGCTCCAGTACGCGTTCGGCCTGGGCCACGATCTGGGCGCCTAGCGGGGTCACCGAGATTTCGGTGCCGCCGCGCTCGAAGATCACCACGCCAAGCTCGTCCTCGAGCTTTTTGATCGCAACGGAGAGCGTCGGCTGCGCGACGAAACACGCTTCCGCAGCATGGCCAAAATGCTTGACGCGGGCTACCGCGACGATGTATTTGAGTTCGGTCAGAGTCATGGCGTTATCTTCGCATAATTTTTAGTGGGGAGATGTCCCTATGTCGCGGTCCTGCCATAGGCAAAACCAGTTCGCTGTAGTGCTTAGCTGTCAGTTTTGACAGGGGTGCTATACCTTCAAAAAATCCTCACGTCCGCCGAGCCAGCGCGCCAAATGCGCTTCCACCGTTGCCGCGCTGGCCGGCGCCGGGTCGTGCAGCAGCGTCTGGGCCAGATCGCGGGCTTGATCGACCAGCCATTGATCGGTGGTCAGATCGGCAAAGCGCAGCATGGCCTGACCGGATTGACGCGCTCCCAGAAATTCTCCGGGGCCCCGAATCTCCAGGTCGCGCCGCGCAATTTCAAAGCCGTCGGTGGTGGCGCGCATGGTCATCAAGCGTTGTCTGGCGATGCTGCCGAGCGGGCTTTGATACAGCAACAAGCATACGCTGGCCGCCGATCCGCGTCCAACCCGGCCCCGCAGCTGGTGCAACTGCGACAGCCCGAAGCGCTCGGCATGCTCGATCACCATCAGCGACGCGTTGGGAACATCGACCCCGACCTCGATCACGGTGGTGGCGACCAGGACTTGGACTTCGCCGCGGCTGAAAGCGTCCATCACGTCCTGCTTTTCGGCCTGCTTCAGACGTCCGTGAACCAGGCCGACGCGCAAGTCGGGCAGCGCTTCCGCCAGCATCGAATAGGTGTCGGTGGCAGTCTGCAGCTGTAGTGCTTCCGACTCCTCGATCAGCGGGCAGACCCAGTACACCTGGCGGCCGTCCTGAGCCGCCGCATGCACCCGGGCTATTACTTCGTCGCGCCGGTTCTGGTCGACCGCGCGGGTGACGACCGGCGTGCGGCCAGGCGGCAATTCGTCGATCACCGAAATTTCCAGGTCGGCGTAATAGGTCATCGCCAGCGTGCGCGGGATCGGCGTCGCACTCATCATCAATTGATGCGGCACAAAGTTGGATGTCATCGCGAGCGTGCTTTCGCCGTCAGCGCCGCCATTTTCGGTCGCCGCCTTGTTGCGCAAAGCCAGCCGCTGACCGACCCCGAAACGGTGTTGTTCGTCGACGATCACCAAGCCAAGGCGGGAAAATTGCACGCTGTCCTGAATCAACGCGTGGGTGCCGATCACCAGTTGCGCCTGGCCCGATTCGATCAGGGCTTGGGCGGCGATTTTTTCTTTCTTTTTCAGGCTGCCGGTGAGCCAGGCGACGGTGACGCCAAGCGGCTCCATCCAGGCCGCGATTTTGCGGAAATGCTGGTCCGCCAGAATCTCGGTCGGCGCCATCAGCACCGCCTGAAAGCCGCTGTCTATCGCCTGTGCCGCCGCCAGCGCGGCGACCACGGTTTTGCCGCTGCCGACATCGCCTTGCAGCAAGCGCTGCATCGGGAATGAGGCGCGCAGGTCGGTCCGGATTTCGGTCAATACCCGTTGTTGTGCGGCGGTCAGGGCGAACGGCAGGCGGCTCAGGAAAGCATCGGACAGCGCGCCGATCTGCGGCAGCGCGCGGGCGTTCTTGGCGCGGCGCGCCACCTGTGCCCGCTTCAGCGACAACTGCTGCGCCAGCAGTTCATCGAACTTCATCCGCACCCAGGCCGGATGCGAGCGGTCTTCCAGTGCGTTTTCGTCGACTTCCGGCGGCGGGTTGTGCAACAGCCGTACCGCCGCTTCGAACGGC
Source organism: Paraherbaspirillum soli (assembly GCF_042654985.1). Taxonomy (NCBI): domain Bacteria; kingdom Pseudomonadati; phylum Pseudomonadota; class Betaproteobacteria; order Burkholderiales; family Oxalobacteraceae; genus Paraherbaspirillum; species Paraherbaspirillum soli. Next base: position 457,286 of record NZ_JBHSMT010000029.1, on the reverse strand, counting down.
GTCAGACGCAACGCCGCCAGCTGTTCGGCGGAGAGTGTGTCGCGCCACTGCAAGCGTTGCATGGCGTCGGCAATCGACTTGCGCAGATAGGCTTGCGACAAGCCTTCGCCGGACGGATACACCGGCGTCAATGCCGACGGCAGCGGCGCGCCTTCAAGCACGACTTTGTAAGTCGGATGCACCACCTCGGCGCCGAAAAATCCGTGGCGGATTTCGCCGCGCGCCCGGACCCGGGTGCCGACCGCCAACTGCTTGGTTTGGCTGCCGTAAAAATTCAAGAATCGCATCACCAGCTGGCCGCTGTCGTCGGCGATGGTCACCACCAATTGCCGCCGCGGCCGATACTGGATATCGCAGGCGCTGACCACGCCCTCGACCTGCGCCACGCTGGAACCCATCAGGTCGGCTTGGCGGATGCTGATCACTTGCGTTTCGTCTTCGTAGCGCAATGGCAGGTGCAGCACCAGATCCATATCCGAGTGCAAACCCAGGCGCGCCAATTTGCTTGCGCGGCTGTTGGCGGCGTTGGGGACGGCGGCGGCAGTGGCAGGTTTTCGCTTCGTGACTGGCATATCAGGCCGTTAATTGGGTACAGGGCGTGGGCTACAAGGCGTAAAATAGCGGGTTCGGTCGTTGGGCTCCTCTAAAAACCTACTGCGCGACCCAATCTCGGGGCTGCGATGCTCGCCCGCTCCGTACGACTGCAGGTGTTGTAACATCGTCGCCCCGACCTTGGGCCGCTCGCTACGGTTTTTAGAGGAGCCCTTTACTGCCGTACTTTCTGTGTTGAGCAGGCTTTTAGCGGGTGCCATTGTAAAGCCTATGGCCGTATTGGCAACCCGGCAACCCTTAGATTGTTTCCCTTATTTATCTGCGCATGCATTCTCTTTCCGATTACGATTTCGTGCTGCCGCCTGAACTGATTGCGCAAACTCCGCTTGCCGAGCGCAGCGCGTCGCGTTTGCTGCATGTAGCCCAGGGCGGCTTGATCGATCGTCAATTTACCGACATCGTCGATCTGCTGGCTCCCGGCGATCTGCTGGTATTCAACGACACGCGTGTGCTGAAGGCGCGCTTTTTCGGCGTCAAGCAAACCGGCGGCAAAGTCGAAGTGCTGGTTGAGCGGGTGGTCGACAACCGTACCGTGCATGCGCAGGTGCGCGCTTCGAAATCGCCGCCGGCCGGCAGCACCATCAAACTGGCCGACGCATTCGAGGTGGTGGTCGGCGAGCGCGTCGGCGAGTTTTACACGCTGCTATTCCCGGCCGACGTGTTTGAATTGATCGACCACTACGGCCGTCTGCCGTTGCCGCCGTATATCGAACATGCGGCCGATGCCTTCGATGAAACGCGTTATCAAACCGTCTACGCCAAGCAGCCGGGTGCGGTGGCGGCGCCTACCGCCGGCCTGCATTTCGATCAGGCACTGCTGGAACGCTTGCGGCAAAAGGGCGTCGGCTTTGCTTACGTCACGCTGCACGTCGGCGCCGGCACTTTCCAGCCGGTGCGCACCGAGAATCTGGCCGAGCACAAAATGCATAGCGAGTGGTACACGATATCCGCCGCCACGGTCGATGCCGTGCGCGCCACCAAAGCCGCCGGCGGCAATGTGGTGGCGGTCGGCACCACCAGTTTGCGGGCGCTGGAATCGGCCTCGCAATCCGGAACGCTGCAAGCCGGCAGCGCCGATACCGCGCTGTTTATTACGCCGGGTTATCGCTTCCATACGGTGGACCGGCTGATTACCAATTTCCATTTGCCCAAATCGACGCTGCTGATGCTGGTCTCGGCATTTGCCGGCTACGACTGCATCAAGGCCGCCTATGCCCATGCGATCGCCCAGCGTTATCGCTTCTTCAGCTACGGCGATGCCATGCTGCTGACTTATACCCTCACTGAATAGATTCCAATGCTTGAATTCACGCTGCTCAAAACCGAAGGAAAGGCCCGTCGCGGCCGTTTGAAACTTAACCACGGCGTCGTCGAAACGCCGATTTTCATGCCGGTCGGCACTTACGGCTCGGTCAAGGCCATGTCGCCGCTGGAACTGGTGGAAATCGAGGCGCAGATTATCCTCGGCAATACCTTCCATTTGTGGCTGCGGCCCGGCATGGACGTGATCGAGAAGTTCGGCGGCCTGCATAAATTCATGGGCTGGGATAAGCCGATTTTGACCGACTCAGGCGGTTTTCAAGTGTTTTCGCTAGGCGCGATGCGCAAGATCACGGAAGAGGGCGTCAAATTCGCCTCGCCGATCAACGGCGATAAATTGTTCCTGTCGCCGGAAGTCTCGATGCAAATCCAGAAGGCGCTGAACTCCGACATCGTGATGCAGTTCGACGAGTGCACCCCGTATGAAATCGACGGCCGCCCGGCGACCAGTGACGAAGCCGCGCAATCGATGCGGATGTCGCTGCGCTGGGCCAAACGTTCGAAGAATGAATTCGATCAGCTGGAAAACCCGAACGCCTTGTTCGGCATCGTCCAGGGCGGGATGTACGAGCATTTGCGCGACGAGTCGCTGGCCGGGCTGCAAGACCTGGACGCCCATGGCGGTTTTCACGGCATCGCCATCGGCGGTCTGTCGGTGGGCGAGCCGAAAGAAGAAATGATGCGGGTGCTGTCGCACATCGGCCCGCGTTTGCCGGCCGACAAGCCGCACTACCTGATGGGCGTCGGCACTCCGGAAGACCTGGTGGCCGGGGTTGAAAGCGGCATCGACATGTTCGACTGCGTGATGCCGACCCGCAATGCGCGCAATGGCTGGTTGTTTACCCGTTTCGGCGATCTGAAAATCAAGAATGCGCGCTACAAGGAAGATGAAAAGCCGCTGGACGAAACCTGCGGCTGTTATGCCTGCCGCAATTTCTCGCGCGCTTACTTGCATCATTTGCATCGCACCGGCGAAATTCTCGGCGCGCGGCTGAACACCATCCACAACTTGCATTACTACCTGGATTTGATGAAAAATATCCGGGCCGCGCTGGATGTGGGGCAATTCGCTGCGTTTGTGGTGCAATTCCATGCGGAGCGCGCGCGCGGCGTGTAGGACATAGTCGGCAATTTTAAAATCGTTGAGAATCGGTGCTTTTTTACAATCAATGCGGTGTAATGTCGCCGTTGTCCGTCGGATAAGGCCGCGCAGTAGGTTGTTAGAAATATCCAACAGCCTGGCTTTCCGGCAATAAATAGCAACGGCCGGCAAGCGTGGCGGTTGTATGCGCCTACCCAATGCTAGAATGCTGGGCAATTTTCAAACTACCTGGAGCATCAAGTGTTCATTACCAATGCATATGCGCAAGTTGCGCCTGCCGCTACCGGCGCCGCCGGCCCACTCGGCTTGGGCGGCAATCTGTCCAGTTTCCTGCCGATTATCTTGATGTTCGTGGTGTTGTACTTCTTGATGATTCGTCCGCAAATGAAGCGTCAAAAAGAACAAAAATCCATGATGGAAGCGCTGGGCAAGGGCGACGAAGTGGTTACCGCCGGCGGCATGCTGGGCAAGATCACCAAAGTTACCGACGCTTACGTGACCCTGGAAATCGCCAGCGGCACCGAAGTCGTGGTGCAAAAAGGTTCGGTCACCACCTTGCTGCCAAAGGGCACAATCAAGACGGCACAGTAAGCTCCCTGTGCTTGAGCGAACCAGGGCATCCTCGCGGACGCTCTCTTCAAATGTGCATGCTGCCAATCGGAGCCCTGAGCCAGAAGCAATCAAGGCATCGGCAGTCTCAACTTACAGAAGCATGAGCCTCGCGCAAGAATGAGGCCAACTCAGAACGCTGAATCACTATGAATCGTTACCCCCTCTGGAAATATATTCTCATCGCCATCGCGCTGCTGTTCGGCGTGCTGTACACCCTGCCGAATTTCTTTGGCGAATCGCCTGCGGTGCAGGTCAGCAGCGACAAATCGACCTTGAAAGTGGACCGGTCCCTGGCCGATCGCGTTGAACAGGTCCTGCAGCAAGGCAATTTGAAGGCGGACAGCGTCGTGTTCGAAAACGCCGGCACGCAAGGTACGGTGCGCGCACGTTTCCACGATACCGACAGCCAGTTCAAGGCAAAGGCGCTGCTGGAGCAGACCCTGAATACCGATCCTAGCGATCCGAGCTATGTGCTTGCCTTTAACCTGGTGCCGAATACGCCGCACTGGTTGCAAAGCCTGCACGCATTCCCGATGTATCTGGGTCTCGATTTGCGCGGCGGCGTGCATTTCCTGATGCAGGTCGATACCAAGGCCGTGGTCAACAAGCGCCTGCAAGGTTTGCAAGCCAGCGTCCGCACTACGTTGAAAGACAAAGAGATTCGCTATAGCGGGCTGAGCCGCAACGGCGATGCGATCGACATCAGTTTCCGCGATCAGGACACCTTGACCAAGGCCCGCGATTTGCTGGTCTCGCAATTGCCGGAATTGCTGATCCAGGCCACGCCTGCAGGCGCCGGTGCGGAGGCGGAAGCAGCGCTGCATGCGACCTTGAAGCCGGAATCGCTGAAGCAGATTATCGATAACGGCGTTCAACAAAACATTACGACGCTGGCGAAACGGGTCAATGAATTAGGCGTCTCCGAGCCGGTCATTCAACGTCAGGGCGCGGACCGGATCGTGGTTCAGTTGCCTGGCGTGCAGGATGTCTCGCGCGCCAAAAATATCATCGGTCGTACCGCCACCCTGGAAGTGCGGATGGTGGACGAGTCGGTGACCCGCGGCACCGAAGCCACCGCGGCGGTGCCGTTCGGCTCCGAACTGTTCAAGGTCGGCAAGAACGCGCCGGTGATATTGATTAAAGAACCGGTGCTGACCGGCGACTATATTTCCAACGCCGCAGTCAGTTTTGACCAGAACCAGAATCCGGCAGTCAGCATCGACCTCAACGGCGACGGCGGCCGCAAGATGCGCGAAGCTACCCGCACCAAGGTCGGCAAGGCGATGGCGATCGTGCTGTTCGAAAAGGGCAAGGGCGAAGTATTGACGGTAGCGACGATCCAAAGCGAACTGGGCTCGCGCTTCCAGATCACCGGCATGGGTTCGGCTGAGAACGCGGCCGATTTGGCATTGCTGCTGCGCGCCGGTTCGCTGGCGGCGCCGATGGAGATCATCGAAGAGCGCACTATCGGGCCGCAACTGGGGGCCGACAATATCAAGAAGGGTTTCGACTCGACCATGTACGGCTTTGCCGTGATTGCGGTGTTCATGATCGCGTATTACATGCTGTTCGGTTTGTTCAGCGTGCTGGCCTTGTCGGTCAACCTGCTGCTGCTGGTGGCTGTGTTGTCGACTCTTCAGGCGACCCTGACCTTGCCGGGTATCGCGGCGATCGCGCTGACCCTGGGTATTGCGATCGACGCCAACGTGTTGGTCAACGAGCGCATCCGCGAAGAACTGCGTAACGGCAATTCGCCGCAAGCGGCGATTGCGATCGGCTTCGATCGTGCCTGGGCTACCATTCTCGACTCCAACGTGACGACGCTGATTGCCGGTCTGGCATTGCTGATTTTCGGCTCCGGTGCGATTCGCGGTTTTGCGGTGGTGCATTGCCTCGGCATCCTGACCTCGATTTTCTCGGCGGTATTCGTGTCGCGCGGCTTCGCCAACCTGTGGTACGGCCGCAAGAAGAAACTGACCAGCCTGTCGATCGGCCAGATCTGGAAGCCGGCCGACTGAGTGCCTGAATCTGCGGATGCAAAGCTTCGCAGCATGTGTAACTCAAGCAGGTATTGATATAACGTTGTGGCCGCGGCAGGCATCGAGTGATGCCAACACCGCGACCACACAGGTGTGAACCGAAAGGGATGTGATGGAGCTTTTCCGTATCAAAAGAGATATTCCGTTCATGCGCCATGCATTGATCTTCAATGCAATCTCGGCGCTGACGTTTGTGGCAGCAGTGTTTTTCCTGTTCTCGAAAGGCCTGCATTTTTCGATTGAATTCACCGGTGGTACGGTGGTTGAAGTCGCGTACAGCAAACCGGCCAATATCGAGAGTATTCGCAAGACGGTCGAGGGCCTCGGCTATACCGATAATCAAGTGACCAACTTCGGTACGGCGCAAGACGTGATGATTCGCCTGCCGGCCAAGAAGGGCGTCAATTCGAATCAGCAAAGTGCGCTGGTGCTTGAAGCACTGCAGAAGCAGGATGCCGACGTTCAGTTGAAGCGCACCGAGTTCGTCGGGCCGCAGGTCGGCGACGAACTGGCGCATGACGGCTTGATGGCGCTGCTGTTCGTGGTGATCGGCATCATGATTTACCTGGCCATCCGCTTCGAATGGAAATATGCGGTGGCGGCGATCATCGCCAACTTGCATGACGTGGTGATCATCCTGGGTTTCTTCGCCTTCTTCCAATGGGAATTCTCGCTGACGGTATTGGCGGCGATTCTGGCGGTATTGGGTTATTCGGTGAACGAATCGGTAGTGGTGTTCGATCGGGTGCGCGAGACTTTCCGTGATCGCCGCTTCGGCAAAATGGCGGTGTCGGATGTGATGAACCATGCGATCACCAGCACTATTTCACGCACCATCATTACCCACGGCAGCACGGAAATCATGGTGCTGTCGATGTTTGTATTCGGCGGCCCGGCGCTGCACTATTTTGCGCTGGCGCTGACCATCGGTATCTTGTTCGGTATTTATTCGTCGGTGTTTGTGGCCGCTGCGGTAGCGATGTGGCTGGGCGTCAAACGCGAAGACTTGATCAAGCCGGTCAAGGAAAAAGATGAGGCTGACGGCGCTGTGGTGTAAGCGTCTTCGGTAACAAAAAAACCAGCCTTCGGGCTGGTTTTTTGTTTTGTAGGGCGGATGAGCGCAGCGTTATCCGCCGATTGATGTGCCACCTGCGTTCGAGGCATCCGAGACGGCGGAAGAGTGAAGCAGGGGTTTCGGATGGCATGCCATCCGCCTGCTGAACGGTATCCGCCTGCCAGCGGATACGCACCCTGCAAGGGCTTCGCTTTTCCGCCCTACGTCGCTTCGGATTATTCAGGCGAAAAAAATGGCCGCCAAAACTGGCGGCCATTTTTTTGATTTGTCGCTTGCTCAGATTTCTTTCGCCAGACGCGCAGCATGCCCAATGTAATTGGACGGCGTCATCGCCAGCAAGTGATCCTTGGCTTCTTGCGGGATCGCCAGTTTGACGATGAACTCGCGCAGCGCATCTTTCGAGATGCCCTTGCCGCGCGTCAGCTCTTTCAATTGCTCGTAAGGGTTCTCGATGCCGTAGCGGCGCATCACGGTTTGCACCGGCTCGGCCAATACTTCCCAAGTTGCATCGAGGTCTTCCGCCAGCCGCACCGGATTGACTTCCAGTTTGTTCAGGCCGCGCAGGCAGCTATCGTAGGCCAGCACCGCGTAACCGAGGCCGACGCCGATGTTGCGCAGCACGGTCGAGTCGGTCAGGTCGCGCTGCCAGCGCGACAGCGGCAACTTTTCCGACATGTGCTTGAGCACGGCATTGGCCATGCCCAGATTGCCTTCGGAGTTTTCGAAATCAATCGGGTTGACCTTGTGCGGCATGGTCGAGGAACCGATTTCTCCGGCCTTGGTGCGCTGCTTGAAATAACCGAGCGAAATGTAGCCCCAGATATCGCGGTTAAGATCGAGCAAAATCGTGTTGCTGCGGCTGATCGCATCGAACAGTTCTGCCATGTAATCGTGCGGCTCGATCTGGATCGTGTACGGGTTGAAGCTCAGGCCCAGGCGCTGTTCGATCACATTCTTGGAGAAGGTTTCCCAATCGAAGTCGGGATAGGCCGACAGGTGCGCATTGTAATTGCCGACCGCGCCATTCATTTTGCCGAGGATTTCGACCGCGGCGATGCGCTTGGTCGCGCGTTGCAGACGTGCCACGACGTTGGCGATTTCCTTGCCTAGCGTGGTCGGGCTGGCCGGCTGGCCGTGGGTGCGCGACATCATCGGCAGTTCGGCATTGGCGTGCGCCAGCTCGGTCAGCTTGGCGATCACTTGCTGCAAGGCCGGCAGCAATACATTGTCGCGCGCCGCTTTCAGCATCATGCCGTGCGAGGTGTTGTTGATGTCTTCCGAGGTGCAGGCGAAGTGGATGAATTCGGAAGCGGCGATCAGTTCAGGCACGTCTTTGACCTGTTCCTTGAGCCAGTATTCGACCGCTTTGACGTCGTGATTGGTGACGGCTTCAATCGCTTTGATGCGCTCGGCGTCGGCTTCGCTGAATTCGGCGGCCAGTTTGTCCAGCAGTGCGGTGGCCGCGGCGGAGAACGGCTTGATTTCGGCAAAGCCGGCATTCGACAGCGCTTGCAGCCAGGCGATTTCGACCTTGACCCGATGGTGCATGAAACCGGCTTCGGACAGGATAGGGCGCAATTTGTCGGTTTTGGCGGCGTAGCGGCCATCCAGCGGGGACAGGGCGGAAAGCGTAGAAAGGGACATGGTCGTGATGATGGCTATAGGAGTGAGTGAAGATAAAACTAGCGTAAAGCTAATGCAGGCATAGCGATTATTTCTGCGCGGGAATTGCGCTTCGCATCAGTCTGCGGAGAAAACAGAATTTTACCATTTGCGCAGTGGGGGGAATCTGTTGCATATGCTGCTTTCTGCGCAACAGGCAGATTTTGATGCTTAAAGTCGGCTAGGCCGAATGCTATAATCAAGCACAATTTTTACTATAAATTACATATGAAACTGATCGGTTCCCTGGCTAGCCCCTTTGTTCGCAAAGTACGCATCGTGATGGCGGAAAAGAAGCTCGATTACGACTTCGTGCTGGACGATGTCTGGGCTCCGGACTCGACGATTCAGGCTTCCAATCCGCTGGCTAAAGTGCCCTGCCTGGTGATGGAAGATGGCGCTGCCATGTTTGATTCGCACGTGATCGTCGAGTATCTCGATACGCTGACGCCGGTCGGCAAATTGATCCCAAGTAATAGCCGTGAGCGGTCCGAAGTGAAGTGCTGGGAAGCGCTGGCCGATGGCGTGCTCGATGCCGGCGTATTGATTCGCCTGGAGCACACCCAGCGTCCGCCAGAGCTGCGTAGCCAGGCCTGGATCGACCGGCAGCAACGCAAGGTCGATGCCGGGTTGAAAGCGATGGCGGCCGGCTTGGGCGACAAGACATTTTGCAGCGGCAACCACTATTCGCTGGCCGATGTTGCGGTTGGCTGCGCATTGGGCTGGCTCAACTTCCGGTTCCCGGAAATCCAATGGCGCGAAGATTATCCTGCGCTGGCCAAATTATTCGAAAAGCTGTCCGAGCGTCCTTCGTTCAAGGACACCGTGCCGCAGTAAGGGCTTGTTCCATCCGATGAAAGCGCGATCGACGTCATGTCCATCGCGCTTTTTTCATGTCGATGATGGTGGCGATGCCCAATCCACGGGGCGAAATGGGCGGTGCTAAGACAGTTCAAACACAAAGGACTAAAATTAGCCTCCCGCCGTTTCCAATTGCTTTCTATCATCTCCGCTCGCCATGCAAACCGCCATTAATCAAGTTTCTCCTGCACTCCCCCAACAAGATGCTGAAAAAACCGGATTCCGCGTATTAGGCGCGATCAGTTTTGCGCACTTCCTGAACGACATGATTCAGTCGCTGCTGTTGTCGATTTATCCGCTGCTGAAAGGCAATTTCAGCCTCAGCTTTGTCCAGATCGGCTTGATTACACTGACCTATCAAATCACCGCATCGATTTTGCAGCCGGTGGTCGGCTTTTATACCGATAAACATCCGAAACCGTATTCGCTGGCGGTGGGAATGGGATTCACCTTGATTGGATTGTTGACCTTGTCGATGGCGCCCAGCTACGGCATGTTGCTATTCGCGGCGGCGCTGGTCGGTACCGGATCGTCGATCTTTCATCCCGAGTCGTCGCGGGTGGCGCGGATGGCATCGGGTGGGCGGCATGGGCTGGCGCAGTCGATTTTCCAGGTTGGCGGCAACGCCGGCAGTTCGGTGGGGCCGCTATTGGCTGCGTGGATCGTGATTCCGCATGGCCAATCCAGCATTGCCTGGTTTTCATTGGCGGCGTTGCTGGCGATTGCCGTGTTGTGGCAGATTGGCAATTGGTACAAGCGCAAGCGCATCGAGGCCAAAGGCAAGCCGGCCAAGGCTCGTCATACCTATCTGGACTTGCCGCGCAAGAAAGTCCTGTTTTCGATAGCCATCCTGCTGACGCTGATTTTCTCGAAATATTTTTACCTGGCCAGCCTCAGCAGCTACTTCACGTTTTATCTGATGAATAAATTCCAGTTGTCGGTGCAGTCGGCGCAGGTGCATTTGTTCGTCTTCCTGTTTGCGGTGGCTGCCGGCACCGTGTTGGGCGGTCCGATCGGCGACCGCGTCGGCCGTAAAGTCGTGATCTGGATATCGATCCTCGGCGTGGCCCCATTCACCTTGATGTTGCCCTACGCGAATCTGTTCTGGACTGGCGTGCTGTCGGTGATTATCGGCATGATCCTGGCCTCTGCATTCTCCGCGATCCTGGTGTATGCGCAAGAACTGGTGCCGGGCAAAGTCGGTACCGTGTCCGGTCTGTTTTTCGGATTCGCTTTCGGCATGGGCGGGATTGGGGCGGCTGCATTGGGCAAGCTGGCCGACATGACGGATATCAACTTCGTCTATCACGTGTGTTCATTCCTGCCGCTGATTGGATTGCTGGCGATATTCCTGCCTAGTCTCGATGCCCATCGACGCCAGGTTGCGGCCGCTTGATCAAGCCGAATCGCTAGCCGAAAAAAAGCCCGAATTCACGAAAGTGATTCGGGCTTTTTGCTGAGCCGGCGGTTTACCGCCTTATTTCTTTTGCCTGGCTTTCCATTGTTCCAATGCTTGCAGTGTGTTTTCGACATGCTGGTCGGGATTCATGCTGCTGTATTCGTAGATGATGTTGCCATTCGGCGCGATCACGTATGAAACGCGGTCGGCGTAATCAGTCTTGGACAGCAGTACCGAGTCATACGATTTCATGATGCTTTGATTGGTGTCGGCGGCGACCGCAAATTTGCTGCGGCACTCGCTGACGGAAAATTTGTTGAGCGTGTCGATATTGTCGTTCGAGACACCGATGACGGTGGCCCCGAGCGCCTTGTACTTGTCGATGGCCTCGGCAAACAAATGCGCCTCAATGGTGCAGCCTTTGGTGAACGCTGCCGGATAAAAATACAGGATGACCGGACCCTTTTTCAGTTCGTCGGCCAGGGAGTAAGTAAACACCTTGCCGCCCAGCGATGCCTGCGTTGTAAAAGCGGGGGCTTGGTCTCCGGCCTTGAGGGCAGCCAAGGCCGGCGCCGTGATCGATGCACAAACTATCAGAGTGGCAAGCAGTCGTTTCATGTGGGCTCCTTTAAAAGATACCCGTCATCATGCGTCGAGACGACTGACTTGTCCAATGGCATGTTTTCATGGTTGATGAGCGCTACCTGCTGTTTTTCTTAATGACCGCCATGCCAGCCTCTGCCGCCGCCCCAGCCGCGATGACCATAGCTGTAGTAACTAAAGCCCACGCCGACACTTGGTCCCACATAGTATGGCGCAGCTCCGTAATAGCCTGGCGCGCCATAATAGCCGCCGTAGTAAGGATCGCCGCCATACGGCACGGCAACGCAGCCACCGAGCAGCAAGGTTGCGCCTATTAGTAATAACAGCTTTTTCATGACGCTTTCTCCATCCGTTGATTCGATGAAAATTGGATGCAGGTGTATTTGAGAAGTTCAGGCCGGGGGAAGCCGATATGTATCGTCGTAGATACAGAGGGAACAGTGGGAGTATGTCTTAAAGGTCCAGGAATCCTGGGCGGGATTTGGAGTTTTTCTCCATACCCCGCCCAGTACCTTGGCTATACAGCGATTTCAGGCAAAGCTCTTACAATCGGTAACCAAATTCCTGATGGAAGCGCTCGTCGATTTCAGCGCGGCTTGGCGCATGGTTTTGCGGGCCTTGATGGGCGATCTTGATGCTGCCCATCAAGCTGGACAGGCGGCCAGTGGTGGCCCAGTCCATGCCATTGGTCAAGCCGTATAACATCCCGGCGCGGAACGCGTCGCCGCAGCCGGTCGGATCCAGCACGCGTTCGGCCTTGACGCAGGGGATATCGATTTTGCCGCCGGCGGTAAAAATCTCGGCACCGAGTTCGCCGCGCGTCACTACCAGCGCCGCTACCCGCTCGGCAATCTGCGCCAGGGTCAGACCGGTGCGCGCAGCCAGCATCTCTGCTTCGTAGTCATTCACGGCGATGTAAGTGGCCAGCTCGATAAAATGCTGCAACTCGGCGCCATTGAACATGGGCATGCCTTGGCCCGGATCAAAGATCAACGGAATATCGTGTGCGACGCAATCCTCCGCGTGCTGCAACATGCCGTCGCGGCCGTCCGGCGCCACGATGGCCAGTTTCACCGGGCCGGCGTCGGCCACCTTGTTTTCGTGCGAATAGGTCATTGCGCCCGGATGGAAGGCGGTGATCTGGTTGTTGTCGGCGTCGGTGGTGATGAAGCATTGCGCGGTGTAGATCGACTCTATGGTGCGGATGGTCCGGCGTGAAATTCCCAGTTGTTCGAGCCGATCCAGGTAAGTGGCGCCATCGTGACCGATGGTCGCCATGATCTGCGGATCGCCGCCCAACAGTTTCAGGTTGTAGCCGATATTGCCGGCGCATCCGCCAAAGTCGCGACGCATGGTCGGCACCAGGAATGAGACGCTGATTTTATGCAATTGATCGGCTAGCAGCGACTCCGAGAAACGCCCCGGGAATTGCATGATGACATCGTATGCCAGCGAACCGCAGATGAGAGAGCTCATGTTTGCCTTAGTGAATGAGTTAAATGGGGCGCTAGTTTGCAGTGCTTGAGACCGTGAAAAACGGTCGACTTATTGTCATGGATAAAACAGATACACCCGATAACCGGAGGCCTTCAACTGCAGCAACTCAAACGTCAGCTTGACCGCTTGTTCCTGGTCGCTGGCGAAGCCCTGGCCGACGTTGCTGGCAGCCGGCAAATAATCGTGCGGGGTAAACACGCGACGCACAAGCGCTTTGTCGCCGGCATCGTTCAAAGTCAATTCAACGCTAGGCCAAGCTTGTACCGTGTCGCTGCGATTACGCATCAACAGATTTAACGCAAAAATATTGTGTGCCGGATCGACTGTCTGCAATTCATTGGCATCGATCGAAATAGTCTCGATTTTCATTGGCAAGTCGACGCTGCATCCGATTTTTGCGCAAGCGCCGACCAGAATGGGTTTCAGTTGCGGCAAGCGCACCGCCAGTTGATCCCGGAACATATAGGTCGATTGTCCGACCAGTCCGATCATCAGCAGCAGGCTGCCGGCCCACATGCCGCCGCGCAGTAAGCCGCCCAGGCGCTGCTGGCGCCGCGCGGCGAGCACGAAGCCGGGTTCGTCGGTCGCTGCCGGTTCCGGCTCCTCGACTGTTTTTTTGCTTTTTTTCTTACCCTGGTTTTCAGTGAGGTCTATCGGGCTGGACGACGCATCCGGCGCGACGCTTTTTTTCACGCGCCATGGCTTGCGCTGCAATTCATCGATCAAACGATCCAGCTCATCGTCGTCGGGTGCCGCAGGCTGGTCGTCCGCGGCGGCGTTCGAATCGGTCTCGGACGTTGCGTAGTCTTGTCCGGCAACGTGCATCAAGGTCATGCGCGCCATCGGATTGGCGTCATCGTCGTCGGCGTGGCGATGCCACACATTCGGTGCCGCTTGCTTGCTTGAGTCTATGTGGTGCTCGCCGAGCGTCGCGTCGAATGGCTCGGCAGGTGTGGATGCAATGTTGAATTCGGACGCGAGGTCGGGTGTATCGGCGTGATCGGATAGCGCCGCCTGAGCAGCCTCTTCCTCGATGCGCAGATCCTCTTCAAAGCCGTCGATGGCTGCTTCGACCCGATCCGATACCGATGCTGTCGTTGCGGGCGCCGGCGCCTGGGGCAGTGAGATTAGCTCAATAGCTTCGATAGGCGGGAACAGATGCTCAGCAGCTGGCACCGCTACAGGATCCGGTTTGAGTTCCTGTTCTTCTTGTTCGAGGGGCACCGGCGGCACGGCAGCAATATGATTCTGCGCCGCCGGTGCGGAGTCGTCGTGGATTTCCGCGAGATGATTTTCAGGGGCAGGTGAGCTGACCAGATCGGCTGCCGCTGCCGCGGTTGGCTCAGGCGCTGGCGCCACCCGGTTCGGCCGCACCAGGTGTTCAATGCCGTTGAACACTTCGCGGCAACTGCCGCAGCGCACCAGGCCCGCACGCAGTTTCAGCTGGTCATTGGCGACCCGGAAGATGGTCTGACAATACGGACATTGAGTCGCTAGCGCCATGATGGAGTGATGGTGGTAATGGTTAGGCGCTTAATTTTCCGGACAGCGCAACCCAGCCATCCTGTTCTGCCCACACTGTCAGCGGGATCCATTGCGCATAGGCTGCGATCACGTCTTGCGCTTGTTCCGCCAGCACGCCCGACAAGGTCAGACTGCCGCCGGCGGCGATACGGGCGCACAACATGGGTGCCATTGATTGCAGTGGACCGGACAGGATGTTGGCCACTACGAAATCGAATACGCCGTCAGCGGTATGACTGACGAAGTCTTGCGGCAGGTAGTAGTCAATGCTGCAATGATTGCGTTCGCTGTTGCTGCGTGCCGACTCGATCGCTTGCGGATCGATATCGACGCCGACCACGCTGGCGGCTCCCAGCTTCTTGGCGACCATCGCGAGTATCCCTGAGCCACAGCCATAGTCGAGTACCGACTGCGGCTTTTGCAGCGGCACATTGAGCTCCAGCCACTCCATGCAGAGTCGCGTGGTCGGATGACTGCCGGTGCCGAAAGCCAGGCCTGGATCGAGTTCCAGAATCAAGCCATTGGCATCCGGGGCGTCGTGCCAGCTCGGCACGACCCAGATGTTCTTGCCGATATGAATCGGCTCGAATTGCGATTGCGTCAGCCGCACCCAGTCCTGATTGGCAACCGTGCGCAGGGAATAGGGCGGGGTGGCGATGCCACAGGCCTTGGCCGCAGCCGTCACGATGGCGGCAAAATCCGCATCGACGTCGGCCAAAGCCACTACCCGGCTGCGTTCCCATGCCGCTTCTTTCGGCTCCATGCCCGGCTCGCCGAACAACGGTTGTTCGGCGTCCGTGCCCAGGTCCGCATCTTCGACCGAGACCGACAGCGCGCCAGCATCCATCAACGCGTCGGATAAAGCCTCGGCGTGCGTCAGTGCTACTTCAACAACAATTTCGGTCCAGCTCATGGGGGCGTTGCCTCGTGTTATTTCTTGATTACCTTGTTCAGCTCTTTTGACAGATCTGGTCGTTCAGCGAGTTTGTTTTCCAGGTAATGGATGTTGGTGCCGCCTTCGATAAAGCGGGCATCGATCATCAATTCGCGGTGCAGCGGGATATTGGTCTGGATACCTTCGACCACCATCTCGGACAGCGCAATCTGCATCCGCTTGATTGCCTGTTCGCGGGTGGCGCCGTAGGAAATCACCTTGCCCACCATCGAATCGTAATGCGGCGGCACAAAGTAGCCGGCGTACGCATGCGAGTCGACCCGGATGCCAGGACCGCCGGGGGCATGCCACGACAGGATTTTGCCGGGAGATGGCGTAAATTTGAATGGATCTTCAGCGTTGATGCGGCATTCGATCGCATGCCCGGTGAGCTGGATATCGCGCTGGCGGAAGCGCAGTTTTTCACCGGCAGCAATCCGAATCTGTTCCTGGACGATGTCGATGCCGGTGATCATTTCGGTGATCGGATGTTCAACCTGGACCCGGGTATTCATTTCGATGAAGTAAAACTCACCGTTTTCATACAGGAATTCAAAGGTGCCCGCGCCGCGATAATCCATCTTGCGGCAGGCTTCGGCGCAACGATCGCCGATTTTTTCAATGATCTTGCGCGGGATACCCGGTGCCGGTGCTTCTTCCACCACCTTCTGGTGACGGCGCTGCATCGAGCAATCGCGCTCGCCCAGCCAGACGGCGTTTTTGAACTGGTCGGCCAGGATCTGGATTTCCACGTGACGCGGATTTTCCAGGTATTTCTCCATATAGACTTCCGGATTGCCGAAAGCGGCGCCGGCTTCGGTCTTGGTCATGACCACCGCATTGGCCAAGGCTGCTTCGGTATGCACCACGCGCATGCCGCGTCCGCCGCCGCCACCGGCCGCCTTGATAATGACCGGATAGCCGATTTTGCGGGCAATCTTGATGATTTCCTTTGGATCTTCCGGCAGAGCGCCTTCCGAACCCGGCACGCACGGCACGCCGGCGCGGATCATCGCCTGTTTGGCCGATACTTTGTCGCCCATCAGGCGGATATTGGCCGGCCGCGGGCCGATGAAGACGAAACCGGATTGTTCGACCCGTTCAGCGAAGTCCGCGTTTTCGGACAGAAAGCCGTAGCCGGGATGAATCGCCTCGGCATCGGTCACTTCTGCTGCGCTGATGATGGCGGGCATGTTGAGGTAGCTCAGGCTGGATGGGGCCGGGCCGATGCAGACCGATTCGTCTGCCAGCTTTACGTACTTGGCGTCGCGATCCGCTTCGGAATGGACCACCACGGTTTTGATGCCCATTTCACGGCAGGCGCGTTGAATGCGCAAGGCAATTTCGCCGCGATTGGCGATAAGGATTTTTTCAAACATAGTAAATGGTATGTGCGTCGCTAAGAGTCAGACGTTATCAAGCATTGGGCCGGCAATGCGGGCAAGCTGCGGTCGCGCTGGTGTGAGTCGTTGCAACCGAACCGGATGGCCTCGCATTGGCAACCAGAATGGAGATGTCCGAGCGGGCCGGACATCTCGTGGTGATTTGTTAGCCAATAATAAATAATGGCTGGCCGAATTCGACCGGCTGGCCGTTTTCAACCAGGATCTTCTTGACCACGCCGGATACTTCAGCGTCGATTTCATTCAGCAATTTCATTGCTTCGATTATGCAAAGCGTGCCGCCTTCCTTGATTTCCGAGCCGACTTCCACGAACGGCGGAGTGCCAGGCGCGGAAGAGCGGTAGAAGGTGCCGACCATAGGCGATTTGACGACATGGCCTTCCGGTACGGCCGGTGCTGCTGCCACCGGAGCTGCGGCGGCGACCGGCGCGGCCACCTGGATCGGCGCCGGCTGTTGTGCCTGTTGCGGCATCATGACAACCTGATGCTGCTGCGACGCCGAAGATTTGACGATACGGACCTTGCTCTCGCCTTCGGTCACTTCCAGCTCTTCGATATCCGATTCAGCGACCAGGTCGATCAGCGTTTTGAGTTTTCTCAAATCCATATGCAATCCTTCAATATATTTGTGTTCAACGAATGAAAATAACTGCCATTTTTGTTCTTTGGTTGGCAGATCAACGAAATAACGGTGAATTTATTTACTGCTTATTTACTTGATTATTGCTGGCTTATTGTTATTGCAATAAGGCCTTATTTATAGTTTTCTAAGAGCAAAATCGATTGCGGCGCGATAACCATCGACACCCAGGCCGCAAATGACGCCAACAGCGATATCCGATAAATAAGAATGATGACGGAATTGTTCACGCTGGTGGATATTCGAGATATGAACTTCCACAAAACGGATGGCGACGCCAGCCAGCGCATCGCGCAATGCGACGCTGGTATGCGTTAGCCCGCCGGGGTTGATCACAATCGCGTCGACGCCTTCTGTTTTGGCCGCATGGATGCGGTCTATCAGTGCGCCTTCATGATTGCTTTGGAAACATTCCAGCCGGGTGCCGGCAGCCGCTGCCTGTGCCTTGGCGGCTTGCTCGACATCGGCCAGCGTGGTCGATCCGTAGACTTCCGGCTCTCGTGTACCCAGCAAATTCAGGTTGGGTCCATTGAGTAGAAGTATATTTTTTGCCATGGAGATGGTGCTCCGTTTGACGACGATGGGCGCATTTTGCCGTCAAATGATATTGACTGGCAAGGAAAAATTGTTTCCGTGCTTATAGCAAGTCCATGTCTTTACGCAATTCATCAAATTTAATGCTGCCTAGATACAGTTTTTTTACAGCACCGTCGCGCCCGATCAAGACCGTGAAAGGCAGGCCGCCGGCTTGATTGCCGAATTGCCGCAGCAAGGCCGTCGCGCCGCTGCCGGCAACATATAGCGGATAGGCGATTTTGTATTTCTGCGCAAATTGGGCGATGTTGTCGTGGGAATCAATACCGATACCGATAATTTGAATCTTCTTGGCGGCGATCTCTGCTTGTAGCGCGTTCAGCTCCGGCATTTCCTCCACGCAAGGGGCGCACCAGGTTGCCCAGAAGTTAACGATCAAGGGTTTGCCCTTCCATTGCGACAAGGATTCTGTTTTGCCACTGGCTTCAGGCATGGCCTGTGTAAATAAATTGGCAACGGCAAGGTTTTCCGGGGTGGCCGGAGTATGCCGCTGGATGCCGAAATAAATGCCGATCGCGCAAAATAGGGCCGCGATCGGTATAAATAGTAATAATTTTCTTTTCATTGATTTTCTTCTTCAGTCATCAATAGTCGGACGGCGGATAAATCGGCCCGTTCCATTCGCTTGCCGGACGCGGTCCTGATACTACCGCGCAAGTCGTCGGTTTCATATAGCGTTAAATGGATCCCCTCTTTTCGATACATAAAACTCACGACTTCTACCGGATCGTTATTGCCGCGCTTATTAAGAGGGGAGCCTTCGGACAATTCAAATTGGACATTCTTGTTAAGAAGGTAAATTTCAACGTCTTTCGGGCTGTCGACAAACAGATGCAAATGAATGTCCGAGTGCTCGCCGGCCGTGCCATTCAGCACCGCCCCGGTCAGATGGGGATTGAATTGCGCCAATTCTTCCATCATATGCAGCGCCAGTTGCCGCAAATGCAAAAGTCTGGCCGGTTGCGTGTCGCCGAAGAACAGATCGTTATATATCCGCACTTCATCTTCGATTTGAGCGTTATCCGGCATGAATTCGCCGCGGATGCGTTTGTTGCCCAGGCATTGCTTTGCGGCTTTTTGTTTCGCGGTGCCATAATCGGCGCCGTCTTCCGCGATCATGCGGGCAGCGATTGCCGCAATTTCTGCGCGCAATTGGTCCAGTTCGGAGGAGGTGTTGGTTGCCATGGTCGGCATCATATGTTGATTTCGGGTGAACGCCAAATTACCACTAATAAGATAAATGCTGAGGATGTACTTCTTTTATGGATGTTAACCTTGCAACAACATCGCTCCGACCCCGGATCATTCGCAGCGGTTTTTAGCGGAGAGCTTGTGTGGCCTCGTCGCTGGCTCGGGTAAAATCGCGGTATTCCTTCTTCAAGAAATTAGAAACTCCAGCATGCATATTCATATTCTCGGCATTTGCGGCACCTTTATGGGCGGTTTGGCGGTGCTGGCCAAACAGGCCGGGCATAAAGTCACCGGCTGCGATGCCAACGTCTACCCACCGATGAGTACCCAGCTTGAGGCGCAAGGAATCGAACTGATCCAGGGCTTCGGCGCCGAGCAATTGGCATTGAAGCCGGATTTGTTTGTCATCGGCAACGTCGTGGTGCGCGGCAATCCCCTGATGGAAGAAATCCTGAACCGCGGCTTGCCCTATACCTCGGGCCCGCAATGGATAGGCGAGCACATCCTGCGTGATAAATGGGTGCTGGCGGTAGCGGGTACTCACGGCAAGACGACGACTTCGGCCATGCTGGCCTGGATCCTGGAGGACGCCGGCTACGATCCGGGTTTCCTGATCGGCGGCGTGCCGATGAATTTCGGCATCTCTGCGCGCCTGTCCGGCAAGGGCGCTGGGGCGGCGGCTTCTTCATTCTTCGTCATCGAGGCGGACGAGTATGACACCGCATTTTTCGACAAGCGCAGCAAGTTTGTCCATTACCACGCCAAAACCGCCATCCTGAATAACCTGGAATACGATCACGCCGATATTTTCCCGGATCTGGCGGCGATCGAAACCCAATTCCATCATTTGGTGCGTACCGTGCCGGGTGTCGGCCGCCTGGTCGTCAATGGCCGCGAACCCGCGTTGCAGCGGGTTCTGGAGCGTGGCTGCTGGAGCGAAAAGGAATTGTTCGGCACCGATCAGCATGGCTGGTCGCTGACCACGCATGCGGACGACAGCTTTGACGTGCGTTTTAACGGCGAGCTGCAAGGCACGGTGCATTGGTCCTTGAGCGGCGAGCACAACCGCATGAACGGATTGGCCGCGATTGCCGCCGCCCGTCACGTCGGCGTACCGCCGGCACAGGCGATTGCCGCTTTGGCCAGATTTGAAAACGTCAAGCGGCGCATGGAGTTGCGCGGCACGGTCAATCAGATCTCGGTATTTGACGATTTCGCCCATCACCCGACCGCGATTGCCACCACCGTCGCCGGCTTGCGCAAGAAAGTCGGCGACGCTCGCATCCTGGCCGTGCTGGAACCGCGCTCGAATACGATGAAGCTGGGCACCATGAAAGGCGCGTTGCCGGGCAGTCTGCACGAGGCGGACCTGGTGTTCGGCTACGGCGCCAAAGGCAGCGGCAAGGACGCGCTGGGCTGGAATCTGGCCGAGGCGCTGGCGCCCATGGGCAGCAAAGCGCGCACCTTCGATGAACTCGAATTATTGGTGGCAGCCATCGTGCAGGCGGCGCGGCCGGGGGATCAGGTGCTGGTGATGAGCAATGGCGGCTTCGGCGGCGTTCATCAAAAAATCCTGGCCGCATTGTCAGGACTGTTGCCGCCATGATTTTGTATTTGCACGGCTTTCGTTCCTCGCCGCAATCGTTCAAGGCGCGCTTGCTGGCCGAGCGCATGCAGCAATTGGGACGCGCCGCCGAATACCTGTGCCCGCAATTGCCGGCCTCGCCGGCGGCGGCCATTCGCCTGGCGCAAGACTGCCTGCGGACCTATGACGCAGCCGACATCACGCTGATCGGATCGTCGCTCGGCGGTTACTACGCCACCTGGCTGGCGGAACGGATCGGCTGCCGCGCGGTGCTGCTGAACCCGGCGGTCAAGCCGCCACGCGATCTGGAACAATATGTCGGCGTCAGCACCCAATACCATTCCGATGCGCCGTTTGAATTCAAGCGGGAATACATCGCCGAGCTGCAAGCATTGGCGATAGAAAAGATCACCCGTCCGGAACGTTATTTCCTGATTGCCGCCACCGGCGACGAAGTGCTCGATTGGCAAGAAATGGTGGGGCATTACCCGCAAGCCAAGCAGCTGGTGATAGCTGGCAGCGATCATGGGATCAGTGAATTTGCCGATTATGCCGATGCGGTCCTGGCATTTTGCGGCGTGGCTCCCGCTGCTAGCCAACCAGGATCGGGCGCGTAATGTCGCGTTCGCCTGCCTGCGCTCATTGGTTCGACCATGCGAACGGCGTGCAGCCGTCCGCTGCGATGCGCGACTGGTTGACCGACCGCGCATCGTTGACCTATAAATTGATGGCGCACTGTAATCAATTCCGGGTGCAGCGCCTGCGTCAGCAACGGGCCAGGTGCCTGGCTGAAGAGTGGGCTGTGATTGGCTTGCCGCGCCGCCTTCAGGTGCAGGAGCGCGATGTACTGCTGCGCTGCGACGAGCGTCCGATGGTGCTGGGGCATACCGTGCTGGCGCTGGATGCGACCGCTTCCGAGTGGCCGTTCTTCGGGACCCTGGGCGAGCGTTCGCTGGGGACCACTTTATTTGGCGACCCGCTGGTGGCGCGCGGACAGCTGCAATTTGCGCGTTTATATGGCAGTCATCCGCTGGTGCGGCGCATGTGTGCGGCGACCGGCGTCGAGGCTTTCCCTTATCCCTTATTTGCACGACGCTCGACTTTTCGTCGTAAAAGCGGCGTGATGTTGGTCACCGAGGTTTTTTTTCCGGCAATTGATGAACTGCGACGCTTAATGCCTGACAAAAGAACACCTGATAAAAACAAGGTAATTCCTTTTCCTATTGTTTCTCCCGCCGCTCACCTCGCCGCGCCCCTTATTATTAGCGCCGCAAAATAAATGCCAGCATTGGCCGCGGCATCACCAGAAATTCACACGTAAAGCATGCAATGAATCTATTTTTTGAAGAATCCGGCGACTTTAAAGCAGGCGTCGTGTTATCGCAGCAAGGTGAGGCCTATCAGGTCGAACTGCCATCGGGCAAACGCAGCAAAGTCAAATCCAAGGACGTGCTGGTGCAGTTCGCGGCGCCCGCACCGCAACAGCTACTGGAAGATGCTCAGCGAGTGGCGCAAGAGATCGAACTCGATTTCTTATGGGAAGTCGCCGGCCAGGAAGAATTCGGCTTTGCCGATCTCGGCATCGAATATTTCGGCCATGCGCCGCTGCCGACGGAAGCCGCCGGGTTGCTGCTATGCCTGCATACGGCGCCGATTTATTTCTACAAAAAAGGCCGGGGCCGCTACAAGGCCGCACCCGAGGCCTCATTGAAAGCGGCGCTGGCCGGGATTGAAAAGAAGAAGCAGCAAGCGCTGATTCAGGCGCAATACGTTGCACAGTTGACGGCCGGTCAACTGCCGGATGCGATGAAGCCGCTGGCCTTGCAATTGCTGTTCAAGCCGGACAAAAACAGTATCGAATACAAAGCATTGGAAACCGCCTGCAACGACCTGCACACGTCGCCGCAACGCTTGATGCTGGCGGTTGGCGGCATTGCGTCGCCGAAGGAGTTGCATCTTTCCAAATTCCTGTTCGAGTTTTTCCCGAAAGGCAGCGGCTTCCCGGCGATTACGCTGCCGTCGGTGGCGACTTTGCCGCTGGCCCAGGTGCAGGCATTTTCAATCGACGACGTGACCACCACTGAAATCGACGATGCCTTGTCGGTGCAGACGCTGGCGGATGGCAATGTGCGCATCGGCATCCACATTGCAGCACCGGGCTTGGGCATCAAGCGCGGTGATGCGCTGGATGCGATCGCGCGCCAGCGGATGTCGACCGTGTATATGCCGGGCGACAAGATCACCATGCTGCCGGACGAGCTGGTCGAAGAGTTCACCTTGGCCGAAGGCAAAAATTGTCCGGCGCTGTCGCTGTACGCGATCTTGAATCCACAGGACTGGAGCTTGATCGGTACCGAAACCAAAGCCGAGCTGGTGCCGATCGCGGCCAATTTGCGCCACAACACGCTGGATGAGCTGGTCACCGAAGAAAATCTCGCCAGCGATGCCGGCGATTATCCGCACAAGGCCGATATCGCGCTGCTATGGAAATGGGCGCAAGTGCTGGAGCAAGGGCGGATGGCCAAGCGCGAAAGTTTCGGTCTGCGGCCGGAGCAAGGTAATCGGGTCGATTTCAATTTTTATGTCGACGACGATATCGTCACCATCGCCCGCCGCAAGCGCGGCGCGCCGCTCGACAAGATCGTGGCTGAGCTGATGATTTTCGCCAACAGCAGCTGGGGCAAGTTGATGGCGGATCACGGCGTGCCCGGCATCTATCGGGCGCAGGGCGGCGGCAACGGCGGCTGGGCCGCAAAGATGCAGGTGCGGATGGTGACCCATGCCGCGCCGCATCAGGGCTTGGGCGTCGATCAATATGCGTGGAGCACCTCGCCGTTGCGGCGCTATACCGACCTGGTCAATCAATGGCAGATCCTGGCCTGCGTCGAAGGCGGCGTCGCCGCGCCGCTGGTGGCGCCGTTCAAGCCGCGCGATGCCGACCTGTATGCGATTGTGTCCGGCTTCGACGCCGCCTATTCCGGCTACGGCGATTTCCAGTCGAATATGGAACGCTACTGGTGCTTGCGCTGGCTGGGGCAGGAGCAGGCCAAGCAAGTCGATGCAGCGGTATTGAAAGACGAGATTTTGCGCTTGATGGAGATTCCGCTGGTCATCAAGCTGCCCGGCATGCAGCCACTGGCGCGCGGCACCCAGGTCAAGCTGGACGTGATCCGCTGGGATGAGGTCGAACTGACGGTGGAGGCGCGCTTGCTGGAAGTGTCTGCCGCGCCGGTGCCGGAGGCGGAGCAGATTGAGGAACCGGAAGACGACGAAGTGATCGAGGAGCTGGATGCGGCGATGGATATGCCGCACGAGGCGCCGGACGCCGCGGCCCCGGAGTCGACCGCCGATCCTGAAAATACCGATCAGGTGCCGACGCCGGACGCAGCATAAGGCCAAAAATAACGCCAGAAATAACGCTACATACAGGCGGATGCAAAATTACTCGTGCGCATCCCGCTTTGTCGTAGAATCCCTCTTTTTTACAACGACTGTTAGCTTACGTTGAAATCCTTTTTACAAAATCGCATCCTGGTCAGCGCTATCGCGGCCTCGGTAGTGGCGCATGCCGGATTGCTGGCGGTACGCTTTGCGGCGCCAGAAACCTTCAAGCTGAAGCCGACTGACCCCATGTTGGAAGTCATCCTGGTCAACGCCAAACACAACACCCGACCGGTGAAAGCCGAGGCCCTGGCGCAAGCGAATCTGGATGGCGGCGGCAACGCCGATGCCGGCCGCGCCAAGTCACCGTTGCCGGACATGCACCGATCCGAGGACGGCGACAGTGTGTTGGCCACCAAGCGCCGGATTGTCGAGTTGGAGCAGCAGCAGCAACAGATGCTGAGCCAGATGCGCAAGGACACGCCATTTACGGCGGCGACCATGCGGCCTCAGGACAAGCCGACCGATGCGACGCCGCAGTCGACCGGTACCGACGCAATGGAGAGCGCGAAAGCAATGGCGCGCAGGGAAGCTGAAATCGCCAAGAATATCGACGATTACAACAAGCGGCCAAAGAAGACGCAAATCACGCCGAGCACCCGCGCAGTCGGCTACGCCGCCTATTACAAGACCTTCCAGGACCGCGTCGAAAAATTGGGAACACTGAATTTCCCGAAACGGAATGGACAGAATCTGTATGGCAAGTTGGTGGTCTACATCCCGATTTATCAAGACGGTTCGCTCTACGTCAAAGAAGGCGGGCCACGGGTTGAACGTTCTTCCGGCAATGCCGATCTGGATAGCGCGACCTTGAAAATCATCGCGAACGCGGCGCCGTTCGGGCACTTCCCCGACAATATGCGGTCGCGCGGCAAGGATGATGTTTGGGAAGTGATCGCGACATTCGAATTTACCCGCGAAGGTCAGCTGCAGGCGCAGCTAACAGGCGGCAATAACTGATGAGCACAGCCGTGCAAGCCGCTCAATATGCGGTGATCGGCAACCCGGTCGCGCATAGCAAATCGCCCGAGATCCATGCGCGATTTGCGGCCGAGACCGCGCAGGATATGCAATATGCGCGTCTGCTGGCACCGCTCGATGGTTTCGCGGCGACGGTGCAAGAATTCATCGCCCAGGGCGGCAAAGGCGCCAACGTCACAGTGCCGTTCAAGCTGGAAGCGGTTGCGCTGGCCACGGCACTAACGGCGCGCGCCAAGGCGGCCGGTGCGGTGAACACTTTGAAGTTTGATGCGGCCGGGATTCTCGGCGATAACACCGATGGCGTCGGCCTGGTGACCGATATCGTACGCAACGCCGGGTTCGATCCGGGTGGGAAAAAAATCCTGCTGTTGGGCGCCGGCGGTGCCGCCCGTGGCGTGTTGCTGCCGCTGCTGGAATGCCGGCCGGCGCAACTGGTGATCGCCAACCGGACCCCGCTTAAGGCTGTGGAACTGGCGCAGCAATTCCAGCCCTACCTCGACGCTTCTTGCGAATTGGCCGGCTGTGGTTTCAGCGACGTGCAACAGCCGTTCGATCTCGTCATCAATGCCACCTCGGCCAGTTTGCAAGCCGAATTGCCGCCGATTGCCGCAAGTGTTTTCGGTCCGGCGACGCTGGCTTACGACATGATGTACGGCAAACAGGCGACCGTCTTCATGCAGTTCGCCGCGGCTCACGGTGCGCTGGTGCGCGACGGTTTGGGCATGCTGGTCGAGCAGGCCGCCGAATCGTTCTTCGTCTGGCGCGGAGTGCGCCCTAACACCGAGTCTGTGTTCGCCGCATTGCGCGCGCAACTTTTATCTGGATGAGAATCAAGTTCGTGGGCAAGCTATTGTTGCGTTTATTCATGCTGCTGATTGCCGCGATCCTGCTGCTGCAGTTGTATTTCTTTGTGCAGATCTGGTGGTGGGTCGACCACAATCCAGACTCGACCAGTTTCATGCGGCAACAGCTGTCGGTGCTGCAGGAAACCCATCCAAACGCCCAGTTGCAATTCAAGTGGGTGCCTTATGCGCGCATCTCCAGTAATCTGAAACGCGCGATTATCGCTTCCGAAGATGCCAACTTCTCCGAGCATGACGGCATCGACTGGAATGCGCTGGAAAAAGCCTACGAGAAAAATACCAAAAAGGGCAAAGTGGTTCGCGGCGGTTCAACCATCACTCAGCAACTGGCGAAGAATTTATTCCTGTCGGGAGAGCGCAGTTATCTGCGCAAAGGTCAGGAATTCATCATCACTTACATGCTTGAATTCTGGATGGATAAAGAGCGGATATTTGAAATTTACTTGAACGTGGTGGAGTGGGGCAATGGCGTGTTCGGCGCCGAAGCCGCCGCCCAGCATTACTACAGAACCTCGGCCGCCAATCTCGGCGCCAGCCAGGCCGCCCGGCTCGCGGTGATGCTGCCGCGACCGCGCTTTTACGACAAAAATCGCGGCTCCGGCTATTTGTCGCAACGCACCGCTTTGATTTTGCGGCGCATGGGGTCGGCTGAGTTGCCTTGAGGGCACCTCGAAAAACCTACTGCGCGGTCCAATCTCGGGCCGCTCGCTACGGTTTTTCGAGGTGCCCTTGAGTTCACGGGCGGATCAGTCGAAAGCTTGATCCGCCGTAGGTGCTCGGGATTAGCCTAGGGCCGCAAATGCGGTGCGTGCCGCCGCGATAGTCGCTTCTATCACCGCATCGTCATGCCGTGCCGAGACAAATCCTGCTTCAAACGCCGATGGCGCCAGATAGACGCCGGCGTCCAGCATCGCGTGGAAAAACTGGTTGAAACGGTTTTTGTCGGATGCCATCACTGCAGCAAAAGTGGTCGGAATCGCAGCCGCGAAATACACGCCGAACATGCCGCCGATGGCGTCGCCGCAGAAAGTCACGCCAGCCTCTTGCGCCGCGCTGCTCAAGCCCGTGACCAGCTTGCTGGTTTGCGCGCTGAGTGCGGCGTAGAAGCCGGGTTCTTGGATCAGTTTCAGGGTGGCCATGCCGGCCGCGACTGCGACTGGATTGCCGGACAGGGTACCGGCCTGATACACCGATCCCAGTGGCGCCATGTGGCTCATCAAATCAGCGCGGCCGCCGAACGCCGCCACCGGCAAGCCGCCGCCGATCACCTTGCCCAGCGCGGTGAGGTCCGGCGTGATGCCGTACAGCGCCTGGGCGCCGCCCAGGGCCACGCGGAAACCGCACATCACCTCGTCGAAAATCAGCACGGCGCCGTATTGCGTGCACAGGCGGCGCATGGTTTGCAGGAATTCCGGCGTGGCGCGCACCAGGTTCATGTTGCCGGCCACCGGCTCGACGATCACGCAGGCGATTTGATCGCCCATGTTTTTGAATGCGTCTTCCAGTTGCTGCGTGTTGTTGTAGTCGAGCACCAGCGTGTGCTTGACGAAATCTTCGGGCACCCCGGCTGAAGTCGGATTGCCGAAGGTCAGCAGGCCGCTGCCGGCCTTGACCAGCAGCGAATCGGCGTGACCGTGATAGCAGCCCTCAAACTTGACGATTTTGTCGCGTCCGGTGGCGCCGCGCGCCAGGCGCAGCGCGCTCATGGTGGCTTCGGTGCCGCTGGAGACCAGCCGTACCTGTTCGATCGACGGCAGCAGCTTGCAAATTTCTTCCGCAATCTCGACTTCTCCCTGGGTTGGCGCGCCGAAGCTGAGGCCGCGCGCGGCGGCGTCCTGCACCGCCTTGACCACGGTCGGGTGGGCGTGCCCCACAATCGCGGGACCCCAGGAGCCGATGTAATCGATGTAGCGGCGGTCGTCGGCATCCCAGAAATAAGGGCCTTCGGCGCGGGTAATAAAGCGTGGCGTGCCGCCCACCGAGCGGAACGCGCGTACCGGCGAATTGACGCCGCCTGGCGTGGTCAGTTGGGCGCGGGCAAACAGAGTGTCGTTGTTTGAGGTCATGTTGGTTTTCTTGGTGTCAAAAATATGTCTGATTTTGCAGCCGATTACTTCTAAGCCCGACAGGCTCCTAGGCAGATCCCGCATCGCCATCTTCCGGGAACGGCTCCAAACCCTCTTCCCTGGCCCAGAAATACCGATCGGGCACCAGTTTTCCCATGCCCAGCCGTTGGGCCGCGGAAACTGCCGCCAACGTGAATTCCTGCGCTTCCGAGACCGCCTCGGGTACATCCAGGCCGTTTGCCAGCATCGCTGCGATCGCGGCCGACAGCGTGCTGCCGGCGCCGTTAAACGAGCCGGAAATGCGCGGCCAGCTGTCTTGCCGCAGCACGCCGGTTTCGTCGAACAGCGTGTTGCTGACTTCCATCGTTGCGCCGGGAGTGCCGGTAACCAGCAGGTATTCGCAGCCGAGTTCGATCACGCGCATGGCATCGACGCTCAGCATGTCTTCTGTCGATGGTTCGCGCCAGGTTTCCGCCAGCCGCGATAATTCCACCGCCGACAGCAGCATGACGGTGGTTTGCGGGATCAGCAGTTCGCGGATGGCGGTCAGCAAGTCTTCACTGTCCTGGCCTTGATCCGGCATGGCGGACAGGAAAGGATCCAGGATCAGCGGGACTTCGGGGTAATCCGAAATGATCTCGGCGATCACCGACACGCTTTCGATGCTGCCGACGGCGCCGACTTTGAACGCCGCTACCGGCATGTCTTCCAGCAGCACGCGGGCTTGATCGGCGACCCAGTCGGCATCAATTTGCTGGGTGTCTTCGATGCGCGCAGTGTCGCTGATCAGGATAGAAGTGATGACCGACAGGCCATGACAGCCCATCGAGGAAAATGTGGCAAGGTCGGCTTGAATGCCGGTGGCGCCGACTGGGTCGGCCACGCCGAAGGTCAATATGAGAGGAGAAGTTTGGTTTTGCACGGCGGGTAGATTAAGATATCCGACTTTGCATTTTACTTGATTGAAGGATCGCCGCCGTGAGCAATAACGTAACCTCTAACGAAACAGCCAAGACTGCATTCAAAACCTGGATGTGCCTGATTTGCGGTTGGGTCTATGACGAAGAAGCCGGTTTGCCGGAAGAAGGCATCGCGCCGGGAACCCTGTGGGATGACGTGCCGATGAATTGGACTTGCCCGGAATGCGGCGCGCGCAAGGAAGACTTCGAAATGGTGGTAATTTAATTCCCGGTGTTAAATTTGTTGCTTGAATGTTAACGCCTGTTGGGAAGTTACAAAAAAAAGAGTGCATAAGTGACGTATTCTTGAGTGCCCCCTATGAAACATTGTTCTAAAGAATGTGTTTCTTTGTTACAGTGACGCCGTAGATTTATTCGGATTGAATGGGGTAGCTTCATGACAAACTCACTTGGTAACGTCAACCTGAAAGTAATGGTGATTGACGACAGCAGCACAATACGGCGTTCGGCAGAGATTTTCCTGACTCAAGCCGGTTATCAGGTGGTACTTGCAGAGGATGGTTTCGACGCTCTGGCGAAAGTCAACGATCACAAGCCGGCACTGATTTTTTGCGACATCCTGATGCCACGCCTGGACGGATATCAAACCTGTGCGCTGATTAAAAAGAGCGCCAAATTCCATGCCACACCGGTCATCATGTTGTCCTCCAAGGATGGCTTGTTCGACCGCGCGCGCGGCACGATGGTCGGCTCTGATGAATATCTGACAAAGCCATTTACCAAGGACAGTCTGTTGAAGACGGTGCGTCAGCACACCCAGGTGGCTGAAGCCGCTGGCACGATTCCTGCGTAGAAGATTTATTGAAGTAAATAATTTGAAGTAATTAAAGGTTGAAAATGGCCATACAAAAGATTCTTATCGTTGACGACTCGCCTACCGAGCGTTATTTCCTGACCGATATTCTGGTAAAGGCCGGCTATTCCGTGTCGACTTGCGAAAACGGCGAAGAGGCATTCACCAAGATCAAGGCCGACAAGCCGCAATTGATCCTGATGGACGTTGTTATGCCTGGTCAAAACGGTTTTCAGGTAACTCGGTCGATTACGAAGGACGACGAGACAAAGGACATCCCGATCATTATCTGCAGCAGCAAAGGGCTGGAAACCGACCGTATCTGGGGTTTGCGGCAAGGTGCGCGCGACTATCTGGTCAAGCCTATCGATCCGAAGGAATTGCTGGCCAAAATCGCCGCACTCGGTTAATCGAGTGCGAGATCTCATCGTCCAATCCATATGACCCAATCGACTTCGCATTTGACGGCCGAGCCGTCGTCGCTGTTACCACTGCAGCCTGTCAATAAAGGCGGCACCGATGCAGATTCTCGTCGCAATCGTCTGCGCGAATTTCAGTCGCACTTGTTGGAGCGGATGCAGGCCGCCCGCAGCGGTACCGAGGCGCAAGAGAGTCAGCTTGGACTCTTGATCGGGCACACGCGGTGGCTGCTCAATTTGCAGGAGGCCGGTGAGATCGTGGCGGTGGATAATATTGCCCGGGTGCCGTTGACGCATGATTGGTATCTGGGCTTGAGCAACATCCGCGGTTCCTTGGTCAGCGTGATCGACTTTGCCCGTTTTCAGGGGCAAGGATTGACGCAAATTGACAAGGAATGTCGGATTGTCGCGTTTGCGCCGACATTTTCTTTCAATAGCGGCTTATTGGTTTCGCGCGTGCTCGGCTTGCGCAACGTCGCGCAAATGACGTTGCAGCCGCAGGCAGAGACTTCCGCAGCTGTTGATGAGCTGCCGGCCAAGCGTTATCTCGATAGCGATTCCCAGGTTTGGACCGAGCTGAGCATGGCCCAAATCCTGCGGAATCCGCGGTTTTTACAAGTAGGTTTATGAGTCCCGGGTATTAGCGCGCAGCGCTAGTACCTGGCGGCAGCGAATGTGCAATTAGGAGATTCTGAAATGACGTTCAAACTACCGTCCTTATCCAAGGCGGCGAAGGAAGAGCAGGGCGAAGCAGGTGATCAGTTCGTACTGGAAGCATTAATGTCACACGACCCTGAACAAACTGTCATGGAAGAGCGTTTTGCGCCTGAGCCGGCCTACGTGCCGCCTGCCGCGCCTCCAGTGAGCATTATGCCGAAGCCTGCATATACTGCTCCATCAACGCCGGAACCAGCGCGGGAAATCCCGAAACCTGCTGCTGCCAGCCCTGCTGCCTTTGCTGCGCCTGCCAGTGTTGCGGTCGGTCCTGAAGCGCGGCCGTTGCCATTTATCGGCAAGCTGCCGCAGCAAAAGCAGATCCGGATTCTGCTGATCGTTCTGGGCGCGGCATTGTTCCTGACGGTCCTGTTCCTGTGGCTGAGCGCGAAGAGTTCTGCGCTGAGCTCGACCCAGACCCAGATCGCCGGCGATGCGCTGATGCACTCGCAGCGTATTGGTAAAGCGACGCCGAATGCGATTCAGGGTAATGCAGAGGCATTCAAACAATTGTCGGATAGCCGCACCGAATTCAATCACGACCTCAGCACCTTGATGAAAGGCGGCGACTATAAAGGCCGCGACATTTCTTCGCCAAGCGGTCAAATGAATTCAATGCTGCAAGATGTCAGCAAAGTCTGGTCGAATACCGACAAGGCTGCCGAGACGGTCCTGAAGCTGCAAAAGCAATTGACCAACTTTGGTGTGACTTTGCAAAAGTTGAATGGTATTTCGCCGACCTTGCTCGATCTGTCGGAACAGATTGCAACACTGAAAACCCAAGCCGGCGCGACCCCGCGCGAAATCGCAGCGTCCTCGCAGCTGGTCATGTTGACCCAACGTCTGGGCCGTAGCGCGAATGAATTCTTGACCTCGGAAGGTGTGAATCCGGAAACCGCGTTCTTGCTTGGTAAGGACACGAATACTTTCCGCGATATCGTCAGCGGCTTTTTGAACGGTAGCGATGTGCTGCGTTTGCCAGCCAGTAAAAACGAAGAAGAACGCAGCAAACTGGTTGAGCTGGAAAAGAGCTTTGCCGAATACCAGGAATCGGTCGCATCGATTCTGGGCAATATGCAGAATTTCGTTTCGGCGAAACAATCGGAACAGCTGATCTTTACCGAGAACGAATTGCTCAAGCAACGTCTGACCGGTTTGGAAGATGCCTATCGTAGCGCGCAAGATACGCAAAGCATCGCGTTCTGGCTGATGTTGTTGTCGGCGTTTGCCGCACTGCTGGCATCGGCAGGAATTGCCTGGGTGCAGGTGCAAGACGGTCGTCGCCGTACCCACGAAGCGGATGTGCGTCGTCTCGAAGCGGAAGAACAGCGCTTGCAGGCGATCAAGCTGGAAGAAGAAGCGAACAACGCGAATGACCAGAACCAGGCCGCGATTTTGCGCTTGATGAATGAATTGCAGGAAGTTGCGGACGGTGACTTGACCGTGCAGGCGACGGTGTCGGAAGACATTACCGGTGCGATTGCCGACTCGGTGAACTACACCGTGGAAGAGTTGCGCGGACTGGTCGGACGGGTTACCGCAACGGCGCAGCAGGTGACCATTGCATCCGATCAGGCGCAAAGCATCTCGATCGAACTGCTGGCCGCATCGCAAAGACAGTCGCGCGATATTCAGGAAACCACGCAAGCGGTTCTGGACATGGCGACGCAGATTACCAATGTTTCCAAGTCAGCCAATGAATCGGCCGAGGTGGCGCGGCAGTCGGTTAGCGCGGCTGAAGACGGCTCCAAGGCGGTGGAAAACGCGATTTCAGGCATGAACGAAATTCGCGAACACATCCAGGAAACTTCCAAGCGGATCAAGCGACTGGGTGAATCTTCACAAGAGATTGGTGAAATCACCGAACTGATTTCCGACATTACCGAACAGACCAACGTGCTGGCGCTGAACGCGGCGATTCAGGCGGCATCGGCCGGTGAAGCGGGACGCGGATTCTCGGTGGTTGCGGAAGAAGTTCAGCGGCTGGCGGAACGTTCCGGCGCCGCGACCAAGCAGATCGGTGCGCTGGTTCGTACCATTCAGACCGATACGCACGACGCGGTGGTCGCGATGGAACGCTCGACGCAAGGGGTGGTTGAAGGTGCAAAACTGTCCGATGCGGCCGGTGCTGCGCTGTCCGATATCCGACGCGTTTCGAACCGACTGGCGGAACTGATTCAAAGTATTTCCTCCACTACCGAGCAGCAAGCGAACTCGGCAAATGGCGTTGCTACCAACATTCAGAACATTCTTTCAGTGACTGAAAAGACCCGGGAAGGTACGCGTCAGACAGCGTTGTCGATTCGCGAACTCTCCAAGCTGGCAGAAGATCTGAAAAGTTCGGTATCACGTTTCCGCGTATCCAATTGAACCACTGCTGCCAACCTGACTGCGCTTCAGATTTCTTGAAGGCCGGCCGGGTTGGCGTTAGCTTATTTGGCAAGCTTATTTACCAAGCTTATTTGCCAAGCTTATTTGTCAAGATTAAGCGCCAAGATAAATGTGCGCCGAGTCCGTTCGGCCCAATTTTGACGCATCGTGGTCGATTTCGATTGACCACTATTTGAACCCATGAGGCTGTCATGACCACCGATTTTTCCAGCACCGCTGAAGCCACGCGGGCGCATCTTGATACCGGACCATTGTCATGGGTAATGAACGAAATCCGCGAGGCGCTAGGCCAATCCGGCGCGGCTTTGTTGCAGGCGGCAGAGCAAGCCGCCGACTCCCAAAATGAAGAACACCTGACCGCCATCCGGCATGCCAAAACCTATTTGCATCAGGCGCACGGCGCGTTGCAGATGGTGGACATCGACGGCGTCACCATCATCACCGAAACGGTTGAGGATTTACTGGAGCGTGCCGAATCGGGGCAGGCTCAACTGACTGCGCAGCATGCGCAGATCATCAAGAATGCCTACCAGGCATTGATCGAATATCTGGACGAGTTGTTGGCCGGCAGTGCGCATCAACCGGTCCGCTTATTCCCGTATTACCAGGCGCTGCTGGAAATCCGCGGCGCGGAAAGAATCCATCCGGCCGACCTGTTCTTCCCCGACCTGACGATACGCCCGCACTTTCCTGCAGCAGACAATGCAGCGCCGGTTGAGGTAGATGCCTATCTGCCGTTGCGCAAACGATTTGAGCGCGCGTTGCTGCCATTCCTAAAAAACGCCGACAAGGCGGCCGAACTGGAAAATGCATCTGCCATGCAAGCGGTCGTGGCGGAAGTCGAGCAGATGCAGCGCAACCAGCAAGCCAGGGGATTCTGGTGGGTGATGCACGGCCTCGCCGAAGCGGTGGCCACTGCGCAGGTGCCGAACGAGCTGTACGTCAAACAATTATTCGCCCGCATCAATTTGCAACTGCGGCGCCTGAGCCAGGGATCGTCAAGCATCTCCGAGCGCCTGTTGCGCGACGCCTTGTTTTTTATTGCCGGGGTTTCTCAAGCATCGGCGGAAGTCTCCAAACGCATCGTCCAGATCCGTGCGGCTTATCGCCTGAACGGCGTGGTGCCGACCGACTACAGCACGCGCCACTACGGGCAGATCAGCCTGGACGCGCTGAGTGCGGCCAAAGAGCGGCTGACGCAAGCAAAAAATATGTGGGATCGACTGGCTGGCGGCGACGCCGGGCCGGCATCTGCATTCGAACAGGAAATGCACGGCTTGAGCGAAGCGGGTGCTCAGCTGAACGCGCCTTCGCTATCGAAGTTGCTGCGCGAGCTGAACGGCATTGCGCGCCACGCGGCGCATTCGCGGCCGGGCGATGCTATCAGCATGGAAATCGCGACCAGCCTGCTGTTTGTTGAAAATACCCTGAACCATATCAATCGCTTGCCGGAGAATTTTTCCGAGCGGGCGGATGCGATGACGGCGCGTCTGCTGTCTGTCGTCTCGGGCGAGACGCTGAACAAGCCGGCGCAATGGATCGACGATATTTATCGCGAAGCGCAGCAGCGTCAAACAGTCAAAATGCTGGCTTCGGAAATGTTGTCGAGCTTGCGCCAGGTCGAAAAAATGCTGGACGAGTTCTTTAGCGACCCATCCCGGCGTGAAGTGCTGGCGCAGATCGAGCAAGTGCTGTATCAGATCCAGGGCGCATTGGCGATTCAGGATCAGACCGATGCCTTGCGCGTGGTCGAACATACGCGCGCCACGTTGCAGCGCTTTACCGCTGCCGAACAAGCGGAAGAGCCGGAGCAGAAAGACTTCGAACGCATCGCGCAGAACATCGGCGCGTTGAGCTTCTTCATCGAAACCTTGCAGCACCAGTCGGACACGCAAAACAACCACTTTACTTTCGACGAGGAGTCGGGCGTATTCCGCGTCAATTTGCTGGAGCGCCGCGCCTTGACGCCGGCGCCGCAGCCTGATCCGGTGGTGCAACCGCTCGATTCGGATGTCAGCATTGTTGCAAGTGCAGCCGACGGCGACAGCTTGCCGTCTTTTCCCGAGCTGGCAACAGTCGAAGATGAGTTGCTGCAGCATCAGCAGGAAGCCACCGAACTCGCACTGTCCTTGACCGCGCAGCCGCACAATCCGGCCTTGCAGGAACAACTGAAAGAGTCGCTGGCGCAGATGCGTGTCGATGCTGCATTGAGCGATGACCGGGCCGCAACCGATCGTGCGCAGGCAGCGATCGACATTCTGAATCACCCCGATTTCTCCGCTTCGCAGCAATCGCTGGCGGAAATCGTGACCAAGATCGTACCTGTTCACACCGAAGAAGTAGCGTCAATCGCGACGCCGTCGGTGACGGATGAAGAAGCCGACGCCGAATTGCGCGAGATTTTTCTGTCCGAGGCCGAGGAGGTATTGACGACCGCTCGCCAGACCATGCCGCAATTGCGCGATGCGGCAGGCAAGCAAGAACCCCTGACCGTGTTGCGCCGCGCCTTCCATACCTTGAAGGGCAGCAGCCGGATGATAGGCCTGAATGCTTTCGGCGAAGCGGCCTGGAGCATTGAGCAGGTACTCAATCTGTGGTTGTCGGAGTCGCGTGCGGTCAGCGCCGACCTGACTGCTTTGCTGGATCATGCGGTCACGCTGCTGGATGCATGGGTCCAAGAAATTCAGGTCAACGGGCAATCGCAACGGACGCCGCAAGGATTGACCGAGAGCGCCGAGCGCGTGAGGAACGGCGGGGCATTTGTCGCGCCGGTGTCGGCCCCTGAAGCCGAAGCGAATAATGTTGCAGCAGCCGTAGAGTTGACGGAATTGCCTGAGCTGCCTCCAGTGCAGGCTCAAGCCGAAGAAATACAATTGTCGGATAGCGATCTGGCCCTGTTCGGCGATAGCCACGAGTTTCAATCGTTCTCCGCTACTGAGACGGCGACGCTCGACGCAGAACCCGAGGTAGAAGCACCGCACCTTGCCGAGCCGGTACCCGCGGTCGACGCCGAGGTAATCGCGTTCCCGGGCATGCAGGAAATACGGCATGACGATAGCACCAAGCAAGTCGGCGATCTGGTGATCGGCCTGCCGCTTTACAACATCTATCTGGCCGAGACCGATCAACTGGTGCGCCATTTGTCGCACGACTTTGCCGAGTGGCGGCACGAGCCGGAGCGTCAGGTAACGACGCAGTCGGTACATGCCGCGCATTCTCTGGCAGGCAGCTCCGCCACGGTAGGCTTTAAATCATTGCAAGAAGTGGCGCATGCGATGGAAATGGCCTTGCAGCGCATCGCGTTGCAACCAGCGCCATTGCGGGCGCAGGATTTCGAGATATTGCAACAGGGCGTAGAGCGCGCCAAGTGGATGCTGCAACAGTTCACGCAGGGCGACATGCCTTATTACGAACCGGCATTGGTCAGCGCCCTGGACAGCTTGTGGCAAGGACAAGAGCCGCGTGCCGTCGAGGTCGTTGAGGCAGCTGCATTAGCTGAGCCGCTTGATGCTGGCGACGCCGTCGAATCCATCGAACCGATTGCAGCAGTCGAAGCGATAGAAGCGATCGAAGAACTCCCAGTGGTCGAGCCGGTTGTCGTGGCGTCGGATGCATGGGATGAGGCGCCGGCAGCGGCGCCCGAGCCGGTGGCTTTCGAAGCGCCCGCAGCGCCGTCGGAACTGTCGCTGGTAGCGCCGGTGATGGTGGAGACGCCTCATTTGTTCGAATCGACCGCGGCCGAAATCGATCCATCACTGGTGCTCAGGGACGACCTGGATGCCGACCTGTTGCCGGTGTTCCTGGAAGAAGGTCGCGACATGTTGCCGCAAATCGGCAGCGCGTTGCGCACTTGGCAGCAAAGCCCGGCCGATGCGACTGCTTCGCAGTCTATCCTGCGTCATTTGCACACCATCAAGGGCAGTGCCCGCATGGCCGGTGCGATGGTGCTCGGCCAGCACATGCACGAGATGGAAAGTCATATCGAGACGATTCTGCACACTGGTGGGGCTTCGCGTCACACCATTGACGAATTGCTCGCGCATTACGACCACGGCGTGCAGATGTTCGAGAACTTGCAAAATCCGACTGCGCCAAAACCAGTGGATCAAGCAACGCCTGCTGTCGTCGATGCGGTGCAGCCGCAAGCGCTGAACAATCCTCCAAGCGTGAGGCCAGCGCCGGCTGCGGCGACGCTGGCGCCAGCACCGGCGAACGCGGCAACGCAGGTGCAGGTAGCGCAAGTGCGCGTCAATGCGGACATTCTGGATCGCCTGGTGAATCAGGCCGGTGAAGTTTCCATCGCCCGTTCACGGTTGGAAGCCGGGGTCGGCACCTTGCAGCAGTCTTTGGGCGAGTTGACGGAAAACATTGATCGTCTCCGCAGTCAGCTGCGCGAAATCGAAATTCAGGCAGAAGCGCAAATCAGCTCGCGGATGACATTGGCCGGCGAGCGTGAATTCGACCCGTTGGAGTTCGACCGTTTTACCCGACTGCAAGAGTTGACGCGGATGATGGCGGAGAGCGTCAATGACGTCGCCTCGCTGCAAAAGAATCTGACCAGCACGGTGGAGGATGCCAACGTCGACTTGGCGACCCAAGGTCGTTTGACCCGCGATTTGCAGCAAGATCTGATGCATGTGCGGATGGTGCAGTTCGCCAGCGTTGCGGAACGTTTGTACCGGCTGACGCGTCAGGTTTCCAAAGAGCTCGACAAGCGGGTCAATCTGGATATTCTCGGCAGCCATGTCGAAATCGATCGCGGCGTACTGGAAAAGATGGTCGGTCCGTTTGAGCACTTGCTGCGTAACGCCATCGTGCACGGCATCGAGTCGCGTGAGGCGCGTCGCGCTGCCGGCAAGAGCGAGACCGGCGAACTGAAGATTGAAATCCGCCAGGACGGCAATGAAGTGCTGATCCAATTGTCGGACGACGGCCAAGGCTTGAATCTGTCCAGAATTCGCGACAAGGCGCGCAGCGTCGGCCTGCTGGAAAGTGATCAGGAAATCTCCGATGTTGAGACCACCGACCTGATTTTCCGGCCCGGCTTTTCTACCAGCGCGGAAGTAACCGAACTGGCCGGCCGTGGCGTCGGCATGGACGTGGTGCGCTCCGAGGCAGCATCGCTGGGGGGCCGTGTTGCGGTCGCCAGCGATCCGGGCCAGGGCACCCGCTTTACGATTCACTTGCCGTTGACGCTGGCGGTGACGCAGGTAGTGCTCCTGACGACCGGCGGCAATACTTATGCGGTGCCCTCGGCGCTGGTGGAGCAGGTGCAGCAGCTGAAGTCGACTGCGCTGGCCAGCGCCTACAACGACGGCGTGCTGATGTTGCAAGGACAGCCGGTACCGCTGCAGTATCTGTCGACACTGCTGGGCGATACCCATTCGACCCCGGTAGCGCAGCAATATTCGCCAGTGATGATCTTGAGAAGCGGCAATGATCGCGTCGCGCTGCACGTCGATGAGATTGTCGGCAATCGAGAAGTCGTGGTTAAAAATATCGGCCCGCAGTTATCGCGGATGATCGGGGTGGCCGGCGCCACGGTGCTGGGTTCCGGCGATATCGTTCTGATCCTGAATCCGGTGCCGCTGGTGCTGCGTTTTGGACACGAACAGCGGGCTCCGCTGCTCACACCGTTGGCTACCCACGATGTGATGGGGGCGGTCGCAGAAATGACGGCTACCGACATCAGCGTGAAACCGCCGGCGCAGACAGTGCAAGGCCTGCGTACGCAAAATATCGTGATGGTGGTCGACGATTCGCTGACAGTGCGCCGGGTCACCCAGCGTCTGTTGTCGCGCGAAGGCTATCAGGTGGTATTGGCCAAGGACGGTGTCGATGCGCTGGAACAGATGCAGGCAATCACACCGGACGTGATGCTGGTCGATATTGAAATGCCGCGTATGGATGGCTTCGACCTGGCGCGCAATATTCGCAATGACGACCGGACCCGCCATATTCCGATCATCATGATTACTTCGCGCACCGCCGCCAAACACCGTAGCTATGCGATGGAGTTGGGCGTCAACGAATATTTCGGCAAGCCATATCAGGAAGACCAATTGATCAGCGCAATTGCATCTTTCGTCCCCAGGGCATCCGCCCTCCAGTAAGCGCCATTAGCAACAGCTGCCGACATATAACTCGCTTGATTTATATGTCGGCATTTTTTTTGCGCTAGCCCATTTTCATCGTGGTTTGGCAAGACATTTGCCAGAGGCAAACCTCTTCTCAAAGCCGGATTGCCAGATTCAAAACTGATAAAATGTCGGGCATGGCCAAGCAAGACACCCCCCCTGAAGATCCCGCCTCGCGTAAAAGCACTGCCGGCGCATCGAAAGACTCAGATTTCTCATCGTTGAATCTGACTAATCATTTCCTTATCGCAATGCCATCCATGCTGGATCCCATATTCGGCGGGGCCGTAGTCTATTTGTGTGAACACAATGCCAATGGCGCACTCGGCGTGGTGATCAATAAGCCGACCGACATGACGATGCAAGTGCTATTCGACCGCATCGATCTCAAGCTTGAAATCAGTCCCGAACTCCACTCTGCGGTCCCGATGGCCGAGCGCCCTGTCATGTTCGGCGGGCCGGTGCAGGTCGAGCGCGGCTTTGTGCTGCATTCCCCGATCAAAGACTATTCCTCCAGTCTGAAAGTGACCGAATTGATTGCCATGACCACGTCCAAGGATGTGCTGGAAGAGGTTGCACTAGGGACCGGCCCGCAGCAAATATTGGTCAGTCTAGGTTGCTCCGGCTGGGGCGCTGGTCAATTGGAAGATGAAATTGCCCGCAACGGCTGGCTGACGGTTGCTGCCGAACCGTCGATTATTTTCGAATTGCCGATTGAGGAACGGTTCGCCGCTGCCCTCAACTTGCTGGGGATTTCCCCGTTCATGCTGACCACGGAATCCGGTCGTGCGTGAATTTTTTATTGACTGTGGCATGGATAATGCTTTTGGGACCGGAGCAGCCTGATGGAAACAGTATTGGGTTTCGATTTCGGTCTCAAGCGGGTCGGCGTTGCCGTTGGCAACACCATGCTGAAGCAGGCCCAGCCATTGCTGGTGATCAGCGCCGCCACCAACGATGCCAAATTCGCCGAGATTTCCACCTTGATGCAGGAATGGCAGCCAACCCGCTGCGTGGTCGGCTTGCCCTTGCATCCGGACGGCGCGACGCATGAAATGAGCGTCCGCTGCCGACGTTTCGCGAATCAGCTGCATGGCCGCTACGGCGTTGTCACGGTATTGGTCGATGAACGCTATTCATCTGCCGTGATCAAGCATCAGCGCGGTGAAGTTATAGACGACCAAGCTGCGGCAATCATATTGCAGCAATATTTTGACGATCTATCCGAATGATTTTGTATTGATTTTGCGATGAAGATGTAATGACTACAACCACGCCACAATTCGATGCCGAAGCGCTGTACGCAGCGCTCGAGGCACAAGTAAAAGCAGGTCTGGCGCAAGCCGAAAACGTTGCCGTGATCGGTATTTATTCCGGCGGCGCATGGGTCGCCGAGCGTCTGGCCGCCGCGCTGCAGCTGACCGAGAGTAATCGCCTGGGCTTTGTCGACGTGTCGTTCTACCGGGACGATTTTTCCAAAAAAGGCTTGCGTGCCGAGGTCAAGCCCACGCACATTCCGTTTGACGTCAACGGCGCGACGATCCTGCTGGTGGATGACGTGCTCTACACCGGCCGCACCACGCGCGCCGCAATCAACGAGCTGTTCGACTACGGCCGTCCGGCCAAAGTCATGCTGGCGGCGCTGGTCGATCGTGAAGAGCGGGAACTGCCGATCGTCGCCGACTTCGTCGCGGATGTGGCCGCGCTTGGTGCGGATCAGACCCTGCAACTCGAACGCGCTGACGACGGCCGATTTACCCTGACGGTACTCCACAATGCATAACCCACAACTCAATAAAAACGGCGAACTGCAACACCTGTTGACCATCGAAGGATTGCCGACTTCGGTAGTGACGCATATCCTGGACACCGCGTCATCGTTTGTCGGCGTCAGCGACCGCGAGGTGAAAAAGGTGCCGCTGATGCGCGGTAAAAGCGTGTTCAACCTGTTCTTCGAAAACTCCACCCGTACCCGCACCACCTTCGAAATCGCATCGAAGCGTTTGTCGGCAGATGTGATCAACCTGAACATTTCGGCCTCCAGCGCCAGCAAGGGCGAATCGCTGCTGGATACGATCGACAATCTGTCGGCGATGCACGCCGATATGTTCGTGGTGCGTCATGCCCAGTCCGGTGCGCCGTATCTGATCGCCAAGCACCTGACCGACACCCAGCAGTCGCATGTCCATGTGGTGAATGCCGGCGACGGCCGCCATGCGCACCCGACCCAGGGTTTGCTCGACATGTACACGATTCGCCATTACAAAAAAGACTTCACCAATTTGACGGTGGCGATCGTCGGCGACATCCTGCATAGCCGAGTTGCGCGCTCGGACATCCATGGCTTGACCACGCTGGGCGTGCCGGAAGTACGTGCGATCGGTCCGCGCACCCTGCTGCCGAGCGGGTTGGAACAGATGGGTGTGCGGGTCTTCACCGATATGAATGAAGGCCTGAAAGGTGTCGACGTGATCATCATGTTGCGCTTGCAAAACGAGCGCATGAGCGGCGCGTTGCTGCCATCGGCGCAGGAGTTTTTCAAGAGCTACGGCCTGACGCCGGAGCGCCTGGCGCTGGCCAAGCCGGACGCGATCGTGATGCATCCGGGGCCGATGAATCGCGGCGTGGAAATCGACTCCGCAGTGGCTGACGGCGCGCAGGCGGTGATCCTGCCGCAGGTGACTTTCGGCATCGCGGTGCGGATGGCGGTCATGAGCATCCTGGCTGGGAATTGAGTTTTCCGACGGAATCGCTGCCTGAGTCGTCCAGAGAATATTGAATATAGAATCGCCCCAGAAAAAATTAACAGATGAAACTTCACATCAAAAATGGTCGCTTGATCGATCCGGCAAACGGCATCGACGGCCAGCAAGATCTGTATGTCGCCGCGGGCAAGATCGTTGGCATCGGCCAGCCGCCCGCCGACTTTTCCGCCAGCAAGACCATCGACGCCAGCGGGCTGGTAGTGATGCCGGGATTGGTTGACCTGAGCGCGCGTTTGCGTGAGCCGGGCTACGAATATAAGGCGACGCTGGAATCCGAAATGCAGGCGGCAATGCAGGGCGGCGTCACCAGCCTGGTATGCCCGCCCGATACCGATCCGGTGCTGGATGAACCCGGCCTGGTACAGATGCTGAAACATCGGGCCAAGGGCTTGAATCAAGCGCATGTCTATCCGCTGGGTGCATTGACAGTCGGCCTCAAGGGGCAAGAGCTGACCGAAATGGCGCAGTTGACCGATGCCGGCTGCATCGGATTTGCGCAAGCGGAACAGCCGATCCTGGATACCACGGTGTTGCTGCGCGCGCTGCAATACGCGCGGACCTTTGAATACACCGTCTGGTTGCATCCGCAGGATCCGTATCTGGGGCGCGGCGGGATTGCTCATAGCGGACCGGTAGCATCGCGCCTGGGTTTGTCCGGTGTGCCGACCATGGCCGAAACCATCCGCTTGCACACGATTTTCGAATTGGTGCGTGCCACCGGTGCGCGCGTGCATTTGTGCCGGATCTCCTCCGCTGCCGGTCTGGAGTTGGTGCGGGCTGCCAAGAAAGAAGGCTTGCCTATCACTTGCGACGTCGGCGCCCACCACATCCATATGACCGATGTCGATATCGGCTTTTTTGATTCCAATGCGCGGATGACGCCGCCGTTCCGTTCGCAACGTGATCGCGATGCGATTCGGCAGGGACTGCTGGACGGCACTATCGATGCGATTTGCTCGGACCATACGCCGGTCGACGATGATGAAAAATTGCTGCCGTTTGGCGAAGCAACGCCAGGCGCTACGGGTCTCGAACTGCTGCTGTCGCTGGCGCTGAAGTGGGCCGACGAGTGCGTCGATCCGGATCAGCAACCGTTCAGCCGTGCGATCGCAAAAATTTCCAGCGATGCGGCCCGCGTGGCCGGCCTGCCGGCCGGTCAATTGTCTGTCGGCAGCACTGCCGATATTTGCCTGTTCGATCCCGCCGTGCGCTGGAAGGTGGAAGCGAAAGCCTTGGCCAGCCAGGGCAAGCACACGCCGTTTCTCGGATACGAGCTGGGCGGACGTGTCAGGACGACGATAGTGGCCGGTCAAATCGCTTTTGAGCGGGCATG
Organism: Paraherbaspirillum soli; assembly: GCF_042654985.1. NCBI lineage: Bacteria > Pseudomonadati > Pseudomonadota > Betaproteobacteria > Burkholderiales > Oxalobacteraceae > Paraherbaspirillum > Paraherbaspirillum soli. The sequence goes on along the minus strand of NZ_JBHSMT010000029.1, from coordinate 413,750 downwards.
ATCGCCTATCGATTGTTGCGCGTGTTCGTGCACCTGTTTGTCGGGTTGTGGACTTGCGCCTTCGTGTTTCCGCTGACCGACGCGGCTGGCCGCCAACGGCGTATTCGGCAATGGTCGATCAAATTGCTGGTCATTTGCCGGGTCCGACTTGAACTCAGGAATCCATCGGGAGCAGAGGCCGCGGCGCGCGCATTGATCGTGGCCAATCATGTGTCGTGGCTGGATATCTTTGTCATCAACTCGTTGCAGTCGTGCCGGTTTGTGGCGAAATCGGATATCCGGGATTGGCCGCTGGTCGGCTGGCTGTGCGAAAAGAGCGGCACGATTTTTATCGCGCGTGGCAAGCAACGCGATGTGCGGCGGATTTTTCAAGGGCTGGTAACCAGTATCCAGGCCGGTGAACGTGTCGCCTTCTTCCCGGAAGGGACGACTGCGGCGCAGGGAGGCGTCCTTCCTTTTCACGCCAATCTGTTTGAGGCGGCGCTGGATGCCAAGGTGCCGGTGCAGCCCTATGCGCTGCGCTACCTGGATGCCGATGGCGCCCTACATCCCGCCGCGGATTTTATCGGCGACATGACTTTTGCTCAAAGCATGATTGCCATTCTGAAAGCACGCCCGATGATTGCCGAGCTGATTCAGTTGGCGCCGATTGAAACTGCCGGCGTGCATCGACGCGCATTGGCGGTCACTACGCGAGCGGCGATTGCAGGTGCGTTGGGACAGACTCAGTCAGTCGTCGCTTCCGAGTAAGATCCCGGCGTTCTTGTCAGCCCAGGCATGTTCTATCCGGGACGTTGCGACTGCGGGCATTCGACCTGAAACAAGGCGCGATCCGACAGGCGTACAGCGGTTAATTTTCCGCCCCAGACACAACCGGTATCCAGCCCAATCAGATGTGGCCGAAGGGTCAATCCCAATGTCGACCAATGACCGAACACAACGGTCACATCGGCGGTCTGCCGTTGCGGGACGTCGAACCACGGCAGGTAGCCGGGCAGGGAAGTGCCGGCACTTTCTTTGGCGGTAAATTCCATCGTGCCGTCTTCGGTGCAAAAGCGCACTCGGGTCAGCGCATTGACGATGCAGCGCAAGCGGTCGTTGCCTTGCAAGGTGTCTTCCCAGCGCGCCGGTTGATTGCCGTACATCGAGCGTAAGAAATCGACCCAGTGCGGACCGCGCAGCGCTTCTTCAACTTCGTGGGCCAGTGCCAGCGTTTTGACGGCCGACCATTGCGGCACTACGCCAGCATGCACCAGCAAATGACTGTCTTCCATCAGCGCCAGCGGACAGCGCCGCAGCCAGTTCAGCAATTCATCGCAATCAGGCGCATCCAGCACTTGGTCGAGCGTGTCGCTGCGATGCAGTTTGCGGATGCTATGCGCTGCCGCTAATAAATGTAGATCGTGATTGCCGAGCACTGCTTGCGCACGATCGCCGAGTGAGCGAATCAGCCTTAAAGTCGTCAGCGAATTTGGCCCCCTATTTACCAAGTCCCCAACAAAAATCAATCGGGCGTCGGGAGTTTCTGCATCAATCTTTGCGAGCAGCGCCTGCAGACTTTGATGGCAGCCTTGCAAATCGCCGATGGCATATACGTTAGAACTAACAGGCATCATGGGAGCTTGTGGCCGGGTAAACTAGAATTCTCTATTCTAGTGGACTGTAACAATAGATTCGATAGCGCCTGTCGCGCATCCGAATCTATTGCTACAGTCCACCAGACGGCAAGCGATGTTTCCGAGAGAATGATATTGGGAAGCGGCGATATCGGGTATCAAATTATTGCCGTCATTCATTTAACTTTGATTTAATTTGATCGTTGTCGCACTTTAACAATCCACGATGGTCTGACCTCGTCATTCCGAGAAACGCGTGGCTTTATAACAAAATGTTACATTGCTTACCATTTAAGCTCTTGATAAAGAACGACAATTGCAATGTTGATCATTTATTTGTGCCGACAATAGAGGATAATCTAAGGTTAGTCGTAAATTTAGTGTGTTAAGTAAGCGGGTAATCTTTAACGCTCGCGCCACACTCTTTTTCGGAACTGCATCTAGGACAATCATATGATTTTTATTACAGGCGGAGCCGGGTTTATTGGTTCTAATTTCGTACTGGACTGGTTGGCGCAACATGATGAACCGGTAATTAACTTCGATAAGCTCACTTACGCAGGTAATATCAACAACCTGGCGAGTCTCACCCATGATCCTCGTCATATTTTTGTCCAGGGCGATATTGGCGATACTGCGCAAGTCGCAGCTTTGCTGGAGCAATACAAACCGCGCGCGATCGTCCACTTTGCCGCAGAAAGTCACGTTGATCGCTCGATCCTGGGGCCTGCCGCATTCGTGCAGACCAACGTAAATGGCACTTTTGGTTTGCTGGAAGCGACACGTGCGTTCTGGAGCAATTTACCTGAATCCGAAAAAGCGGCTTTCCGCTTCCTGCATGTGTCGACCGACGAGGTGTACGGCACTCTCGGTCCAAATGACGCACCGTTTACTGAAACCACACAATATGCGCCGAACAGCCCATATTCGGCATCCAAGGCCGCTTCAGACCACCTGGTTCGCTCCTATCACCACACCTACGGTTTGCCAACCCTGACAACCAATTGTTCAAATAACTACGGTCCATATCACTTCCCGGAAAAGCTGATCCCATTAATGATTACCAATGCCCGAGCTGGCAAGCCATTACCGATTTATGGCGATGGACAGCAAGTGCGCGACTGGCTGTACGTAAGTGACCACTGCGCGGCAATTCGCCGTACGCTGGAAGCCGGCGTGCCGGGTGAGGTCTATAACATCGGTGGCTGGAATGAGAAAGCCAACCTTGAAGTTGTGCATGCTCTTTGCGACATACTGGATAAGCTCGATCCAAAGAGCAGCGGAAGTTATCGCGACCAGATCGCCTACGTTACCGATCGCCCTGGTCATGACCGGCGCTATGCGATCGACGCCCGCAAGATTGAGCGGGAGCTGGGATGGAAGCCGGCCGAGACCTTTGAAACAGGTATTCGCAAGACAGTTCAGTGGTATCTGGATCATCAAGATTGGGTGAGTAATGTCCAGTCCGGCGATTACCTGAAATGGGTGGAACAGAACTATAGCCAGCGCCAGACCCCGGCGGGAGTGCAGCAATGAACGGATCATCTTCAGCGCGCAAAGGCATCATCCTGGCAGGCGGCTCAGGTACACGTCTTTATCCGGTGACAATGGCGGTTTCCAAGCAATTGCTGCCGGTATACGACAAGCCGATGATTTATTACCCGCTGACGACTTTGATGTTGGCAGGTATTCGCGAGATATTGATTATTTCGACGCCGCAGGACACGCCGCGCTTTAAAGAATTACTGGGTGATGGTCGGCAGTGGGGCATTGAGCTGACTTACGCCGTGCAGCCGACCCCCGATGGGCTGGCCCAGGCGTTCATCATTGGCCGTGATTTTGTCGGCGACGCGCCGTCTGCCTTGATTTTGGGCGACAACATTTTTTACGGCAGTAATTTTGAACAGAGTTTGCTGAAGGCATCCGCAAGAACGTCTGGCGCAACTGTTTTTGCCTATCACGTACAGGACCCTGAGCGTTATGGGGTGGTTGAATTTGACGCCAAGCGACAGGTTTTGTCGCTTGAAGAAAAGCCAGTCAAGCCAAAGTCGAATTATGCGGTCACCGGCCTTTATTTTTATGATGCGGCTGTAGTCGACATTGCTGCCGAGGTCAAACCATCGGCCCGAGGTGAGCTTGAAATCACCGACGTCAATCGGGAGTATCTATTCCGGGGCGCTTTAAATGTAGAGTTAATGGGTCGCGGAATGGCTTGGCTCGATACCGGGACGCATGAATCCTTGTTGGACGCGGCGCAATTTATTGCGACTATTGAAAAACGACAAGGATTGAAAGTCGCCTGCCCGGAAGAAATTGCATATCGCCGAGGTTATATCGATGCGCAGCAATTGGAAAAACTTGCGCAGCCATTAATAAAAAATGAATATGGCCAATATCTCTTACGCTTGCTGTCGGAGCAGGTTTTTAAGCCATGAAGGCTGTTGCAACAGATATCCCGGAAGTACTGATTTTTCAACCTCAAATTTTCAGCGACGCACGTGGGTTGTTCTGGGAAAGTTTCAATGAGCGTCGATTTTTTGAATTAACAGGGATAAAGACCGCCTTCGTTCAGGATAATCACACCAAATCGGTGAAAGATTCGTTGCGCGGTCTACATTATCAATTGCATCAACCGCAAGGTAAGCTGGTCCGCGTGGTTAGCGGAGAGATATTCGATGTGGCGGTCGATTTGCGCAAAAGTTCTCCAACCTTTGGGCGCTGGGTTGGCGCAGTCCTATCCGCCGAGAATAGACAGCAGATGTGGGTACCTGCCGGATTTGCTCATGGCTTTGTTGTGCAAAGCGAATCCGCCGAAATTTTGTACAAAGTGACCGATTTTTACGCGCCGGAATACGAGCGCACCATTCGCTGGAATGACCCGAGTATCGGCATTGAATGGCCCATTGGAATATCTCCGTTGTTGTCCGCTAAGGATCAAGCCGCAGGCTCGCTGACTAATGCTGAAGTTTTTGCATGAAGATCTTATTAACCGGAAAAAATGGCCAGGTTGGTTACGAGCTTGAGCGTAGCCTGCAAGGACTGGGTCAAGTCATGGCCGTGGATCGCACGCAAATGGATCTTGCCGATTTGATGCAGGTACGGGATGTTATCCGTACCCTTAAGCCCGATCTGATTGTGAATGCTGCGGCTTATACCGCGGTGGATAAGGCTGAAAGTGAGCCTGCACTTGCCATGCGTATCAATGCGGATGCCCCGGGGGTGATGGCAGAAGAGGCTAAAAGGCTCGGTGCAATCATGATTCATTACTCAAGTGATTATGTATTCGACGGCAGCAAAGACACGCCATATGTCGAGAGTGACCAGCCATGCCCTTTAAATGTCTATGGCACCACCAAATTGATGGGGGAGCGCGCTATTCAAGCAGTCGGCATTCCGCATTTAATCTTGCGTACCAGTTGGGTGTATGGAATGAGGGGACGGAATTTTTTACTGTCAATCTTGCATCAAGCGGAAATTAATGCCGAGTTGCGTGTCGTTACCGATCAACATGGTGCGCCGACTTGGTGTAGAACAATTGCGGATGCCACAGCAAGAATAGTGAAGAAAAATCCAACCCGTGATAGTGAATGGAAGCAAAAAACCGGCGTATATCATCTTGCGGCGCAAGGACAGACAACTTGGTACGACTTCGCCAAAGCGATATTGACGCAGTCCTATGTCGAAAGCCAGCCCGTCATCACAGCAATACATACAGAAGACAGGGTGAGTCTTGCCCGCCGTCCGCACAATTCAATGATGTCATGCAATAAATTTATTCAAGGTTTTTTCGAGTTGCCACAATGGGATAGTGAATTAATGCACTGCTTCAGTTGTAAATAGCAGTATTGTTTTAATATATTGTCTAATATCCATTTCAAATTTCAATGAAACATGAAAATTGCTCTATCCGAACTAGATCGAATCAGATTTGGTATCACAGTGGCCAAAGCGGCTTTGGATGCTAAAGACGATGTTGATGCCATTATGAAATGGTGTGGCGATAACAAAGTGAAAATGTTAATCGCACGTTGTGCTTGCGAAGATATCCAGATTACCCAGAAATTGGAAGCATTCAATAGCTATCTTATGGATACTCTTGTCTACTTTCAGAACAAAAGGATAGTTGCAGCTGAAAATCTTCTTGATGGCCGATATAGTTGGCGAATTGCAACCGAGAGCGATGCAGATATGGTCGAAGAATTAGCTGGGGAGGTATTTGAAGGATATTCCGGGCATTATCACGCAGATTCAAGATTGAACAAAAAAGATTCTGATCTGGTCTATTCATCCTGGGCGAAGAATTCATGTTATGGAGGATCTTTCTCCGATGTGGTATTTCTAATTTTATATGATGAGAAAATTGTAGGATTTCTTACTGTGAAAAAACAGGATCCGACAAGCTGTGAAATCATATTAAACGGTGTCTCCCCTCGTCATCAAAATAATGGACTGTATTCATTTCTTGTTTCTTTGACCAAAAATTGGGCATTGAATCAAAAAATAAAAACTGTAACTATTTCAACACAAATAACAAACATTGCCGTACAGAAAGTATGGTGCCGGCAAGGTTTTGAGCCTCTTAAGAGTTATTACACTTTTCATAAATGGTTTAACTAATGATCCCATTCAATCGCCCATATCTAACCGGTAACGAGAAAGATAATATCGCTGAAGCACTTGCTAGTCGAAAGCTTGCAGGTGACGGTATGTTTACTAAAAAGTGTCATGCATGGTTTGAAAAAAAATATGGCTTCAAGAAAGCATTATTGACGACCTCGTGCACAGATGCCTTAGAAATGTGTGCTTTGCTGCTGGATATTAAAGTTGGCGATGAGGTTATTATTCCCTCTTATACTTTTGTTTCAACCGCTAATGCGTTTGCATTGCGCGGGGCAACAATAAAGTTCGCAGATAGCCAAGCTGATAATCCGAATATTGATCCGGCGGAGATAGAACGCTTAATTACCACCCGAACACGAGCTATTGTTGTCGTTCATTATGCGGGTGTGGCATGCGATATGGATCGTATTCTGGCACTTGCAAGCATGCATAATCTTGTCGTTGTCGAAGATGCCGCCCAAGCCATTGATTCTTACCACAACGGACTTCCGCTGGGTTCATTAGGCGCATTATCGGCCTTTTCATTTCATGAAACCAAGAATATTATCTGCGGTGAAGGCGGCTTACTTGCTATTAACGACCAAAGATATGTTGTGCGAGCAGAAATTATTAGGGAAAAAGGGACAAATCGCTCCTCTTTCTTCCGCGGCGAGGTGGATAAATATGGCTGGGTAGATGTAGGATCGTCTTTTTTACCCTCAGATATGCTTGCGGCTTTCCTTTATGCGCAAATCGAATCACTTGATCAAATACAAAATGAGCGGCGACGTGTTTGGGACCGATATTATCAAAATCTTGTAGATGGAGCTAAGCGAGGGTGGTTCGATATTCCCTTTATTCCTCAATATGCAACTAATAATGCACATATGTTTTATCTCGTTTGCCGAAATATCGATGAGCGAACCAAATTGATAGATACGTTGAAGTTGAATGGTATATCTGCAGTATTTCATTATCTTTCGTTACATAGTAGCCCTTATTTTTCCAAAGTGCACGATGGGCAAAAATTAGCGAATAGTGATCGATATACAGATTGCCTAGTTCGATTGCCTCTATTCTCTGAACTTGCTGATAATCAGGTTGATATGATATCTGACCTCATTATGACTTTATATTCAAAAGCATGCATTTCCTGAAGGTTGGCCTGTTATTTTCTGCTTCCACTCTGAGTAAACTTCTGGCGGGATTGATAGTTGTAAAGATCATCGCTGTTTATATTGGCGCTAGCGGGTTAGGTAGACTTGGTCAATTCATGAGCCTGACGTCAATGGTTGCCATCATGGCGGGTGGTGGTATTACAACTGGTGTTGTCAAATATGTTGCAGAATTTAAAGATAATGGTCAGGAACTGAAAGAGTATCTGGCCGCAGCAAGCCTAGTGACGATTTTGGCCTCACTGCTTCTTGGTGCCGTTTTGATACTTTTAGCCCCAGTTATTTCAGAGTGGCTTCTCAAAACATCGGCTTATGCTGATGTAATTCGAGTGTTGGCAGTAGCCCAATTCTCAATTGCTTGCACTAATCTGCTAATGGGTTTAGTTAATGGCCATAAGAGAGTTAATGCATTTGCAATTATTAATACACTCGGGGTGGCAATAGGAGCTGCAGGGGTGGCAATCGGATGCACTTTTTATGGGATCAAGGGTGCAATGTACGGCCTGATCTGGATGCCTGCCTGTCCCATTTTATTACTGCTGCCTTGGTACAGATTAGGTTTGCAGTTTGAATGGCGCTGGCTATTACCTGTATGGGATCGGGGGAAAGTCAGGAAATTCATGGGCTTTTCGTTGATGTTGCTAGTGACCGTGTTCTCCATGCAAATGGCTCAAATTGTGATTCGATACATTATTGAAGCGCGAAATAGCTGGGTTGAAGTTGGATATTGGCAAGCTGTAACCAGGATATCTGAGGCATATCTGCAATTCATTACTGTCGTACTTGCAAACTATTATTTGCCGAGACTTGCTGAATTACGGCAGCGGAGTGAAATCAAAAAAGAAGTCAATTTGGTTTATAAATACGCAATGCCTGTATTAGTGCTAATGGGGAGTTTAGTTTTCTTCTGCCGCGATTGGATAATTTTATTGTTATTCTCTCGTGAGTTTTTACCGATGAAAGAATTTTTTACTTGGCAGCTAGTCGGAGACGCGTTCAAGGTTGCAGCTTATATTGGGGCCTATGTTGCTGTGGCCAGAGCAAAGACCGTAATCTATATAACTGCCGAGATCTACCAGGCTGGAATGTTAGTGTCACTTTGCTATTTCTTGGTTGGCAAGTACGGCGCAGTAGGTGCGACCTATGCATACTGTATTAATTATATTCTGTATTTTGTTATTGTTCAGTTAGTGCTTCGCACTTATTTACACAAAGCTGATAACGTCTGAATTACTTCAATATTAAATCTGTCCGCAATTGCATTTCCCATTGAATAATTCAAGTTTGGCTTTTCATATGTCAATGTGAGCTAGAAATCATAATTTTCTTTATGGGTCTTGTTTGATGTTTGATGCATAGAATCATTGATAAGATAAGTTTTTTAGTGCTGAATGCCATCAACCATATGTGAGACATAAAATATGTCAATAAAAATTCATAACTCTCATTCTTGCTGCAACTATTTGAAGTGTGTTTGGTGAAATTTCAAATATATTCCAGAAATTTTAATTAGGTATAGATGTGAAAAAGAGATGTCTTATTGTATTGTGCGGTTTGAAAATTGGCGGCGTGGAAACGTACGTTTGCCGATTGTCGAAAGCCTTAGCGAATAATAATATTGAACCAACTGTTTTAATATTGTCACGTAAGAGTGATCAATCTATAGTTTCAAATTTGGAAGGTTATGCCAATCTAGTCTGGATTGATGAAGTGCAAAAAATTCGAGGTTATACCAGTTGGCTAAATGCCTTTATTCCTCTTAAGGATAATTTCAGAGCAGATCTCAATGAATTTTTTGACTACGTACATGTAGTAGATAGCCTTAGTCTTCATTTCTTCGTTTTGAATAGAAATAAATTCAACTTTGGTAAAGTTACTATTGGCGCATATCATGAGCAAGAATTCTTTTGGTGGAGAAATGATAATGTTCTTTTTAGAGAAGAGCAAATTTCTATCGCAAAACTGAATGCAACATCAATATTGTTTCCGAATGAAATTATGAGGGATCATTTTGCATTAGCTAATAATATGACTGCTGAGTCATTGCCTCTTTTGCCTCTCGGAGTTGATATGCCAGAATATCAAATAATGGCAAATAAAAGGACATTGAAAATTGTTTCTATTGGTCGATTGGTTGATTTTAAAACATACAATGAAGGCGTTATTTCTGTGTTGCCTGCTTTAAGAATGATTGCCGATTTTCGATATGAAATCTATGGTTCTGGACCGCTGGAAAAGAAATTGAAGACTATGGTTTCTGATTTGAAACTGGATGGAATTGTCACATTTAAAGGAAATGTGGCACCGGAATCGCTAGGAAACGTCCTTAATGAGGCTTTTTGTTTTGTCGGAAGTGGTACCACAATAATTACGTCAGCGTCGTACGGAGTACCTTCAATCGTTGGAATAGAGTCAAATTTAGATACAACGTGCGGGGGGCTATTTTGTGATGTTCCAGGCTACTCATATAATGAGTCTAGTTGTCATGACCATAAGATATCAATATACGATTCGATTGTAGATCTTCACAAAAAATCTGATGTTGAATATCAGCATGTTTGTGAATTACATATTAAGAAGGCAAACGAATTTAATATAAAAAACACAATTAATGTTTTTTTGAATTATTTTACTTCTTCAATTAAAGTACCTGCGAAGTTGCATACAAGATTAAGGTGTGCTTTTTCAGCTATATGTTCTCTTATACCAATAGTTGGGCCGGGAATTTTCAGCTTTAAGAGTCGTTATTACAAAAAGTAATAAAATTCTATGGGTGATTACTTTAATTTTTACATCATATATTTTTTCGTTGCAGTAATGGCGATTTTGGATGCATTTTTTTTATCATTGAATAAAGCAAGAGTAGTTTGTTTTTTTTTAGTGCTATGTCTGTTTGTAGTAATAGGATTCAGGGGGGAATTTGATTCAGACTATGCTGCATATTCCGGGATTTACGACGCAGTAATATTTTATGATTTTGATTCATTTATCTCGTCGTTCAGGCTAAATGTTGAGCCATTATTCGTATTGACGATCATTTTTTTAAAATTCTTTACGTTTGGACCTCAGGCCATTTTTATAGTTTGTGCATTTTTCTCGCTGTCGATTAATTGGTATTATTGTCTTAGATGGGTTCCATATCCGTCGCTGGTAATTTTGGGCTTGCTATCTCATTCATTTTTGTATCGGGAATTTACTGAAATTAGACATGGTGTAGCTGGTGCTCTCTGTGTAGCTAGTTTTTTCCTGTTGAGTAGTGGCAGAACCCGCAAGGCTTTTGTCTTGCAGCTAATTGCACTTTTGTTCCATTCTGCTTCTTTATTTGTAATCTCATTTTCAATATTATTCTGTTCTACTTCCAGAAAAAACTTTATATTAATATGTACTGGTCTTGGTGCTATTTTATTTTTTCTGGGAATTCATAATTTATTGGAAATTGCAAACAATTTAATGAGTTTGCCAGGTAGTGTTACGATTTATTTTCAGAGTGAATATGATTACAATCTTGGATTGTTGAATCCAACTTTTATTAAGCAATCTATTCTTATAGTTTTCTTTTTTGCGTGCTCTAAATATTTGAAAATTAAAGAAGAAAGGTATCTTAACTTTTTGTGTTTTTATTATGTGTCCGTCATGTGGTTGTTTGGGGCTAATGAATTCGCAATGTTTGCAGGAAGATTGGCTTCATTTTTCGGAGTGTTGGAAGTTTATTTGTTTTCTATGACATTGCCATATATTAGAAGTAAGGCATTGAAATTAAGCTATATTTTTCTTGTGATTTTTGTTTATGCTTTCCAATTCTATTTGAATATTGAGTATAAAAACATATTCCTCGGCGATTACATTTTTTTTTAAAGTGCATATAAATCTCTGAGCTTGCGGTTTCCGTATTCATTTTTTCGAATTGTTGAAAATTCAAATTATGGTAACTAAGTTATGAAATTAGTTGTATTTAGTCAATACTTTTGGCCTGAGAATTTCCGAATTAACGACTTGGTCAATGCAATATTGGCTAAAAACGTACAAGTTGACGTTGTCACTGGTCAGCCAAATTATCCGCAAGGTCAAACATATGATGGTTATCGGTCCTGGAAAATCGCTCGACAAAATTTTGGTGGCGCAACGGTACACCGTTTGCCGATCGTCCCGCGCGGCAGCGGCTCCGCTATCCGGTTAATATTAAATTATTTGTCATTTGTAATGAGCGGTATATTGTTTGCTCCTATGGTTTTGCGGCGCAAGCGGGTGGATGTGGTGCTCGTATATGCTATTTCTCCAATATTGCAAGCAATTCCGGCAATCGTGTTGAAGTGGATCAAGGGGGCGAAATTGGTGATCTGGGTGCAGGACTTGTGGCCCGAGAGCCTAGAGGCAACTGGCTTTGTGCGCAATCGTTGGATTTTGAAGGCCGTAAGAATTGTGGTGCGCTGGATTTATCGGAATGCTGATTTGATTTTGGTGCAATCTGAAGCATTTGTGGATCCAGTGGCTGCTCTGGCGAACCGTGAAAAAATTTGCTATTACCCTAATTCCGCTGACAATATCTTTTCATCATCAGCTGCAGCAACAGAAAACTGCCCAATTGCAGGACTTGGTGAAGGTTTCTCAGTTGTTTTCGCTGGGAACTTGGGTGCTGCGCAGGCCGTTGAGACGATTATCAATGCAGCCGAGTTACTGAAAGATATACCTAACATTCATATCTTTTTAGTAGGTGATGGTAGTCGCGCCAATTGGATTCGCAACGCAATCCAAATGCGTGGTTTGACGAATGTAATCATGGGTGGCCAGCATCCGATTGAGGCTATGCCTGCAATATTGAGTCGGGCCGATGCTTTATTGGTGACATTAAAAGATGAACCGATTTTTTATCATACGGTACCTAGCAAAGTACAAGTGTATTTGGCGATGGGGCGTCCAATTATAGCCAGCTTGAATGGCGAGGGCGCGAGAATTGTAAAACAAGCCGATGCCGGCATAAGCTGTCCTGCAGAAAACGCTGTGTCCTTGGCAGAGGCGATTCTGCACTTATCAAGTATGTCTTCAGCTGAGAGGAGTAGACTTGGTGAAAATGGACAGCAATATTTTAATACACACTATGATGGTGATACTTTGGTAACGGAATTACTTTCTCATTTTGAAAATTTGCTTAGTAAGTCTTCTCATTAATATCATTGCAGCAACCGTCGTAATGCAAAATGTTGCCATGAATACGCAAATATAATTAAAAGGATTTGTATGAGAGTTTTGATTTTGGGTGTATCTGGTATGTTGGGAAATACTGTCTTTCGCTACTTTTCCGAGGACAGTAGATATGAGGTATTTGGTTCCGCGCGCAGTGCCGGAGTTCGAGAAGCATTTCCACCATCCCAGTCCGAACGAATTATAGCTGGCGTAGATGTTGAGAATCAGGACTCTCTTGCTCTGCTGTTTTCGAAAGTGAGGCCCGACGTTGTGATCAATTGTATCGGCTTGATTAAGCAGTTGGCGGAGGCTAATGATCCATTGCAGGCAATCCCTATCAATGCGCTTTTGCCACATCGTTTGGCTCGCTTATGTCAGATAGCCGACGCAAGACTGGTGCATATCAGTACAGATTGTGTCTTTTCGGGAACAAAGGGCAATTACAAAGAATCCGACGTTTCGGATGCGAAGGACTTATATGGCCGTTCAAAGTTTTTGGGAGAAGTAGATTATGCAAATTCAATTACACTGCGGACTTCGATCATTGGTCACGAATTGCATAGCGCAAATGGATTGATTGGCTGGTTCTTGGCACAACAAGGCACCGTACAAGGTTTTGCGAAAGCTATATTTTCAGGGTTGCCAACAGTAGAGTTGGCGCATATTATTCGCGAATTTGTAGTGCCGCGTGCTGAATTGTCTGGCTTGTACCATGTCGCTTCTCAACCGATCTCAAAATTTGACTTACTTGAATTGGTGGCCGGGATTTACAAGAAAGATATCGAGATAGTACCGGATGTGCAGTTTACGATTGATCGTTCGCTTAATGCCGATAAATTTCACGCGGCTTCAGGTTACCTTGCCCCGGCTTGGCCTGAGTTGGTGAAAAAGATGTCTGATTTCAAATAATGATGGAGTACTAGATGTTTGCAGATAAAGTATTGATGATTACAGGCGGCACCGGGTCGTTTGGCAATGCAGTTTTGAGGCGGTTTTTATCTACGGATGTTTCTGAAATCAGAATTTTCAGCCGTGATGAAAAAAAACAGGAAGATATGCGGATTGCGTTGAATAATCCAAAATTGAAATTTTATATTGGAGATATCCGTAATTACGATAGCATTTATGAAGCCATGAAAGGTGTGAATTATATCTTTCATGCAGCGGCTTTAAAGCAAGTCCCATCTTGTGAGTTCTATCCGATGGAAGCTGTTCGTACAAATGTACTTGGTACGGAAAATGTCTTGAACGCAGCGGTGGCGAATAACGTTGAGCGCTTGGTCGTGCTAAGTACTGATAAAGCCGTATATCCAATTAATGCCATGGGGATATCTAAGGCTATGATGGAAAAATTAATGGTGGCTAAATCAAGGATGCGTGCTCCCGGTGAAACTGTGATATGTGCTACGCGGTATGGTAATGTGATGGCTTCGCGAGGTTCTGTTATTCCTTTATTTGTTGGGCAATTAAAAGATGGAAAGCCGCTGACAGTCACAGATCCGCATATGACTCGTTTTTTGATGTCTTTGGAAGATTCTGTTGATTTGGTTTTGCACGCCTTCGAACATGGGAAGCAAGGTGATATTTTTATACAAAAAGCACCCGCTTCAACAGTAGAGGATCTTGCGATTGCCTTGAAAGAAGTCTTTTCTAAAGATAATCCTATTCGTGTGATTGGCACCCGGCATGGTGAAAAATTGTATGAATCTTTAGTGTCTCGTGAGGAAATGGCAAAGGCTGAAGACATGGGGCGATATTTCCGAATACCAGCGGATAATCGGGACCTTAATTACAATAAGTATTTTGTCGAAGGTGAGACTAAGATTTCCGAAATAGATGACTACACCTCGCATAACACGGAGCGGCTTACCGTCGCTCAAGTAAAGAATATTTTATTAAATTTGGATTTTGTAAAAGAGCAATTAAATGCGTAAAGTAATGACTATAGTCGGGACGCGCCCGGAGCTTATTAAAATGAGCCGCGTCATCGCAGAATTGGAAAAACATACGCAGCATATATTGGTTCATACAGGTCAGAATTATGATTATGAATTAAATCAGATTTTTTTTGATGATCTAGAAATTCGCAAGCCGGATTATTTCTTGAATGCTGCAGGGGTGAATGCCGCACAGACAATAGCGCAGGTCATCATGAAAGCGGATGAGGTTTTTGAGATAGAGAAGCCGGATGCAGTTTTGCTTTATGGCGACACAAATTCTTGCTTATCAATTATCGCCGCGAAGCGTCGCAAAATCCCCGTGTTTCATATGGAAGCAGGAAATCGCTGTTTTGATCAACGTGTGCCTGAAGAACTTAATCGAAAGGTGTTGGATCATTTGTCCGATATTAATATGGTGCTGACTGAGCATGCGCGTCGTTATTTGATTGCCGAAGGTATTAAAGCTGAGACAATCATCAAAACAGGTTCGCACATGCGTGAGGTACTTGATTTTTATATGCCAAAAATTGAGCAATCCGATGTTGTTGCACGTTTGTCATTAAATGCTAGGGAATTCTTTTTGGTTAGTGCGCATCGGGAGGAGAATGTTGATTCGCCTGAGGCACTGCGCGATTTGCTCGACACTCTCGAAGCATTGGTTAGTAAATACAATTACCCTGTTCTTGTTTCCACGCATCCAAGAACGCTGAAGCGGTTAGAGGAGATTGGCTATGACTCCGTGGATAAAAGGATAATTTTCTCCAAACCATTTGGTTTTGTTGATTACATTAAGTTGCAAATGGAGGCGTTTTGCGTACTTTCTGATAGCGGCACCATCACGGAAGAAGCGTCGTTGTTGAATTTATCGGCAATCACCATACGCAATGCGCATGAGCGTCCTGAGGGTATGGATGTCGGAACTTTGATCATGTGCGGCTTGAAGAAGGAGCGTGTGATTGAAGCTATTGAAATTGTTACTTCACAATATAGCAAAAACCCTTCCGCTGTTCTGCCTGTCGCAGACTATGAGAATCCGAACGTATCGAAACAGGTGTTAAGGATTGTTGCTAGCTACATTGATTATATTAATCGTGTTGTCTGGTCAAAATAGGTGTGGAGTTATTGCAATCCTGTAGATTTCGTTGTCTTTGAGTGAATATTTAAATTTTGAATGACTAAAATTCTTGTTACGGGTGCAAATGGTTTTGTGGGAAATGCTCTTTGTGATGCATTACGTGCACGAGGTATAAATTTTATACCAGCCGTACGCCTAGCCAAGCAGGATGAGCAATTTGCAGTCGGTGAATTAAGCGGCAGCACAAAATGGGCCGATGCTTTAGCCGGATGTGATGTCGTTATACATTTGGCCGCGCGCGTTCATGTAATGAATGACAAGTCAAATGATCCACTTGCAGCTTTTCGAGCGGTGAATGTTGACGCGACATTAAATTTGGCAAGGCAAGCTGTTCTGAGCGGTGTAAGACGTTTTGTTTTTGTCAGTAGTGTCAAGGTGAACGGCGAGGAAACTACCGCTAAGCCTTTTACCGCTTTCGATGAGCCTGCGCCAGTTGATCCATATGGACAATCAAAACTTGAAGCCGAAATTGCGCTCAAGGATCTGTCACGTGCCACAGGCCTTGAGGTCGTCATTGTTCGACCGCCGCTAGTGTATGGCCCCGGAGTGCGAGCAAACTTTCTCAGATTGATGCAACTCGTCAGGTTGGGCGTACCATTGCCTTTGGGAGCTATTCACAATCGTAGAAGTATGGTGTCGTTAAATAATCTTGTCGATCTGTTGATTGCTTGTAGTCAACACCCTAATGCTCCAGGGCAGACGTTTATGGTATCGGATGATAACGATGTGAGTATTTCAGAACTGCTTCGTATGCTTTCTGATGCGATGGGAAAAAAGGCGTTATTGCTACCCGTGCCTGCTAAGGTTATCGCTGGCGTAGCCGGATTGTTGGGTAAGGCAGATGTTGCGAGTCGATTATTAGGTTCGCTACAGGTAGACATTACCCATACTAAATCCACAATGAATTGGAAGCCCGTGGCGGATATGCAAATTTCAGTAAATGAAACGGTTGCATATTTCCAGGCTCAACACTGATTGGTTTTTGCATGAAAAGATTATTTGATTTTGTCTTGGCTTCAATTGCCACAATTATTTTACTGGCCCCAGGGATAGTAGTTGCTTTTTTTGTTAAATTAACTTCAAAGGGGCCAATTGTCTATTGGTCAGACCGAGTTGGCAAAAACAATATGATCTTCAAGATGCCCAAATTCCGTACTATGTTGACCAATACGCCTGCCGTTGCGACGCATTTATTATCCGATCCTAAAAAATTCCTGACGCCGATAGGATCTTTTTTGCGCAAATCAAGTCTTGATGAATTGCCGCAGCTATGGAGCATCCTAAAAGGCGATATGAGTTTTGTTGGTCCTAGACCTGCATTATTTAATCAAGAAGATTTGATCAAATTGCGTACAGAACATGGTGTAGATGAATTGGTACCTGGACTGACGGGATGGGCGCAAATTAACGGGAGAGATGAATTGCCAATCTCTGAAAAAGTAAAATTGGATACTGAATATCTACATAAGCAATCTTTTTTTCTCGATATTAAGATTATTTTTCTGACTTTTCTGAAGGTGATGCGAAGAGATGGGGTGACGCATTGAATGCCTTTCGGGTCGCATCTACTATCTCCAGTGGCGTTTACTTTCCGTATAATGTAAATTGATTGAATTCGTATATGACTTCATTCCTCAGCTTGTCACGGCTCTACAAACAGCTCATTGCTGCGGCATTGGATGTGTTTTTCTTGCCACTAACATTTTGCTTGGCGATTTGGTTACGTTACGATGGGTTGAATAGTTTTCTGTTGCATCAATATGCATTATTGATGATCGTGGCGCCGTTGATTTCCATCCCGATATTTATTAGATTGGGGTTGTATCGCGCTGTTATTCGCTTTATCGATCACAAGATTGTGTATGTAGTGGTATTCGGTGTGACGCTTTCTGTCGTCGCGTTGGGGGCGCTCGGTACTTTTACCCAAACAAATGGCTATTCACGTGCGGTGTTCGGCATCTATTGGGTCAGTGCGATTTTGTATGTGGCCGCCAGTCGCTTTTTAGCGCGTGGTTATTTTCTCCATATCAGTGGGGTAACTGGTGGGGTGCGCGTGGCGATCTACGGCGCTGGTCAGGCAGGCTCGCAGCTGGCAAGCGCATTGAGGTCGAGTAACGAATATGCCCCAATGGCGTTTATTGACGACAAGAAGGAGCTGCATCGGGCGACTATCGCTGGCATAAAGGTATTTCCCGCCAATGATCTTCCTGACTTGATTGCGCGGTATGACCTGAGGGAAGTGTTGTTGGCGATGCCGTCGCAAACCAAGGCTCAGCAAAAGCGCATTCTTGATCAATTGGAACCGCTTAAGGTCAAAATCAAGGTAACGCCACCAATCAAAAGTTTGATTAATGGCGAGTTGCGGGTACAGGATGTTCGAGAAGTTGAAATCGAAGATTTACTTGGGCGTGACCAGGTGGACCCCAATCCGGAGTTGATTTCGGCCTGTATCGTCAATAAGTCGGTGATGGTAACCGGTGCGGGCGGATCGATTGGTTCAGAGTTATGTCGTCAGATTATTCGTCAACATCCATCACGTTTGATTTTGCTCGAAATGTCCGAGTTTGGCTTATATTCGATAGAGCAGGAATTGCGAGAGCTGCAAAAGAGTCTGGGTTTAAATATAGAATTGCTGCCGTTCCTGGGCTCAGTGCTTGAAACCGAAAAATGCGAACGTATCATGCATACCTTTTCTATCGAAACGGTTTATCACGCAGCGGCATATAAACACGTGCCGCTGGTGGAACATAATCCAATCGAGGGTATTCGCAACAACGTGTTCGGTACCCTGAGCGTTGCCAAGGCGGCGATGGCTGCCGGGGTTAAATCGTTTGTATTGATTTCGACCGACAAAGCGGTACGGCCAACCAATGTAATGGGTTCTACCAAACGCTTCGCCGAACTGATATTGCAGGCGTTCTCACGTTTGCAAGCCAAGCAGGCATCGCGGACACGGTTCTGCATGGTGCGGTTTGGTAACGTGCTCGGCTCGTCGGGGTCGGTGGTGCCGCTGTTTCGCAAGCAGATCATGGCAGGAGGGCCGATTACATTGACCCATCCCGAGATCACGCGCTATTTCATGACGATTCCTGAAGCTGCGCAGTTGGTTTTGCAGGCGGGAGCGATGGGTGAGGGCGGCGACGTGTTCGTGCTGGATATGGGCGAGCCGGTAAAGATTGTCGATTTGGCGAAACGGATGGTGCATTTGAGCGGGCTCGAAGTGATGTCTGATATGACTCCTGACGGCACGATCGAGATTAATCATGTCGGTTTGCGCCCTGGCGAAAAATTATATGAAGAGCTATTGATTGGCGAAAATGTGGAGGGGACCGAACATCCGCTGATCATGCGCGCGCAAGAGGTCGAGATATCGTGGGCAGTTTTACAGCAGTTGCTGGCAGAACTGGACGATGCTTGCAACAGGTTCGCTTATGAAGAAGTCCGCGCGCTGCTGTTGAAGACGGTGGCGGAGTACACGCCACAGTGTGGAATCGAAGATTTTATTTGGCGCGCCAAGCGTCAAGTACCAGATGCGGGTGAGGCAACTTTGCATTGATATGTTTGGGTACCCCTAAAAATCTACTGCGCGGCCCAATCTCGGGGCTGCGATGCTCAACCGTACCTCCGTACGGCTGCGCTTCTCGCCCCGACCTTGGGCCGCTCGCTACGGTTTTTAGAGGTGCCCGTTTGGTTGCATTTGCTATAGGTTTGCATGGAGTGCCAAAGTAATATTTGGCTGAATTTACTTAAATGGGGGTGGTATGGATTTATCGGGATTATCAGTTGCGGATTTGCGTGCGTTGCAAGACGATGTCAAGCAGGCGCTGAAAGATCGTGAACAGCAGGAACTCGCCAAAGCACGCGAGCAGATCCTGGCAATTGCCCAAGGCGCTGGCATTTCCTTGAAAGATTTGCTGGGCGCGCAGTCGCGTGGCAAGAGTGGTGTCGCCAAGAATAAAGTGGCGGTGCGCTATCGCCATCCGTCGGATGCCTCCTTGCAATGGACCGGTCGTGGTCGTCAGCCAAAATGGGTTCAGGATTGGCTTGCGTCAGGTAGTTCCATGGACGCGATCCGCGTATAACGACTTCGGTTCGTCTCGCTGAACGCCGCTGCTTCGACGCGGCTTGTTTCAGCACGATATGAGGGTGTTTGAAAGTGGGCGCCTGAGCCCAACGACGTAGGGGCGCCCGTAGGTATGGCCTGCACCATGCCTACGGGCGCCTACATTTCTAGCAAGACCAAATTATGCTTCCTCTCTCGAATTCCATATTCAAAGCCTACGACATTCGCGGCATTATCGGCAAAACGCTGGATGCCGGCATTGCCCGCCAAATCGGCCTGGCGTTCGGCACCGCAGTCCGCGCCAAGGGCGAACAGGTGGTCGTTGTCGGTCGCGATGGACGCTTGTCCGGGCCGGAACTGACGGCCGCCTTGGCAACCGGTCTGCAGGATGCCGGTGTCGATGTTATCGATTTGGGAGTGGTGGTTACCCCGATGGTGTATTTCGCCACGCATGTGCTGGGCACCCAGTCGGGCATCATGGTGACCGGCAGTCACAATCCGCCCGATTACAACGGCTTCAAGATGGTGCTGGCCGGCGAGGCGATTTACGGCGAGACGATCCAGCAGTTGTATCAGGCGATCGTCAGCGGCAGTACGCAATCGACAGTAGCGGCGCCTACCGGCAGTTATCGCACGCATGACATCAAGGACGCTTACCTGCAGCGCATCCTCGGCGATGTGAAATTGGCGCGGCCGATGAAAATTGTCGTGGATTGCGGTAATGGCGTCGCCGGTGCTTTTGCCGGCGAGTTGTATCGCGCGCTGGGTTGCGAGGTGCAGGAATTGTTTTGCGAGGTGGACGGTACCTTCCCCAATCATCATCCCGACCCGGCCCATCCGGAAAATCTACAGGATGTCATCCGCGCATTGCAAACGACCGATGCTGAAATCGGCCTGGCGTTCGATGGCGACGGCGACCGCTTGGGGGTGGTCACCAAGGATGGCCAAATTATTTACCCGGATCGCCAGCTGATGCTGTTTGCGGCTGATGTGCTGACCCGCAATCCCGGCAGCGAAATTCTGTATGACGTCAAATGCACGCGGCATCTGGCGCCATGGATCGAACAGCGCGGCGGCAAGCCGTTGATGTGGAAGACCGGCCATTCGCTGGTCAAGGCCAAGATGCGCGAAACCGGCGCACCGCTGGGCGGCGAGATGAGCGGTCATGTTTTCTTCAAGGATCGCTGGTACGGCTTCGACGATGGTTTGTACGCAGGTGTCCGGTTGTTGGAATTGATGAGCCGGGAGAGCGATCCGTCGGCGGTGCTGAATGCATTGCCGCAATCAAACAGCACGCCTGAATTGCAATTAAAACTGGTCGAAGGCGAGAACTTCGCGTTAATCGCCAAGTTGCAGCAAGAAGCACGTTTCCCCGGAGCCGACGACATCATCAAGATCGACGGCTTGCGGGTCGAGTATCCCGACGGCTTCGGCCTGGCCCGTTCATCCAATACCACCCCGGTCGTGGTGATGCGCTTTGAAGCCGAGTCGCAACAAGCGCTGGAGCGCATCCAGGCCGAATTCAAACGTGTCATCCTGGCTGCCAAGCCGGATGCAATCTTGCCATTCTAAGAACCTGTTTGATGTCTAGCCGGCATCAAACAGGTTCTCACCATCAATAGAAGTGAAATCGGTTTGAATATCCTGATCGTCCGCGTTTCATCCCTGGGGGATGTGGTGCATAACATGCCAATGGTGTCGGATATCCGACGTCATTATCCAAACGCTAATATCGACTGGGTCGTCGAAGAGGGATACACCGGCTTGGTGCGCCTGAATCCCGAGGTGCGCCGGATTATTCCAATTGCCTTGCGGCGCTGGCGTAAAAGCCTGTTCGCGGTCGCCACCCGCCAGGAAATATCTGATTTTCGCCGGCAGCTGAAGCGGGATGCGTACGACATCATTTTCGATACCCAAGGTTTATTAAAGACCAGCGTCGTCATGCGCATGGCGCGACTGGCGCCAGACGGCAAGCGGGTCGGTCTGGCGAATGCGACCGAAGGCTCCGGTTACGAGCCCTTGTCACGCCTGTTTCATACGATGAGCGTGACTGTCGGCTTGCGTACGCATGCGGTCTTGCGCGCACGCCAAGTCGCGGCGCAGGCCCTGGGCTACAGCGTCGATGGTGCGGCTGATTTCAATTTGCAGATACCCAATATGACGCGGGCAGAATTGCCTGCATGGTTGCCGGACACGCCATACGCGGTCTTCTTTCACGGCACTGCACGGGCGGAAAAGGGCTGGCCGCTTTCGCATTGGGGCGAGTGCGCCAAATTGCTGGCAGACCGCGGCCTGCAGGTGCTGTTGCCATGGGGGAGCGAGGCGGAACAGCGCAGCGCAGAACTAATGGCGCGCCAAATGAGCAATGCTCGAGTACTGCCAAAATTGCCATTGATGGAAGCGGTCACGCTGGCCCAGCGCGCCGCGTTGGTGATTGGCGTCGATACCGGATTGACCCATATCGCCGCGGCCTGCAATCGCCCGACTATCGAGTTGTATTGCGATTCACCGCGCTGGAAAACCGAAGGCGACTGGTCGCCGCAGATCATTAATTTGGGCGACCTCGGCACGCCGCCGTCGGTCGCACAAGTCGCGGCCGCCATTGATGCGCTGCTTGACCCAGCGAAATGCGTTTAAGTGTCAGTTCAGCAATTCCCTCATTGCGGATCGATCCCAGCGGTTCACTCCGCCCAAGCAACGCGGCATAATACGGCGATGGAACAACAAATTATCGAGATCGACAGCGCCGACTGGCATATCGGCACGCCAAACCAAGCATGGATTTCTGCGCTCGAGGCCGGAAAAGTCCTGTATTTCCCACATCTGAGTTTTACTTTTAGCGCGGACGAGCAACACTTCCTGACGCCATCGATCCGCGATCCCAAAAGCCGCAATATCAGCCTGGATGCCAATGGCCGCTTGAAGGGCGCGCTCGGCGATGCCAGCCAGCAGGCGGCATTGGCGGCCATGATCGGCCGCTTTCGGACGCAGGCCCAGCAATTGATCGACTCCTTGCTGCCTGCGTATGGCGGTGCCGGCAGCGGTTTGCGCATGGCGCCGACCAGTTATCGGCCAATGCAAGTGGAAACACGCGCGCAATCCTGGCGTGCCGACGACCGCCGCTTGCATGTCGATGCCTTCCCGTCGCGGCCCAATTACGGCGAACGCATCCTGCGCGTGTTTGCCAACGTCAATCCGGATGGTGTGCCGCGCGTGTGGCGTGTCGGTGAGCCGTTTGAGGATGTCGCCAAGCGTTTTCTGCCCAAAGCCAAAACCTACTCGCGCTGGCAGGCGCAATTGCTGAATGCCTTGCATATCACCAAATCCTTGCGCAGCGAATACGACCATTTGATGCTGCAACTGCATGACGGCATGAAGTCGGATTTGGCATATCAAGAGCATGGCCCGCAAGTCACGCAACCATTTGCGGCCGGCTCGGTGTGGGTATGTTTTTCCGATCAAACTCCGCACGCGGTGATGTCCGGGCAGTATATGATGGAGCAGACGCTGCACTTGCCAGCGTCCAAGCAATATGATCCGAGCGCCAGCCCGCTGGCCATTTTGCAGCGCCTGACCGGCCGTGCGCTGGTCGAATGAAGCTCAATTCGGGGTTCGGCACGACGCCGGCACAGCGCCATCGCTACCTGTATTCGGCGGTGTGGTGGCTGCTGATGCCGCTGGTGTTGCTGCGTTTGTGGCGACGCGGCCGCAAAGAGCCCGGTTACCGGCAACACGTGATGGAACGGATCGGCTTTTATCCGCGCCGCGATCCGGCATCGGCATCAAGTAAATTCCTGTGGGTGCATGCGGTTTCGGTGGGAGAGACGCGGGCGGCCGAACCGCTGATCGCGGCCATGCTCGATGCCTACCCTGAGCATGCCATCCTGTTGACGCACATGACCGCGACCGGCCGCGCCACCGGCCAGTCTTTGTTCGGTCAGTCGCCAAGAGTGCTGCAGTGTTATCTGCCCTACGATACCGGCTGGATGGCGGGACGTTTCCTGCGCCATTTTGCGCCGCAGTTGTGCGTGCTGATGGAAACCGAAGTGTGGCCGAATCTGATCGCGCAATGCGTACGCTACAAGGTGCCGGTGGCGCTGGTCAATGCGCGCCTGTCGGAGCGCTCGCTGCGTAGCGGGAAAAGATTTTCGACGCTGATGACCGAAGCGGCCGGCGGCATCGCTTGCATAGGCGCGCAAACCGATGCCGATGCAGCCCGTCTGCGGCAACTCGGCGCGGTCAGCGTGCATGTGACCGGCAGCGTCAAATTCGATGTCACGCCACCCGCTGCATTATTGGCGGCGGGAGCTGCGCTGCGGCAGCAGATCGGTGTTCGCCCGGTACTGTTGTGCGCCAGTACACGCGAGGGTGAAGAGGCGCTGATTCTCGATGCGCTAGCCAAATCCACACAGCGCGATGCACTCAAAAATCTGCTGTTGGTGATTGTGCCGCGACATCCGCAACGCTTCGATGAGGTGGCAAATATGGTGGCCGCACATGGCATGCCGCTGCTGCGCCGTTCCGAACTTGGCAGCAATCCTGTGCCGCTTGAAGTGGCGGTGCTGCTGGGGGATTCGATGGGCGAGATGTTCGCTTATTACGCGCTGTGCGATGTGGCGTTTATCGGCGGTAGCCTGATGCCCTTGGGCGGGCAGAATCTGATTGAAGCTTGTGCGGTCGGCAAGCCGGTATTGATCGGTCCTCACACTTTCAATTTTGCGGTGGCGACCGAACAAGCGATTGCTGCCGGCGCGGCGCAACGCGTTACCGATGCCGACGCCATGCTGAATGCCGCCATGCATCTGTTACAGGCGGATCCGGAGCGCGACAGGATGGGTGAACAAGCCAGAAGCTTTGCGCAGCAGCATCGCGGTGCTACTGCACGCACTATGGCGCTGCTGGCGCCATTGATTTCGATCTGACCTGCGGCATCCGCCAGGCCGCCAAATATAAACACGCCCCACCATGCATGCAACCCTGATCGTTTCCAAAGTGTTAGGTGCATTACTGCTGCCGCCGGCAAGCCTTATCCTGCTGTGTGCGATCGGCATGTTGTTGCGCCGTTCTTATCCGCGTTTCGGCATGCTATTGAGTGCGGGCGCGCTGCTGATCCTGGCTGTACTGAGCACCGAGCTTGGGGCCCTATTGGTGGTGACGCCGCTTGAGCAGCGTACCGTGCCGCTGGCTTCCGCCGCCGATGCCGGCGCCCAGGCGATCGTGGTGCTGGGCGGCGGACGCTTGGCGAATGCGCCGGAGTATGGCGACCACGACATTGCAAATTACCTGACGTTGGCTCGCCTGCGCTATGGCGCAAGGCTGCAACATCAAACCGGACTGCCGCTGCTGGTTACCGGTGGTGCGCCGGATGGATCGCCTGAATCCGAGGCTGTCAGCATGGCGCGGGCCTTGCGAGAGGATTTTGCGACGCCGGTCAAATGGCTGGAACAGGGGTCCGACAACACCGCGGAGAATGCCAAGTTCTCTGCCGCCATCCTGAAGCAAGCGGGCGTGAGAAAAATCATTCTGGTTACCGATGCGATGCATATGCCACGCTCGCAGATGATGTTTGCCGAGGCCGGTCTCGAGGTAGCGGCAGCGCCGACGATATTTTTCAGTCGCGACCGGATTTCGTTGTTGAGTTTTCTGCCGTCAGGCGAGGGGCTGCGCCGCAGTCACTATGCCTTGCATGAATGGCTGGGAATCATCGCTTATCGGGTCCGTCACTAAGCAAGCGGATATCCCAATAAAAACGCCGCACGAATGCGGCGTTTTTATTGGAGCAGTAGCTTGTTACGACTTGGCTGCCTGGGTGGTTTCATTCAAACCGCCGCCCAGCGAACGATACAGGTCGATCGCGTTGTTCAAGCGCAGTTGCCGGGTCTGGATCAACGCCTGTTGCGCCGAGAACAGGTCGCGCTGCGCATCCAGCATCTCGGTCGAATTGGCGATGCCGTTCTTGTAGCGCAGGCCGGTCAATTTGACCCGCTCCTGTTGCGCATTCAGGAACGCATCCTGAGCGGCCAATTGCTCGTCCAGCGTGCCACGGGCCACCAGCGCATCGGCAACTTCGCGAAACGCGGTCTGGATGGTTTTTTCGTAGCTGGCAACCGCCAGGTTCTTGCGGACCTCGGACAGCGTCAGGTTGGCGCGATTGCGGCCGCCTTCAAAAATAGGCAGCGCCAATTGCGGGACGAATGACCAGGTGCGGCTGCCGGCCGAGAACAGGTTGCCCAGCGACGTGCTGGCATTGCCGATGCCGGCGGTCAGCGAGATGCGCGGGAAGAACGCGGCGCGGGCGGCGCCGATGTCGGCGTTGGCGGCGCGCAGTTGTTGCTCGGCGGCGCGAATGTCAGGACGCCGGTTCAGCAGATCGGACGGCACCCCGGCCGGGATGTCGGTGACGATTTGCTGATCCAGTAGCGGCGTCGAAGCCGGCAGGTCGGTCAGCGGCTTGCCGACCAGCAGCGTCAGCGCATTGCTGGCCTGGCCGCGCTGACGCGCCAAGGTCGACAGCGACACGCGCGCCGATTGCACCAGGGTGTCCGATACGCGCAGGTCGAGCGCCGACGATGCGCCGACGTCGAATCGCATTTTCCCCAGCTTGTACTCTTCCAGCCGGCTATCCAGTGTCTGTTGCGCCAGCGCCTCTTGCTCGGCAAACGACTGTTCCGCCAGATAAGCCTGGGCAACTTGCGCGATCAGGCTGATTTGCGCCGACTGGCGTGCTTCTTCGGTCGCCAGATAGCTGGCCAGTGCGGCATCCTTCAGGCTGCGCACGCGACCGAAGAAATCCAGCTCAAACGCCGTCATGTTCAGTCCGACCGCATAGCTGGTGCCGACAAACGACTGTCCCGTCGGCGATTGCACTGCCGGGGTGCGGCCGCGGCTGCGGCTGAAGTCGCCCTCAAGATGGGGCAGCGCATCGGCTGCCGTGATGTCGTACTGGGCGCGGGCCTGTTCGATGTTCAGCGCAGCGGTGCGCAGGTCGCGGTTGTTTTCAAGCGCAGCAGCAATCAGCGTTTGCAGCCGCTGGTCCGGGAAAAACTGGCGCCAGCCACGTGCGCTGGCCTCCAGTTGCGCCTGACCATCGGCAGCGGCCGGGTAGCTGCCGGCGACCGGTGCTGCCGGCCGAACATAGGTCGGCGCCATGCTGCAACCGGACAGGACGCCGGCCAGCAGCAGGGCGCTGGTCAGCTGCTTGGGTAAAGAATTAAACATGTTGATTCTCCACGTCGATATTTTTGTGGCCGGTATAGAGCTTGCGCTGACGCTCGCTGCCTTTGAATAACTTGCGCACCACCACGAAGAAGACTGGCACCAGGAATACCGCCAAGGCGGTCGCCGTGATCATCCCGCCCATGACGCCGGTACCGATGGCGCGTTGGCTGCCGGAACCGGCGCCGGTTTTGACTGCCAGCGGCAACACACCGAGAATGAAGGCCATCGACGTCATCAGAATCGGACGGAACCGCAGGTGGACCGCTTCCAGCGTCGCTTCGATCAAGCCCTTGCCTTGCGCTTGCAGGTCTTTGGCGAACTCGATGATCAGAATTGCATTTTTCGCCGACAAACCGATCACGGTAATCATCCCGACTTTGAAGTAGACGTCGTTCGGCATGCCGCGTAAGGTCACGCCCAGCAGTGCGCCGAGAATACCGAGCGGCACCACCAGCATCACCGCCAGCGGAATCGAAGTGCTCTCATACAATGCCGCCAGCACCAGGAACACGGCGATCAGCGACAGCAGATACAGCATTGGCGCTTGCGAGCCGGAGGATTTTTCTTCCAGCGACTGACCGGTCCACTCAAAGCCGAAGCCAGGAGGAAGTTTGGCTGTCAACGCTTCCATTTCGTCCATCGCTTCACCGGTGCTGTGTCCCGGAGCAGCGCCGCCGGAGATCTTCATCGCCGGATAACCGTTGTAGCGGGTCAGTTGAACCGGTCCGCTGATCCAGTGCGAGGTGGTGAAGGCCGACAGCGGCACCATGCTTCCCTTGCTGTTTTTCACATACAGCTTGGACAAGTCGTCCGGCTGCAGCCGTTGCGGCGCATCGGCTTGCACGATGACCCGCTGTTGCCGTCCCTGATTCGGGAAGTCGTTGACGTAAGCCGAACCGAGTGCCGTCGACAGCGCGCTGTTGATCGCATCGAACGACACGCCGAGCGCATTGGCCTTGTCGCGGTCGATATCGAGTTGCAACTGCGGCGAATCTTCCAGGCCTTCAGGACGAACCCCGGCCAGTACCTTGCTTTGCGATGCCATACCGAGCATTTGATTGCGTGCCGCAGTCAATGCCTGGTGCCCCAGGCCGGCGCGATCCTGCAGGCGGAAGGTAAAGCCGGTGGCATTGCCCAACTCCGGAATCGGAGGCGGGTTCAACGGGAAAATGATCGCATCCTTGATTTGCATGAATGCGCCAAAGGCTTTGCCGGCGATGGCGTCGGCAGACTGGTCTGGAGTGCGTTCGTCCCAGTCCTTCAGCGGTACAAATACGATGCCGGCATTTTGACCGTTGCCGGAGAAGCTGAAGCCGGTAACGGCGATCACGTTGGCGATGCCAGGCACTTTCTTGTAATAGTCCTCGATCTGCTCGATCACGCTCAAGGTGCGGTTAGTGCTCGCGCCCGAAGGCAGCTGGACGTTGGTGACGATATAACCCTGGTCTTCGCTCGGCAGGAACGATGCCGGCAGCCGCGCATAGAGCAAGCCGACGCAAACCAAGATCGCGCCGTACAGCAGCATGTAGCGGACGGTCTTGTTCAGCATTCTGCCGACGAGGCCCTGATAACCGGCGGTGGCTGCGGTGAATCTGCGGTTGAACCAGCCGAAGAAGCCTTTCTTTTCGTGATGATGTCCAGCCTCTACCGGTTGCAGGATGGTTGCGCACAGCGCCGGCGTCAGCGTAAATGCCATCAATACCGAGAAAGCCATCGACGCCACCATCGACAGCGAGAACTGGCGGTAAATCGCACCCACTGCGCCGCTGAAGAATGCCATCGGGATGAACACCGCGATCAGCACCAGCGTGATGCCGATCAGCGCGCCGGTAATTTGTCCCATCGCCTTGCGGGTTGCATCGCGCGGCGACAAGCCTTCTTCGCTCATGATGCGTTCGACGTTTTCGACCACCACGATCGCATCGTCAACCAGGATACCGATCGCCAGCACCATACCGAACATGGTCAGCACGTTGATCGAGAAACCGAACAGCAGCAAGGTGGCAAAAGTCCCCATCAGCGCGACCGGCACGACGATGGTTGGAATGATCGTGTAGCGGATGTTTTGCAGGAACAGATACATCACCAGGAACACCAGGACGATCGCTTCGATCAAGGTCTTGATCACTTCTTCGATCGAAATCTTGACGAACTTCGAGGTGTCGTACGGCACGGTGTAGGTGACGCCGGGCGGGAAGAACTTGGACAGTTCCGCCATCTTGGCCTTGACCGCGGTGGCGGTACCCAGTGCGTTGGCGGTTGGCGACAATTGAACGCCGATAAATGAAGTCGGCTTGCCGTCCAGGCGACCTGCTGTGGCATACGATTGGCCGCCGACTTCAACCCGCGCCACATCGCGCAGACGCACCACCGATCCATCGGGGTTGGCGCGCAGCTGGATATTGCCGAATTGTTCGGTTGTGGTCAGTTGACCGTTGACCACCACGGTGGCGGAGATTTGCTGCGTACCGGGGCTAGGCAGATCGCCGATGGTGCCGCCGGCGACCAGCGCATTTTGTGCTCGGATCGCGTTGGTTACATCGGTCGGAGTCAGGTTCAGGCCCACCAGCTTGGTCGGATCAATCCAGATCCGCATCGCCCGTTCAGAACCAAACAACTGCGTCTGGCCTACGCCGGGCACCCGTTTGACTTCATTCTGGACGTTGCGCGACAGATAGTCGCCGAGCGCGATCGGGTCGAGCTTGCCGTCGCTGGATGACAGGCCGATGAACATCAGGTAGTTGCTGCGCGACTTGGTAACCTGCACACCCTGTTGCGTGACTGCTGCAGGCAGACGTGCTTCGACCCGCTTCAAGCGGTTCTGCACATCGACCGCTGCCAGATCGGCATTGGTGCCGGTTGAAAAGGTGACAGTGATCGCGACTGCGCCGTTGGCCTGGCTTTGCGATTCGATGTATTGCAAACCATCGGCACCGTTCATTTCCTGTTCGATCAGGCTGGTGACGCTATCGTCCAGTGTTTGTGCGGTAGCACCCGGATAATTGGCGTTGATGACGATCGTTGGAGGTGCGATCGACGGATATTGCGCCACCGGTAATTGCGTGATCGCCAAGCCACCCCCGAGCAGGATGAAAATGGCGAGCACCCACGCAAAAACGGGGCGATCGATGAAAAACTTGCCCATTTTAATGGCTCCTTATTTAGCTTTTGATGTTGAATCAGCCTGCGGAGCATCTGACTTTGCGCTGCCGGACGCTGCAGGTGCAGCGTCAGTCTTGCTCCAAGGGATAGGTTTGACATCGGCGCCGGGTTTGATTTTTTGCAGGCCTTCGACGATCACCTTGTCGCCATTTTTCAAACCGTCTGTGACGATCCATTTGTCGCCTTGTGCGGTGTCTGCCGTGACCGGCCGTACCGCCACTTTATTGTCGGCACCGACCACAAACACCGAAGCGCCGTTCAGGTCGCGCAACACCGCTTGCTGCGGAACGGTGATGGCTTGCTCGTTAATTGCTTGTTCCAGCTTGGCGCGCACGTACATGCCGGGCAGCAGGGTGTGATCCGGATTGGGAAACTCGGCGCGCAGTGTCACCGCGCCGGTGTTGGCGTCCACTGTCAGGTCGGAGAACAGCAACTTGCCGGCTTGCGGATAAGGCTGGCCGTCTTCGGTTGTCAGCGTGACTTTCACCTGGCCTTGACCAGCGCTTTGCAGCTGGCCGCTCTTCATCGCCTGTTGCAATTTGAGGACTTCAGTGCTGGACTGGGTCAGGTTGACGTAGATCGGGTTGATTTGCTGCACGGTTGCCAACTGCGTCGCTTCACCCTGGCCGACCAGTGCGCCTTCGGTTACCAGCGCTTTGCCGATGCGGCCGGCAATCGGCGAGGTCACGGTGGCATAGCCGAGATTCAGGCTGGCGGTTTGACGCGCTGCCTTGGCCGAGGCAACATCCGCTGCCGCTTGTTTCTGTGCCGCGACGACGTCGTCGTAATCCTGTTTGCTGACCGCGTTGGCTTCCACCAGAGGTTTATAACGCTGCGCTTTCAGCGTGACCTGGGTCAGGTTTGCTTCGGCCTTGGCCAAAGCTGCTTGCGCACTGTCATAAGTGGCTTGCAGCGGCGCCGGGTCGATCCTGAACAGAACTTCGCCAGCCTTGACATCGCTGCCTTCGCGGAAGCTGCGTTTGAGTACAATGCCGGCGGCCCGCGCGCGGACTTCGGCGACACGCGTTGCTTCCAGCCGGCCCGGCAATTCAGTCGTCAAGGCCAGGCGCTCTGGCGCGATAGTGATGATTGAAACGCCTGCTGGCGGCGGCGCGCCATGTGCATCCGGTTTTTTGCCGCAGGCAGCAACGGCGGACAGGACGGCAACTGCCAAGGTGATACGCGTGAGGCGACTGATGGGGCTAACTGAATTCATAAAATTCTCGCACGGTAATTGAGGAAATGCAGCCATTTTCTTGGGTGTGTCAACGACGGGGAAAGGCATAGGATATATAAGTAATTACGGTATTGCATACATGGCTTTGTTTCAGGCGGATCAGAACTTGTCCATGATGTGGAAGATCGTAAACCGGCACCGAACGGTGCTTGGCGGTCCGGTCGGCGCCGGAATACAGTCGCTCGCTACGGTTTTCCAAGGTGCCCTACAGATGGTGACAGGTTTTAAGACAGCCTGATCAGTGCTATTCTACATACATTCATGAATGTATGTATGTTCTGATCTGCAAGAAATTATATTGCATTTATGCATCAATATTGCAAGGACTCGAAGGTGAGCAAAAATGGTTAGATGTACCAAGGAAGATGCACTCGAAACGCGTAGCAGCATTCTTGATGCGGCGGTCGATGTGTTTCATTCGCATGGCGTGTCGCAGACTTCGCTGGCGGATATCGCGACTGCAGCCGGTGTGACGCGGGGCGCGATTTATTGGCACTTCAAGAATAAAAGCGATTTATTCGATGCGATGTGCGAGCGCGTTCGTTTGCCGCTGGAGGCGATGATCGAAAGCAGCGCCGATGAAAATGCGCAGGATCCGCTTGGACATTTCCGCAGCTGGTGCCTGCATGCGTTGCAAGAGGCATTGCATAATCCGCTGTCGCGCAAAGTGTTTGAAATCGTGATGCACAAATGCGAATTTGTGGATCCGCAAGACCCGATTTTAATTCGCCAGCGCGAATGTTTTTTACAGGGCCGGCAGAATATCGAAAGAGTGCTGCGACTGGCTGTAGTAAAAGAGCAGTTGCCGCGCAAGCTGGATCCGGCGATGGCCGCGATCATGGTCCACGCGATGCTGTTTGGCGTGCTCGATCACTGGCTTTTCAGCCCCGATAGTTTTGATCTGGAAACGCAGTCCGGTAGGGTCGTCGACACCTGTATTCACATGCTGCAGACTGCGCCATCCTTGCAAAAAGAATGACGCTGGGGCAGCGGCGTCTTAATATGTCGCCGGGGCCAGCAGCGCATTCACCAGCTGCAAATCGTCTTCCTTCAGCGTGCCGGTCGCCGACTTCAGCTTCAAGCCGTTCATCAGCGTATCGTAGCGCGCCTTCGCCAGATCCCGGCGCGTGGAAAACAGCTGTTGCTGGGCGTTCAGCACGTCGATATTGATGCGGACGCCGACTTGATAACCGAGTCGATTCGAGTCCAGCGACGATTGGCTGGAAATCTCTGCCGCCTCAAAAGCCTTCACCTGCGCCAGGCCGTTGCTGACGCCGAGATAGGCCTGGCGCGCATTCAACGCAGCGGTTCTGCGCGCATTTTCGAGGTCGGAACGGGCCTTGTCTTCCAGTGCTACGGCCTGCCGCACGCTACTGTTGACGGCGCCACCGGCATACAGTGGGATGGTCCATTGGACGCCGATCGAGTTGCCCATGGTCGAGTTGTTGACGAAGGGATTATTGCTGCCGCTGACTTCCGAGTGGGCCCGGCTGGCAACCAGGTCGAGCGTCGGCAAATGGCCGGCGCGATTTTTCTTGATCTCGTGTCGGGCTGTATCCAGCGCGATTTGCTGGCCTACCACGCCGAAATTTTGCTGTTCGGCGCTGCTGACCCAGGATTCAATTGCCGCCGGCTGCGGCGGACTCAATTGGACGCCTGGACGTAGGGTCGCCAGCGGCGCCGGCGCCTGGCCGATAATTTGTTGCAGCGCATAGCGCGCGACTTCCAGATTGTTGCTGGCGGCAATTTCCTGTGCAATCACCAGGTCGTAGCTGGCCTGGGCTTCATTGGTATCGGTAATGGTGGCGGTGCCGACTTCGAAATTACGTTTGGCGGAAGCCAGTTGTTCGGCAATCGCGCTTTGCTGCGCCTGCAAAAAAGTCAGCACATCTTGTGCCGTCAGCACATCGAAATAGGCTTGGCTGACGCGCAGCATCAGGTCCTGTTGCGCCTGCGCGAATTTGACCTCGCTGGCGGCAACCGATAGCTTGCTTTCCTGATACTGCTCCCAAAAGGCGGGGCGGAATAAGGGCTGGGTCAGTTGCAAGCTGTAGTTATTGGTGCGGATGTTCCAGTTGTCGCCGGTGCGGCTGTAATTGCCGCCCAGCCCAACCGTCGGCAGCAAGGCGGCGCGCCCCTGGATGACGGCTTCGCTGCCGGCGCTGAGCGCATAGCGCGCACTGGTGTAGACCGGATCGTTGGAGAGAGCCTGCTGATAGGTTTGAACCAGATCAACTGCATGTACATTGGGTAACACGGATAAACAAGCAACTGCGATCAACGAGGCAATAACGGTCTTGCGCATTAAACTCTCCGGAACATTTTGTAACGAGGGGGTACGCCGCAGTAGCAATTTCGGGCTCGGGGCCCGAGCCAACTCAATAGGTCGGCATGGAGGAATCAACCTGCTGCGCCCAGGCATGGACGCCGCCGGTCAGGTTGATTACCTGGGAAAAGCCGTGGCGTTCAAGAAACGCCGCCACCGACATGCTGCGGGCGCCGTGATGGCAGATGCAGACGATCGCCTGATCCTCTTCCAGCTCATTGATGCGCTCGGGGATGGTTTGCATCGGCATCAATTGCGCTGCGGCGATATGGCAGGTTTCGTATTCCCAGGGTTCGCGCACATCCAGCAATAGCGGTGTCGGCCGCTCAGGATCGGCAATCCAGGCGGCAAGTTCTGGCGCAGTCAAGTGTTGCATTTGGTTTAGAACGTGAAGTGGGAGTGAGCCGCTGCATCGCGCAACGGTTTGATGTTGGTTTCAAACAGCTGGCGGGTGCTGAACTGGGTTTCCGAGGTGCGGGTGATGACTTGCGCGGTCATCACCGGCGCTTCGCCCAGAATCGCGACAATCCGGCCGCCGACGTTGAGCTGTTGCCGGAAAGCCTCCGGCAGTGTCTGCAGCGAACCCGAGAGCATGATCACGTCATAGGTCTTTTCCGCGCCTTCGGTCCAACCCTGCGCGCCATTGCCGAGCGCTACATCAACGTTGGTGATGCCATAGGCCGCCAGATTTTTTTCAGCCATTGCCTTCAGCTCAGGGGCGATTTCGACTGTTGTTACGTGTCTGGCCTTGTAGCACAGCAAGGCCGCCATGTAGCCGGAGCCGGCGCCGATTTCGAGTACATGCTCATGCTTTTTAATGGCGGCTTCCTGCAGCAGGCGCGCTTCGACCTTGGGCGACAGCATATTTTGGCCGCCCGGCAACGGGATTTCGGTATCGGAAAATGCCAGGCTTCGGTAGGCGGCAGGGACGAATTCTTCGCGCCGCACTACGGTCAGCAGCTCCAGAATGTCCAGATCCAGCACGTTCCAGGGGCGAATTTGCTGTTCGATCATATTGAAGCGGGCTTGTTCGATATTCATGTCAAATGCTCGGTGTTGAAATAAAAGGGCCATTCTATCAAGGCCACCTGTAAAAACCTACTGGATGAGCAACACTTAGACAATCTCGGGGCTGCAATATTCGGCTGCTATAGAAATATCAAACGATTTCTTGGCCAAGCTCTGCAGAATCGGCTGTGCAAGCAAAGTAAAACCGGCGTATCCATGCCGTGATTGCCGGTAGAATCTGGCCTTCGCATCGCCCCGCATTGTTTTCAAGTCCAGTCTGTCGTGTATGAAATGCCAACAAAAAATCCATCGTTCGCTCGGTATGTGCCATGACTGAGCAAACTTTGTCCTGCCGGCCGGGCTGCGGCGCCTGCTGTACCGCACCGTCCATTTCGTCGGCAATTCCAGGCATGCCTGGCGGCAAGCCAGCCGGAGTACGCTGCGTCCAGCTCGATCAAGCCAATCGCTGCCGGATTTTCGGCAGTCCCGAGCGGCCCGCCGTCTGCGCCAGTTTGCAGCCGGCATTGGACATGTGCGGCAGTTCGCAGCAACACGCGATGCAATATCTGACAAGGCTGGAACAGCTGACCTCCGTGTAAAATCCGTCCTTCGCGCATGCGCATCACCAATGAATCAACTCGAAAGATCCCAATGAAATCAACCTGGCTGAGCCCAAGCGCTTTAGCGTCGCTGCTGACCGCACTGTTTGCGGCCTTGCTGCTGGCATCCTGCGCGGCGCTGATCGGACCGCGCGACGTCGAGTTTCCAATAGCGAAATTGCAGCAGTCGGTGGACAAGCGCCTGCCGTTTTCCAAGCGCTACCTGGGGTTGTTCGACGTCACCGCCGAGCAGGCGCAATTGAGCTTGCCGGCAGACCAGAATCGTTTGATGGTCGATACCAATGTCACGATCGCGCTGCCGCTGCTGGGCAAATCCTGGCACGGCAAGATGGCGATCTCCGGCGTGCTGGCGCTGGACAATCCGAATAATGCGGTGGTGTTGGCCGAGCCCAAACTGGATAACTTGACGCTCGAAGGACTGGACCAGACCTACGCCGCGCAAGTCTCGCAAATCGGCGATTTGCTGGCGCGCCAACTGCTGTTGAACGTTCCTTTGTATACCTTCAAGCCGGCCGACCTGCATTTACTCGGCGTGGACTTTTTGCCGACCAAGATCGGGACCAAGCCAAACAGCGTCGTGGTAACCTTCGAGCCGGTCAAATAGGCTGTTCCGGTAGTTTTTCAACACCTTTTTCGAATCAAAAAATTAAAGCAGGAGAGCTTTGTGGCAAACATATGTTCCGCCGGTACAGATATCGGTTTCGCATCGCTGGATTATTTGCAGGTCGGTATTCTTGGCGTGATCCAGGGCATCTCCGAACTGCTGCCGATTTCTTCCACCGCGCACATGCGGATTGTGCCGGCACTGCTGGGTTGGCACGATCCCGGCTCGGCGTTTTCGGCGGCCATGCAATTGGCGGCGCTGGCAGCGGTGATCAGCTATTTCTGGAGCGATGTGCGGCAGGTGGCGGTCGGCGGCGTCACCGCATTGCGTCAACGCGATTTCAGCAATCCGTCGTTTCGGCTCGGCTTGGCGATCATCATTGCGACCATCCCGATCGGCATCGCCGGCCTGGCTTTGTCGCATGTGCTGAATGCCTGCGGCTCGCCTCTGCGCAGTTTGAGCGTGATCGGCTATGCCTGTATCGGCATGGGCTTGTTGCTGGCGGTTGCCGAACTGATTTGCAAGCATAGGCGCACGGTGGGCGAAATGCGCCTGCGCGATGCGGTGATCGTCGGACTGGCCCAGGTCGGCGCGTTGATCCCCGGCGTGTCGCGTTCCGGTTCCACCTTGACTGCGGCATTGTTCCTCAATTTCAAGCGTGAAGAAGCGGCGCGTTTTTCTTTCCTGCTCGGGCTGCCGGCGATTGCGCTGGCCGGCTTGAAGGAATTGCTGGTGCTGTTCCATCTGCATATGCCGCTGGACGTCTGGCTGCTGTTGCTGTTCGGCCTGGTGGTTGCCAGCGTCTCGGCCTTCGGCGCCATCTGGGGCTTGATGAAGTTCCTGGAAAAATTCTCAACCTGGCCGTTCATCGTGTATCGAATCGCGCTGGGCATCTTCTTGCTGGTCGCGCTCAACAACGGCTTCTTGAAATAAATAAAATATCGACCTAATGCCAAATCAAGTTGACGCATCAGTAACACCTGACCCGCAAGCGCTGCATATACTGCAAACGGTATTCGGCTATCCCTCCTTTCGCGGACAACAGGCCGAGATCGTCAGTCATGTAGCCAACGGCGGCGATGCGCTGGTACTGATGCCGACCGGCGGCGGCAAATCGCTCTGTTATCAAATCCCGGCCCTGCTGCGCGACGGCGTCGGGGTGGTGGTGTCGCCGCTGATTGCATTGATGCAGGATCAGGTCGATGCGCTGGCCGAAGTCGGCGTCCGTGCCGCCTTTCTGAACTCCACCCAGACCTACGAAGAAGCATCGCAGATCGAGCGCCGCGTGCGCAACGGCGATCTCGATCTGGTGTACGTGGCGCCGGAACGCTTGCTGACGCCGCGCTGCCTGGATTTGCTGGAAGCCTCCAAGATCGCGCTGTTTGCAATTGACGAGGCGCATTGCGTATCGCAATGGGGCCACGATTTCCGTCCCGAATACATCAAGCTGTCGATCCTGCACGAGCGCTTCCCGCAGGTGCCGCGGATCGCGTTGACGGCGACCGCCGATCAGCAGACTCGCGAAGAAATCGCGCTGCGCCTGCAGCTGGAGCAGGGCGCGCGTTTCGTCTCGTCGTTCGACCGTCCCAACATCCGCTACCAGATTGTCGAAAAGGCCAACGGCCGCAAGCAGCTGCTCGACTTCATCCAAAGCGAACACGCGGGCGATGCCGGCATCGTGTACTGCCTGTCGCGCAAAAAGGTCGAAGAAACCGCCGAATTCTTGAATCAGCAAGGCATTACCGCGCTGCCGTATCACGCCGGCATGGAGTACGCCACGCGCACCAAAAATCAGGGCCGCTTCCTGCGGGAGGATGGCATCGTGATGTGCGCCACCATCGCCTTCGGGATGGGGATCGACAAGCCCGACGTGCGCTTTGTGGCCCACCTGGATCTGCCCAAAAGCATCGAAGGCTACTATCAGGAAACCGGCCGTGCCGGCCGCGACGGCGGGCCTGCCAGCGCCTGGATGGCCTACGGTTTGCAGGATGTGGTGCAACAGCGTCGCATGATCGACGAATCGGAAGCGGACGAAACCTTCAAGCGGGTCCAGAGCGTCAAGCTGGACGCCATGCTGGGCCTGTGCGAAACGCTGCATTGCCGAAGAGTGCGCTTGCTGGATTATTTCGGTCAGGCATCCGTGCGTTGCGACAATTGCGATACCTGCATGACGCCGCCGGTTTCTTTCGATGCGACGGTCGTGGTGCAAAAACTGTTATCGACGATTTATCGCGTCGATCAACGATTCGGCGCGATGCATGTGATGGATGTGTTGCGTGGCATCGATTCCGACA
Organism: Paraherbaspirillum soli; assembly: GCF_042654985.1. Classification (NCBI taxonomy): domain Bacteria; kingdom Pseudomonadati; phylum Pseudomonadota; class Betaproteobacteria; order Burkholderiales; family Oxalobacteraceae; genus Paraherbaspirillum; species Paraherbaspirillum soli. Next base: position 375,572 of record NZ_JBHSMT010000029.1, on the reverse strand, counting down.
AGATCAAGCAATGGCGGCACGACCAGCTCTCCACCTTCGGCATCGGCAGCGATCGCAGCGAAGCCGAGTGGCGCGCCATTTTGCGGCAGTCGATTGCGCTGGGCCTGGTGACGGTCGATTCCGAGGCGTATAGCGCGCTGAAACTGACCGACGCCGCCCGCCCGGTATTGCGCGGCGAGCAGCAAGTGCAATTGCGCGAATATCAAAAACCGGTCAAGCAGAAGCGCAGCAGCAGCAAGGCGAAGGGCTATGTCGAATCCGATTTGTCGCCGCTGGAGCAGGCGGTATTCGAGAAATTGCGCTGGTGGCGGGTGGAAACCGCGCGCAAGCACAACGTGCCTGCCTACGTGATTTTTCACGACGCCACCATGCGCGAGATCGCCAAGGCGCAACCCGCCTCGCTGGAGGATTTGCGCGGGGTGAGCGGAGTCGGAGAGAAGAAGCTGGAAACTTACGGGGCGGAGATTGTTGCGTTGATCGCGGAGTTTGCCTAATTGCGGGACAGAGTTTAAGAGCCACCGTAGCGTGGCGAATTACTCTGTCCTCAACTGATTAGATAAGACGCTGAAATACTCAAGAAAAGCATTAAGTTCGCGTAGGTTGGGCTGCAAAGCCCAACGTTTGGTCGCGATGAAAGAAATGTTGGGCTTTGCAGCCCAATCAACGCGTTCGTAAACTCCGTCCCGCAATTAATTGTTAATGCAAAGTGACCGGCCCGTCCCCCTCTTTGCGCAAGGCCTCAAGCCGTTTCAAGTGACGCTCCGCATCCGCGATGCCTTTTTTTGCCAGTTCCTGGTTGGCCGGATTGTCTTTCGACATGTCGAGAAGCATTTGCATCATGTCGCGAAGTTTTTCGAGGTTGCGCAGGTCGAGATCGATGGATTCCTCAAGCATTTCGATGTGCAAGTCGAGGTGTGGCATTGCAGACTCCTATTGATGGCAGGTCGGGAACTCCTGTGCGAAATTATTCCGTTCCCGGGCAGCCCGAAGGCGGCATCGCCATCCATAGGGAACGAAGAGGCGGATGCGCGAGGGACGGAGGCAACTATAAACTTTATCGAACATGGTGGCAATTGATGCCCCGCACCGCCCTGCACCGTTCAATCTCTTATCAGGCCGCAGTCCCCAGCGCCGCCATCAACGCCTGCCGCACTTTGGTCTCCTGCGGCGCAACCCCAAAGCCGACCATCAAGCCTTGCGCGTCAAAGAAGCGGCATATAGTGCGTTCGCCGTCCTGCTCGGTTTCCCAACGGCCGTCGGCGACCGTGTGCGGCGGCGGCGGTACCAATGCCAGCGGGTAGCTCGGGGTTTTGACGATCACCGGGGCGTCCTTCAACTCGATCTCGGTGTGCTCTCCGGTCAGGGTTTTTGCGATCGCGCGGGCTGCGGTCAAGATCGGCGCGATGTACGGCAGCGGGCTGGTGCGGCCTTCGTTGTCGAGCCGGTATTCTGCGCAATCGCCGAGCGCGTAGACATCGCTGGCGCTGGTGCGTCCGTGGGCATCGACCAGGATGCCGCGCCCGGTGAGCAGTTGCGCGCTTTGCGCCAGCGCCAGATCGGGGCGCAAGCCGACGGCCGACAGCACCACATCTGCGCTCAAGGTGTCGCCGTTGGCCAAGGTGACCTGGATCGCATCGTCGGCATGATCGATGCTGGTGGCGGTGGTGCCCAGCCGCAGATCAATGCCGCGCGCCGTCAGCGCCGCGTGCAGACCTTGCGACAACGGCGGCGCGACGAGTGCCGCCAGCGGCAATGGATTGGGGTCGATCAGCGTGACGGCATGGCCGTGTGCCGCCAGATCGTCGGCAAATTCGCAGCCGATCAGCCCGGCGCCGAGGATCGTGACGCGGGCCGATGCCTTTTGTTCCGGCAACAGTTTGTCGCGGAAGCTGGCGTAGTCGTCGATGTGGTTAACCGACAGCACGCTGGCGCTGGCGTCGCCGTCGAGCTTGAGGCGGATCGCCTGGGCGCCGACTGCAATCACCAGTTTGTCGTATTCAAACGTACCGTTGCTGGTTTCGAGCACTTTGCGCTCAATGTCCAAGTGGTTGACGCGGGTCTGGGTTGTGATCTCGGCATCGACTTGCGCGGCCATCTGGGCAGCGCTTTGCATGATCAATTGCGCGGCCAGTTTCTTTTGGGCGAAAGCGTTGGACAGCATCGGTTTCGAATAGGAATGGCCGTCGTCGGCGGTGATGATGCGCAGCGGGGTGGTTTTGTCCAGTTTGCGCAATTCGCGCGCGACGCTGTAAGCGGCCGTGCCGGCGCCGATAATGATGATGGGCTTCATTTGGAGTCCTGATGAATTAAATTGGGTGTGATGATAAAGCTGTTTGGCTAGTTTTGCTGGCCTGAGATTCTTGATAACACTCTCAAATCGGCTGGCCGCGATCACAGGTCATGCGTGAAATTGCTATTCACAATGCGAAATTTGCATAGTTGAAAGCAGCCAGTCTGATAAAATTAAAGACTTTCACTTGATACGCTGGGGACAGACGCATATGGATTCGATGATCGATAAAAAAGAAGAGCTCCGTCAACAATTGCGTCAAGCTGCGCTCGAATATCACGAGTTTCCGACCCCCGGAAAAATCAGCGTCACTCCCACCAAATTGCTGACCAACCAGCGCGACCTGGCGCTTGCCTATTCGCCCGGCGTGGCTGCCGCTTGCGAAGAAATCGTGGCCGATCCGGCCAATGCTTTCCGCTACACTGCGCGCGGCAATCTGGTCGCCGTGATTACCAACGGCACCGCGGTCCTGGGCTTGGGCAACATCGGGCCGCTGGCATCCAAGCCGGTGATGGAAGGCAAGGGCGTGCTGTTCAAGAAATTTGCCGGCATCGACGTCTTCGATATCGAAATCAACGAACACGATCCAGCCAAGCTGTGCGACATCATCGCCTCGCTGGAACCGACTTTCGGCGGCATCAACCTGGAAGACATCAAAGCGCCGGAGTGCTTTGAAATCGAGCGCAAATTGCGCGACCGGATGAAGATCCCGGTCTTTCATGACGATCAGCACGGTACCGCTATCATTGTCGGCGCCGCGATCCTGAATGGCCTCAAAGTGGTCGACAAGGACATCAAGAATTGCAAGATGGTGGTCTCCGGTGCCGGCGCCGCAGCGCTGGCCTGCCTCGACCTGATTGTCGATCTCGGCTTCCCGATCGAAAACATTTTCGTCACCGACCTGGCCGGTGTGGTTTATAAGGGCCGCACCGAATTGATGGATCCGGACAAAGCGCGTTTTGCGCGCGAGACCGAGGCCCGCACCTTGGCCGAATTGATTCCCGGCGCGGACATCTTCCTCGGCCTGTCGGCCGGCGGCGTGCTCAAGCAGGATATGGTCAAGGCCATGGCGGCGCGGCCGCTGGTGCTGGCGCTGGCCAATCCGACCCCGGAAATCCTGCCGGAAGACGTCAAGGCGGTGCGCGACGACGCGGTGATGGCGACCGGCCGCTCGGACTATCCGAACCAGGTCAACAACGTTCTGTGCTTCCCGTACATTTTTCGCGGCGCCCTCGATTGCGGCGCCACCACCATCACCCGCGAGATGGAAATCGCCGTGGTGCACGCGATCGCCGACCTGGCGCAAGCCGAACAATCGGACATCGTCGCCACCACTTACGGCATCAGCAACCTGTCGTTCGGCCCTGAATACATCATTCCAAAGCCGTTCGATCCGCGCCTGATGATCAAGATCGCACCGGCCGTCGCCAAAGCCGCCGAGGCGTCCGGCGTCGCGACTCGTCCGATCCAGGACATGGAAGCGTATGTCGATCGCCTGCAGCAATTCGTTTATCGCAGCGGAACCTTCATGCGGCCGCTGTTCCAGGTCGCCAAGAAAGCGCCGGCCGACAAGAAACGCATCGTCTACGCCGAAGGCGAAGAAGAGCGCGTCTTGCGTGCGGTGCAGGTGGTGGTCGACGAAAATCTGGCGCGGCCGATCCTGGTCGGCCGGCCGGCAGTTTTGCAACAGCGCATCGAGCGTTTCGGCCTGCGCCTGAAACCGGGTGTCGATTTTGAAGTCATCAATCCTGATTTCGACGAGCGCTATCGCGATTACTGGCAAACCTTCCTGGCGATGACCAAGCGCCAGGGCGTGACCGAGCAATACGCCAAACTGGAAATGCGCCGCCGTCATACGCTGATCGGTTCGATGGCGATTCACAAGGGCCACGCCGACGGCATGATTTGCGGCACCTACGGCACCACCAGCCTGCATCTGAATTACATCGACAAGGTGCTGGGCCGTCGCGAGGGCGTCAACGTCTACGCCGCGATGAACGCCTTGATTCTGCCGAATCGCCAATTGGTGCTGGTGGATACCCATGTCAACGAAGATCCGACTGCCGAGCAATTGGCGGAGATCACGATCCTGGCGGCGGAAGAAATGATGCGCTTCGGGATGAAGCCGCGCGCCGCTTTGCTGTCGCACTCCAACTTCGGTTCCAGCAACAGCGCCTCGGCACAAAAAATGCGCAAGGCACTGGCGATCATCAAGGAGCAGGCGCCCGATCTTGAAGTCGATGGCGAAATGCATGGCGATACGGCGCTGGATTCCGAGTTGCTGAAAAAAGTGATGCCGGACTCCTCGCTCAAAGGCGATGCCAACCTGTTGGTGATGCCGAATATCGACGCCGCCAATATCGCCTACAACCTGCTCAAGAACACCTGCGGCAACGGCGTCGCGGTCGGCCCGATCCTGCTGGGTTGCGCCAAGCCGGTGCACATCCTGACGCCATCGGCAACGGTGCGCCGGATCGTCAATATGACGGCACTGTGCGTGGGCGACGCGATCTCAGCGCGTAAGGTCTAAGGCCGCTCTAAAAACCAAGGAACGTGATTTAGGCGGGCCCGGTTTTTCTTCGCAAAGCAATCTGCGGAGGAAAACCGGGCCCGTTTGCTTTTGAGATTAATATCTCCGCTGGCAGTTCGTAAATGCGTGGTTCACGACCGAAAACGTTACAACACCAGGAGAAGCGATGTCAGAGTATCCGAAGAGCCCATTGATGGGACAAATGATGAGCCAGCCGCTGCTCATCTCCAGCATTATTCAGCACGCCGACCGCCATTTCGGCAACAACGAAATCGTCTCGCGCCGTCTCGAAGGCGACCTCCACCGCTATACCTACCGCGATTGCCATCGCCGCACGCGCCAGCTGGCCAATGCGCTGGCCGCACTCGGCGTCAAGATGGGCGACCGGATTGCGACGCTGGCCTGGAACGGCTACCGCCACCTGGAAGCGTATTACGCGGTGTCCGGCTCCGGCGCTGTGCTGCATACGATCAATCCGCGTTTGCATCCCGACCTGATCGCCTACATCGCCAACCATGCGGAAGACCAGTACCTGTTGTTCGATGCCTGCTTCCTGCCTATCGTCGAAGCGGCGGCAGCCCAGCTCAAGAGCGTCAAGGGCTACATCATGCTATGCGATCGCGGCCAGCTGCCGTCAGACAGCAAGCTGCCCACGCTGCTGTGCTACGAAGAGTTGATCGACGCCAGTTCCGATGACTATGCGTGGCCGATCTTTGACGAGAATTCGGCTTCCAGCTTGTGCTACACCTCGGGCACCACCGGCAATCCCAAAGGGGTGTTGTACTCGCATCGTTCGACCGTGCTGCATTCGTATGCGTCGGCCATGCCGGACTCGCTGAATGTCTCGGGACGCGATACCGTGCTGCCGGTGGTGCCGATGTTCCATGTCAACGCCTGGGGCTTGCCGTATTCGGTACTGCTGACGGGCGCCAAAATGGTGTTTCCCGGAGCCGCGCTGGATGGCAAATCACTGTACGAATTATTCGAACAGGAACAAGTCACTTTCTCCGCCGGCGTGCCGACTGTCTGGCTCGGATTGCTGACGTATCTGGCACAAAATAATCTGAAGTTTTCAACCTTCAAGCGCACCATCATCGGCGGCGCCGCATGCCCGCCGGCGATGATGAAAACCCTGCGCAATCAATACGGCATCGAGGTGGTGCATGCCTGGGGCATGACGGAAATGTCGCCGCTAGGGACCACCGGCACATTGCAGACCAAGCATTTGTCGCAATCGGTCCAGGAGCAGGAATTGCGATTGCAAAAGCAGGGGCATGCGATCTATGGCGTCGATATGAAAATCGTCGACGACGATGGCCGGGAGCTGCCGTGGGATGGCGCCACCTACGGCAACCTGCTGGTCAAGGGGCAGTGGATAGTCGACGCCTATTTCAAGAATGAAGGCGGCGACGTGTTGCAGGATGGCTGGTTCCCGACCGGCGACGTGGCAACCATCGATGCCGACGGCTACATGCAAATTACCGATCGCAGCAAGGACGTGATCAAATCGGGCGGGGAGTGGATCGGCACCATCGTTCTGGAAAACATCGCAATGGAACATCCGGCGGTGCAAATCGCCGCCTGTATCGGCGTCTGTCATCCGAAGTGGGACGAGCGGCCGTTGCTGGTCGTGGTGAAAAAGCCGGGAGCGGATGTCTGCAGGGAAGACCTGCTCAAATTTTACGAAGGCAGAATCGCCAAGTGGTGGACCCCGGACGATGTCGTGTTTGTCGAGTCCCTGCCGCTTGGCGCTACCGGAAAAATGTTGAAGAACAAATTGCGAGAGCAGTTTAAAGATTACACATTGCCGACTGTCTGAGAAGTTGCGGAAGACCTGATCGTCCTGGAGTAGGGCGGAAAAGCGTAGCGCCTTCCGCCGTAGCGAACGTCAAATAGCCAAGGGCTTGGCCAGATGATGAGATGCGCCATGTCGGAAGGCGCTACGCTTTTCCGACCTACGCATCAATTACTTTCGTCCCCTTCACCGATCTGCTTGACGGGCACCCGGCCGGTTTGATGAGAAGTTGTGGAAGACTTCATCGTCTTGGAGTAGGGCGGAAAAGCGCAGCGCCTTCCGCCGTAGCGAACGTCAAATAACCAAGGGCTTGACCAGATGATGAGATGCGCCATGTCGGAAGGCGCTACGCTTTTCCGACCTACGCATCAATTGCTTTCATCCCCTTCACCGATCTGCTTGACAGGCACCCGGCCGGTTTGCACGCGACTGGCGGCACGGTCGCAATGGCCGGGTTGATCGTCGAAGAACATATGCGGCCTGAAGGCGGCCAGCACATCGGATTTGACCACACCGCCCATGAAGAAGGTTTCGTCGATCGCCACGTTCCATGCGCGCAGCGTGCGTATCACGCGTTCATGCGCAGGCGACGAGCGGGCGGTGACCAGCGCGGTGCGGATCGGTGCGGCGCGGCCGTCGGCATTCTTAAAATTATTCTGAATGAACGACAATGCGCGCAGCAGCCGTGCGAACGGGCCTTCCGGCAACGGTTTCATGGCATTGACGCGCTCGTGGTCGGCAAATGCTTCGATCCCCTCGCTCTGGAAAATACGTTCCGATTCATCCGAAAAAATCACCGCGTCGCCGTCGAAAGCAATGCGGATCTGATCCAGTTCTTCCTTGACGCACGCGGTGTCGCCCGGCTTTTGGTATAGCAAGGCCGCCGCTGTGCCGGAATTGATCGCCGCCTGCACATCGTCTTCATGCAGCGATAAAAACAGGCTGACATTGAACGCCTGCAGGTACGGCGCCAGAAATGCGCCGCCGGACAACACGGCGCGCGTGATGTCGAGTTCGTAGTGCTTGATCGAGTTGAAAATGCGCAGCGATGTTTCGGTCGAATTGCGCGACATGATGACCACCTCGACGAAGCGCCTGCCTGGCGTCAGGTGGTTCAGCTTCAGCAGCGCTTTGACCAAGGCGAAACCGGCTCCGGGTTTGAGGATCTGGTTTTCGTTGGCGAGCTGATGGCGGCGATATTCTTCCAGGCCCTGTGTGCGAAAAATCGCTTCCTCGGCTTCAAGGTCGAATAGTGCGCGGGATGAAATGCCGACGACCAGCAGATTATCAAGAGAAACAGGCATGGTGGGTGGTTTTCAGGTCTATGCGGAGAGCGCTCATTATAGGGCAGCTCTAAAAACCTACTGCGCCGGCTCCGGGAGCGTCGGATAAAAGACAAAATCGGCAACAAAGTCCGGAATTTGCATACAACAATGTTCAGCAACTACGGAAATCCGGGAAAAATTAACTATAATCCAATGTTTCGTAAGACAAATTAAATTACCAGTGAAGGATGCAGGGGATGAGAGTGAATGTACGCAATGCTGCGCACGGCGTGGTGCTGGGATTGTTCATGACCGGCTTGTCGGTCAATGCGCTGGCGCAGTCCGCCGCCAGTCCTGCTGCAAGCAACCCTGTGTCCGCGCTCAATGCGCCAGCCAATGCCGCGACTACCGCCAACAGCACCATCAGCGAGCTGCAGCAATTGATGCAAAGTCAGGGTGTCAGCGAGCTGCGCACCACGTATAACGGCAACTACGGTTCCAGCTTGCTGTTCAAGCCTGATAGCCGCACTTATTACGTGGCGTTGTTTCAGCAAAAGAATTTCTGGCGCGTGGTCAAAACCATGTCGGATGGGCAGGCCGAGCAGACCTACAAGAATTTTGTCGGCCAGACCGAAAAGCTGGCGGAAGTCGATATTCGCCGCATCAAACTGGAAGCCGACAAGCACTACACCGAACAATTGATCGCCAAGCAGGAGTCGCGTTTGCTTGCGCTGCAAAACGATTTGACCGTGCAGCAGCAACAAGAGCAAAGCGTCAGCGCACAACAGGAGCAGGCACGTCAGCAAGCGCAGGCATTGAGCGGCAAACAGCAATCCGCGAACAACCAGCTGGCGGCATTGCAAGATCGTATTCGGGCCCTGGAAGCGCAGCAGCTGACGCTGGACGATGCCAAGACGGCTGGCGGCAAGAAGCGGTTGAAATAAAAAGGGGAAATAAAGGGACGCCGATTCCGGCTTCCTTCTTCAGTAAAAAAAGACTGGGTTTCATCCAGTCTTTTTTTATTTCAGGCATGCCGATCTTGTCTTTGACGAGCTGCGCAAAAATTGCCGCACAAAAGAAAACGGCCGCCATTTCTGGAAGCCGTTTATCTATAACTCTGTTGGTGCCGAGAGCCGGAATCGAACCGGCACGCTGTCTCCAGCGCGGGATTTTGAGTCCCGTGCGTCTACCTATTCCGCCATCTCGGCAACGCGTCCGCTATTATGGCCGATTTTCTCGGCGCGATCAATAGTTTTACTAATCAGCGCTTGGACAATCACGCAAATCTATTTCATACCGTCAGTTGCCGTTGTGCCTGCCGCTGCACCACACGCAAATAAAACATCAGGCTGACGGCCACCAGCGCAATGCTGGCGCTGTTGCCCATCCAGAAACCGGCGGCGCCGTGCAGCGCTCGCGGACTGATGCCGCAAGGGTCGAGTCCCAGGATGTAGCCGCCGACCAAGCCGACTCCCCACAGCGCCACGGCGTAGATCACAGTCGGGATGACCGCGACCTTATAAGCGCGCAGCACATAGGCAGTGGTGACCTGGATGGCATCGAATAATTGATAAAACCCGATGAACAGAAACAGCGGCAGGGCCGCCGTGATGATCGCTTCGTTCGGCGTGTAGGCGCGGATGATGGCTTCGCGTCCCAGCCAGATTGCCAGGCCGAGCGTAGCGGACGAAAGTGCCGCCAGGCGAATCCCGGCCAAGCCGATGCGGCGTGCGTGGTCGAGGTCGCGGGCGCCGATGGCTTGCGCCACCAGCGTGCCGGTGGCGCTGGCGATCGACCAGGGAAGCATGTACAGCACGGTGCCGAAATTGGCGGTGATCTGATGGCCGGAAACCACGGTCTCGCCAAGTCGCGCAATAAAAATCGCCATAAAAGTGAAGGCGGTCACTTCAATGAAGTAACTCAAGCCCATCGGGATGCCCAGTTTCAGCAACTCGCGTTGCGCCTGCCAGCGCGGTTTGACGAAGCCGGTATGAAACAGGCCGAACTGTTGGTAAAACGGATTCCAGCGCAGGATGCTAACGCCGATCAACAACATCAGCCAGGCAATCACGCTGGTGGCGATCGCACAGCCAGGACCGCCGAATGCCGGCAAGCCAAGTCCGCCGAAAATAAACAGCGCATTCAGCGGCAGTTTCAACAGCAGCGCGACGATTTGAATCGCCATCACCATCTTGGGGCGGGCAATCGCGGTGTTCAATGCCGAGTAGACGCGAAATGCCAGCGTCGCCGGCAGCGCCAGCGCCAGAATCCGCAGGTATGAACTGGCTTTGGCCGTCAATTCCGGCGAGGCGTGCGCGACTGACAGAAACGGCGCCGGGAACATCAGGATGACGCTGCCGATCGCAGACAGGATCAGGGCCAGCCAAGTGCCTTGCTTGACCTCAAAGCCGATGTCGCTCAGTCGTTGTGCGCCAAACAGCTGGCCGATGACCGGCGACAGTGCCTGCAACACGCCGCTCAGTCCGACAAAAACGCTGACGTAAATCGCGCCGCCGAGCGCCAGTGCGGCCAGGTCGGTGGCGGAAAAACGCGAGGTCATTGCGGTGTCGATGACGCCGTTGGCAATCAGCGCCAACTGGCCGATCAGCATCGGCCAGGCCAGCGCGGCAATGCGTACCGTGTACGAGTGTGTGTTGGGGCGTGGCGTTAATCGAGGCAAGAGAGTGGTGCTTATCTGTTTAATGAATTATTTACCTGTGCGTTGATACAGGCGGAAGCGTTCGTCACGATCGGATGGCCGGCGCCCGGTCCACAGCAACTTCCAGTCGCCTTTGAACTGGCGCCAGATTGCGTCGTCTGTTTTGACCGAGACATTGTCCTGATACAGCAGGAAGTCGCAGCGTTGCTGGCCGAATTCGGCAAACGGGATGCCGCCGAAATAAGCGAACGAAGCGCGTTGCGCCGGACCGACGTTGGTATCCACGCATTGCTTGACCGTGGGGAGATTCTTATCGATTTGCAGGGCTACGCCGGCATAACTTTTACTGTAATTGATCCATGGCAGCCATAGCGTCGTCAGCAACAGCCAGCACAGAATCACGCCGCCCGACGACAGCACCACAGCGCGCCACAGCACCGACGGCCGGCGCGACAAACGCCAATGCACCAGCAGCACCCAGAAAACGGTGCCGAGCAACGCGATGACCAGGGCCAGCAAGTTGAACTCCGGCATAAAGCCGGGCGCCAGCCGGTAGACATTCTTCGCTATTTGCGACGGCCAGCCGCTTTCCTTGGCGATCCAGGCCAGCCAGATAAAGCCAGCGCAGGCGCTCAAGGTCATCACCGAGAACCAGTCCACCGCATTGATGGCGCCGCGCTTCATGGTCGGCAGGCCGAATGCGGCAAGAATCGCCAGCGCCGGCAGCAGCGGCAGCAAAATACCTTCTTCGGGATGCCGGTTCAATAACATCGCGGCTGTCAGGCTGATAAAGAATGTCAGCGGCAGTGCGATATGCAGCGCCGTGCGTTGCTGGCGCCAGGCATACACGGCCCAGCCGGCGAACGGCCATGCCGGCCAGGCAAACCAGATGCCGTATTTGAAGTAATACGCTAGCGCCGTCCAGGATGGCCAGCCCAGTTGCCGCAGATTGAGTTTCTCCCACACGGCGAAGTGGGCCGCACTGTCGGGCAGCAAGGCATAACTTGCGATAAACCAGGCGCCAGCAACGATGGCGGTCAGCGGCAAACCGACCAGCAGCAAATGTGCGGCGACGATTTTTTCTCTCAGCATTGCCAGCATCAGCAGGCCCAGCAGCAAGCTCAGCGGGATCACCCAACCGCGGGTCAGGATCAGCAGCCCGAGGGTGACGCCGAGCAGAGCCGCATTGCGTAAGCTGCGTGACTCGAACAAACGTACCGCGACATAGAGCGCAACCGCGACCAGCGAAATTTGCAAACCTTTGGCCGAGGTTTCGTGGCTATGCGACAGCAGTCCCAGGCAGCCGAGATAAATCAGGAATGCGCCATCGGCCAGGGTCCGGCCAAAATCCTTGGGTTCCGGCTGGCCGCCAAATGCCAGTCGTAACGGTTGCGCTTCGCTGCGGCGGCCGAGCAGGTAGGTGGCGTACCAGACCGAGAGCGAGCCGGCTAAAAAAATCAGGATGGTGGACAGCCGCGACGCCAGTGGATCGCCCAGCAGCCAACCGAACAGTTTGATGCAGAGGGCGCCGATCCAGTACGTCAGCGGACTTTCGCCCGGCATCGGCAAGCCGACGATATGCGGCGCCAGCCAGTCGCTGATGCCACCGTGCGCCATGGTCCACATGATGCCGAAGCTGGCGGCGTCGTCGTTTTTCCACGGATCGCGTCCGAACAGGCCTGGCAGGATATAGAGCAGGCCAAGTGCCCATATACCCCAGCGTGGCAGTGCGCTGGTGGCGGAGGCGGGGAGACGGACGGGCTTCATCACGATGGGTGTCGGGCTAAATTTTGAAGAGGAAGGTATTGTGCCGCATAGCGCTGTGCTGCGCTATTGCCGAGCACCAATGCGGATTGCGCAGAATTCCCGATAAATAAAAAAGGCAGCCGTAGCTGCCTTTTTGCATGATGCGACCGAATTATTGATTCGCGATGGCGGTTTTGGAACCGACAGTGCCGAATTTCTTACGGAATTTGTCGACGCGGCCAGCGGTGTCGACGATTTTGTGTTGGCCGGTGTAGAACGGATGCGATTCCGACGAAACTTCAATCTTCACCAGCGGGTATTCCTTACCTTCGTGGGTAATGGTTTCGCGGGTTTGGATGGTCGAGCGAGTAACGAATTTGAAGTCGTTCGAAACGTCGTGGAACAAAACTTCGCGATAATTTGGGTGAATGCCGTCTTTCATTATTGCCTCAATAAGTAGGTAGCCAATCGCCACTTCGTCGGTCGTCTTGCTTCTTGACCCGATTGTCGATCACTTGCCGGGGTGGAAAACCGGGGATTATACAATAAAACTCCGGCGGAATCCGTGGTTTTCCAGAAAATACGAATGAAATCAGTGGTTTGCATAGGGCGGCTCCGGTCCGCCCTATTCGGTAATCAACGTCCCGTCAATTCCCGCGCCGCATCATGTCGAAGAATTCGGCATTGTTTTTGGTCGACTTCATCTTGTCGAGGATGAACTCCATCGCCTCGATTTCATCCATGCTGTACAGCAGCTTGCGCAGCACCCAGATTTTTTGCAGTTGATCCGGCTTGATCAGCAATTCTTCGCGGCGGGTGCCGGATTTGTTGAGGTTGATTGCCGGATAGACGCGCTTCTCGGCGAGGCGGCGTTCCAGGTGGACTTCCATGTTGCCGGTGCCCTTGAATTCTTCGTAGATCACGTCATCCATGCGGCTGCCGGTTTCGATCAGTGCGGTCGCGATGATGGTCAGCGAGCCGCCTTCTTCGATGTTGCGGGCGGCGCCGAAGAAACGCTTCGGACGCTGCAGCGCATTGGCGTCGACACCGCCGGTCAGCACCTTGCCGGAGGCCGGGATCACAGTGTTGTAGGCACGGGCCAGGCGGGTGATCGAGTCCAGCAGGATCACCACGTCTTTTTTCATTTCAACCAGGCGCTTGGCTTTTTCCAGCACCATTTCGGCGACCTGGACGTGACGCGTGGCGGGTTCGTCGAAAGTCGATGCGACCACTTCACCGCGTACAGAACGCTGCATTTCGGTCACTTCTTCCGGCCGTTCGTCGATCAGCAGCACGATCATCACGGTGTCCGGATGATTGGTGGTAATCGCATGCGCGATGTGTTGCAGCATGACCGATTTGCCGGACTTCGGCGATGCCACCAGCAAGCCGCGCTGGCCTTTGCCGATCGGCGCGATCATGTCGATGATGCGGCCGGTGATGTTTTCTTCGCCGCGCATGTCGCGCTCCAGCGGCAGCGGCTTGTTCGGGTGCAGCGGCGTCAGGTTTTCAAACAGGATACGGTGCTTCGAAGCTTCCGGCGATTCGCCGTTGACCTTGTCGACCTTGACCAGCGCGAAATAGCGTTCGCCGTCTTTCGGCGTGCGCACTTCGCCTTCGATCGAGTCGCCGGTGTGCAGGTTGAAGCGGCGGATTTGCGACGGCGAAATGTAAATGTCGTCGGTCGATGCCATATAGCTGGCATCCGGCGAGCGCAGGAAGCCGAAGCCGTCGGGCAGGACTTCGAGGGCGCCATCGCCAAAAATCTGTTCTCCTGATTTTGCGCGTTTCTTGAGGATCGCGAACATCAGTTCTTGTTTGCGCAAGCGCGCCGCGTTATCGATGTCCAGGCCGATTGCCATTTCTAGCAGGGCGGAGACGTGTAACGCCTTTAATTCGGATAAATGCATAAATGTGAGTGTCCCGAGACGGGAAGTGTTGGATGGGGGAGGGGACTGCGTGGTGTGTGGTTAGAAGACACTGAAGGCGGTGCGGGCGCACCGCCGCGATTACTCGCTGTTTTTATTATTAAATATTGCTGTCGATGAACGAGGTCAATTGACCTTTGGCCAGTGCGCCGACCTTTTGTGCAGCGGCGACGCCGTTCTTGAACAGGATCAGGGTTGGAATGCCGCGAATGCCGAATTTGGCAGGTATTGCCTGATTGGCGTCCACATCAAGTTTGACGATTTGCAGCTTATCGCTGTAGTCCGCGTCCGCGGCGATTTCTTCCAGGATAGGCGCAATCATCTTGCACGGACCGCACCATTCGGCCCAGAAATCGACCAGTACGGGTTTGTCGGATTTGAGTACATCTGCTTCGAAAGATGCGTCGGTAATATGTTTAATGTTTGCGCTCATGGTTTCCTCAATGTGAGGGAAAAAGAATCAATGTTTGCTTGGACGACTTACCATTTTTGCCTGGTGCTTGCCATCGGCGGTTCCGTATTCTAATGCTTATAGGAAAATGGGGTTGCCGTAGGCGAATTCAAGTTTTTTGTGGGTGTGATAAGAGGTATTGCGGCGGGATAGTCGGTGAATCATAACTGATTTTCATAAAAAGTGTAGATTGCGCGCTTGTTTTTTAGGCGGCTCGCATAAAATACCCAACGATTGTTGCAAAAAAGGAGGCAACCCGGCCTTCATCCGCAGCAGACCGCCCCGCGCCCCGCCATCCTGTGAGTTCCATGCCGCATAAGCCCTTATTGATTTCTCCGTCCGCCGCCTTCTGGTCCGATGCCGCGCGCGCTGTGCTGGCAGCATGCGATCGCGGCGGCGATTGCAGCCGCGATTTTGCCGACTGGCGCGTGGTGGTGCCGACCTTCGGCCACGCGCAGCAGTTGAAGGCGGCGTTGAGCGAGGAACTGGGCGGCGTGTTCGTGCCACCGCAAATCGGCACGCTGACGGCATGGCTGGCGAGCTTGCCGCCCACATCACAGGCAGCGACGGCCGGCGCCGCCAGCGAACGCCTGATGCGGCTATATGCCGAATTGCGCCAGCATGGCTGGCTAAAGAAAATATTCAGCGCGCGTCGCAATACCGATCTGATGCCGCTGGCGCAAACGCTGCTGTCGCTTTCCGACGAGTTGACGCAAGCGCAATTGCCGGCCATGCATGCGTCGGTCGATCCCGAGCAGTGCTGGCAAAAGGCGCTCGAACAACTGTCGCCGGATGCGCGCCAATTGCTGTCGGATGAAACCCAGCTGGTGTGGTCGATCTGGAAGAGTCAGCTGGACGCCGATGACGCGATTGCCGCGCGTTTTGCGCAAATGCTGCAACTGGCCGAGCAGGCTAGCCAACCATTGATATGGATCAGCTCGGTCGCGCCCGACCCGCTGGAGCAGGCTTTCCTGGAGGCCTACGCCAGCCGTCAGCCACTATTGTCGATCACGCTCGACTGGCGCGCCGAGGCATTGCTGCCGACCTATGCGCAGGCATGGCCTGAGTTATGCGATGCAGCCGATGATGCCGAGCCTGCCGCCGGCGCGATTGCAGCGCCCGGCGGCATTGCCTTGTGTCCGACCCAGAGTGTCGAGGACGAAGCGATACAGGGCGCGCAACTGGTGATCGACTGGCTGCAGTCAGGGCTGTCCAGCGTCGCGATCGTGGCGCAAGACCGGGTGGTGGCGCGCCGGATCCGCGCCTTGCTGGAGCGCGCGCAGATCCATGTGGCCGATGAAACCGGCTGGAAATTATCCACCACCCGCGCCGCCTCCGCGCTGGCGGCCTGGTTCGACGTCGTCACTGCGCGCGGCGAGACCACGGCCTTACTCGATCTGCTGAAGTCGCCGTTCGTGCTGGATAACGGCCAGGACGATTTGCTGCATGGCGCGCAAAACAATGCCGCCAACAAGTCAGCGCTGGTAATGAAGATCGAGCTCGCGCTGCGCCGTGCCAATGTCTCGGGCGAGTGGCGCAGCGTCATCAACGCGCTGGCGCAGGCGCCTGCGGAGCAGAAAGTGGTCGCCTTGCTGGCGCAGCAAGCCGGCTTGTTCGGCGGCCGCAAAACGCTGAGCGACTGGATCGCCGTCACCCTGGCGGCGCTGGATGCGCTGGGCATGGCGACGCCGTTGAATGCCGACCCTGCCGGTCGGCAAATCGTGCAGTTGCTCGAAAATATTGCGCCGGCAGAAAATGCGTTTGCCGCCGTATTTTCATTTTCGGAATGGCGCGCGCTGGTCAATTTGCAGCTTGACGAGACCAGCTTCATCAGCCGCGCCAGCGATCGCCGGGTGGTGATGCTGCCGTTGAACGGCGCTCGCTTGCGCAGTTTCGACGCGGTGCTGGTGGTCGGCGCCGATGCCGATCATTTGCCTTCGCAACCGCATGAAACGCTGTTTTTTGCCAACACCGTGCGGCGCGAGCTGGGACTGGCGACCAGGGAAAGCCGGCAGCGTCAGCAATTGCGCGATCTGGTCGAACTGCTGGCGATGAATCCGCAAGTGGTGTTGTCCTGGCAAGCGCATAAGGACGGCGAACCGAATCCGGTCAGCCCTTGGATCGAACGCCTGCAACTGAGCCTGGCGCGGGCTGCGGTGCCGGCGCTGCCGCAGCGGCGGGCGACGATTGCCGAGCAGAGCTTGCAAGCCATGCCGTCAGCCATGCCGGCGCCGGCCGCCGCGCCGCTGACGCCGACCCGCTTGACGGCCAGCGCCTACAACAGTTTCATCGCTTGCCCGTATCAATTTTTTGCCAGGCGGATGCTGGGTCTGGCATCGCTGGACGAATTGTCCGACCTGCCGGAAAAGCGCGATTACGGCGGCTGGCTGCATCAAATCCTGGAGACCTATCACGAATCCCTGCGCGACCAGCCGTGTGCGCCAGAGCGGCGCGAAGCCTTGCTGATCGATATTTCAAAAAAAGTGTTCGACGACATCATCGGCAAAAATGCCGCGGCATTGGGCTATTACGTGCGCTGGCAAAAAGTGATCGCGGCGTACGTGGTCTGGGCCAACGAACGGGAGGCGCAAGGCTGGCGCTTCGTGTTCGGCGAGCAGGCGTATGAAAGAATGCTGCCGCTGCCGGAGCGCCAACTGACATTGCATGGCCGGATCGACCGGATCGACGAAAACGAAGCCGGCGAACGGGCGGTGCTCGACTACAAGACCAATAACCTGGTCGCCCTCAACAAGAAGCTGAAGGATCACGAAGATCAGCAGCTGGCGTTTTACGGCCTGCTGTCGGACCGGCCGGTGGCGGCGGCGCATTACGTCGCGCTGGAAACCACCAAGGACAAGATCGGCGACGTCGCGGCCGCGGATTATGAGCAGGCGCAACCGGCGCTGGCGAGCCGGATCACGGTCCACATGCAAGCCATCGCGGACGGCGTTGGCTTGCCTGCGAACGGGGTCGAATCGGTTTGCCAATATTGCGATGTGCGCGGCCTGTGCCGCAAGGGAGCGTGGTGATGGATGAACTGATAGCTGAGACAGGCATGCCGCCGCGCGCCTATCAAATGAACGGCGCCGCAGTCGATGCACAAAGTTTCACCAACGCCGCCTGCAATCCGCGTCATTCGGTGGTGGTCGAGGCCTGTGCCGGCAGCGGCAAGACTTGGCTGCTGGTGGCGCGCATGTTGCGGCTGTTGCTGGCCGGGGCTGCGCCGTCTGAATTGCTGGCGATTACCTTTACCCGCAAAGCGGCCCAGGAAATGCGCGAGCGCTTGCTGGAACTGCTGCACGATCTGGCGTTGCAGCCGGACGACAAAGTGCGCGGCCTGCTGCTGGAGCGCGGCATCTTGCCGCAGGATGTGGCGCAAGTATTGCCGGCGGCGCGTCAGTTATACGAGCGGGTACTGGCCAGTCCGCAGAGTTTGTCGATCGACACTTTTCACAGTTGGTTTGCGCGCTTGTTGCAGATTGCACCGCTGAGTTCTGGTGTGCCGCACGGCTATGCGCTGACCGAAAAAACCGGCGAGTTGCTGGCCGACGCTTATCTGACTTTCATGCGCTCGCTGAACGATGACGGCAATCGCCAGATCCGGCAAGACTTGCTGGCGCTGTATCAGTTGGTGGGCGATTTCAGCACCCGCAAGTTGTTGACCGCGTTTGTCGACAAGCGCGCCGAATGGTGGGCGGTGGTCCAGGACGATGCGGACGCGCCGCTGACCTGGCTGCGCGAACTGTGCGGCGATGACGCCGAGTTCGATGCCAGATTGTCGCTCTGGGACGACGATAAATTGACGGCCCAGATCAAGACCATTGCCTGGCTATTGGGGCATGGCACCGCGACCAACCAGAAGCGCGCGACCGCGATTGAGATGGCATTGAGTGCCGGCGCCGCAGTGGAAAATTTCGACGCCTTGTGCCATCAGTTTTTCGACGACAACGGCAAGGCCCGCGGCAATACCAAGACCAAGGACTTGAAAAAGGCGCTGGAAAACAATCTGGGCGGCGACGCGGAGAATGCGTTCGACGACCAGTTCGCGGCGGTCGGCGAAGCGCTCAAGTTATTGCGCCGCCGCAGCCACGAGCGCACCGTGCTGACACTGAATCAACATCTGTTCAGCGTCGGCAAAGCGCTGGTGGATTGCTATCAGACGCTGAAGGCCGAACAGCGCGTATTCGATTTTGCGGACCTGGAATGGCATGCCTACCGCTTGCTGACCAATCCCGACAGCGCCGCCTATTTGCAGAGCCGGCTGGACACGCGCTACAAGCATATTTTGCTGGATGAGTTCCAGGATACCAACCCGCTGCAATGGAGCATCGTGCGCGCCTGGCTCAGCGCTTACGGCGAGGATGCCGGTCAGCCCAGCGTGTTCGTGGTGGGCGACCCGAAGCAATCCATCTACCGCTTCCGGCGCGCCGAACCGCGCGTGTTTGAAGCTGCGCGCACGCTGTTGCAGCAGCAAGGCGCGACCGTGCTGCAAGCGAATCAGACCAGGCGCAATGCGACCGCGATCGTCGAGGTGTTGAATACCGGGTTCGATGCCAATCCGCTGTTCTCGGCGCAAACCACTTTGGGCCAGGCGGGCGGCGATGTATGGCGCCTGCCGCTGGTGCAGCAGGCCGCTGCGGCCGACGCAGAACAGCCGCAGGGCTGGCGCAATCCATTGACCACGCCGCGTGAAGAGTCCGAGGATGCGCGCCGCCGCGACGAGGGCCGCCTGGTCGCGCAGGCGCTGTTGCGGGCCCGCCGCGAACTGCGGATTGGGCATCAAGATGGCGCCCGCGGCATGCGCTGGTCGGATGTGATGCTGCTGGTGAAAAAGCGCAGTCATCTGGGAGCTTACGAAAGCGCCTTGCGTGCCGCCGGCATTCCGTTCATGTCGGACAAGCGCGGCGGCTTGCTGGAGTCGCTGGAAATTTCCGACCTGATTGCGCTGCTGACTTTCTTGATTACGCCGGACGATGCGCGCGCTCTGGGCCATGTGTTGAAGTCGCCGATTTTCGCTGCCGGCGACGACGACCTGATTGCGTTGGCGCAGCGCGGCGAACGCGGCTGGTGGTCGCGTTTGCTGGCGGCAGCCGCGACGCCTTCCGCGTCGCCGGCTTTGCAGCGTGCGGCGACCTTGCTGGGGCAATGGCTGGAGGTCGCGCCGCGCTTGCCGGTGCATGACTTGCTGGATGTGATTTTGCATCAGGGGCAATTGCTGGCGCGTTATGCGCAAGCTGCCAGCCCGCTGTCGCGTAGCCAGGCGATCGGCAACATTGAAACCTTTGTCGAGCTGGCGCTGAACATGGATGCCGGCCGTTATCCAAGCTTGCCAAAATTTATCGACGCCCTGCGCTCCTTGCAAAACAGTGCGGCCAGCGACGCGCCGGATGAGGCCAGCATCGACGCCGCCACCGACGCGGTGCGGATTTTGACGGTGCATAGCGCCAAAGGATTGGAGGCGCCGGTGGTGGTGGTGCTGGATGCCAACCACAGCAAACCGGCGCGCGACGATAGCGGCATCCTGTGCGATTGGCCGCAAGATGCGGACGCGCCGGTGCATTTTTCGGCGTTCGGCAGCTTCGCGGAGCGCGGCGTTGCACGCGACCCGTTGTTTGCCGCGGAAGAGGGTTTTAAAGAACAGGAAGACTGGAACCTGCTGTACGTCGCCGCCACCCGAGCCAAGCAGTTGCTGATCGTCAGCGGGGTGGAGGGCACGCGCGGCGGAGTGACTGAACATAGCTGGTATGCGCGCATGCTGCATGTGCCGGAAGTCGCGCCTGAAGCAGTGGCCGACGGGGGGGTGACCGCTTCTGGCGAAGGGAGATTTAGTCTGGCGGTGTTCGATCCGCCGCAATTGCCGCATGCGGCAGAGACGATCCAGGCACCGGCTTTCAGCAACGATGCCATCGACGAAGGAATTGCCTTACATGGACTGCTGGAGAGAATCACCCAGCGCGCCCACTGGCCGATTGTGGTGCCGGATGCGGCGACGATTGCGCACTGGCTGCCATGTTCGCTGACGCTGGCGCAGATGGTCCGGCAGCAGGCGCAGACCATCCTGGCGCAACCGGCACTTGAGCACTTTTTCAATCCCGACTTGCACCTCGCTGCCCGCAACGAGATGGAAATCGTGACCGATGCCGCACTGCTGCGCTTTGATCGGGTCGTGATGTTTGACGATGAAGTGTGGATTCTGGATTACAAACGCAACCTGCTCGACAGCGAGCGTGCCGCGTACAGCGCCCAGCTGGCCAGCTATCGGCTGGCAGCGCAGGCGGTGTTTGGCGGTAAATTATTGCGCACGGCGCTGGTGACGGTGGATGGCCGTTTGTGGGAAATGACGGGCGACGCTGACAGCAAGTAGCAAGTAGGGCGGAAAAGCGCAGCGTCTTCCGCCGTTTTGGATGCGTCAAACACTTGTGACACATCCAGCGGCGGATAACGCTGCGCTCATCCGCCCTACGGTCCATCTAAGCCAGAGTGTAGGGCGGAAAAGCGAAGCGCTTTCCGCCATGATGTTTGAATCAATGACGATGCGGCGCCGCGTATTTCCGCTCCAGCCGCCCGACCAGCATCGCCAGGCACATGGTCATCGCGAAATAGACGACTGAAATCGTGATGTACGGTTCCCAGTAACGCGAATAAGCGCCCGCCACGGTCCTGGCGGCATAGGCCAGCTCGGCCAGGCCGATCGCCGATACCAGCGAAGAATCCTTCAGCAAGGTGATCGCTTCGTTGCCCAGCGGCGGCAACATGCGGCGAAATGCTTGCGGCAGGATCACATAGCGCATCGTCAATTTATAGCCCATGCCCAGGCTGGAAGCGGCATAGGTTTGGCCGCGCTCGATTGACTGGATGCCGGCACGGAAAATTTCGGAGATATAAGCGCCGGCGTTCAGCGACAAGGCGACGATGCCGGAAATGAATGCGCCGTAATCCTGCTTGATGGTGCGCGCCAGGTCGCCGGAAATTAGCAGGCCGTTGTCTTGATGAATCAATACCGGCATCACCGCGAAATGGATCAGCAGAATCTGCACAAACAGCGGGGTGCCGCGAAAAAACGCAACGTAGAAATTGGCCAGCCCTTTGGCGATGCGCACCGGATATTTCCACGGCCCGTGTTTGATGTCCGCCAGCCGCAGCATGCCCAGCATCAGGCCCAGTATGGTGCCGATGATGATACTGATCACGGCGACCTGGAGCGTCATGAAGAAGCCTTTGACGAATAGCGGCGCGTAGCCTTGTATGATGCTCCAGCGAAAATCCATAGATGATTGAAAAGAAACAGTGTGACAACGTGAAAGAAAGAAGCGCAATCGACTGACGAATTGCCAGGGTTGCGCAATGAGGTGCTAAAAAAATAGCCGAAAATTATACTGCAGTTGCGTAGCGCGGTGCTCTGCGATTGACGCGGCACTATGCCGGGGCGCCAACATGTGACGCCCCGATTGCTTATTTTTTATCGCTGCCGAAATATTTTTCGTTGAGCTTGGCAAAGCTGCCGTCGGCCTTGATGTCGGCCAGCCCTTGGTTGATTTTTGCCAGCAGTTCGGTATTGCCCTTGCGTACCGCGATGCCGTAATACTCTTTCGGGAAGCTGGCATCCGCTACCACGCGGAAGCTGGCGGATGGATTGTTGGTGATGTAGTTCTTGACCACCGGATCATCGGCCACCACGGCATCGACGCCGCCGGTTTCGAGTTCTTTCAATGCCAGCGGCGTGGAGTCGAAACGCTTGATGCTCGGGTTGTTTTTCCCTACCAGGTTCTGTACCACTTCATCGCCGGTAGTGGCGCTTTGGACGCCGATCTTCAATGATTTCAGGTCGCTGAACTGTTTCACGGTGGTGTTGTTTTGCGGTACAGCGATCAACTGGCTTGCTTCGAAGTAGGGCGTGGAAAAATCGACGGTCTGTTTCCGTTCATCGGTAATCGTGATCGCTGAAATCAGCAAGTCGCGGTCGCCCTGGGCCAGGAAGTTGAAAAAGCCTTCGAACGGGGTCGGGATGAATTTGACCTCGATGCCGGTTTTTTTAGCGATGGCCTGCATCACTTCGATATCGAAGCCGACCACTTCCTTCTTTTCGTTTTCGGAAGAAAACGGCGCATAGGCCGACTCGACGCCGACCATATAGATGCTCGGCTTGGCGGCCGCGACTGGCGCCTCTTCTTTTTTACTGCATGCGGTGACGGCCATCAAGCCAAAAGCCAGGGCGCAGACTGGTGCATAGCGTCGTAGGAATTGTTTCATGCGTGTTCTCGCAAAAATGTGCTGCCGAGCTGTTCCCGATGCGAAGCTGAAAACGGCGAAACGGGTCGGCAGTCCTGGTTAAAGTTCGGATCAAATGGATCGAAAACGATGCCGTTTATTGCTTTTGATCGGCAAAGTAGTGCGCGTAAATCCGGTCTTCGGTGCCATCGGCCTTGATTTGCGCCAGAGCCTGATTGAGTTTGGTCAGCAAGGCCTGATTGCCTTTTTTGACGGCGATGCCGTAATACTCTTTAGGAAACGCAGGATCGCTGACGATGTGGAAATTCTTGGTCGGATTGTTTTTGACGTAATTGGTCACTACGCCGTTGTCGCCAACCACCGCATCGACGCCGCCGCCTTCCAGCTCCTGGAAAGCCAGGGGCATGGATTCGAAACGCTTGACGCTAGGGCTGTTTTTCCCGACCAGATTTTGCGCTGCTTCGTCCGCCGTGGTGGCGCTCTGGACGCCGATTTTCATCGGTTTCAGATCCTCGAATTTTGCGACCTTCGAGTCTTGCGGCACCACGATCAATTGGTTCGCCACAAAGTAGGGCTCGGAGAAATCCATGGTTTGGCGGCGTTGGTCGGTGATCGTGATGGTTGAAATCAGGATGTCGCGATCGCCTTGGGTCAGGGCGTTGAACAGGCCGTCGAACGGGGTGTTGATGATCTTGATCTTGATGCCGGCCTTGTCCGCGACCGCCTTCATGATGTCGATGTCGAAGCCGACCAGTTCTTTTTGCTCGTTTTCGGAAGCGAAAGGAGCATAAGCGCCATCGGCCCCGACCACGTATTCCACGCGGCTTTCGGCTGCGGCCGGCGTGGCGTCTTTCTTGCTGCATGCTGTAAATGCGATGAACGAGCAAGCCAGAATCAGCGCTGGCAGATAACGTTGTTTCATTTCGTCTCCTAGGCGAGCAGTTCTGGTTTTATTTGGCGCTGTCGGCAAAATATTGGGCGTAGATGCGGTCGTAGGTGCCGTCGGCTTTGATAGCGGCCAGTCCTTTGTTGACCTTGGCTAGCAAATCCGCATTGCCTTTTTTGATCGCGATGCCGTAATACTCTTTAGGAAAAGCCGGATCGGAGATCAGGCGGAAGCCTTCCGACGGATTGTGTTTGATGTAGTTTTTGACGACGCCGTTATCGGCCACCACCGCTTCAACGCCGCCGGCTTCCAGTTCCTTGATGACCAAGGTGGCCGATTCCAGGCGTTTGATGTTGGGATTGCTTTTGCCCAGCATTTTTTGCACGATTTCATCGCCGGTGGTGGCGCTTTGCACGCCCACCTTCATGTTTTTCAAATCGTCGAATTTGGTGACCTTGGAATCCTTCGGCACCACGATCAGTTGATTGGCTTCGAAGTAGGGCTCGGAAAAGTCGACTGTCTGTTTGCGCTCGTCGGTAATCGTGATGGCGGAGGCCAGCAAATCGCGGTCGCCTTGAGCCAGGAAATTGAAGATGCCTTCAAACGGCGTATTGACGAATTTGACCTTGAAGCCGCCCTTGTCTGCGATCGCATGCATGATGTCGACGTCGAAGCCGACAATTTCCTTTTGCTCGTTCTGATATTCGAATGGGGCGAAGGTCGCTTCAGCGCCGACCAGGTATTCAGTTTGCGCAGGTGCTTCGGCTGTCTTGGTCTCATGTTTGCCGCAGGCTGTCAGCAGCAAGGCGCTCGACAGCAGGCACAGACCCATATTCAAAAATCGTTTCATGCAAGCTCTCCTGTAGTTATGTCATCCGCGAATAAGGCGCTATTTTAAATTCAATTCATGCTTGTAAAGTGCAATGATTCAGACAAATATCATCATGTGATAGGAATGCTAACAAGTGACGTTGTGCCAGGCGAAGGATAACCTGCGCTGCAGCCGGGGCCAGTTTAATCCAGGCTTTCGAAAGCCTCGGGCAGCGTCAGGATAGTGCCGGTGGCGCTGCCGTCATAGCCTGGCAGCAGATTGACGGTGTCGCGAAAAGCGGTGGATTGCAGGACCGTGATGACCTGTTGCATCAGTGGGTCCTGCATCGCGGAGATCGGCAGTGCGAAGAAATAACGTTCGCGAATCAACGGAATAAAGTGCAGGCCAAATCGATCTGCTGCCGTCTGCACCCCAAAGCCGACATCCGCCATGCCGCTGGCAATATATGCGGCAATCGCCGAATGGGTAAATTCAGCGTTTTCGAAACCGTCGATGCTTGCCGGCGACAGCGCTGCCTTGGTCAGCATCAGTTCCAGCAGCATGCGGGTGCCGGAGCCGGTTTGACGATTGACGAAAAGGACATCTTTCCGATGCAGGTCTGACAGGGCGACAATATTTTTAGGATTGCCCGCTGCTACGATCAATCCTTGATTGCGTACCGCCAGATGGATCAGGCAATGTTTTTTATTGCTTAGCCAGTGGCTGTAGCAAGCGACTGCGGCGGCTTCAAATTCTCCCAGCGGCACGTGAAAACCGGCCAGGTCGCACTCGCGCCGCGATAACGCTGCGACCGCATCGGTACTGTTGCGGTAACGCAGTTCTACCGGCACTTGCATGCTATTGAGTTGATGCAGCAAGGCGGCCACCGCGAAGCCGTGGCTGGCGCTCAGGCGAATGCTTGGGGGGCGGTCGACGATAGTCTTGCCAAGTTCGCCTTCCAGTTCGGAGGCCAGCGTTTCCAGCGTCGGCGACAAGCGGGCCGCGATGCGGCGGTCGGCCCAGATTAACTTCTCGGCCAGCGGCAGCAAACTGCTGCCCCGTCCGCGCCCGGTCTGGAGCAACGGGTGACCGAACAGGCTTTCGGCGTCGCGCAGCAGGCCCCAGGCATTGCGGTAGGAGATGTTAACTTTTTTGGCGGCATTGGCGATCGAGCCGGTTTCCTGGACGGCGCTCAGTAATGCCAGCAGCACAGCCGTATCCATAGTCAACCCTACGCCATGCGAGATTTCCCAGTGTGGTTTGATTGTAACTTTAAACATTATGCATAACGTAACCTATTGAGTATCCCTGGTCGGGATGATATTTTGTCATAGCTAAAAAATAAAATGAATATACGCCTCTTATCCGGCTATATGTATTTCATTGCCTATGTGCATGTTGTGTTTTTTATTATTTCCAGGGGGGAATATGGGGTTGTTGGATAAGGAACGGACCATTGCCGGTCCAGGTTTCAATCGGTGGCTGGTGCCGCCGGCGGCATTGGCGATTCACTTGTGTATCGGTATGGCGTATGGCTTTTCGGTGTTTTGGCTGCCGTTGTCAAAAGCGATCGGAATCAAGGAGTCGGTTGCCTGCGGCAAGGAGTTGGGATTTTTTGCAGAAATATTCGCGACGCATTGCGATTGGAAGATTTCGATGCTGGGCTGGATTTACACGATGTTCTTCGTGTTATTGGGCACCTCGGCAGCTATCTGGGGCGGTTGGCTGGAACACGTCGGTCCGCGTAAAGCCGGTTTTGTGTCGGCCTTGTGCTGGTGCGGCGGCTTGCTGATTTCGGCGTTCGGGGTGTACCACCACCAGATCTGGCTGATGTGGCTGGGCTCCGGAGTCATTGGCGGCGTCGGCCTGGGGCTGGGTTATATCTCGCCGGTATCGACCCTGATCAAATGGTTTCCCGATCGGCGCGGCATGGCGACTGGCATGGCGATCATGGGTTTTGGCGGCGGTGCACTGATCGGCAGTCCGTTGGCGGACAAGTTGATGAAGCACTTCGCCTCCGATGTCTCGGTCGGCGTCTGGCAGACGTTTGTCGTGATGGCGCTGATTTATTTTGTGTTCATGATGGCCGGCGCGTTTGCTTATCGGATTCCGCCGACGGGTTGGAAGCCGGCCGGCTGGACGCCGCCGGCAGCCAGCAACAACACCATGATTACCCAGAACCACGTACACGTCAGCAAGGTCTGGGGCATTCCGCAATTCTGGCTGGTGTGGCTGGTACTGTGCCTGAACGTCTCGGCCGGCATCGGCGTGATCGGCATGGCATCGCCGATGTTGCAAGAAGTATTCGGCGGCCATTTACTGGGCATCAATGTCAAGTTCACCGAATTGTCGCCGGAACAAAAGGGCGCGATTGCGGCGATCGCGGCAGGTTTCACCGGCCTGATCAGCCTGTTCAACATCGGCGGTCGCTTCGTGTGGGCATCGTGCTCCGATTACCTCGGACGCAAGAGCACGTATGTGGTTTTCTTCGTGCTCGGTTTTGTGCTGTACGTGAGTCTATCCTGGTCCGGCGCGGCCGGTAGCGTGGCCTTGTTCGTGGCAGCGGTCTGCCTGATTCTGTCGATGTACGGCGGCGGCTTTGCGACGGTGCCGGCTTATCTGGCGGATTTGTTCGGCACCCAGATGGTGGGCGCGATCCATGGCCGCTTGTTGACCGCGTGGGCGACCGCCGGGATTCTCGGGCCGGTGGTGGTCAATTACATGCGCGAATATCAACTCGGACTGGGCATGCCGCGCGAGTCGGTGTACAGCACCACGATGTACATCCTGGCCGGGATGCTGGTCCTTGGCCTGCTGTGCAACCTGATGGTGCGGCCGATCGCTGCAAAACACTTCATGACGCCGGAAGAATTGGCCCGTGAAAAGCAACTGGCGCACGAAAAGACGGCTGCCAACGGCAGCGTGACGATTGCGGCAGAAGATATGGCGCGCATCGGCAGCGGCGGCAATCCATTGCTGCTGGTGCTGTCTTGGGCGGCGGTGATCATCCCATTGGTCTGGGGCATCTCGATCACTCTGCAAAAATCAGCTGTATTGTTTAAGTAAAAAATGAGCGCCGCCATCCCGCCCGAATACGCAAGCACAGCCGATGTCGGCGTTGAACAGTGGCGCGACGGTCATGTGACCAAGAGCCGCGATGTGGTCGCTGAAGAGGTGCCGGTGGCGCTCGAATACAACGGCATTTCGCACGCGGTGATGATGGCGTCGCCGGCCGACCTGGAAGACTTCGCGCTCGGCTTTTCATTGACCGAGGGGATTCTGGCGGACCCCAGTGAATTGTTCGATTGCGAAATCGTCACAGCGTCGGATGGGATTCAGGTGCAGATGCGGATTGCGTCGCAACGTTTTGCGGCGCTGAAGGAAAAGCGGCGCAATCTGATCGGACGCACCGGTTGCGGTTTATGCGGTGCCGAGACACTGCAGCAAGCAGTGCGCAAACCGCCGCCGGTGGTGTGCGA
Source organism: Paraherbaspirillum soli (assembly GCF_042654985.1). Classification (NCBI taxonomy): domain Bacteria; kingdom Pseudomonadati; phylum Pseudomonadota; class Betaproteobacteria; order Burkholderiales; family Oxalobacteraceae; genus Paraherbaspirillum; species Paraherbaspirillum soli. Next base: position 347,503 of record NZ_JBHSMT010000029.1, on the reverse strand, counting down.
TGCGCATTTTTCCGCAGCGGTGCTTTACGCTGCGATGGAAAGCATGCAACAGCAGCAGCAGTTGCAGCATGCTACCGGCGCGACGCATGCGGCTGCGTGGTTGCGGCCGGATGGCGCGGTTGGCCTGGTACGTGAAGACGTCGGTCGGCATAACGCGCTGGATAAGTTGATCGGTGCGTTGGCGGCAGCCGATCGCAAGCATGATTTTTCCAGCGGTGCGGTCATCATCACCAGTCGCGCCAGTTATGAAATGGTGCAAAAAGCCGCCACCATGGGAATCGGCATTGTCGCCGCGGTCTCGGCCCCGACCGCGCTGGCGATTCGGCTGGCGGAACAGGCCGATGTGACCTTGCTGGGTTTTGTGCGGCAGCGTGGGCATGTGGTTTACGCCAATCCGCAGCGGCTGCTGGCGGAATAAAAATCTACTCAAGCTGTTGCCAGGGCTTCGTCGAATGTCGTGGGTGATTGCTGTTCTCGGATAGAATGACGACCGACGCGGAAAACGCTTAGCTCGAATCTATAGACGTAAATTCCTTCGCAACACTAGAGTGACAAAATGATTTCAGAATTCCACCAACTGTTTGAAAAGATTCGGCAACTGGCCGAATTGACCCAGTCGTTACGGCGTGAAAATGCCGACCTGCGTCTGAACGCGGCCGCGCTGCTGAGAGAAAATGCGGAGCTGACGCAGCGCATGAACGAGGCGCACCAAAGGGTCGCCGCCTTACTCGAAAAAATCCCGGCATTGCCGCAAGATCAGGAGGCCGTATGAGCCAATTAAGCGTCAACATCATGGGCCAGCCATACACGCTGGCTTGCAAAACAGGCGAGGAAGCCGCTCTGCAGGAAGCGGTCGCTTACCTGGATGGCAAAATGTGCGTCATCCGGGACACCGGCAAAATTCGCGGCAATGATCGGATTGCCGTCATTGCCGCACTCGGCATTGCCGCTGAATTGTTGGGGACCAAATCCCCGGGAGGACCATTGTCGGACCTGACAATGTCAGAAGTGAAACAGAAAATAGAGGCAATGCATACGGTGCTGGATCAGGCATTGGCTCCGCAAGAGGCACTCTTTTAAGGCGCGTCGTATAGCATGTTCTTAGCGGCTGCAGCTACTCGTTAACGATATGGAAAGCCCTATAAAATTTCGCCAAAATGTTTGACACGAAGCTCGTTTAGAGTAGACTAATTACTCCTGCCGTGTTCGCGATTGCCATAAAATCCTAGAACCATTTTTGCGCAACGGCTGCGGGATTTTGTTTGACAGGTGTGAGCGTCGCTAGTCCGATGAGCCCGAAGTTGAACTAACTGCGGCCAACTTGAATCTTCTTGGTTCAGGATGCCGGCAAAGCGGCACAGGCGGGGCTTTATTCGGAAGCGGTTGCATTTACGTGCAGCCGCTTTTTTTTTATTCCTAAAATTTGATTAGCCATTCTTCCTTTATTCCACACGGATCAGAAATGAAATATTGGTTGATGAAATCCGAGCCGGCAGATGCCAGCATCGACGATGTGTTGGCGCTACCCGGGCAAACCATTGCCTGGTATGGCGTGCGTAACTATCAGGCGCGCAATTTCATGCGCGATGCAATGCATGTCGGCGACGGCGTTTTGTTTTATCACTCCGGTTGTGCCGAGCCCGGCATTGCTGGCTTAGCCGAAGTCGCCAGCACCAGCTATCCCGACGAAACCCAGTTCGATGCGGGCAGCAAATACTTCGATCCCAAAGCCGATCGTGAAAATCCGCGCTGGATGCTGGTCGATGTGCGCGCTCTCAAAAAGACGCGCTTGATCGGCTTGCCGGAATTGCGTCAGCAGCCGCTGTTGGAGGATATGCAGGTTTTACGGCGTGGTAACCGGCTGTCAATTACACCGGTGACGCCGGCTGAGTGGCAATATATTACGCATCAACTGTTGGGCACCTAGCAAAACCTACTGCAGGGTTTGGCAAGCCCGCCAATCTCGGGGCTGTAGGGGTGACATATTCGTCGCCGTTCAGCCGTACGACTCCGCTTCTCGCCCCGACCTTGGGCCGCTCGCTACGGTTTTTCGAGGTGCCCTGTTGATGGCGGGGGCGACGCTCAAGCGCTTGCCTGATCAACCGGCATAACGTTCGCGCAGCACATTTTTCTGCACCTTTCCCATCGTATTTCTCGGCAATTCATCGGCGAAGAAAATCCGCTTGGGCACTTTGAAATTGGCGATCGCCGCTTTCAATGATGCGATCACCAGGTCCGCCGTCAGCTTCGCATCGGGACGGCTGACAATCACCGCGGTCACCGCTTCACCGAAGTCGGCATCCGGCACGCCGATCACTGCCGATTCAAGCACGCCATCGAGCTCGTCGATGACCATTTCGATTTCCTTCGGATAGACGTTGTAGCCGCCGGAAATAATCAAATCCTTGCTGCGGCCGACGATGGCTAGGTAGCCGTCGCCATCGAACTTGCCGACGTCGCCGGTTTTGAAATAGCCGTCGGCGGTGAATTCTTCCGCGGTCTTTTGCGGCATGCGCCAGTAGCCCTGGAATACATTCGGACCCTTGACCTGGATCTCGCCGATTTCATTCGCCGCGCAGTTAGCGCTGCAACCGTCGGCGTCGGTCTTGATGATGCGCACCGATACTCCCGGCAAGGGTAGCCCGACCGTGCCACCGCGCCGCTCGCTTGCATACGGATTGGAAGTCAGCATCGCGGTCTCGCTCATGCCGTAGCGTTCCAGGATGGTATGGCCGGTACGTTCGGCAAACGCGGCGAAAGTGTCGCTCAGCAGAGGTGCTGAACCGGAGACAAACAGGCGGATATTGCCGCACGCATGACGGTCAAAATCGACGTCAGCCAGTAGCCGCACATAATAAGTCGGCACGCCCATGAAGACGGTGCTGCGCGGTAAATGGCGTCGTACTTCGGCGGCATCGAATTTCGGCAGGAAAATCATCTTGCTGCCGTTCAGCAGGGCGCCGTTGACGGCTACAAACAAGCCATGAATGTGGAACAGCGGCAGCGCATGCAGCAGCACATCGCCGGCTTGCCACTGCCAATATTCCTGCAGCACTTTTGCGTTCGATGCGATATTGCCATGCGATAGCATCGCGCCCTTGCTGCGACCGGTCGTGCCGGAGGTGTACAGGATGACGGCGAGATCATCGGCTTGTGTTTCTACGGTTTCAAACTGGTCTGAATGATGGACCGCACGCGCCAACAGCGAGCCGGAATTCTTGCCGCCGCTGCCGCTGTTGATTTCGTCCAGCGTGAATAAGTGCTGGACGCCAGCCTTGAATGCAATCTGCGCTACCCAGCCGAAATTTTTCGGTGAGCAGACGACCACCGCCGGCTCCGCATCGCCGATGAAATAGGTGATTTCGGCAGCACGGTAAGCGGTATTCAGCGGCAGGTAGACAAAACCGGCACGCAGGGTTGCCAGATACAGGATCAATGCCTCCGGCGATTTTTCTACTTGCACCGCGATGCGCGCACCGGCCGGCAATTGCAGGCTGCTCAGCAGGTTGGCGATCTTGGCAGATGCACGCTCGATGTCGCTCCACGAATAGTACAGAGCGTCATGGGTTTCGATGCAGCAGGCAGACTTATCTGCCGGGAAGCGAGACGCAAAAAGAGCGTAAAGATTGGCTGTCATGGTGATCTACGGAATGCGGATTTCGAAATGCTTAAGTTGTCGAGCGGGCCGAAGAGCTTGTCGTTTCCGCTCTGCCAGGACGACGATAGGCGATCACCAGCAGCACAATGCCCAGCACGATCATCGGCAGCGACAACATCTGTCCGGCGGAAATGGTGATGCCGCCAAACGTCACGTTGTAGTCCGGCACGCGGAAATATTCCGTGAAGAATCGGGCGCAACCATACAGCAGCGAGAACATGCCCGACACCGCCATCCGTGGCCGCGGCTTGCGGGAGAAAAGCCAGAGGATGATGAACAGCAGCACGCCATCCACCAGCATCTGGTAAATCGGCGACGGGTGACGCGGCAGCTTGTCGACGTTGGGCCAGACCATCGCCCACGGCAGCGACGGATCGGCCAGACGGCCCGGCAACTCGGCATTGATGAAATTGCCGAGACGGCCGGCGGCATAGCCGAGCGGTACCATCGGCGCGATGAAGTCCATCACATCCATCAGGTTGCGGCCGACCTTGCGGCCCCACCAGGCCATGGCCAGCATGACGCCGAGGAAGCCGCCATGGAATGACATGCCGCCCTTCCAGACCGCGATGATTTCAGCCGGATGCGCAAAATAATAGGCTGGATCGTAAAACAGCACTTGTCCGAGACGACCGCCGACGACGACCCCAAGCACGCCGTAAAACAGCATGTCATCGAGGTCTTCTTTTTTCCAGCCGACGGCGGCGATATGCGGCTGCCGTATCCTGATTCTGCCGATCCAGATAAATTGCACAAATGCCAGCAGGTACATCAAGCCGTACCAGCGTACATGCAGCGGGCCTAAAGAAAAGGCGATCGGATCGGGCATCGGATGAATCAGCATTTATTGTTTCTTTCGTAGTAATTCCAAGAAGGCTTTTAGAACCGGTGAAGCATTGTCGCGGCGCCAGGCCAGACCGGTTTCGACCATCGGCGTATTGTCTTGCAGTTCGCGATAGTCGACGCCGGGACGCTTCAGGTTGGACACCGATTGTGGCACAAGCGCGATCCCCATGCCAGCCGACACCAGGCCGACGATGGTTTGCATCTGGATGGCTTCCTGACCGATATGTGGCGTCACGCCGGCGGCGCGAAAACAGGCCAGGATGGTATCGTGAAAGCCGGGCGCGATACGTCGCGGAAAAATAATCAAGGGCATCTCGGACAAGGAACTCAAGGCGATTTTTCCTTTGGCCCGGAGCGCTTTGAGCCCGGTCGGCGCCGCCAGAATCAGTGGCTCGGACAACACCGGCAGATAGTCCAACGCACTTTTTGCCTTGTCCGACAGCGGTGGAATAAGCAAGCCGGCGTCAATGCTGCCCTGTACTAATTGTTCTAACTGGAGGTCGGTAGTGGCTTCCCGCAATTCGATTTGAACCTGCGGATAGGTTTCGCGAAACTCGCGCAGCAACGGCGGCAAAATGCTGTAATCGGCGGTCGATACAAAAGACAAGCTCAGCAGACCTGATTCGCCGGAAGCCGCGCGCCGCGCCAGGTCGGGCAAGGTACTGGCTTGTTGCAGGATGCGTCGTGCCTCGGGTAGCAGGGCGAGTCCGGCGGGCGTCAGCGCGACGCTGCGCTTGGTGCGTGCAAACAGCAGTGTGCCTATGCTGGCTTCCAATGCCTGGATGGTTTGCGACAAAGGCGGTTGCGTCATATGCAGCCGCAGCGCAGCACGGCCAAAGTGCTTTTCTTCGGCCACTGCAACGAAATATCGGAGTTGGCGCAGCTCTATATTCATCTGCCACTCATTCATGCGACGGTTGCTGCAAATAATAAAAAAGCCGGCTTCGCTCCGGCTTTTTTAATTTGATAAAACACCTTGCGACCTGAACGACTTATCGGCGCGGACGCTTATGTTTATCGAAGGTCTTGTTGACTCGCTCTTTCTGAATTTTTTCCATCTCATCGTGGGCTCGCCGCTTGTCCAGGCCGAGCATAGGCTCAAGAAATTCAAAAAAGATAAAAGCGACTGTCATCAAGCCAGAAATCCACCACCACGAGATATCGGCGAATGGTCCAATCGCAAAGTATTTCAAGGCTAGTAGCAAAACGATAATGATAATTAACGGCATCGTGTTCCCTTTCTTTCGTTCGGTGAAGGATAGGGGGAAAGACCCGCGCGGTCAACGCGTGATGATCTGATATGCCAACAGGTCCTGGATGAGCATTGTTAATTCCCGGATATGAGACAATGGCGCGCGCCAAATAAAATGGCTGCATATTAAATTGACCTGGAGATAAGCATGAAACGTTGTTTGTTAATCTGCGCAATATTGGGTGCGATGGCATCGGGTTCGGCGATGGCGAATGCCGATCTGGCAAAATCCAAGAATTGCATGGCCTGTCACTCGGTGGACAACAAAGTGGTTGGCCCGGCGTATAAAGATGTGGCGAAAAAATATGCAGGTCAGAAAGATGCTGAAGACAAATTGGTGCAGAAAGTATTGAAGGGCGGCGCCGGTGTTTGGGGGCCGGTCCCGATGCCTGCCAATGCGCAAGTGAGCGAGGCGGAAGCGCATACGCTGGTGAAATGGATATTGTCTTTGAAGTAAAAATAACGGAATAACGATGCTGGAGAAGGGCGCTCATTTGAGCGCCTTTTTTTACGGCTATCGTTATGCCAGCTTGGTGAGCATTTTCTGAGCGGGCAGAAAAAAAAAGCGTCCCGGCAATCAAGCCGGAACGCTTTCAGAACTGAAGTACAGGAAGCTTAGTGGGATACGTTCAGCAGCGTCCGTTTGCCGTCTTTGTACGTGTACAAGGTCACTGCACCGTTTTTGATATCGCCTTTATTGTCAAACCCGATCATGCCGGTTACGCCCTTGTGCTGGATCTTGGCCAATGCCGGCAGATATTTCTTCGGATCGGCAGAGCCGGCCTTTTGCATCGCATCAACCATCGTCATCACCGCATCGTAAGTATACGGAGCGTAGATCACGACTTCCTTGTCAAACCGTTTCTTGAAAGCGGCCTTGAAATCGTCCAGTCCTTTTTTCTCGGATTCGTCTATGCCGCCGGCTTCTGCGCAATACACTTGATCGTTGCTGAGGCCGTCAGCTGCCAGCTTCGGCAAGTCAGAGGTGCAGATCGCGTCGCCGCCCATGTACTTGGTTTTAATGCCGAGCGCTTTCATTTGTTTCAGCATCGGACCCGCACCAGTATCGAGTCCGCCAAAGAATACGACGTCAGGCTTTTTATCTTTGATCTTGGTCAGGATCGCATTGAAGTCAGTCGCCTTGTCATTGGTATATTCGGTTGCGACGACGGCTATGCCGTTAGCTTTGGCAATCTTGGCAAATTCCTCGGCCAGGCCCTGACCGTAGGCGGTGCGATCGTCGATCACGGCCGCATTTTTTAGATGCAGTGTTTTTGCAGCATAGCCAGCCAAGGCGCCACCCAGCTGGTTGTCGTTGGCGACTACCCGGAAGGTCGTGTTGAAGCCTTGCTGGGTGTATTTCGCGCTGGTGGTCGACGGCGAGATTTGCGGGATGCCTGCATCGTTATAAATCTTTGATGCAGGAATGGATGTACCTGAGTTGACGTGGCCAATCACGCCATTGACTTTGGCGTCGACCAGTTTTTGCGCTACTGCGGTGCCTTGTTTCGGATCGGATGCATCGTCCTCCGCCATCAATTCGAATTTAACTTTTTTGCCGCCGATCATGGTGCCTTTGGCATTCAATTCTTCGATCGCCATTCTGGCGCCGTTTTCGTTGTCCTTGCCAATGTGTGCGATGGGGCCGGTGATTGGACCGACGTGGGCGATCTTGACGATTTGCTCCTGGGCGTAAGCCGAACCTGCCAAGGCCAATGCGATTGCTCCAGCGAGTGGAATCATTTTGGTTTTGATCTGCACTACATTTCCTCCTAAGGATTTACAAAAAAATAATACGTGTCTTCGTCTTTTAGGTATTCAACTTCTGCAAGTTGCTCAGTGAATCTGAGTAGTCAAACGGTACAACATAACAAACAGTTCGCAAAGTGGTTTTGTGTGTTTTTTCCTGATAAATCCGGCAGCTTGATATACGTAAATCTGAAACGCGGCACAAGCTCCCGGTGCGGGCAGTAGTTCGGCAAGTGCAATCGATCAATGTGCGCTTGATATGGGAATGGGTTAAAAAAAAAGCGTCCCGACAATTTAGCCGGAACGCTTTTTAATTACGTTATCAAACCGATTATTTGGTGACGGCCAGGATCGTCCGTTTGCCGCCCTTGTAGGTGTACAAGGTCAATGTGCCTTCATTGATGTCGCCTTTGGCATCAAATGAAATGTCCCCGGTCACGCCCTTGTGATGAATCTTGGTCAGTTCAGGCAAGTATTTCTTCGGGTCGGAAGACTTGGCTTTTTGCATCGCATCAACCATGGTCATCACGGCATCGTAGGAGTACGGTGCATAGAGCTTGACTTCGGTTCCGTATTGTTTCTGGAACTTGGCCTTGAAATCGTCCAGGCCTTTTTTGTCTTTCTCTACGACGCCACCGGCTTCCGCACACACCACGTGATCGTCGATCAAGCCATCGCCGGCCAACTTGCCCAGTTCAGCTGTACAGAGGCCGTCGCCGCCCATGAATTTGGCATCGATGCCGAGCGCTTTCATTTGGCGCAGCATCGGGCCGCCAACTGCGTCCATGCCGCCAAAGAAAATCACGTCCGGCTTCTTGGCCTTGATCGAGGTCAGGATCGCGTTGAAGTCGGTTGCCTTGTCATTGGTGAATTGCTCGGCGACGATAGTCGCGCCGGCACCTTTGGCGCCCTTGCTGAATTCCTGGGCAACGCCTTGGCCGTAGGCCGTGCGGTCATCGATCACTGCAATATTCTTTGCGTGCGAGGTTTTTACCGCATAACGTCCCAGTGTGCCGCCTAGCTGGCCATCATTGGCAACGATGCGGAACGCGCTGTTAAAACCTTGTTGCGTGTATTTCGGGTTGGTTGCGGCTGGCGAAATTTGCGGGATGCCGGCTTCGAAGTAAATTTTTGAAGCAGGGATCGTGGTGCCGGAATTCAGGTGGCCGATCACGCCGTTGACTTTTGCATCAACCAGTTTTTGCGCCGCTGCGGTGCCTTGTTTTGGATCGGATGCATCGTCTTCCGCCAACAGCACGAATTTGACTTTTTTGCCATCGAGCATGACACCTTTGGCATTCAATTCTTCGATCGCCATTTTGGCGCCGTTTTCCATGTCTTTTCCGAGATGGGCGGAAGGGCCGGTAACGGGACCGACATGGCCGATTTTGACGATTTGTTCTTCCGCGTAAGCGGAGCCGGCGAAGGCCAATGCGATTGCGCCAGCCAATGGAATCATTGCGTTCTTGATCTGCACTACGTTTCTCCTAAGGATTATTTTTGATTGGTACTGCACTTGCCAATTCAATGTCTCATTCAGTTGCCCGAACCCGCAAACGGTACAGCATAAAAAATGGTTCGCAAAGGGGTTTTATGTCTTTTTTTTGCGCGGCGACAATGGCATCCGGGATGGTCTGAGCGTGAAGCGCTGAATCGCCGGCGGCATATTGCAGATAATAAAAAAGCGTTCCGGCAAATACCGGAACGCTTTTGGCTTGCAGCGCAAAACGATTATTTCGTCACTTCCAGCAGGGTGCGTTTGCCGTCCCTGTAGGTATACAAAGTCAAAGTGCCGTCCTTGATGTCGCCTTTGGCATCAAACGCAATCATGCCGGTCACGCCCTTGTGGTGGATCTTGGCCAGTTCGGGCAGATATTTTTTCGGATCGGCCGAGCCGGCTTTTTGCATTGCGTCAACCATCGTCATTAAAGCGTCATAGGTGTACGGCGCATAGATCACGACTTCCTGGCCGAACTTTTTCTGATAAGCAGCCTTGAAGTCTTCCAGCGCTTTTTTACCTTCCGCCGTTACACCGCCCGCTTCGGCGCAGACTACTTCATTGTCTTTCAGTCCGCTACCCGCCAGCTTGGCCAACTCTGTCGTGCAGAGGCCGTCGCCGCCCATGAACTTGGCTTTGAAGCCGAGCTGGTCCATTTGACGCAACATCGGACCGCCAACCGCATCCATGCCGCCGAAGAACACCAGGTCCGGTTTTTTGGCCTTGATCGAAGTCAGGATCGCATTGAAGTCGGTCGCCTTGTCGTTGGTGTACTGGCTTGCGACGATTTTGGCCCCGGCTTTCTGCGCGCCCTTGGTGAATTCTTCGGCAACCCCCTGACCGTAGGCAGTGCGGTCATCGATCACCGCAACAGTCTTTGCCTTCAGTTCTTTTGCCGCATATTTGCCCAGCGTGCCGCCCAGTTGACCATCGTTGGCGACCACGCGGAACGCCGTATTAAAGCCTTGCAGGGTGTATTTGGGGTTGGTGGCGGATGGGGAGATTTGCGGGATGCCGGCATCGAAGTAAATTTTCGACGCAGGGATCGTGGTGCCGGAATTCATGTGGCCGATCACGCCATTGACCTTGGCGTCGACCAGCTTTTGGGCCACCGCGGTTGCCTGCTTCGGATCGGATGCATCGTCCTCTGCCAGCATTTCGAATTTCACTTTTTTACCGCCGATCATGGTTCCTTTGGCATTCAATTCATCGATCGCCATCCTGGCGCCGTTTTCATTGTCTTTGCCGATGTGAGCGTTGGCGCCGGTGATAGGAGCTACGTGGCCGATTTTGACAACTTCCTCTTGCGCGTAAGCTGAGCCGGCAACAGCGAATACCGTTGCGACAGCGCCAACCAACGGAATCAATTTGGTCTTGATTTGCATGAGTTTTCTCCTGACGATTTAAAATAAAACAAAGCAATACATTTTCATCATCCGCTGTTTATTCAGTCACCCTGAACGTATTAACGTTACAACATAAAAAACGCTTCGCAAGAAGTTTCTGCGTTTACTTACAACATTCAATCACCCCGGCATGAGCAAAAACCACACACTAGATAAAGTCGACCGCAAGCTCTTGAATTTGCTGCAGCGCGACAACCAAATGCCGACCCGGACGCTGGCTGACAAAGCGCACATTTCCCAGCCAACCTGCTTGCGCCGCCTGCGCGACTTGCGCGAGGCCGGAGTCATCAGTGCCGATGTCTCGCTGGTCGATCCGTTCGCGCTGGGTTACGGCATGCTGGCCTTCCTGGAAATCTCGCTGAATAACCAATCCGACGAGCAGATGCAGGAATTCGAACTGCGCATGAACAAGGAAGTGGAGGTGATGCAGTGTTATTTCGTCTCGGGCGATTACGATTATTTTTTAGTCGTGCATGTGATTGATATGGATGCCTATTACCAGTTTGTGCGGCGGGTGATTTCCGGCTCCGGCAATGTGCGTCATTTTCAATCCCGCTTTCCAATGAAGCGTGCAAAATTCGTTACCAGGGTCGCGTTCGACGAAAAGGCCGCGGCGATCCAGGTGCGGGTAGCCAAATGATCTAACAGGTTCCTGAAAAACTCCTGCGCGATATCCTTGATGGATAAAAAAAAGACTGGTGCTGTTGTCAGCACCAGTCTTTTTATTTGACTGCTTTGTAACGGAAAGAAAGCTTTTAAGCTTTTGCGGTACGCGGCACCAATACTTGTCCGGGAGCCCTGCGCGGCACGCCGGTAAATGCAAAGTCGACTTCCGGCTGGCGTCCGGCGATGATCTCGGAGATGGCACGGCCGGAGCCGCAACCCATGGTCCAGCCGAGCGTGCCGTGGCCGGTGTTCAGGAACAGATTGCTGAACTTGGTTTTGCCGATATACGGGACGTTGGACGGGGTCAGTGGACGCAAGCCGGTCCAGTACACCGGGTTTTCGTAGTCGCAGGCGTCCGGGAACAACTCGCGGGTGCGGCGGGTAATGGCTTCGCAGCGGGTGGTGTTGAGTTCGCGGGTGTAGCCGTTGAGTTCGCAAGTGCCGGCCACGCGCAGTCGGTCTCCCAGGCGCGATACCACCAGTTTGTAACCGTCGTCGGTCAGCGATACGGTCGGCGCGGCGTCGGAATTGGTGACGCGGTAGGTGGCGGAGTAGCCCTTGCCCGGATAAATCATCAGGTCGATGCCGAGCGGCTTCAGCAGCGGTACCGAGAAACTGCCCATCGCGACCACGAAAGCGTCGGCGCGCAGCACTTGATGACGGCCGTCCGGATTGATGATTTCGACCCCGGTGATTTTGGCGCTGGCGCCGCTGCCTTCGGTAATCAGGCGTGTGATGCTGGTGTTGTACTGGAACTTGACGCCGGCTTCGGCTGCTTTGTTGGCCAGGCCAGAAGTGAATTTGTAGACATCGCCGGATTCATCGGTAGCGGTATAGTCGCCGCCGACAATCTTGTCGCGGATGCGCGCCAGCGCCGGCTCGATCTTGACCACTTCATCGGCGCTGATCGAGTCGCGCGGGCAACCGAGGTCGCGCATCAGTTTGGCGGCCGGTAACGAAGTGTCGAATTCTTTTTGATCGGTGTAGAAATGCAGGATGCCGCGCGTCAGGCAATCGTAATCGACCCCGGTTTCAGCGCGCACCGCTTGCAGGGTCTGACGGCTGTATTCGCAGATGGCGACGATTTGACGGATATTGTCGTTGGTGCGTGAAGGTGTGCATTCGCGCAGGAAATTCATTGCCCAGCGCCATTGCAGCCATTCCGGGCGGAAGCGGTACAGCAAGGGTGCATCTTCCTGTCCCAGCCATTTCAATACCTTCATTGGGGCTTGCGGGTTGGCCCACGGTTCGGCATGCGACACCGAGATTTGGCAACCGTTGGCAAAGCTGGTTTCTTGTGCCGCCCCTGGCTGGCGGTCGATCACGGTGACATCGTGACCTTCCTTGTTCAAGAACCAGGCAGAACTGGTTCCGATAATTCCAGCACCCAATACTATGACTTTCATTCGTCTCTCCAAATACACCGCAATTGTTAATTAATGGCGATATTGTAAGAAGATCCGTATTTTTTAGGCGATCAAATTGGGGCTTGGATTTTTTTGTTTTGACTATGGTGCTTATGTTTTTGATTGGAGATCAAAAAATAATTCCTAAATATTCGTTTTTTGCAATTTGGTCAGTTCCAGCGATATAGCCCGGCAAATAACTTCGTCCAAAGTGTGGTGCAAGCCGGTTCTTATCTGTTCCGCCATGCTTTCCACTGCAGTTTGCAAAACATCCGCCAAGCCGTCGCGAACCCGCTGTTCGATGACAAAATCGATCCGGTCGTGCAACTGTTGCAGTACTTTCTCTCTTACTTCAAGTTCAAGCCGCTCCCAATCGCGTTTGCTCAGCGTGATCTCGGCTTGTGGTTCGGCAATTTCTAATTCGCCGGCAGCAGCAGGGGCGCTGGGTACTGGCTGCACGGGGTTGTCCAAAAGGGGGATGTCGACCGGCTCGGGCACGGTCGGTTCGATGACCTCGGTCAGCAATGGAATGCTGGCGTCAAGCTTGCTGTTGGTCATGGCTGCTTCCAATTTCTATTTTTCGTGCCGGTTTTCATACATTCTCCGCAACAAAATGCGTCAGCGGATAACCGCGTTGCTGGTAAAAGCGGTAGCGCTCGCGACCGCCGGATTTATCGGTTTCATCCAGCGAGATAATTTCGAACATGCGTTCGAAGCGGGCGAAATGCGCCGGCACTCTCGCCGATAAGTTGATCAATACATGGTGATGCGGCAAGTCCGCCGCATCGTCGTCGGTCAGGACCACTGGCGTCTGCGCTGCCAGCGGATCGCCTGCTCTGACATGCGGTAGGAAATCAAGCTCGGAAAAAGTCCACAGCGCCCGATCCAGCGCTGCCAGCTCGTCCGGGTTGTCGCCCAATATGACGATCTGGCATTGCGCCGCACGCGCTTTGCGTACCAGACGGCAGGTGTACAGGACTTTATCCGCAATGTTGGTGTGGAAATCGATTTGCGTCATTGGGAGTCTCTAAAAACCTACTGCAGGGTTTGGCAAACCCGCCAATCTCGGGGCTGCAGGGGGGCATATTCGTCACCGTACATTCGTACGGCTCCGCTTCTCGCCCCGACTTTGGGCCGCTCGCTACGGTTTTTAGAGGCGCCCATCGGTCAGGTCTGCCTGCGAAGGCTGCAAAGCGGGTCATGAGAACGTGAATTAGAACCGGAATCCGGGTGGGGCGTTGCCTGCGGCGGGTAGCGGCTCGCTGTGGCCGGTATGGGCGCTGCTTGCTTCAGTCGCGGCTTTCTTGGCCGAGCTGGCGCTTGGGGCGGCTGCCGCAGCCGGGGCGTTCTTATAATTCTTGGGCAGCTGATTGCTCTTTGGATAGCCCGCTGCGCTCAGTGCGGTGTTCCAGGCACCCGCCTCGAAACTGCTTTCCTTGCTGCGCCCAACCATCAGCACCGGCAAATGATTTTCGCCGGTGGTTTTCTGCAGCATGGCGATATCGTCATTGGTTTTGATGGTTTTTTCGCTGAACGGAATGCCGCGGCTGCTGAGCAGCTTGCGGCCATCGTCGCAAGGAATGCATTTGTCGCCGGTATATAAGATGACTGGACTATTCTTGACCGCTTGCGCCAGTTCATACGGCAGACCGTCGCTGTCGTCGCTGCCGCCATTGGCGGTCTTCTTCTGGACCACGTTGCCGGTTGCGGGCGGGGTGTCGCTGTAGGTGACTTTGCCGTCCGGGCCGGTCGATTTGTAAAGTTGCGCCTGCGCGCTTGTTGCCATCAATAGACAAACCAGTGAAAGAATCGGTGCAGCCAATTTCATCTTTTTTCCCTTTTCAGTATGACTCGCCGCGTGTGCGGCGAAAATGATGTGCGTGTTGCCTGATATTTTTAAGCAGCAACCATGCCACTATGCCGCAGCAGCGCGTCGATGCTGGGCTCGCGTCCGCGGAATGCCTTGAACGATTCGAGCGCCGGGCGCGAGCCGCCGACGGCCAGGATTTCATCCTGGAATTTCTTGCCGGTTGCCGCCGAGACCACATTGCCGCTGCCGGCCGCGGCTTCTTCGAACGCGCTGTAGGCATCGGCCGACAATACTTCGGCCCATTTGTAGCTGTAGTAGCCGGCCGCATAGCCGCCGGCGAAGATATGGCTGAACGCGTGCTGGAAGCGATTGAACGATGGCGGATGGATGACGGCGATCTTGGCCCGGACCTGGTCGATCAGTTGCTGCACTGTCTGGCTGCCATACGGATCGTAGTCATCATGCAGGCGCATGTCGAACAGTGAAAATTCCACCTGGCGCAGGGTTTGCAGGCCCGACTGGAAATTCTTGGCGGCGATCATCTTGTCGAACAGCGCGCGCGGCAACGGCTGGCCGGACTCCGCCTCGGCCGTCAGGTATTGCAGCACGTCCCATTCCCAGCAAAAATTTTCCATGAATTGCGACGGCAGCTCGACCGCATCCCATTCGACGCCGGAAATGCCGGACACGCCGATCTCGTCGACCTGGGTCAGCATGTGGTGCAAGCCATGCCCGAATTCGTGAAACAGGGTGATCACTTCATCGTGCGTAAACAGGGCTGGCTTGGTCTTGCCGTCGACCACCGAAGGCGCAGTGAAATTGCAGGTCAGATAGGCGATCGGCGTTTGTATTTGATCGCCGAGGCGGCGCCGGGCACGAGCGTCGTCCATCCAGGCGCCGCCGCGCTTGCCATTGCGCGCATACAGGTCGAGATAGAACTGGCCGATCAGCTTGCCGTCTTTTTGAATCCGGAAAAATTTGACGTCCGGATGCCAGACCGGCGCTTGGTCGGCGGTGATGTCGACTGAAAACAGTTGCTGCACCAGGTGGAACAAGCCATTCACGACCTTGGGTTCAGGGAAGTATTGTTTGACTTCCTGTTCCGAGAAGGCGTAACGCTGTTCGCGCAGTTTTTCCGCAACGTAAGCGAAGTCCCATGCTTCAAGCGCTTCTAACCCGAGATGTTGTTTGGCGAAGGCACGCAATTCGGCCAGATCCTGCTCCGCGAACGGACGCGCGCGGCGGCCCAGATCTTCCAGGAATCCGATCACTTCTTGCGGTGTTTGCGCCATTTTCGGCACCAGCGACAACTCGGCGTAATTATGGAAATCGAGCAGTTTCGCTTCTTCATTGCGCAGGCGCAGAATCTCGACGATGTTGCCGCTATTGTCCCATTCCGGCTTCTCGCCCAGATCGGATGCCTTGGTCGTATTGGCGCGATACACGGTTTCGCGCAACGCACGGTTGTCGGCGTACTGCAGGATCGGGAAGTAGGAAGGGAAGTGCAGCGTAAATTTGAATCCCGGCTTATCGTCCCGCTCGGCTGCGGCCCGCGCCGCCTGTTTGACATCGTCCGGCAGCCCGGCCAGTTCCGCTTCGTCGCTGATCCACAAGCCGTAGGCGTTGGTGGCGTCCAGGATGTTTTCGGAAAACTTGGTGGTCAGTGCCGCATGCTGTTCCTGGATCTCGGCAAAGCGCGCTTTGGGCGCATCCGCCAACTCGGCCCCGCCCAGCCTGAAATCGCGCAAGGCGTTGTCGACGATCTTCTGGCGCGCTGCTGACAGCGTCGAAAAGTCGGCGCTGTTCTTGATCGCCTTGTATTTGTCGAACAGCGCCAGGTTTTGCGCCAGCGCGGTCCAGAATTCGATCAGTTTCGGTTGGTTCTCGTTATACGCGGCACGCAGCTCCGGCGTATCCACCACCGCATTCAAATGACTGACGATGCCCCAGGCGCGGCCCAGTTTTTCGGTCGCGCTTTCGAGCGGATCGACGAAATTCTGCCAAGTCACCGGCGCCAGCGGCGCTTCCAGTTGGGTGACCACCGCCTGTGCCTGTTCCAGCAAAGTCTGGACCGCGGGCGTGATATGGGCCGGCTTGATGACGTCGAATTGCGCCAGACCGGAAAAATCGAGCAGGGGATTGGCAGATGCAGCGCTGGTGGTGGATGTCATTGTGATTAGTTTCTTTCTGCGGCTTCAATCGTATTGACCAGCAACATGGTGATGGTCATCGGCCCGACGCCGCCTGGCACCGGGGTGATATAACCAGCGACTTCCTTGGCATTGGCAAAATCGACATCGCCGCACAGCTTGCCGTGATCGTCGCGGTTCATGCCGACGTCAATCACTGCGGCGCCCGGTTTGATCATGTCGGCGGTGACGATATTGCGCTTGCCGGTAGCCACCACCAGGATGTCGGCCTGGCGCGTGTGCTGTCCGAGGTCGCGGGTCTTGGAGTTGCAAATGGTGACGGTGGCGCCGGCTTGCAAGAGCAGCATGGCCTGCGGTTTGCCGACGATATTGGAGGCGCCGACGATAACGGCATGGGCGCCGCGCACCGGATAGTTGACCGATTCCAGCATCTTCATCACGCCGTACGGGGTGCAGGGACGGAACAGAGGTTGACCGGTCATCAGCAGACCGGCGTTGCTGATGTGGAAACCGTCCACGTCTTTTTCCGGCGCGATGGCCTCGATCACCTTGTGCGCATCGATGTGCGCTGGCAGCGGCAATTGCACCAGGATGCCGTTGATCTTCGGATCGTGATTCAGCGCATCGATGCGGGCCAGCAAGGCCTCTTCCGTCAACTCGGCATCGTATTTTTCAAATACCGAATGCAAGCCGTTGTCTTGACAGGCCTTGACCTTGTTGCGGACATAAACCTGCGATGCCGGACTGTCGCCGACCAGGATCACTGCCAAGCCGGGCTGTTTGCCCTGTGCGGTCAGTGCGGCAGCGCGTTGGGCGACGTCGGCGCGCAGTTGTTGTGAAAGGAGGTTTCCGTCGATAAGTTGGGCTGGCATGGTGGTGGCGAGAGAAAGCTGTTCAAAACAGGATTATAAAGGGTGAGCGCATCATATTTCGGTGCTTGTAGCGAGATCCTTGCGGTTTCCTGTCAAATTGTCGGCCCTTGTTGATTTGCCAAGCGGCGCGCTGGCAAGCTGTGATTTTTGCGAGCTGGGGCGGATGTCAAATGCTGTTAAGGGGCGGCTCAACGCAATTTTTTGTTTTCGGCTATTCTCGCGTTCTACGACCTGCCGGACCTTTGGTTTTAATAAGAAAAACAACCTGAACTGACGAATTTGAAAAAGGGATGCCGAATTGAACCATCACTACCTGCGCCGCCTGGCGCTACTGGGAGAGCCTCAGCATCGCGCGCTGCTTGGTCAGGGACTGCGCGGCATAGAGCGGGAAACTTTGCGCGTCGATGCCGACGGCAAGCTGGCGCTGACACCGCATTCGCGGACGCTCGGTTCGGCTCTGACGCATCCGCAGATTACGACCGATTATTCGGAATCGCTGCTCGAGTTCATCACCCCCGCCGAGCATGACATCGCGACCGCATTGACCGAGCTGGATGCGGTGCATCGCTTTGTATATTCCAAACTGGGCGACGAACTGTTGTGGAGCCAGTCGATGCCGGCGTATCTGCCGGCGGAGGAACAGATTCCGATCGCCTGGTACGGGACTTCGCACATCGGCATGCTGAAGCATGTCTACCGGCGCGGCCTGGCGCTGCGCTACGGCAAGCGGATGCAGTGCATCGCCGGTATTCATTACAACTATTCCCTGGCCGGAGGGTTGTGGCAGGTCTTGCAACAGGACGAGGGCGACAGCACCACGGCGGTCAATTTTCAGTCGGAAAAATATTTTGCGCTGATTCGCAATTTCCGCCGTTACAGCTGGCTGCTGATGTATCTGTTCGGCGCCTCGCCGGCCTTGTCCACCTGTTTCCTGAACGGTCGCGAGCATCGCCTCGACACGCTGGACCAGGACACGCTGTATCTGCCGTATGCCACCAGCTTGCGGATGAGCGACCTGGGCTACCAGAGCAAGGCGCAAGAGCGCCTGACGCCGCACTTCAACTGCCTCGACAGCTATATCAAAAGCCTGTCATGCGCGGTCAGCCAGCCGTATCCGCCGTATGCCGAGATCGGCACCCACCGCAACGGCGAATGGATCCAGATCAATACCAACATCTTGCAGATCGAGAACGAGTATTACTCGACGATTCGTCCGAAGCGGGTGATCAACACCGGCGAACGTCCGATCCAGGCCTTGTCGGCGCGCGGGGTTCAATACATTGAAGTGCGCTGCATGGATATCGATCCGTTCGAACCGATGGGCATCAACCTCGAAACCTCGCGCTTCCTGGATGCGTTCTTGCTGTTTTGCGCGCTCGACGACAGTCCGCTGACCAGCGACGAAGAGAGCCTGGAAAATACCGAGAATTTCGCGCGTGCGGTCAAGGAAGGGCGGCGTCCCGGCCTGCAATTGCAACGCAATGGCGTGCCGATCACGCTGCAGGACTGGGGCCTGGAATTGCTGGACCGGATCGCGCCCGCTGCCGCGCTGCTCGACGACCAGCGCAGCGACGCCGTGCATGCCGCATCGCTGGCGCAGCAACGGCGCAAGCTGGAACAGGTCGAACTGACGCCATCGGCACGGGTGCTGGCGATTTTGCAACAGAATCAAGAGTCGTTTGCCAGCTTTGCGCTGCGTCAGACCAAGGCGCATGCAGCGCATTTCCGCGCGCAACCGCCCAGCGCCGAAGAGCTTGCGTATTTCGAAGGTTTGGCGACGACCTCGCTGGCCGAGCAGGACAGCCTGGAGCGTAGTCAGACCGGTGATTTCGATACCTTTGTGGCGGCTTATAGGGCCAGTACCCTCTGTATGAGCGTTTAAATGCCACCTCTAAAAACCTACTGCGCGGCCCAATCTCGGGGCTGCGATGCTCACCCGCTCCGTACGGCTGCAGGTGTTGCAACTTCGTCGCCCCGACCTTGGGCCGCTCGCTACGGTTTTTAGAGGTGGCTGGAAGCAAGCGGCTGTCGGGGAGATGCATATCAACGCAAATCCCCGGCGGCTTTAAAAATCTCAACTAGATTGCTTGCAATTTAATTTGTGACGACATATTATTCAGCACATGGAAACCAAGCGATCCCACCAGCCAGTCAGTCAGATCCCGCCGGAGCTGTTCGGTCCGGACAGTTTGCTGCTGGATAACCAGTTGTGCTTTGCGCTGTATTCGGCATCGTTGACGATGACCAAGATTTATAAGCCGCTGCTGCAAAAGATGGGACTGACTTACCCGCAGTACCTGGTGTTGCTGACTTTGTGGGAGCGCGATGGCGTGACCGTGTCGGATGTCGGCGAGCGCTTGTTTCTCGATTCCGGCACCCTGACGCCGCTGTTGAAGCGGCTTGAGGCCAGCGGTCTGGTGCGGCGGCAACGTGCCAGCCGGGACGAGCGGCAAGTGATCGTCAGCCTGACCGATGCCGGCAAAGAATTGCGGCAGCAGGCGCAGGACATACCGCAGCAGGTCAGTTGCGCGGCGCAATGCTCATTGGATGAGTTGATGGCGCTTACCAAGCAATTACAACGGCTGCGCGCCGAGATGGCGGACAATATCGGCTAGCGGCACAATGCCGATTTTTTGATGTGATTTAAGTTGTGCACAATTTAATTGTGAGATTTATTGTTACCCTTTTTTATCCGGATCGTCAGTGCGGCCGGCTGATTCGATCCAACGGATCTTCCATACGGCCATTAAAGGAAATCATCATGACAGTCGAAAAAGTTCTGTATCAAGCAAAAGCCACCGCAACCGGCGGCCGCGATGGCCGCGCTGTGTCGTCCGACAGCGTGCTGGATGTCAAACTGACCACCCCGAAAGAATTGGGCGGCGCCGGCGGCGTAGGCACCAATCCAGAGCAATTGTTTGCGGCCGGTTATTCCGCCTGCTTTATCGGCGCCATGAAGTTTGTCGCGTCGCAGGAAAAAATCGCATTGCCAGCCGACCTTTCCATCACCGGCCTGGTCGGCATCGGCCAGATTCCCGGCGGTTTCGGGATTGAAGTCGAGCTGCAAATTGCATTGCCGGGCATGGACGCCGGCGCGGCCCGGGCGCTGGTCGACAAGGCGCACAAGGTTTGCCCGTATTCGAATGCCACCCGCGGCAATGTCGATGTGACGCTGACGCTGGTCTGATAGATCAAGCCTGGATGCTGCGGCCGTCAGAGCCGCAGCGTGTCTTTCACCGAAGTGCCCAAAGATTACTTCTTGTTGATCTCGTGGCCTATGACGCCGCCGACTACCGCGCCGCCGACAGTTCCGGCAGTACTGCCGCCGGTCAGGACCGCGCCGCCGACTGCACCTACGCCGGCGCCAACCGCCGTATTCTGGCCGGTTCTAGACATCCCGGCACAAGCGCCTAAACTGACTAGCATTGCTACGGTAACGACGCTGGTGGTCAATCTTTGTGTCGTTTTCATTGGAGCACCTCTTTGGAAACGTTGAGTGACGGGAATTTGTGCCATATCGAGCAAGGGCACGCAGCAGTCCGCTATCCCGATTGATTTAACCCTACCGCGCGCGCACTCCGGCGTCTGTACGCTATCGCACAAAGCGGCGGCCGGACTGCAACGCACCGAAAATCGTGCAAATGCGACATAAATTTGAGGCGCATTATGTCCAACCAGCATCCTTCCATTCAAAACCATCTGCTGGCTGCCTTGCCCGAAGTGGATTTCGAGCGACTGACTTCGGATCTGGAACCGGTGTCGATGGCGCTCGGCGAAATCCTCAACGAACCCGGTGACCAGTTGCAGCACGTCTACTTCCCCACAACCGCCATCGTGTCCCTGCTGTACGTCATGCAGGACGGCGCACTGGCGGAAATCGCGATGGTCGGCAATGAGGGCATCGTCGGCGCCTCGCTGTTCATGGGCGGTCAGCCTTCGCCCAGCCGGGCCGTCGTGCAAAGCGAGGGCAGCGCTTATCGGCTGCCGGCGCAACTGCTGATGGACGAATTCAATCGCGGCGGGTCGCTATCGCATCTGCTGCTGCGCTATACCCAAGCCTTGATCACCCAAATCTCCCAAACCGCGGCATGCAATCGGCATCATTCGGTGGAACAGCAACTATGCCGCTGGTTGTTATCAAGCCTCGATCGCCTGACGTCGAATGAATTGGCGATGACCCAGGAAGTGATTGCCAACATGCTCGGGGTGCGGCGCGAAGGCGTCACCGAGGCCGCCGGAAAATTACAGCAACTTGGTTTGATCCGCTACAGCCGCGGCCACATCGAAGTGCTCGATCGACAGGGATTGGAAGCCCGGGTTTGCGAGTGCTACGAGGTACTCAAGAAAGAATCCGATCACCTGCTTTCCGATATACAGAATTCTCAGGCGATTGATTCCTGATCCGTCGATGTCTAGCGGCGCGAACCTGTAAAAACTACCTGCTTACGAACCTGCTTGCATTAATGCAATATCCCCGTAGGTTCGCCAATTATGTGCGCGCGCACATAATTTTCCGGCCCATGTTTACCGGTCTGTAAAAATTGGCAGTCATACATATTGCTGCAATTGAAATCCACTTGTCATTATTCGAAGGAGTAGAAATGCTAGTTAAGAATAGTTGGTACATCGCGGCTTACAGTAACGAGATCAAACGGGAGTTATTCGCGCGCACGCTGGTGGGGGAGCCGGTTCTGATGTATCGCAAGCTGGATGGCAGCATTGCCGCAATCGCCGATCGTTGCAGTCACCGCCGGGTCTCGCTGTCCAGGGGCAAGTTGATCGACGACCGGGTGCAGTGCACCTATCACGGATTGGAATTCAATCACGCAGGGGAATGCGTGCGGATCCCGGGGCAGGACGCGATTCCGCAAAGAGCTTGCATCAGGTCCTATCCGGTGGCTGAAAAAGACGGTTTCGTCTGGCTCTGGCCGGGCGATGCCAGCCTGGCCGCGGATCACCCTGTGCCGGATTATTTCATGCGCTCGTCGCCGCGTTATGAAGGCAAGACATTTTTCACGCCGGTCAAAGGCGACTATTTGCTGGCGATCGAGAACCTGCTCGACCTGACCCATTTGCCGCACGTGCATCCGCAAGCTTTCGAGGCCGACATCAGTAATTTCCACCCGAAGGTGAAGGTCGAAGAAAACCTGATCACCGCGACCCGCACGTTGTCCGATGTGCCGAATCTGCCGATGTACATTCCGGCCATGGGCATTGACCGGGTCGACCGGATCCAGGTGGCGACGTTCGCGCCGGGCGGCAATTTGCGGGTCGATTCGATTATCCGGCCGGTCGGTTCCGACGATCTGTCGAAAGCGCTGACCGTCTACATCTTTGTCCAGGTAACGCCGGAAACCGACACCACCCACTTCGCCTACACCGGCCTGTACCGCGATTTCGCGCTCGGCAATCCGGCGCTGACCGACAAGCTGCACGAGGAATTCATCGAAGTGGTATTGCAAGACACCAGCATCATCGAGCACCAGCAGAGAAACCACGAGCAGGACGGCTCCGACGTGAAGGTGATTGATATCCTGGTCGACCATGCATCTCTGGCGGCACGCAGGATAGTGCGCAGAATGTATGAGCAGGAACAGGCGCAAGCCGCGCCGGCGGCATTACAAAAGAAGGCGCTTGCCATCTTGACGCCGGAGCAGGCGGCGGCGGGGACGCGTTTGCAATAAACGGCGTGTGATTTGAGCTTCGGAATGCCGGGCCTGCGTGGCCCGGCAAATCGGTTTCGGTTAGATTTCCACCATCGTAAAATCGATTTTTCCAACGCCGCATTCGGGACAGACCCATGAATCAGGAATATCGTCCCAGCGGGTTCCCGGCGCGAGTCCTTCGTCCGGCTCGCCGTCCTTTTCCGAATAAATCCAACCGCAGACCAGGCACATCAGCGTTTTATACGCGACTGGAGTGTCGAGCATCACATTTCCCTCCGAACTAATTTAAGTTGAAATAGCATCTGTAACAAATTCCGCAACACGCTGTTTGACCGATGCTGCCGACAGGATCCTGCTGTGCCCCAATGCCGGCGCCTGTTCCAGCAATACATTGTGCAAGCTGCCCGCCAGCCGCTCCGCTTCGCAAAAGGGAACCACCGGGTCCTGCGGGTCATGCAGCACCAGCACCGGAATTTGCATGCCGGCGCCAAGCACGGCGATATCCCAGTGACTCAGCGGCACCCCGTTGTCCGCGTGCAGATGTCGATACACCTGCTGCACGATGCGCGGCGCCAGCTGCAAATGATCCTTTGACCAGCGTTCCAGCACGTTCGACAAGGCACTGGGCGCGGCCAGCAAGACCAGGCACTTTACCGATCGGGCAAAGCCGGCCTGAGACAGTGCGGCGACGGTAGCGATCGACCCCAGCGAATGTGCGATCACCACCTGTACATTGTCCAGCGAGTCGATGGTGGCGCCGACCGCGTTGACGAACCTGGTCATGGTGGTTTTATGGCCGGCAGCGGCCCCATGTGCCGGCGCGTCAAACGAAGCGACCTGGAACCCCAGGGTTTGCATCGGTTTGACGAAGCCGTACATGCTGCTGCTGTCCGAGCCCCAGCCGTGCACCAGCAGCGCAGTGGGGCCGTTTTTTTTCCACACATAGCCCTGCTGCACATCCTGGTTGCCGACGATGCCGAACGCTTCAGCCCCAAGCGGCAGCTTGAAACTGGTGCGCGCCCCCTTCATCCGGGAGCGGCCGAAGGCATCCGCGGCGAAACGGCCGGCGGTGGCCGGCGCCAGCATGCCGCCCAGCCGGTAGCCGAGCCGCGCCAGCCTCAGCTTTAAGGGCAACTGCACCGGCGCGGCAGCCGCAGGCGCGCTGGCCTGGTGTTGTAGCGCGGCCATGGTCATGTCTTCCATAGGAGTCCTCGCGACGGGTCTGGCATCAGACGTTGGTGACCGGGGCGGTGCTGGAATGATCGCCTGCGCGCCGCTCCGCCAGATCCTTGTAATAGCCCGAATCCGGATCGTAAAAATGGCAGGTCTTCACCACTTTCCAGAAGTCGCCAAAGGTGAACGGTTTCTCGCGAATCATGCCGGGATAGGCTTCCTTCAGTGCAAGCTGTGCCTTTTGCAAATTGTAGAAAGGCACCACCGGTATCACATGATGCGCGGTATGGATCGAGATATTGTGGGTCAGGAACAGCAGCCATTTCGGATAGCGGTAATCGGTGGTCACCAGCATCCGGCTGGCATTCGCGGTCCAGTGCTCGGACGTCAGGAACGGGATGTCGCTCGCGGTATGGTGCATCAATGTGGTGATGCTGAACCAGGTATGCGTGGCGATCCAGGGCGCAAAGAAAAACAGCAGAAAGCCGCGTACCCCGGTGAAATAGACCAGCGCCGAAAAATACACGATCGTCACGATGGTCACGAAGGCCAGCGAGCGTCTGGCATCCCTGCGCATATCTTTTTTCGGGAAGAAGCCAGGCCGCACGCCGGACGCCAGCCAGTAATTGATCGTGCCGGCCCAGCACAGCCAGGTCCGGGTGCCGCGATAGACCGCCCGTTCCCACAGCGACATCCTGGTGTACATCGCTTTCGGGATCGGCCGCCAATCGGTGTCCAGTTCCAGGTTGTTGGTGTTGAAGTGATGCAGGTTATGCACGTGCTTCCAGGCGTAGAACGGATACAGCAGCGGCAGCAGCGCCAGATGCCCGATCGTCACATTGAGCGTCTTGTTGCGCGAAAAAGAGTTGTGCCCGCAGTCATGCGCAATGCAGTGCAGACCCCAGCCGCCCAATCCCGCCACGATCCACAGCGGCAGGTAGAGCGACCAGTGCGGCGCGTAGGCGACGCCGACGATGGCGCCGATGTACAAGGCATAACTGATCACGAATCCGGCCAGGCCGCGCCCGGCCTTGGGTTCGAGCAGAGACTTGGGAATGACCTCGGCCAGACGCGCTCCCTCGAGTCGCTTGGACTTCTCGAGGAAGGTCGCGAACTCCGGGCCGGGAGAAGAAGGAAAGCTGTTCACGGGCGGCATTAGATTTCTCCTGTTTATGCGGATAAGGCGGATTAAACGGATTCAGCGGTTTCTGTCAGCCCCAGCTCGCGGGCCAGATGGGTGCTCAATTCTTCGATGCTTGGGTGTTCGAACAGCAACGCCGGCGACAAACGCTGTTCCACCAGTTTTTCCAGATCGCCCGAGACCTGCACCGCGACGATCGAATCCAGACCGTAAGACTCGAATTTGCGGGTGGTGTCGATGCTGCGTGGGTCCAGCTTCAATTGTTTGGCCAGGCGCTTGACCAGCCACTGACGAATCACATCCTCGCTCAGGGGACCGTCAAAATCCGTGCTGCTGCCGGATTTCCGGAACAGCCCGAATAAGCCGCCGCTTTTCTTTTCTTGTGACATGTTTGCTCCTTGTTGAGTCGTTGAATAAATAATTAAGAACGGTCCAGCGAGAGTTTGCGTATGGTTTTTTCATCCGGGAAACGCAAGTCCCACACCACGCCCAGCGCGCCCAGGGCGGTCAGGATCCAGCCGCTCAGGTCCGGCTCCCACCATTTGATGCCGTGCCGGTACGAGCCCGGGAAAGCGTGGTGGTTGTTTTGCAATCCCTCGCCCATGGTGAGGATCGCCACGGTCCAGTTATTGGCGCTTTTGTCGTCGGTCTTGAACGCTTTGCTGCCTATCATGTGGCTGACCGAGCCGACGCACCAGGCTGCCTGGTTGGCCAGGAAAATCCGCGCTAGGCCGCCGAACAGGAAACCGTTGAACGCTGCCGACAGGCTGCCGCCGACCAGTCCGCCGATGACGGCCGGGATCACCAGGCCGAGCACGATCCAGAGCGCGTAACTGCGGTGGTAGAAAAACAGCTTGCGGTTGGCCAGGATGTCGGGCGCGAAGAAATTCCAGCCGGAGATGTCTTTCGCCAGCATCCACGGCATGTGGGCGTACCACAAGCCTTTGATTTTGGCGCCCAGGCTTTTGCCGTACAGATTGGGTGAATGCGGATCGCCCGGCTGGTCGCTATACGTGTGATGCCGTCTATGAGTCGTGACCCAAAACATGATCGGACCCTGCGCCGCCATCGAGCCGCAGATCAGCAACAGGCCCTCGAAAAAACGCGAAGTGTTGAAGGTCTTGTGCGCCAGGTAGCGGTGAAAACCCATCGTGATGCCGCCCATGTGCAAAAAATACATGACCGCAAACAGCACTACATCGGTGGTCGAAAAAGTGCCGGCGATGACCCTTTGCAAGGCCAGCAGGAACCCGGCAAACGGCACCAGCATCACGGCTAGCGCCGTCAGCTGCTTGACCGTGGCGCCGACTCCGGTCAGCGGTGCGATGCCGGGGCGCAGCTTGTCGCGGGCCTCGGCGGATAAACCGGGGGTGGAATATTTGACGCGTGTGTCCATCGTAATTCTCCTGACTTTTAATCGTGATTTACAGAGGCTTCGCTGATTTCTTCAGGGGCATCGCGCCGACGCCTGACGTCCCACGCCAGCCCCACCATTGCTAAAAAACGGATGACCCAGGCGGCAATGTCGATTTGCCAGAAATGCAGATCGTTGTGCGCCAGCGACGGGTTGGCATGATGGTTGTTGTGCCATGAACCGCCGGCGGTAAACAGCGCAAGGAACGCGACATTGCCGCTCTTGTCGCGCGTCACATGTGGCCTGCTGCCTATCGTATGCGCCAGCGAATTGACCGCCCAGGTCGCCTGGTCGAGTAAAAATATCCGCGCCAATCCGCCCCACAGGAAACCGCGCAGCGCACCATCCAGACCGCCGACCGCGGCTCCGATCGCAGCCGGAATCACCAGGCCCAGCAACACCCAGCGCATGTAGCGTTGATTGACCCACAGCACGCGGCGGTCGGCCAACAGATCCGGCACGTAGCTGCTCCAGTTGGCGCGCCTGACCGAAAACAGCCAGCCGACGTGGCCATGCCACAGCGCTTTGACGTGGTTCACGAATCCCGGCTCCTGCGGCACCGGCGAATGCGGATCGCCGTCGCGGTCGGTGAACACATGGTGCATGCGGTGCGTTGCCGCCCAAAACAGGATAGGACCTTGCGCCGCCATGCAGCCGAGAATCCCGATCAGCATCGTCACCAGCGGACCGGCCTTGAACGCCCGATGGGAGAAGAAGCGATGCAGCCCGCCTTCGACCCCGAACGAGGTGAGGAAATACATGCCGCCCAGCAGCGCCATTTCCAGCCAGCCCACACCATAGGCAACCGCGTAAGCGATCGCCGCCACGAAGCCGAAGGCAGGCACGAAGACCGTCAGATAAGCCAGCCGCCGCGCCTTCGCATCGCCGTCGGCGACGGCGCTCGGCTGGAGTTTGTGGGCGGCAAGCGAGACATCTTTAGTTGGCAGCATGGGTCACTCCTGATTGACGGTGCTGGCGGCGAGGCGCTCGGCACGCGGTTTGACCGCCGCCAGCGCACCCTGCACGAACGCTTCGCGGCAGGCATTTCTGCGCACCTTGCCGCTGGTGGTCAGCGGAATCGTGCTGACCGGAGCAAGATGGATTTCCGAAGGACAGACGCCGTGATCCCTGGTGACCGCGGTGGTGATCGCCTCGCCGACCTCCTGCAATCCCAGCTCGTCGAGCTTGGCGCTGCGCGCAATCTCGGCCACCACCACCAGCTTTTCGGAAGAGTCGGAATGGACTGAAAAAGCCGCCACGCCATTGGTCCGGATCGCCGGGTGGCTCAGCTGCACCGACGCCTCGATATCTTGCGGATACAGATTACGGCCGCCGAAAATGATCACGTCCTTGATGCGGCCGGAGATGAACAATTCGCCGCACAACATAAAGCCGAGATCGCCGGTGCGCAGATAGGTGCGGTCGGAACAAGCGCCGGCGAGCGTCGCCTTGAAAATCCCCAGACTGGCTTCCTTCTTATTCAAATAGCCGAGCGCGACGCTGGCGCCGCTGAACCAGATTTCGCCCACCTCGTTCTCCGCCACCGGCTCGCGCGTGTCCGGATCGACGATCAGCATCTCGTGCTCCGCCGCTATCGTGCCGCAGCTGACCACCGCATGAGCATTTGCATCGGATGCCGCCGTCACCTGGATCGCACCGCGCGCCAGTTCTTCCTTGTCGATGTGGATCGTGCGCGGCTCACCGGCGGCGTGCGGCTTGCCGGAAATGAACAGGGTGGCTTCTGCCAGCCCGTAGCACGGCACATAGGCCGAGGCGGAAAAGCCGCGTGGCCCGAACTTCTGCGTGAAGCGCTCCAGTGTCGACATCCTGACCGGCTCAGCACCGCAGAACAGCATTGTCAATTTACTCAGGTCGAGCGTGGCCAGTTCTTCGTCAGTCACCGATTCGACGCACAGGTCGAGCGCAAAATTCGGCGCCACCGAGGTCGTCACCCCGTGCTTGCTCATCGCCTTCAACCAACGCAGCGGACGTTGGACAAAATGCGCCGGCGACATCATCAGCAGCGGAAAACCGCCGTACACCGACAGCAGCAACGCTCCCATCAATCCCATGTCGTGGTAAGGCGGCAACCAGGTGAATCCGACGTGCCGTTCGGGTTGGCCCAGGCGATCCGCCAGCACCTTGCAATTGCTGATCAGGTTGGCGTGCGACAGCATCACCCCCTTGGGTTCGCCGGTGGAACCCGAGGTGTATTGCAGCAGGGCAGGGAAGTGGAGCGGGTCCCGCTTTGGTGCAGAAATGTAATGTGTATATACATTTTCTTGTGCGATGCTATAATGTGTATATGCATATTCGTGCATAAGAAAATCATCGTCAACGAACAGCCACTGCGGGTGCGAGCCGTCAGGCGCGAGGGCGGCGTTCAGTCGGTCCTCTGCGGCGCGGAAGGAGGCGTCAGCGATAATCAGGTCGGCGTCGCAGTCGGCATAAATGCTCGCCAGCCGGGAAACAGCGCGGCTGCCGGCCGGTGGAAAGGAAGGTATCGCGGTAGCGCCAGCCTGGAATATGCCAAAAAGAGCGGCGATATATTCAAGACCAGGCTCAAGCACCAGCAACACCCGGGTCGGGGTTGGATTCTGCTGCGTCAGCTTGGCAGCAATGTTACTTGCATGTTTGCTCAATTGGCCGTAAGTCCATTCGACGATATCATCGTCGCCATTGCTCAAAAAGCGGAAGGCGACTTCATCGGGAGTGGTGGCGGCACGATGCAGCAGGACGGATGACATGCTGTCGGCATCGGCAAGATCGAAAAAGTTGGTCGCTGGTGTGTGACTCGCGCTGATCTGAGTCGCTAGTGCTTCGCTGCTGGTTGAATTTAACGTCATGTCGCCGCTCCATTGGTTGCTTTGAGTCAACTTTGTTACATATTATCAAATAAAACGATCGTGCGTTTATAGGGCCAAGAAAATAGTTTTTCCATATCCAATAGCAAGTCCGCTCGGTGTCTTCGAGTGGAAAACGACGCCTGAAATAGAGGTGGCAGTCGTCAATTTGAAGCTGTCTGACAATTCACAAAATCTTTTCAACTGCCTGTTTCTATAAGAGAGAACACACATGTCTACTGCACCAATGAAGCTCTCCTGTCACTGTGGAACGATACGCCAGGCCGCAAGAGGCATTACTGCGCTCTACGACGAGTTTCTCCTGCCGCACGGCATCAAGGTCACGCAATTCACCCTGCTGATGACGATCAAGACCCGCAAAGAGTCGAGCACCGGCGATCTTGCCAGCGCTTTGCTGCTGGATTCAACCACGCTGAGCCGCACCCTCGCCACGCTGAAAAAAATGGAGCTGGTGGATGTCCGGCCAGGCGCCGATCTTCGGGTTCGGCTGTGGTGTTTGACCGACGGAGGAAAGTCACTGCTAGCCGCCTGCGAGAAAGATTGGAAAAAAGCGCAGGACAAGGTGAGCAGGATTTTCGGTCGACAGAGCATCGAACAACTGGACCGGAACATCTACGAACTGAGCACGAAGATTGCTGCAGACGGCATCGTTCTTTCAAGCTGAGGATAAGCGCAGGTTGCGATCGCATCATTTCCCGGTCATGCTTATTCAATCTGCCTCCCGATGCAGTTCTTACTGTTCGAGCCATGAAAAAACTTCGCCTGTCGTTTCGGTTTTCGATCGCAGCCATTTGCTCGCCTCCATCTCAGTTAATCGGCATGTCGAACAATGAGAAGGTCGCGGTGGCATGGACGAATAACTTCCCGGCACGGTCCCGCAAAGAGCCTTCCGCCAAGACCGTCTGGCGCGACACGTTGAGAACCCGGCCTTCGCCGATCATGTCGTCGCCATTGATGTGAATCGGCCGCACGTAATTCAGCTTCAGTTCGAGCGTGGCGAAACCGCGCTCCACCGGCAGCAGGGTATGCACCGCGCAGCCCATTGCCGTATCGAGCAAGGTCGCCGCCGCACCGCCGTGGATCGTCCCCATCGGATTGGCCAGGCTTGGATGCGGCGTAAGCGTCATGACCACTCTTCCTTCCGCCACCTCTTGGATCTGAAAACCGATCAGCGCCGCCATCGGCGGTGCCGGGTGTTTTCCGGTCCGGATCCGTTCCAGGATTTCTCGACCGCTGACGCCGCGCACCGCAGCCGCAGCCGCAGCCGCATCGGTCCACCGCACAATGCGTTCGCACTCAGAAGTATCGAAATTGCCCATGTTCATTCCTTTTACACGAATCCGATTTCACGTCGTTGAACATCGTTAATAGGTCGCTCGCCCCCAGTCGTACAACTGGTAGGCAATAGGGCGCCTCGCAAAACCTACTGCGCGGCCCAATCTCGGGCCTGTGATGCTCGCCCGCTCCGTACGGCTGCAGGTGTTGCAACTTCGTCGACCCGACCTTGGGCCGCTCGCTACGGTTTTTCGAGGTGCCCAATAGGCTTGGTACGGTAAAGCTATGGGATTTGCGCAATTGATTGGTTGCTGCAATGCAATAATAATATGTATGCGCATATTAAATGTCAATGGATGTAAATTTATTTTTTGAGCCTCGGCTAACCATCCATGTTTGATATCGCAACCGCAAAAAAAAGCTGCTGCACATAGACCGCCGACGCCTGCGAATAGGGATTTACGACGTCCGGATTCGGGGGCGAACAGCCAAAATTCTGTGGTACCGGGACGACAACCTGCTAGCTTTTACATCTTGCGAATCGGCCTAAAAACTTCCTGGGAATCTGATCTGATCAAGCATTCCCGATAGCGATCCCAATCAGCCCGCATTGCCTGTCCCTTTTGTTGAGGCTATACTTTTGCGCGTGTTCGCAACTCCCCTCAAGGAGCTGCGATTTTTTTATGTGCGAATATGTGCATATACATCTTAAGGGGAAATCATGCTGGCCAGTTCTTCGCAAAATACGAGCAGTCCGTGGAAAGTTTTTTGGCTCACCAGCGTAGCGGTGTTCCTGGTTTCCATCGACGCCACCATTCTGTTCATCTCTTTCGGTGCAATACAAAAGACCTTTCCGCATGCGACCAGCGCCCATCTTTCCTGGGTGCTGAATGCCTACAGCATCATGTACGCAGCGTTATTGGTGCCGGCCGGACGGTTGGCCGATATGCATGGCGATCGCAAGATTTTCCTGTTTGGCGTGACGATCTTCATATTCGCCTCGGCGCTGTGCGGTCTGTCGCCGTCGTCCGAGATGTTGATTGCCGCCAGAGCACTGCAGGCGGTGGGGGCGGCGTTGTTAACCCCATCTTCTTTGTCGCTGGTGCTGGCGGCATTTCCCCCGGCCAAGCGACCGGTGGCGGTGGCGCTCTGGGGTGCGGTAGCAGCGTTGGCCGGTGCGGTCGGACCCAGTACCGGCGCCTTCATTGTCGATCACTTCGGCTGGCAATACGCGTTCTACGTCAACGTGCCGATCGGCCTGATTTCCATCGTTCGCGGGCTGTCCGCGTTGCGCGAACATCGCACCGGAGAACCCGCGGTTGCGCCGGATATCTTCGGCATTTTTTTGCTGATCAGCGGCGTCGGTTTATTGTCGCTGGGCGTGGTGCAATCGGGCGAGTGGGGCGCGCTCGACATGAAAACCGTCTCTGCGGTACTGACCGGCGCGCTGCTGTTGCTGGCCTTTATTTCCTGGTCCGGAAAATCGAAGGCGCCGGCTTTGGATCTCACCTTGTTCCGCAGCGCCAACTTCTCCTACGTCAACCTGGCCACCTTTTGTTTCGGCATCACCTTCACCACGATGTTCTTCGGCTTCTTCTTTTTCCTGACCAAAATCTGGGGCTACTCGCTGTCACTGTCAGGGCTGGCGGTCAGTCCGGGGCCGCTGCTGGTGATACCGGTTGCCATCATCTCGGGCAAATTTGCCGCCCGTCTTGGTCATCGCGTATCGCTGGTGCTGGGCGGCTTTGTATTTGCCGGCGGCGCCATGTGGCTCTTCATCGGCGCCGGCCCCAGCCCGCAATTCTTGAGCGTCTGGCTGCCCGGCATGCTGTTGACTGGACTCGGCGTCGGCTTGACCTTGCCGTCCCTGTCGGGCGCTGCGGTGCATGGACTTCCCGGCAATCGGCTGGGCGTCGGCATCGCTGTCAATACCGCGATCCGCCAAATGGGATCGGTGTTCGGCGTCGCTGCCACGGTGCTGATGGTCGGCGGCAAGAACGTCGATCTGCCGCATTTCCAAACACTGTTTGCCTTGCTGGTGCTGGGCGGCGTGCTCACTTCCGTGTGCTGCCTGGCGGTTGACACGCGGCCGGCGGCAAGAACAGCTGGAGCACAACCGAGCCGGGCATAGTGTTCGCCTGATACCGATCGGGCGGTCAGCCCCGACTGCCCGATCAACAAAATCATTTCTACACACTTTCCAATATCGTTGCGATTCCCTGACCGCCGCCGATGCACTGCGTCGCCAGCGCATAGCGCCCGCCTTGACGTTTGAGAATATCGGCCGCCTTGCCGGTGATGCGGGCGCCGGTCGCACCCAGCGGATGTCCGAGCGCGATCGCACCGCCATCCACATTGACCCGGCTGGCATCCATGCCCAACTCGCGGATGCACGCCACGGCTTGGCTGGCGAAGGCCTCGTTGAGCTCGATCACGTCGATGTCCGCCATGCTCAAACCGGCGCGCTGCAAGGCTTTGCGGGTCGCATAAACCGGCCCCATGCCCATGATTTCGGGCGGGCAGCCGGCCACGGCGACCGCCTTGATGCGGGCAAAAATGTCGAGCTTGTGACGCTGCGCGAATTGCTCGCTGCATACCAGCAGCGCTGTTGCACCATCGGTCAACGGTGATGAGGTGCCGGCGGTGACGCTGCCGGTGGGGTCGAACGCCGGCTTCAAATTGGCCAGGATCTCGGGTGTCGTATTGGCCCGGATGCAACCGTCGCGCGTGACGATGCCGTCGGCGGTCTTGATCGGCACGATCTCGCGCTCGAAATGGCCGATGTCCTGCGCCGTGGCGGCCTTGCGGTGCGACTCGGCCGCCAGCAACTCCTGATCGGCGCGGCTGATGCGGTATTGCGTGGCCACATTTTCCGCGGTCTGGCCCATCGTCACGTAAGCCTGCGTGCGGCTCTCCAGCAACGTCAAATTGGGTGCCGGATGAAAACCGCCGTTCGGCACCCGCG
The DNA here is from genome assembly GCF_042654985.1 of Paraherbaspirillum soli. Classification (NCBI taxonomy): domain Bacteria; kingdom Pseudomonadati; phylum Pseudomonadota; class Betaproteobacteria; order Burkholderiales; family Oxalobacteraceae; genus Paraherbaspirillum; species Paraherbaspirillum soli. The sequence continues at coordinate 313,692 of NZ_JBHSMT010000029.1, read as the reverse complement.
TCATCGACTCCACCCCGATGCATAGAAAAGCCTCGCCCGCACCCATCTGCATCGAAGCCGCCGCCATGTGGACCGCGGACATCGACGAACCGCAAAAGCGATTGATCGTCATCCCCGCCACCGACTGCGGCAAGCCGGCCAAGAGGCCGACGATGCGCGCGATATTGTCGCCCTGTTCGCCTTCCGGATAGGCGCAACCTGCAATCACATCCTCGATCAGCGCCGGATCGACATCAAGCCGCTCGATCAATCCCTTGACCACCTGGGCCGCAATATCATCCGGCCGCATGCCGATCAGCGCGCCTTTACGGGCGAAATGAAACGGCGAGCGGGCAAAACCAGCGATAACGGGTGAAACCAACATTTCATTTCTCCTTTAACGTGAAAAACGACGTGCTTGCGAGGTTGGGCTTGGGATTCAGGTTTGGTTAGTCGCTATGCATGCCTGCACCGCGCGTAGACCGGATTCAAGAAAAGAGGCCGACAGCACCGGATCATCGACCGAGCGCGCCAGGATCATGGAGCCGGTCATGGCGCTGACTATGCTGGCGGGATTCGCGCTCAAACCGTCTTCCTGCAATATCTCGCCGATCAACGCAATCCACTCATTGAGCTGGCTCGCGAACAGCGCGCGCGTCTCGGGCGGGCGACGAGCGATCTCGGCACCGTTGGCCGCGATCACGCAGCCGTAACCAGGCGCATCGCGATGGCGCGGCGACAGATAAGCATCCGCCAGCGCAGACAGGCGCTGACCCGGCGGATGGTAGTTCACGTACTCGCGCAGCTGCGCGATGGTGATCGCCAGACCGTCGTTGCAAGCCTCGGCAACCAGCGCTTCCTTCGATTCGAAGTGGGCGTAGAAGCCGCCGGCCGTCAGCCCGATATCCGCCATCAGGCTGGCGATGCCGACCGTGTCCACTCCCTCCTCGCGAAAGCGGCGGCTCGCGGTTTCCACAATGTCGCGGCGGGTTTCGCTTTTATGATGCTTGGCGTAGCGCATGAAGATAGTCCGTTTTTATATGACGATCATAATATTACGGTCAATATATAACAAAATTGCCGAACGTGCTGCGAGCATGTGGAAGTCGGCCAGTCGGAGTTGACGTCGCTTGGCTGTCAGAGATGTCAGTTGTGGCATACAGAACGTAGGTTGGGCTGGAAAGCCCAACGTTTGATTGCGATTAAAGAAACGTTGGGCTTTCCAGCCCAACCTACGCGGCAATAAAAAGTTCCGTCTATTTTCAGGAAACCCCTAAAAAAATCCAAATCGCTGCCGTTAACACCATCAAGCTCGGAAATTTGACGCCAGGCTGCTCGCAAAAATGCCTGGCGGGGTCGCGCTCACATTTTTTGCGTGTATCTGAAACCACCATCTGAAAAGTAAACAACATCATGACCTGGTTCTATAACTTGAAAATTGCGACCAAGCTGTTGCTGTCGTTCGCGTTGATCTCGACGCTGACAGTGGTGCTCGGCGTGATCTCCATCATGCAACTGTCGCAAGTCAACGCGACCGCCACCGAGATCAACACCAATTGGTTGCCAAGTATACGGACCATCCTGGTGCTCAAAGGCGGCTTGGCGCGTCTGCGCAATATCGAGATGCAGCACATCATGTCGAACGACGCCGCCGACATGGACAACACAGCCAAGAGCATCGCCGATGCCCAAGCCGACCTGCAAAAAAATATCGCCCTATACGGCACCCTGGTGTCCGAGCCGGAAGAAAAAGCCGTGTACGAGCAGCTCAAGACCCAGTTCGCCAGCTATCTGACGGTAGGCGGCAAGATCGTCGCGCTGTCGCGTTCTTTCAAAAAGGATGAGGCGCTGAAAGAAAGCCGCGGCGAATCGCTGGCGCTCATCATCCAGCTCGACAACGATGTCGAACGCCTGGTGCAGATCAACAGCGACGGCAGCGTCCGCGCTAGCAAGAAGGGTGAAGACATCTACGCCCAGGCACGAAACTGGATCATGGGCCTGATGGTGCTCATGGTGCTGCTCGGTTTCGGCCTGGCCGTATGGATCGCGCGCATCGTCTCGACGCCGCTCGGTTTTGCCGTTAACGTGGCGCGCAGAGTCGCCGCCGGCGACCTGACCGCGGACATCGAAGTCCGCTCCAGCGACGAAACCGGCCAGCTGATGCACGCATTGAAAGACATGAATCAAAGCCTGCTAAGAATCGTCGGCGAAGTCCGCAGCGGCACCGACACCATCGCCACCGCCTCCGGCCAGATCGCTGCCGGGAATCTTAATTTGTCGTCGCGCACCGAGCAGCAAGCCAGCTCGCTGCAAGAAACCGCCGCCTCGATGGAGCAGCTGACCTCGACCGTCAAGCAGAACGCCGACAATGCCAGTCAAGCCAATCAGCTGGCGGTATCCGCATCCGAAGTAGCGATCCACGGCGGCTCGGTGGTGACCCAGGTGGTCAACACCATGGGCTCGATCAATGCCTCGTCAAAAAAAATCGTCGACATCATCGGCGTGATTGACGGCATCGCTTTCCAGACCAATATCCTGGCGTTGAACGCCGCGGTGGAGGCGGCCCGGGCCGGCGAGCAGGGGCGCGGTTTTGCGGTCGTGGCAGCCGAAGTCAGGAGCCTGGCTCAGCGCTCCGCCGCTGCCGCCAAGGAAATCAAATCGCTGATTGACGACTCGGTAGAAAAGGTCGGGGTCGGCACCCGGCTGGTCGATCAAGCCGGTTCGACCATGGATGAAATCGTCGCCAGCGTCAAACGGGTGACCGACATCATGGGCGAGATCAGCGCCGCCAGCAACGAGCAAACCACCGGCATCGAACAAGTCAATCAAGCCATCAGTCAGATGGATCAAGTCACCCAGCAGAACGCCGCGCTGGTGGAAGAAGCGTCGGCTGCCGCCGCCAGCCTGCAGGATCAGTCCGCTGCCTTGGCGCAGGTGGTCAGCGCCTTCAAATTGGACGGCGGCGAAGTGGTTGTCCCGCCGCCGTCCCAGCCGCAAGTTCGGCCCCAGGGTAAGCGCATGATCGACATCACGCCAAAGGCGCAGCAGCTGCAAGGGCGTAAGATGCGGTCGCTGTCGCAATAGCATCAATTACGAGACACGTAGTTAAATGGGGTCAGAGTTTTTTTCGTCGGGTGTTTGACGAAAATTACTCTGACCCCTTTTAATGGGCCACGGAGTTTGGGCGGTTGCATGCGTTCGGTCTTTGGGTAGCTAATACATTTGCTACTCCGTGGAAGCCCGCCGGGGGTAGCCCGGCAGCTAGTCACTTTTCTTGCTTCGCCAAGAAAAGTAACCAAAAGAAGGCGACCGCAAAGCCACTGCCTTCCCTTCGGTCAGGTCCCCAAATGTGTCGTCTATCAGTCGGGTGTGAAGGCAAACTCGCTGCGCTCAAACATGCCTTCCCACAATTCCCGACTGACAGCCACCACATTTGGCAGCGTCCCAATGCGGAATTCAAGATCAACGTCAACGGCAACGGCAACGGCAAAACCCACAGCCTCTGTAGTTAATCGGGGACATAGTTTAAGAGGCGTCGTAGGTTGTGGTTGAGCCGAAGGCGAAGCCCAACATTTTCACCGCCGTCGCGTCAAACGTTGGGCTTTGCAGCCCAACCTACCCCCGCTTAGCGGCCTACGGAGCGCCGAGGGGGTGGGGGTGTTTTTGACGTTGCCGTTGACGTGCATTCCGCATTGAGACGCTGCCAAATGGGACGACTGTTAGCCGGGAATTGTGGGAAGACATGTTTGAGCCGAAGGCGAGTTTGTCTTCACACCCGGCTAATAGTTGGCACATTTGGGGACCCGCCTACGGCGGGCAGTGGCTTGCGGTCGCCTTCTTTTGGTTCCTTTTCTTGGCGAAGCAAGAAAAGGGACTGGCTGCCGGGCCACCCCCGGCGAGCATCCACGGAGTGGTGACCGTATTAGCTACGCGACGACCGAACGACCGAATGCAAACGTATCTACTCCGTGGCTCGCTAAAAGGGGTCAGAGTAATTTTCGTCAAACAGCCGACGAAAAAAAACTCTGACCCCATTTAGCTCTGTTGCAGCGTAAGCCTCGCAAACCCGAGTCCTACGGCTTGCCAGCCTTCTCGCGCTCCAATTCTCCACGCTCGGCATCGAACATATTGAAGTGGTCGTCGGCCAGTTTGATGCCGGTCAGCGCCAGCCCCTGCATCACTTCATTGTTTTTGGAAAGGTCACGCATCGCCTTGAAGACGCGCAGCACGTCGGTGGCGCTGTGCATGCCGAGACAGGCGTTGTCGATGGCGCGATTGAGATACACGATTGCGGGGGAAGCTGGGGATGGTTGCGACGGATTGTTGCCATGCATGCTGATCTCCTCGTACGGTGAATTTCCGCCCTTCGTCGGGCGACGAAGGTGGCGGGCACAAGGTAAGGTGTAAGCGGTTCTGACGCCGCATCGCGTACTTTCTGCGCGACGTGGGCACGATAGCGCAGATTGTTGCGGACCACAAGAGCGTAGGTTGGGCTGGAAAGCCCAACATTTTCATCTCCGTCGCCACCAAACGTTGGGCTTTCCAGCCCAACCTACGACCATAGCTTAAGAAGCTGGCTGTTTAGGCCGTTTTTCTGGGCATCAGCAGAGGCCGCGCCTGCTTATATTGCAGTGTGGGCCAAGGTGGGGGCTGCACGACGATGACTGCGCCATTGAAGCGCGGCTGTAAAAATCTCTTAGGCGGGCGGAAATGAACAACTTAAGTTTAAAAAGGAAGCTATTAGCGGCGCTGGCATGCATGTGGGTCGGCTTGCTGGTGTTGGGCGGCTGGTCGGCGATGAACACTCGCGACACCATGCTGAAAGAGCGCAAGGAAGCGGTCAAAAACCTGGTCGAGACCGCGGACACCTTGGTCAAAAGCTACGCCGCCGATGTCGCCGCGAACAAGATGAAGAAGGAAGACGCGCAGCGCGAAGCGTTGAAACGCATCACCGCGATGCGCTTCGGCGACGGCAATTATTTTTTCATCAATGATTCGCAGCCGGTGGTGCTGGAGCATCCAATCAAGCTGGAATTGATCGGCAAGAACGTCGCCGAAAAGAAAGACCCCAACGGCAAGCACTACTTCACTGAGCTGGTCAAAGTCGGCAAGGAGCAGGGGGCGGGCTATGTCGACTACTACACCGAACTGCCAAGCAAGGAAGAAGTGCCGAAGGTCAGCTACGTCAAGTATTTCCAACCGTGGGATTGGCATATCGCCGCCGGCGTGTTCCTGAACGACGTCAGCACCGAGTTCTACGCCAACCTGCGCAAAGAACTGATGATCCTGTTCGCCATCGGCGCTGCCGTCTCGGCATTGATGCTGCTGGTGATTAACAGCGTCACCCGCAGCCTGGGCGGCGAGCCGGTGTACGCGACCGAAATCGCAAGCAGGATTGCCGACGGCGATCTCAACTTGCAAGTAGAGGTCGGCGCCAAAGACACCAGCAGCCTGTTGCACGCGATGCAGCAGATGCAGCAGCGACTGGCGGCGACGGTCAAGGAGATCCGCCAGGGCAGCAGCTCGATCACCGTAGCCACCCGCGAAATCGCGGCCGGCAACAGCGATTTGTCGGCCCGCACCGAACAGCAAGCCGCATCGCTGGAGCAAACCGCCGCCAGCATGGAACAGCTGACCGCCACCGTGCGCCAGAACGCCGACAATGCGCGGCAAGCCGGACAGCTGGCGCAAACCGCCTCCGACATCGCCGCCAAGGGCGGCACCGTGGTCGGTCAGGTGGTCGACACCATGCAGGGCATCACCGACAGCTCCAGAAAGATTGCCGACATCATCGGCGTGATCGACGGCATCGCTTTCCAGACCAATATCCTGGCCCTGAACGCCGCGGTGGAAGCTGCCCGCGCTGGCGAACAAGGCCGCGGTTTTGCCGTGGTGGCCGGCGAAGTGCGGACCCTGGCGCAGCGCAGCGCGCAGGCGGCCAAGGAAATCAAGGGCTTGATCGACGACTCGGTGGCGCGCGTCGATTCCGGCTCGGTGCTGGTGGACCGCGCCGGCGAAACCATGAACGAAGTGGTGCAAGCGGTCAAACGCGTCACCCACATCATGGGCGAAATCACCGAAGCCTCGGAAGAACAAAGCAGCGGCATCGAACAAGTCAACCAAGCCGTGATCCAGATGGACCGCGTGACGCAGCAAAATGCGGCACTGGTCGAGCAAGCCGCCGCCGCGGCCGGCGCGCTGGAAGAGCAAGCCCAGCGCCTGCACGAAGCGGTGTCGGTATTCCGCTTGCAGGACAGCCCGGGGCAGGGCACGCAATCGCACCTGGCGGCCGCCGCGGCCAGCAGCAAGCCGGTCAGCCGGCCGGCACCGGCAGCGGTGCGGGCCGGCTCTGCCGCCAAGCCGATCCTGAAGTCAGCCAAAGCCAAGGCCGCCGGCAGCGCGGCCCAGAAGCCTTACCTGAAATTGACGCCGACCTCGGCTGCAGCGCCGGCGCCGGCAGCGGCTCCCGCTTCGGCCAAAGTGCCGGCGGACGACGACTGGGAAACCTTTTGATTGATCATCACTTGTACGAGTGCACCTCGAAAAACCGTAGCGAGCGGCTCAAGGTCGGGACGACGAAGTTGCAACACCTGCAGCCGTACGGAGCGGGCGAGCATCGCAGGCCCGAGATTGAGACGCGCAGTAGGTTTTTCGAAGTGCCCATAACTTACCAACCATGTTGAAACGATGCGTATAACCAGCAACCAGACACCCCGTTCCAGCTCAGGCGCAGCGCGCGACTTCCTGCTGACCGACAGCGATTTTGCGCGGGTCCGCACCCTGATTCATCAGCGTGCGGGGATCTCGCTCAGCGAACAAAAGCGCGAGATGGTGTATAGCCGCTTGTCGCGCCGCCTGCGCGAGCTGGGCCTGACCGAGTTCACCTCTTATCTGGCGGCGCTGGAAGCCGATAACGACAGCGAGGAATGGCAGGCGTTTACCAATGCGCTGACGACCAACCTGACGGCTTTTTTCCGCGAGGCGCACCATTTCCCGTTGCTGGCGGAGCATGCCGTCAAATGCCCTCAGCCGCTCAGCGTCTGGTGCTCGGCCGCTTCCACCGGCGAAGAGCCGTATTCGATCGCGATGACCTTGATCGAAGCGCTGGGCAGCCGCGCCAGTTCCGCCACCATCATCGCCACCGACATCGACACCCAGGTTTTGGAAAAAGCGGCGATCGGCGTCTACACCATGGAGCAGGTCAGCAAAATCTCGCCCGAACGGCTCAAGCGATTCTTCTTGAAGGGCTCCGGCGCTCAAGCCGGCAAAGTGCGGATCCGGCCTGAAGTGGCGGCGATGGTGCAGTTCGCGCAACTGAACCTGCTCGATCCAAGGTGGGATTTGAAGGAGCCGTTCGACGCCATCTTTTGCCGCAACGTGATGATCTATTTCGACAAGCCGACCCAGGGCCGCATCTTGCAGCGCTTCGCGCCGTTGATGAAGCCGCACGGCTTGTTGTTTGCCGGCCATTCGGAGAATTTTTCCTACGTCAACCAACCGTTCAAGCTGCGCGGACAAACCGTGTACGAACTGAGCGCGTTGGGCGCGCATCGCGCCAAAGGCAATGCGTAATGGCGGCAAGCGGAGAGGCGGTCGCAACGCATCATTATTTCGATCGCGAATTTAATATTCCCGCGGTCAAGTTGCTGCCCAACGAATATTTCGTCACCTCGTCCGACATGGTGCTCAGCACGGTGCTGGGCTCGTGCGTGTCGGCCTGCGTGCGCGACAGCACCGCCGGGGTCGGCGGCATGAACCATTTCATGTTGCCGGACGACGGCAGCAGCGCGTCGAAAGAAGCCTCGTCGTCGATGCGCTACGGCGCGTATGCGATGGAAGTTTTGCTCAACGAATTGCTGAAAGCCGGCGCCAAGCGCGAGCGGCTGGAGGCCAAGGTGTTTGGCGGCGGCGCGGTGCTGGCCAATATGACGACGCTCAATATCGGCGACCGCAATGCCGATTTTGTGCTGCGTTATCTGCAGATGGAACAAGTGCGGGTCACCGCCCAGGATCTGCGCGGCAGCTGGCCGCGTCGGATCAGTTACTTCCCCGGCACCGGCAAGGTCATGGTGCGCAAATTGCGGCGTGAGAACGATGCGGCGCAGGTACAGCGCGAAGAACAGGTATTGGCGCAAAGGCTGGCAAAACCGCCGGTACGCAACAGCAGCAGTGTGGAATTATTCAAATAACAGGAGCAGCGTGTGAGCGCAACTAAAATCAAAGTTCTGTGTGTCGACGACTCGGCCCTGATACGCAGCCTGATGACGGAAATCATCAATAGCCAGCCCGACATGACGGTGGTGGCGACCGCGCCCGACCCGCTGGTGGCGCGCGATTTGATCAAGCAATTCAATCCCGACGTGCTGACGCTGGACGTCGAAATGCCGCGCATGGACGGCTTGGATTTTCTGGAAAAACTGATGCGCCTGCGGCCGATGCCGGTGGTGATGGTGTCGTCGCTGACCGAACGCGGATCGGAAATCACGATGCGCGCGCTGGAACTGGGCGCGGTCGATTTCGTCACCAAGCCGCGGCTGGGCATCCGCGACGGTTTGCTGGAATATACCGACCTGATCGCCGACAAGATTCGCGCCGCGTCCAATGCCCGCCTGCAGCCGTCGCGCCGTCCAGCCGCAGTTGCCGACGCCGCTGCCGGCAATGCCGCAGCGCAGGCGCCGATGCTGCGCAGCCCGCTGCTGAGTACCGAAAAACTGATCATCATCGGCGCCTCCACCGGCGGCACCGAGGCGATCAAGGAAGTGCTGCAGCCGCTGCCGCCGGATAGTCCCGGCATCATGATTGCGCAGCACATGCCGCCCGGTTTTACCAATTCTTTCGCGCAGCGCCTCAACGGCATTTGCCGCATCACCGTCAAGGAAGCCGAGCACGGCGAGCGGGTCTTGCCGGGTCACGCCTACATCGCGCCGGGCGGATTCCATATGTCGCTGGCGCGCAGCGGCGCCAACTATGTCGCCCAGCTGGACCAGGAGCCGCCGGTCAACCGCCATCGGCCCTCGATCGACGTGCTGTTCGACTCGGTCGCCAAACACGCCGGCAAAAATGCAATCGGCGTGATCCTGACCGGCATGGGCAAGGACGGCGCCGCCGGCTTGCTGCGCATGCGCCAGGCCGGTGCTTACACGCTGGCGCAGGACGAAGCGAGCTGCGTCGTGTTCGGCATGCCGCGCGAAGCGATCGCGATGGGCGCCGCCAACGAAGTGGCCGGATTGTCGGAAATGAGCCAGCGCCTGATGGCGCGCCTGATGTCGTTCGGCGGCAGCGGCAACCGGGTATAGGAACGTAGGTCGGCGATAGAAGGAAAAAGGGATTAAGAATTAAGTTGGCCCAGTCGCAGCGAGTGCGAGTGGGCTGTCATGGTAAACATTGTCTGGAGTAATCATGGTTGATAAAAACATCAAAATTCTGGTCGTGGACGATTTCCCGACCATGCGTCGGATTGTCCGCAACCTGCTGAAGGAACTGGATTTCGTCAACGTCGACGAAGCTGAAGACGGCGCGGCCGGCTTGCAAAAGCTACGCGACGGCAATTTCGGTTTTGTCGTGTCGGACTGGAACATGCCCAATATGGATGGGCTGACCATGCTGCAATCGATCCGCGCCGATCCGCGCATGGCAAAAATGCCGGTGCTGATGGTGACCGCGGAAGCCAAGAAAGAAAACATCATTGCCGCCGCCCAGGCCGGCGCCAACGGTTATGTGGTGAAGCCTTTCACCGCCGCCACGCTGGAAGAAAAGATCACCAAGATCTTCGAGAAGATCGAGAAAGAGGGAGCCTGACATGACGCAGGACACACCTCATATGCCGGTTGCAGTCGACTCCGCCGAGCAGCTGGTCAATCGTATCGGCCACCTGACCCGGCTGCTGCGCGAAAGCATGCGCGAGCTGGGACTGGACCAGGAAATCGCGAAGGCGGCGCAAGCCATTCCCGACGCCCGCGACCGTTTGAATTATGTGGCGGCGATGACCGAGCGCGCGGCCGAACGGGCGTTGAACGCGATCGACGTCGCCCAGCCGATCCAGGAGCAGCTGGCCAAGCAAGCCAAGGGACTGGGCAAGCGCTGGGATGAATGGTTCGCCAGCCCGGTCGAACTGGACGATGCCCGCGTGCTGGTGCAGGACACCCGCGCCTTTCTCGCCGACGTGCCGCCGCAAGCCAGCGCAATCAATGCGCAGCTGATGGAAATCATGATGGCGCAAGACTTCCAGGATCTGACCGGCCAGGTCATCAAGAAGATGATGGAAGTGGTGCATGAAATGGAGAAGCAACTGCTGCAAGTGCTGATCGATAACACCCCGGTTGAAAAACGGCAGGAAAGCAACAGCCTGCTGAACGGCCCGCAGATGCGGGCGGAAGAGAATCCGGATGCGGTTTCGGATCAGGGGCAGGTGGATGATTTGTTGTCGAGTTTGGGATTTTAAAAATTGTGGGACAGAGTTTAAGAGCCGCCGCAGCGCGGCGAATTACTCTGTCCTCAACAAGCCACAACAATTGCGGGACAGAGTTTAAGAGCCACCGCAGCGTGGCGAATTACTCTGTCCCCAACTGACTAAGATACAACGCATAAACTCCCAAGAAAAGCATTACGGGACAGAGAGAAAAAAAACCACAGCACACCGAATCACCGAGCGTCCGACCCCCATCACCCCAACAACGCCCCAGCGTTGCCCACCTCCCACCCCCACCGCATCGCCCACACGGCATCAGAATTTGGCGTCTCATGACTCCTCTTTCACTCACCACGCCTTATGAAATTTCTGGTTCTCAGCCACTTTCCTTGACGTAAGAAAGCTCTCTTACTACCTTGAATATGCCAACTCGGTGGCGATCAATGGGTTCTTATCATGGAATGAAGGAGGGAAATAATTATGGCTTATGCATGGATATTTAACGTAAACGAAATCGTTTCTACGAAACAGGCGGAAGCGTTTCCGGACTTGGTGGTGGAGATTGAAAAACGCCATCTGACTGAGGCCGAACAAGCCGAACTGAAATCAGAAGAGTCAGAGGAATCAGCGGAATAGAAGCAGAGGAATGGAACCGGTGGGGATTTCAATTTTGCGTACTCAAGCGTGGAGACAGATGACACAGTGCGAACGCAGCGGCTTTTACGAGACCAGCGATGGACACCGGCTTTATTGGGAGCGTCACGGCAAGATAGGCGGGCGCCCCATTTTTTTTCTGCACGGCGGTCCCGGCGGTTATAGCAGCGCGCAGCATCTTGTTTTCTTCGACCTGAATCGCTTCGACGTGATTCTGTTCGACCAGCGCGGCTGCGGGCGATCGCAACCGCACGGCCGGCTCCTGCACAACAATACGTCGCTGCTGGTCGACGATATCGAGGCATTGCGCCGCTATTTTGGATTTACCGGCATCAGCCTGCTCGGCATCTCCTGGGGCAGCTGGCTGTCGCTGCTGTATCAAAATCGCTTCCCCGAATCGGTTGCGCAAATCACATTGGCATCTGTTTTCGTTCCAACCAAAGATTACGTATCCGCTTACGAGCAGGCGCTGACGCTTTGCTTGCACAAGATGCGCCAAGCGCCGGAAATGCTGACGCTGGAAGATTTATTTTGCGCGCTGCACTCGGCCGATTCGCAACAACGGCGCGCAGCGGCAAGGCTATGGCTAGGCGCGTCACTCATGCTGGATGGCAAAACAATGGACCTGTCCTGGTGCGATGCGGATATCGACGAACAGGCAATCCGCGCTATCAATCTGGAACTGTATTACCACCTCAACGACTATTTCGTTACTGCGCAAGACCTGGACCTGGTATTCCGGAGCGCGGAGCCGCTGGTGGTATTGCAGGGGGTGCGCGATGTGTTCGGATTGCAAAGTCTGTGCTGGTTGCGTCGACGCGGATCGTTGAAAAGCCGGCTGTTCCAGGTCGGGCACGATGCCTTTGAACCCATCTTTCAGCACGCGATCCGGAATGCGGCATGCGGCGACTTGCGTCCGCGTTAGCAAGGGTTGGAGGCGCACTTATGTGAATCGATTCACAAGATAATTCGCTCTTGTTAAAAGATTACGAATGGCCTGTTCTCCCCATTCCCCCACCGATTGCGCAAGCAGCAGGTCAATCCCCACCCTGTTTGGCCGATCGCATTCTTGTCGGTGCATCAATAATCGCTCCTGATGGGACGCTGTTCGTCCCTCGTTCGGAGCATGCATGTCGGAAGAAAGCGATCTCGAAAAAACTGAACCTGGCTCTCCCCGGCGACTGGAAAAGGCGCGCGAAGAAGGCCAGGTTGCGCGTTCGCGTGAATTAAGCACGTTCGTATTGCTGACCACCGGCATCGGCGGGCTGTGGCTGACGGCCGTGCCGATGACCGAGCATGTGGCGCATGCGTTGCGCCACACATTGCAGTTCGAACGCGCCGCCGCTTTCGAGCCGGCGCACATGATGGAGCAGGCCGGCAGCGTGGTGGTGGACGGGCTGCTGGCGCTGTTGCCGTTGCTGGCCATGATGGCGCTGGCGGCGCTGGTGGCGCCGCTGATGCTGGGCGGCTGGCTGTTTTCGACGCAGACGCTGGCGCCCAAATTTTCCAAACTTAATCCGATCGCCGGCATCGGCCGCCTGATGTCGACCCAGGCCCTGGTCGAACTGGGCAAGGCGCTGGCCAAGTCTGTGCTGGTGGGCGGCATCGCCTACTGGGTGATTTCCGGCAATCTGGAAACCATCATGGGCTTGCTGACCGAGCCTATGCATGCCGCGCTGTCGCATACGGTGCGGCTGGTGGCGCATTGCTGCTGGCTGATCATTGCCTCGCTGCTGCTGGTGGCGGCGATTGATGTGCCGTACCAGTTGTGGAACCACTACCGCAAGCTGCGCATGTCGCGCGAGGATTTGCGCCAGGAACACAAGGAAAGCGAAGGCGATCCGCAGATCAAAGCCAAGATCCGCCGTCAGCAGCAACTGATGGCGCGGCGCCGCATGATGTCCGAAGTGGCCGGGGCCGATGTCGTCGTGACCAATCCGACCCACTTCGCGGTCGCCCTCAAATATAGCGACAAAGACATGCGCGCGCCGCGCGTGGTGGCCAAGGGCAGCGACCTGATCGCGCTGCGCATCCGCGCCATCGGCGCCGAACACAAAATCCCTATCCTGGAAGCGCCGCCGCTGACGCGCGCGCTGTACCGCCATACCAATCTGGGCGAGGAAATCCCGGCCGCCTTGTACACCGCCGTGGCCGAAGTGCTGGCCTGGGTTTATCAGCTAAAGCGCTGGCGCGACGAAGGCGGCATCGCACCACGGGCGCCGCAGGATTTGCCGGTGCCCGCATCACTTGATCCATTAGGGAGTCCGACATGAAGTCGCCCGGTTCCACCTCAAGTTTTTCCTTGAGCGCATTCCCCAAGTTGCAGGCGCTGATGGCCGGCAGCCAGGTCAAGGGCTTGGCCGGCCCGATCCTGGTCATCATGATCCTCGGCATGATGATTTTGCCGTTGCCGCCGTTTGTGCTCGACCTGCTGTTCACTTTTAATATCGCGCTGTCGGTGATGGTGCTGCTGGTCAGCATGTACACCATGAAGGCGCTCGATTTCGCCGCCTTCCCGGCGGTCTTGCTGTTCTCGACCTTGTTGCGCCTGTCGCTGAACGTGGCCTCGACCCGCATCGTGCTGATGGAAGGTCATACCGGCCCGGACGCCGCCGGCAAGGTGATCGAAGCTTTCGGTCATTTCCTGGTGGGCGGCAATTTCGCGGTCGGGATCGTGGTCTTCATCATCCTGGTGGTGATCAACTTCATGGTGATTACCAAAGGCGCGGGACGGATTGCCGAAGTCGGCGCCCGCTTCACGCTGGATGCGATGCCGGGTAAACAAATGGCGATCGACGCCGACCTTAACGCCGGCCTGATCGGCGAAGACGTGGCGCGCAAACGGCGAGCCGAAGTTTCGCAGGAAGCCGACTTTTACGGCTCGATGGACGGCGCCAGCAAGTTCGTGCGCGGCGACGCCGTGGCCGGCTTGCTGATCATGGTGATCAACGTGGTCGGCGGCCTGATCGTCGGCGTCGCCCAGCATGGCCTGGACATCTCGGTCGCGGCCAAGAATTACACTCTGCTGACCATTGGCGACGGCCTGGTGGCGCAGATTCCGGCACTGGTGATCTCGACCGCGGCCGGCGTCATCGTCTCGCGCGTGACCACCGATGAAGACGTCGGCCAGCAATTGATGGGGCAGTTGTTCGCCAATCCGCAGGTGCTGTTCCTGACCGGCGGCATCATCGGCTTGATGGGTCTGATTCCGGGCATGCCGCACATCGCGTTTTTGATTATCGCGGGTGGCCTGGTATGGCTGGCGCGGCGTCAAATGCAAAAGACGGCGCAGGCCGCCCATGTGGCCAAGATGCCGCCGACGGTTGCCGCGGCTTCCGCCGAACCGGCCGAAGCGAGCTGGGACGACGTGGCGCTGGTCGATCCGCTTGGGCTGGAAGTCGGCTATCGCCTGATCTCGCTGGTGGATCGCAACCAGAACGGCGAACTGCTGGGACGGATCAAGAGCATCCGTAAAAAATTCGCACAGGACATCGGCTTCCTGGTGCCGGTGGTGCATATCCGCGACAACCTGGAACTGAAGCCGAACACGTATGTGATTACCCTCAAAGGGGTGGAAGTCGGGCACGGCGAAGCCTGGCCCGGGCAATGGATGGCGATCAATCCGGGGCAGGTCAGCGCCTCGCTGCCGGGGACCCCGACCACCGATCCGGCGTTTGGCTTGCCGGCGGTCTGGATCGAGAGCCAGTTGCGCGAACAGGCGCAGATTTACGGCTACACCGTGGTCGACGCCAGCACCGTGATCGCGACCCATTTGAATCACCTGATCCATATCCACTCGGGCGAATTGCTGGGCCGCCAGGAAGTGCAGCAACTGCTGGACCGGATCGCCAAGGAATCGCCGAAGCTGACCGAAGACCTGGTGCCCAAGGTGCTGCCGCTGACCACCTTGCAAAAGGTGCTGCAAAACCTGCTCGACGAAAGCGTCCCGATCCGCGACATGCGCACCATTCTGGATGTGCTGGCCGAGCACGGCGCCAGCGTCAGCGACGCCGGCGATTTGACTTCATTGGTGCGGCTGGCACTGGGTCGCGCGATCACCCAGCAACTGTTCCCCGGCGTCGGTGAACTGCAGGTGATCGGCCTCGACAGCTCGCTCGACCGCGTATTGCTGCAGGCCTTGACCAACGGCAGCGGGCTGGAGCCCGGCCTGGCCGACAGCCTGCTGCTGCAAACCCAGTCCGCGATCCACCGTCAGGAACAAATGGGGCTGGTGCCGGTACTGGTGGTGCAGCATCCGCTGCGCGCCTTGCTGGCGCGCTTCCTGCGGCGCAGCCTGCCGCAGCTGAAAGTCATGTCGCACGCCGAGATTCCCGATACCCGCACCATCAAAGTCACCGCCACCATTGGAGGTAAAGCTTGAGTACCAACGCCACAACCATCGTCGCCCCGTCCAGCCGTGAAGCGTTGCGCCTGGTGCGCGAACAACTTGGTCCGGACGCCATCATCCTGTCGAACCGGGTAGTCGACGGCGGAGTGGAAATCATCGCCATGCTGGATCAGGAAGACGTGCCGCAACCGCAGGCCACGGTGCCGCCGCCGGTTGAATCGGTGGCGCCGCTGCTGCCTGTCGCCGCAGCACCGGCACCAACACCGGTACCAGCACCTGTCGCCGCGGTGCAAGCGGTAGCGCCCATATCTACACCTGCCGCACCCGCCGCACCCATCGCCGGCAGCAACAACAGCGTCATCAGCGAAATCCATTCGATGCGCGGCATGATCGAAGAGCAATTGGCCGGCCTGGTCTGGAACGACAAGCAGCGGCGCGATCCGGTGCGCGGCCATTTGTTGCGGACCTTGCTCGGCGCTGGCTTTAGCGCACGGCTGGCGAAAGCGATGCTGGACCATTTGCCGACCGGCCAGAATTTCGCCACCGGCATGGCCTGGGTCAAGGCCGAACTGGCGCGCAACCTGCCGCTGCTGGAAAACGAAGACGCGCTGATGGACGCCGGCGGCGTGTACGCCTTGATGGGCCCGACCGGAGTCGGCAAGACCACCACCACCGCCAAACTGGCGGCCCGCTGCGTGCTGCGCTTCGGCCCGGAAAAACTGGCGCTGCTGACCACCGACAGCTACCGTATCGGCGCTTTCGAGCAGCTGCGCATCTACGGCCAGATTCTGGGCGTGTCGGTACATGCGGTCAAAGACGCCGCCGACTTGCGGCTGGCGCTGGACGATTTGCGCGACAAGCACATGGTGTTGATCGACACCGTCGGCAAAAGCCAGCGCGACCGCACCGTGTCCGAACAGGTCGCCATGCTGTGCGGCGCCGGCCGTCCGGTCAAACGTCTGTTGTTGCTGAACGCCGCCAGCCACGGCGACACGCTGAATGAAGTGGTGCACGCTTACAAGCACGGCGCCGGCGGCAACGAACTGGCCGGCTGCATCTTTACCAAGGTGGACGAGGCGACTCATCCGGGCGCATTGCTGGACACCGTGATCCGTCACCGGCTGCCGGTGCATTACGTTTCGACCGGCCAGAAAGTGCCGGAAAACCTGCTGCTGGCCGACCGTACGCAACTGGTCGACAGCGTGTTCCAGGCCGCCAGCCGCAGTTCCCTATTCGTGCCCGGCGAGGCCGATCTGGCAGAGCGTCCGGCACCGTTGAACAACGATGCCGAAGTGGCAGCGGCGGCAGCGCAAGCGGCGGCCCAGGCCGAAACCACCGAACGCCTGCGGGCCCAATGCCAGCAGCTGATCCGGGCGCTGGCGCACGATGCCGAGGAATTGGCCGCCAACGCCGCCGCACTCGCCAACGGCCAGATCGGCTTCGACGGCACCCGCGACCTGTGGCGCGACTTGGCCGACGACAACGTCAGCAGCAAGGTGCTGACGCAGAAATTGCTGAGCCAGGCACGCACCGAAATCGCATCCGCCTGTAGCGATGTCGTGCTGGCCATGGGCGGCAAGGTTGAACTCAATGCAGAACAAAGCGGCGACGCCTATATCCTGCACGGCAGCTTGCTGCTGTCGGATCGCGGCGGCATGCCGTTGGCAGCCCCGCATCAAGTGTTGAGCACGGCCGCAACAGCGATCACCACCGCGGCGATGGCGGCGGTGCCCGGACAGCGGCAACGCGATTGGCTGCAGCAACAGGATTTCGGCAAACCGCTGGTGCATCTGCTGGAGTGCATGCCGCTGCCGGAAGCGATGCAGGACTGGTCGACCGACGGCGTGCAGTGGCTGGCACGGGCCCGCGCCGCCACTCCGGTGCTGGACGGCGGCGACAGCACGACCTTGGCCAAGCTGGCCTATCAGCTGGATTTCACGCCGCAGCAAGCCGTCATTTACAAGGGCAAGGCAGCACTGCAATCGCTGGCGGAGACCACAGTCGCCCTGCGCCTCGGCAGCAAAGGCGATGCCGGCGCATTGCCTGCGCCCGCGCTGCGCTGCGTGGTGGTGCGGATCGCCGACCGCCACAGCGGCAAGCAGCTGGCGCAATGGTATTTGTTAAGCAATCTGGGACCGCAATTGGCGGCGTCGCAATTGGCCGAATGGACTCGCTGGCGCCTGGCGGCTGATCCTTATTTCCGCTTGCTCAAGCAAGCCGTCCAGCAACTCGGCGGCTGCGGCCAGCCGGGCGATGCCGACATGCTGAAGCGCTTGCTGATTGCAGCACAGGCCAGCACCACGGTGTGGCGCTTGCTGCATGCGCAGGACAGCTGGGCGCCGGCGGCGCGCAGCTTGCTGGCGCAACTGGCCGGGCGTCAGATCCGGCCCGGCGCCAGCCGGCCGGCATCGGCGGCAGTGTTGTTTGAAGGCTTCGGCAAATTGATCGTGTTGCTGGATGCGCTGGATGCAGAGGGCGCGACGAGCCCGCGCCAGCTGTCCGGCATCGCTGCGGTGCAGGGTTGATAGGCATGAGCAAGGTAGTCAGCGACCAGGCCGACGGTTTGCGGCGCTTGATGGCGCAGCACGCCGGCGCCAACCCGGTGCGCGTGTTCGCGCTGGTCGGCAGCACGCCGGCGGTCGGCGCCACCAGCGTCGCATTGAACCTGGCGGCCGCCTTGGCGCAGCAGGGCCAGGACGTGCTGCTGCTGGAAGAAAAAAGCGGGCCGCAGTCGGCCAGCGCGGTCTGGCAGATCAATACCGGCGGCAGCTGGTCCGACGTCGCCGCGCAACGCCTGCCGCTGCAAGCGGCGGCCGGACGCGCCGCCTGCGGCGTGTGGGTGTTGCCGGCAGCCGGCAGCGCCGACCAGACCGATGTGCGCAGCGTGTTCCAGGGCCAGATCGTCCTGATCGACGCCAGCCTGGACCGCAACGGCGCCTTGTCGCCGTTGGCGGCGCAGGCCGACGAAGTGATCGTGGTGCTGCGGCCGCAAGCGGCGTCGATCACCGCCGGCTATGCCTGCATCAAGCAGCTGCACTATGCGCATGCGTTGCAGCAGCTGCGCATCATGCTCAATCTCGCCACCGATGCCAACGAGGCGCAACGCGTATTGAACAACCTGGTCGGCACCGGCAGCCGCTACCTGGCGCTGGCGCTGGAACCGGCCGGCTGCGTGGTGGACGACCCGCGACTGGCGCATGCGCAGCGGCTGGGCTTGAGCGTGGTGGAAGCGTTCCAGACCAGCCCGGCGGCGATCGACTTCCGCCGCATTGCGGCCGATTTGCTGCAATGGCCGTGGCGTGCCCGCGTGCCCAACAAGCAAGCTTCGCCAGTCGGCGTCAGTCAGCCGCAGCGCGTGCTGCAACCGAGTTAATGCAACCACCGAAATTTGATCGTCTAAGTCAGTAAGGATGTCTCCATGTATACCGCGCAGGGAAAAATCGACAAGTCCGACACGCTGGCCAAGCACGCGCCGCTGGTGCGGCGTCTGGCCTTGCAACTGATTGCCAAATTGCCCGCCAGCGTCGAGCTGGACGACATGATTCAAGCCGGCATGCTGGGCTTGCTGGACGCCGCCAATCGCTATCAGGAAAACCAGGGCGCGCAATTTGAAACCTACGCCAGCCAGCGGATTCGCGGCGCCATGCTGGACGAGCTGCGCGCCAACGACTGGCTATCGCGTGGCTTGCGGCAATCGTCGCGCAGCGTGGATGTGGCGGTGCAGGCGCTGGAACAAAAGCTGGCGCGGCCGCCGACCGAACGCGAGATCGCCCAGGCCATGCAATTGTCGCTGGAAGAGTATCAGCAGCTATTGCAGGAGATACACGGTTCGCAGCTGGTGTATTACGAAGATTTCGACACCGGCAGCAACGAGAATGCGTTTCTCGATTCGCAAATCGGATTGGGCGAGCAGGGCGGTCATGGCGATCCGCTGGAGCGCATGCTGGAAAGCGGCATGCGGCACATGTTGGTCGAAGCGATTGCGGCGATGCCGGAGCGCGAGCGGCTGTTGCTCAGTTTGTATTACGAGCAGGAGCTCAATCTGCGGGAAATCGGCGCGGTGCTGGAAGTCAGCCAGTCGCGGGTGTGCCAATTGCATAGCCAGGCCATCAGCCGGTTGCGGGCGCGCTTGCATGAGACTAGCTCTAGCGAGGCGGCGTGAGGTGTTGATCGCTGCATTCTGATCCCGGTGAGCTGCTATCTGGATCGCCGTCAGCGCGGAAAACCGACATCGCCAAGCCCAACACAATTCAACGCAACCCTCGATGCTCCTGGCTCGTCAATCGAGGGGCAAAGTAACACTAACAGTTTCCAAATAGTTTTTTCAGAATGGCAAGTCAAGCAACTGCTAAATAAAAATTTAGCAAACGCTAAAGTTGAAGCGGTTTATCCCTTTAAATCAACAAATGGCGCGACACGCTTATAGCCAAGAATACAGACTGAAATTTTATGCAGGAAAACCATGGCCAAAACTACCGACAAAACAGTGGAAACTCCCAAGAAGAAAGGCAAGCTTGGTCTGATCATGATCGTGCTGGTAGCCGCCGCAGCAGCAGCCGGGGCAGCTTATTACTTCGGCATCAATCACATGAGCGCACAGGCAGCGACGCCCGCCGCCGCGCCGCCGGAAACTCCGATCTTCGTCGCGCTGGAACCGTTTACGGTCAACCTGCGGCCGGACGATCGCGACCGCTATTTGCACATCGGCGTCACGCTCAAGGTGGCCGATGCCAAATCGCAGGCGCAGTTTGCGCAATATCTGCCGGAAGCACGCAGCCGCATCCTGACCCTGTTGTCCAATCGCGAACCGGCCTCATTGGTCACCTCCGACGACAAGAACAAGCTGGCCGATGAGATCCGCGACGCGCTGAACCTGCCTTTGGTCGCCAATCAGCCTGCGCAGCATGTCAGCAACGT
Organism: Paraherbaspirillum soli; assembly: GCF_042654985.1. NCBI lineage: Bacteria > Pseudomonadati > Pseudomonadota > Betaproteobacteria > Burkholderiales > Oxalobacteraceae > Paraherbaspirillum > Paraherbaspirillum soli. The sequence goes on along the minus strand of NZ_JBHSMT010000029.1, from coordinate 293,386 downwards.
GCTGTTTACCGCCTTCGTCGTGCAGTAACACCCACCGACACATCAATGAGACCCATCAATGTCGTATGAACAGATACTGTCTCAGGACGAGGTAGATGCACTGCTGCAGGGCGTAACCGGCGAAGCCGATCACGCCGCTGCCGCGCCGCCTTCGCAAGATGGGGTGCAGGCGTACAACCTGGGCACCCAGGAACGCATCGTGCGCGGCCGTATGCATACGCTGGAGATCATCAACGAGCGTTTTGCCCGCCACTTGCGCAGCACCCTGTTTACCTTCATGCGCCGCACTGCCGACATTTCGGTCGGTGCGGTCAATATCCAGAAGTACGGCGATTTCATGCGCCACCTGCCGGTCCCGGCCAACATCAATCTGCTGCACATGAAGCCGCTGCGCGGCACCGCGCTGTTCGTGTTCGATCCGAACCTGGTGTTCCTGGTGGTGGACAATCTGTTCGGCGGCGACGGCCGGTTTCATATGCGGGTCGAGGGGCGCGATTTTACCCAGACCGAGCAGCGCATCATTCACCGTTTGCTGAACCTGGCGCTGGAAAGCTACGGCAATGCCTGGAAGCCGATTTATCCGCTCGAGTTCGAATACCTGCGGGCCGAGATGCATACCAAGTTCGCCAATATCGCGACCCCCAACGAGGTCGTGGTGAACACCACTTTCCATATCGAGTTCGGCCCGATCGGCGGCGCGCTGCATGTGTGCATCCCGTATTCGATGATCGAGCCGATCCGCGCTCTGCTGTCCAATCCGGTGCAGGATGAAGTCGAAATCGACAAGCGCTGGGTGACCCAGTTGTCGCAACAGGTGCAAAGCGCCGATGTCCAGTTGAAGGCGGAGTTCCAGACCATCCCATCCACCATCGGCCAGTTGTTGAAATTAAAAGCCGGCGACGTGCTGCCGATAGAAATGCCGGAATCCATCATTGCCAAAGTCGACGGCATACCGGTATTGGAATGCGGTTATGGCATTTCGAACGGCCGTTATGCGCTGCGAGTAGAGCAAATGATCAATCACCGGGACGGTGATTTAAGCAAGGGAAACGAGAATGAATGACGACAACAAGCCGGATCAAGCGGTAGACGAGATGGACGATTGGGCCAGCGCGCTGGCGGAACAAACCTCGGCCTCGCAGCCGGAGCCTGCGCCGGCACCGGCCTTTGCGCCACCGCCGGTGGCGGCCAGCACCGCCAATGTGTTCCAGTCGCTCAACGGCAGCAGTGCCGGCGTCGCCAAAACCGACATCGACATGATCCTGGATATCCCGGTGCAGCTGACGGCTGAACTGGGCCACACCCGGATCACCATCAAGAACCTGCTGCAGCTGGCGCAGGGTTCGGTGGTCGAGCTGGACGGCCTGGCCGGGGAACCGATGGACGTGCTGATCAACGGCTACCTGATCGCCCAGGGCGAGGTGGTGGTGGTAAACGACAAGTTCGGGATTCGCCTGACCGACATCATCACGCCGTCCGAACGCATTCACAAATTGAATCGATGAAGCAGAACATGCTGTCGCGGCTGGCAAGCTGTTGGCTGACCGTTGGTCTGGGATGGGCGGCGCTGCCTGCTGCGGCGCTGCCGATGAACTCGGCGTTGATCTCGGGCTCGGCGCCGGCGCAGCCGGTCGCCGTGAGCACCGCTGCCGCCGTCCCGTCATGGGGCGCGGCCGGTTTGCTGCAAGCCGGTCTCGGCCTGGCGGTGGTGGTGGCGCTGATTTTCTTGTGCGCCTGGGTGGCGCGCCGCCTGGGTTTGCAACGGCATGGCAACGGCCAACTGGTCAAAGTGGTGGCCAGCACCATGATCGGCCAGCGCGAGCGGGTGGTGGTGGTCGAGATCGGCTCATCCTGGCTGGTGCTGGGAGTCGCGCCGGGCCAGATCCAGTCGCTGCACAGTATGCCGGCCGAAGCGCTGCCGGCGGCGGACGCAGCGCCAGTCAATTTTGCCTCGCTGACGGCTAGCAATGCGGCCAACCTGTTTGCCCAAAAATTGCGGGATGCGCTAGGCAACAAACGCGCCGCTGAATAATTGAAACCTGCATCAACCATGGCAACCATGCGCCCTTTCTCTTTCCTGGCTCAACGCCGCACGCTGTTGGCAGCGCTATTGCTGACGCTGGCTCCGGCCTTGGCCATGGCACAAGGTCTGCCGGGCATCACCAGCACCCCCGGCCCGGGCGGCGGCCAGACCTGGTCGCTCAGCGTCCAGACCATGCTGCTGCTGACCTCGCTGTCGTTCCTGCCGGCGCTGTTGCTGACGATGACCAGCTTCACCCGCATCATCATCGTGCTGGGCTTGCTGCGCACCGCGATCGGCGCGCAATCGTCGCCGCCCAATCAAGTGCTGGTCGGGCTGGCTTTGTTCCTGACTTTCTTCGTGATGTCGCCGGTGTTCGACAAGGTCTACAGCGACGCTTACAAACCTTTTTCGGATAACAAGATCAGCGCCGAAGTGGCGCTCGATCGCGGCGTGCAGCCGTTCAAGCAATTCATGCTGAAGCAAACCCGCGAAGCCGATCTGGCGCTGTTTGCCAGACTGGCCCACACGCCGCAGATGCAGGGACCGGAGGACGTGCCGCTGCGGATTCTGGTGCCGTCGTTTGTGATCAGCGAACTGAAAACCGCGTTCCAGATCGGCTTCACCATCTTCATCCCGTTCCTGATCGTCGACCTGGTGGTGGCCAGCGTGTTGATGTCGATGGGGATGATGATGGTGCCGCCGGCCTCGATTTCCTTGCCGTTCAAGCTGATGTTGTTTGTGCTGGTGGATGGCTGGCAATTGCTGGTCGGGGCGTTGGCGCAGAGTTTTTATACGTAGCGGCTGAAAAAGTGTCGTAGGTCGGAAAAGCGCAGCGCCTTCCGACGTTTTGCGTACCGCCGAAAAAGGCCAAGGGCTTGACCGGCTGATGCGATTCTCGCCGTCGGAAGGCGCTACGCTTTTCCGACCTACGGTCCTTCTGTTTTACGTAGGTTGGGCTTGCCAGCCCAACCTACGTCCTCTCCATTTATTCTTTTCTCGCAGTTAGAAAATAAAATGACTCCTGAAGCAGTAATGGCCCTCGGCTACCAAGCCATGAAATTGACTCTGCTGCTGGGTGCGCCGCTGTTGCTGGTGGCGTTGATTACCGGCTTGATCGTCAGCCTGTTCCAGGCCGCGACCCAGATCAATGAAATGACGCTGTCGTTCATTCCCAAGTTGCTGGCGGTGTTTGCGACCATGGTTATCGCCGGCCCGTGGCTGCTGAGCCTGATGCTCGATTACATGCATCAATTGTTCTCCGGCATTCCGCAATTGGTCGGCTAATGTCGCCGGTCCTCTCGGTCACTTCGGCCCAACTGAGCGCCTGGATGGTGGCCTTCCTGTGGCCTTTCATACGCATGCTGGCGCTGATCAGCACCGCGCCGATATTCGGCGAAACGCTGGTCCAGCGGCCGGTCAAGGTCGGGCTGGCGGCGCTGCTGGCGATTGCGATCGGTCCTACGCTGGATCCGATGCCGGCGATCCCGGTGATTTCGGCTGGAGGGGTCTGGATCATCATGCAGCAGCTGCTGATCGGGGTCGCGATGGGCTTTTCGATGCGGCTGGTATTTACCGCGGTACAGATGGCGGGCGATTTCGCCGGCTTGCAAATGGGATTGTCGTTCGCCTCCTTCTTCGATCCCACCAGCGGCGGCAACACGATGGTGCTGGCGAGCATGTTGAACATGCTGGCGATGTTGATTTTCCTGGCGGTCGACGGTCATCTGATGGTGATCGCGACGTTGGCGGAGAGCTTCCACACTTTGCCGATTGCAGATGCGCCGCTGGCGGCCAGCGGCTGGCAATTCCTGGTGCTGGCCGGCGGTCATGTCTTTGCGGCCGGGCTGATGCTGGCGCTGCCGCTGGTGGCGGCCTTGCTGACGCTCAACCTGGCGATGGGCATCTTGAACCGCGCCTCGCCGCAATTGAGTATTTTCGCGGTCGGCTTTCCGTTGACGCTGCTGGGCGGGATGCTGATCCTGCAACAGATGATGCCGCACCTGGCGCCGTTCCTGGAGCAGGAGTTCGCGTTCGGCCTGGCCAACATGCTGCATCTGACGCAAGCGCTGCGGCCGTAAGAGTTTATGCGTAGGGCGGATGAGCGCAGCGTTATCCGCCATGATGTGCCGCTTGCGTTGGATTCGAACGGACTATCGGTGGAAAACGTCACGCTTTTTCGCCCGAATTCAAGGCCCCCTTCAAAAAACCTTCTGCGGGATTTGGCAAATTCGATACGGTTTGCCGAGGCTCCCTCGCATCAATATATTGTGATGCTGGGATCCCAGGAAAAATATCCAAATAAATCCTGGCTTTGTCCATCGTCGGAAAGTGCATAAAGCGCAAACTTGATTTCGAGGTCTTCCGTTCCGCTATTTCTCACTTTGGCATCGCAATGAGAAAAAACGCGTTTGATGTGAACCGGGGGCATGCCATCTTGCGTCTCCTCATTTGGCATCACCGCATTCCTTCTTGTTACTACATTCGCGGCAAATCGATTGAATATATTATCTTTTTTCCAGTGTTGAATATCATAAATGATTACCGCATCGTCCGAATTATCATGGGATCCTCTCGCTGAGAAAGATACCATATCCCCTGGATTTGCCCTGAAATTCAGGCTGCCGCTTCCTTGGCCGGCAATAATCCCTCGCGATCCGGTGCAAATCAGGTACAGGCCGTAATGGATAATGTTAGTCGGCGCTTCCTTAATTTGACTGGGGTTCGGGTAGTATTTTTTTACAAATTCGGTGTCAATTACGACGAGTATATTGATTTCCTGCGAACTCGCTGCCAGTACTGAATCCGTCATGATATTCCTCCAGCGTTTCCTGATAATCCGGTCTTATCAAGTTGACCCCGTTTTTGAAGTGGAATCTGGTCTCCACTATTATTTACAAAACTCGAATTTCCGAAATAAGAGTGATTGATACATTTATATCAAAAACATATTCAAAACCATGATTTTTTGATTTTCTATAAAAAGAAAGCCTGGACCGCGTCAAACGTTATCCAGGCTTATTTTCAACGCCTAATCAGTGCTTTAATTGCAGATGGATCAGGCGCTGATTATTGTTCATCAAGATACCGTGATGGTAGGATCCCAGTAGTAATATCCATGTAATTCCTGGTCTTGTCCGTTGGGGGCAAGCGTATAAAGCGCAATGAGGACGTAGAAATCTTCTGTTCCGCTGGATCTCACTTTTGAATCGAAACTGGAGAAATTGAATTTGGTTTTCTTGGCAGGCAAGCCATCATCCGTCTCCGTGTTTGGCTCGACCGCACCGGTTCTTGTTACCAAATTCGGCACAAAGCGGTTAAATACTTGATCCCCTTTCCAATATTGAATGCCGTAGACAATCACAGCATCGTCCGCATTGTCGTAGAACGAAGTACCCGTGAATGACACTGTGTCCCCGGCATTCGCCCTGAAATTCAAGTCGGCAGTCCCTTGTCCACTAATGACTTGCCTTGCGCCGGTAACGAGCATGTACTGACTATCATGCCGAATACCAACTGGTTTTGTTTTGTCTTTGCTAACGGGGTAGCCACCGTTCTTGATCTTTTCGGTATCAATTACTACGAATACATTAATTGCCTGGGAACTCGCTGCTAATGTGATCTCTGACATAGTATTCCTCCAACATTTATGTAATCCCGGCTTATCAACTAAACCCCGTTTTTTAAAGTGGGTTCTGGCCTCCACTATTTTCTTACTTGCTAAGGTTTTTCGGCGCGCCCAACTATCACGACATACTTACCCGGCAATGCCGCAACTGAGAGTCCGGCAAAGGTGGATATCACTTTAGTCATTGATATTTGCAGCGATAGCTGTGCAAGTTCGCAGCTAGGTATTGGATTTGATGTTCTTAGGAAGCGTGAATAAGCCTTGTTGAGCCATGATGAAATTCTCCCATTGAGATAACTCTCTGCACGCCACAGGGAGCTGCACGTTGATCAACGATGCAACTCAGGACGGATCGGCAGACGTACGACGCCGTCGCAGCGCTTTGCTTGCGCAAGGCGTTCCTAGAAGCACTAAAGTAGTGCGATGCGTTACCAAGGAGTAGCTGCGACTATTCGCAGCTGCAGCAATTACCAGCAGTCGCGCTTGCAGTTTGGATGCCTGCGCGCCGCATGGCACTTTGGGAAAAATCCTTGCCCCGTCGCGCACCGTTTCCGATGGCGACCTTGGCCGAGAGCTTCCACACCTTGCCGATGCACCGCTGGCGGCCAGAGGCTGGCAACAGGAGTTCGCGTTCGGTCTGGCCAATATGCTGCACCTGACGCAGGCACTGCGGCCGTAAGGGCTTATTCGTAGGGCGGATGAGCGCAGCGTTATCCGCCATGATGTGCCGCCTGCCAGCGAATACGCACCCTGGAAGGGCTGCGCTTTTCCGCCCTACCTCCTTAACAAAATTTCCTTGGTCCGATTGAATAGCCTGCCGGTTTGCTCCTGCCTATGCGTAATGCAAATACCGGCCAGAATCACCGCCGCACCGAACAGCATCTGCGCGTTCGGCAGTTCGCGGAAGAACAAGCCAGCCAGGACCAGCACAAACACCGGTTCGCTCAATTCCAGGATTTGCACTTGCGACGGCGTCAGGATCTGGATCGCGCGCGTGGTGCAATAAAAACCGCCGATCGACGGCAGCAGCGCCAGCCCGGCCAGCAGGCCGAGCGCGCTCAGCGGCGGCACTGACAAGCCGCCATGCATGGCCGGGATCAGCAGGTAGCAAGCGCCAAAGCCGAGCAGGCCGCGGGTGACGGCCAGGCCGCTGCCGAGTTGCATTTTTTTGGCAGCGACCGAAAACGCGCCGTAACCTAGCCCGGCGATGCCGGCGAACAAAAGCCCCAGCAGCCGCGTCGGCTGTGAAATGTCGAGCAGTAAAGCGAGCCCAAGCAGGCAGGTCAAAAAGCCGATCCAGCTGGCTGACGGAATCGCTTCTTTCAAGATCAGGCGACTGAGCAAAATGGAACTCAAGGCCGCCGTCGCCATCATCGCGAACACCACGTTGGCGGCCAGTTCATAGGCGTAGGCTTTGGTTTCGAAGAAAAACAAAACGAAGATGCCTAAAAAGGCACAGACGATCGCGGCCCCTATCGGCGGCTGTTGAAAACGGCGCAACGGCAAGCACCATAAAATCCCGGCGGCGATCACCGACTTATATAAAGCGATGAGTTCGGGACTCAAGCCGTAGCCGAATAATTTTTTGCTGAAGATGGCAATCGATGCGTTGAGCAGCGCCGCCGTCAGTGCGAAAAGAATCCCCGTCATATTCATTGCGTCGCCTCGATAAAAAGCAAAGGCTAGCATTGTACATAGCGCACGCATGGACGGAGTGCGCGCAAACCACCTGCCTGTCGGACAAGTGGTTTGCGACTATTTCAAAGCAGCTGAAGCCACCGTGGAGTGGCGAGCAAACCCGATCAGCCCAAAGGCCAGTTGAGGAACACGATGCTGTCGTTGTAATCGTTATCGGTGCTGTCTTCGGAGCCGATCACGACGAAGTTCGGTTTGTTGGCGAGGATGACATGGGTCGATACCAGATCTGAATTCTTGCCGTTGGCAGATATCGCTACCCGGACGTTGCCCTTGCCTGAGTTGACGACTTTCGTACCCAGGTTTCTGTCGTCGCTGCCGCTACCGCTGAATTCGGCTTGAGGTACTTCGTCCACATAGACGGTGATCTTCTGGGTATAGCCTGCGTTAACCCATGCGGTGATGCCAAACCGTGTGTTGGCAGGAAGTGTAAAGCGGTCTTGCTGAGCCATGATGAATTTCTCCAAATGAGACAACGCTCTGCACTCCACAAGGTCTGCCTGTTCGCTAACGATGCGACCGGGGACGGCTCCGCAGAGTTGTGATGCCGTCATGGCGCTTGGATAAAGCGCCGCTGGAGACATAAAAATAATGCGCTCCGACACCAAGGAATAGCTGCCATAACTACCAGCCGCCGCAGCCGCATATCGTTATGAGAAATTCGCGTTTTACGAGATGCCGTCCCCCAACAACAAAGGCCCGCACAATGTGCGGGCCCTTTCTGTTTGATGCGGTCGTCTATCGACTAAACAGCTCTTACAAATAATTCATCAGCGAAATCTTCTTCATCTGGACAAAGGTTTGCTGGGTTGCCTGCAACGCAGTCTGGCGCTGGTACAGCTCGGAAATCGTGCTGGTGTAGTTCAGGTCCTGCAAATCGGACAGATAGCTTTTGTCCGACAGGTCGCGCGTGTCGCCGGTGTTTTTCAGTGCGTCCAGTTCCTGCAAACGGGAGCCGACCGAAGAGCGGATCGTCAGTACGTTATTGAGCGCATTGTCCATCTTGACGTTGCCGGTGCTTAGGGAGTTCAGCATCTGCGCGCGCGCCGCCGGGGTGGCGTTGTCGAACGGCGTCTTGAGCGCGGTGATGATGTTGTCGAGGGATGCGAACATGTCGGTGCCGGCATTTTTGGCGGTGCTGACGCTGATGGTGTCGCCGGCGGCCGGTACGCCGCTCAAGGTGACTTGCAAACCGCCGAACTGGATCGGCGTGCCGGAAGTGTAGGCAGCAGTCGCGACCGTGACCGGCGGCACATCGGTGGTGGCCACCGTGTAATTGCCGCCGCCAAAACTGATGGTGAAGTCCTTGCCGTAGTTGGGATTGGCGGCATTGATCACCGAGGTGGCGCTGAATGTGACGTTACCGGCATTGGCGGCGTTGGAAGAAGTGATATAGCCGGCGCCGCCCTGCACCGATTGGAAAATGCTGCGGCCGTCGTCGCTGCCGGCCATCTGGCGCGACACATCGACCTGCACCAGCCGCTGTCCCTGGTCGCCGGCGTACTGCACGCTGCCGTTGGCCTGCTGCACGAACGGCGCGCTGGCGCTCTTGAAACCGGCAAACAGGAACTGGCCATTGCCGTCATCCGAATTGGCCAGACCCAGCAACTGGTCGCGGCTGCTTTGCAAGGTGGTGGCGATCGAGGCGCGATCGGCATCCGACAAGGTGCCGTTACCGGCCTGCACAACCAGGCCCTTGATGTTTTGCAGGATCTCGGAGGTGTTTTGCAGCGCGTTTTCTTCCAGCGAAAGGGTTTGCCCGGCTGCCGCGCGGCTGGCCGAATATTGCGCGTTCAGCGAGATGGATTGCGATATCGCGAGGGCGCGGGTGGAGCCGAGCGGATCGTCCGACGGCGTCAAAATCTTGCTGCCGGCGCCGATCTGCTGTTGCACGCGCAACAGGCTGGTTTGCTGCGAGTTCATGGCCGACTGGCTCTGCTCATAAAACGACTGGGTACTGATACGCATCTTGCTCTCCTGAATAGCGATTCTTTTTTAGATCGCCAAAATCGCTTCAAACATGGTCGACGCAGTTTGAATTACCTTGGCATTGGCTTGGTACATTTGCTGGTACATCAGCAGGTTCGCGGTTTCTTCATCCTGGTTGACGCCGGACACCGATTGTTGCGAAGCCTTGATTTGTGCGGTCAGGCTGGTCTGCGCGGCATTCGAGATATTCAACTGGCTGGCCTGGTTGCCTATGGTACTGACCAGCTGCGAATAAGCGTCGTTAAAACTGGCGGTGCCGCCGGCCAGGGTTTTGGTTTTTTGCAAAGCCCCCAGCAGCAAGGCATTGCGGCCGTCGGAAACGCCGTTGGTATTTTGCGCGATGGTGAAAGTATCGTTATTGGCCGGCGCGCCGCTGACTGTCGCCGTGATGCCATTGAACGTGTACGCCGCGCCGGCGGTGTAAGTGACCGCTGCACCCGCCGGATAGTTGACCACCGTGCCGTTCGGGTTGGTCACCGTGACCGGCGCCGCCGGCGGGAAGCCGGACAGGACATTCGGCATCACGGTGTTGTCGAATTTGAGCGTGACCGGCGCTGCCAGCGGCGTCGCCAGATAGTTCTTGTCGACCGAGCCGGCACTGATCGCACCGCTGCCCTTGTTGCCGACGGTATTGTTGGTGACGATAGGCGCTGCTGCCGCGACTTTGGCGGGATCGGTCAGCACTACATTCAGGTCGCGCGCACCGGTGCGGGTCGGCTGGATCAGGAACGAGTCGCCGGCATTGGCGGCGCCGGCCGGGGCCGACAGCGTGACGCCGTCGAAGCTGACCGGGAAGGTCGGCGAGTTCGCCACCTGCGTGTTGTCCGACAAGCGCGTCACCGAATACTGCAAAACGCCGGCGACGTTGGCCACATCCATCCGGTAGTCGCTGGTGGTCAATTGGCTGGTGTTGGAAAAAGACGGCGTCACTGTCAGCGTGCCGGTGTTCTTGGCGCTGGGAATAATGCCGGGGCTGGCTTGGGTAAAGAAATTTTGTCCCAATGCGCCGTTCAGGTCGACGCCCAGGTTTTGCTGCGCATTGAAATTATCGGACAAGCCGATCGCGATCCGGCCCAGCGAGTTTTGGGCGCTGCCCAGGGTTTGATCGCGGAACTGCATCAAGCCGCCCAGCGAGCCGCCGCTGAACACGCTGTCTTGCTGTTCGACCGCGACCCCGGCGGCATTGACCAGTCCGATCGCCATGTGGCTGGGGTCCGCTGCCGAGCCGAGCGCCTTCAGCGCGGTGGCCTTGTCGCCCAGCACCAGGGTCTGGCCGTTGCCGATGAAAACATTGTATTGACCGCCGTCCTGCACCACTACCTTGGTGCCGACCAGCTGGCCCAGGTTGCTGACCAGCTGATCGCGCTGGTCGAGCAAATCGTTGGGCGCCTGGTTGCCGGTGGAAGCGTTGGTCATCAAGGCGATCTGCTTGTTGATGCTGGCGATCTGGGTGGCGTAAGTATTGATCTGGTCGACCGAACCGGAAATCTGGTCGTTGACGTTGGCGTTGAGGCCGGTCAGTTGCTGATCCATCGACCGGAACTGATTCGCCAGCGCCTGTCCCGAGCTGATCAGTTGCTGGCGCGCGGCCGGATCGGCCGGCGTATTGGCGACCGCCTGGACGCCGGTAAACAGCGTTTGCAGCATCGGCGCCAGGCCGGATGTTTTATTGGCCAGCATGTCGTCGATCTGGTTGATCTGGGTCGAATACGTGGTCAGCGCCTGGTTGCTGGTCTGTGCCTGGTTCAGTTGCGATGTCAGGTATTGGTCGTAGCTGCGGGCGACGCCGATGACTTGCGCGCCGCTGCCGAAAAAGCCGACGCCGGGCTGGTAGATGCCGCCGCTGGAGGCGATCTGCGCCGATTGCCGGCTGTAGCCCGGTGTATTGACGTTGGCAGTATTGTGACCGGTCGTCACCAACGCCGCCTGCGCCGCGGTCAGGCCGCTAAGGCCGGTAAAAAACATGCTGTTCGCCATACATTCGTCCTTTAAGAGGGCTAGCGCCCGACACTGCTTATGCAGCTCACCTCGGATATAACGGCAGGCTTGGCGAAAACTTGAGGGGGATTTGCTTTAATTATTTAATTTTTGCGAGGTGGCGGCAGAGTTAAATGGGACACGGAGTGCTACGGGTTGTTTTTATGTGTTGCTCTGTCCTGACGATTTCAGATTTCCGCCTTGACCGCGACCGCAAAGCGTAGCTCACCGGGGGCGGAGTTTTTTTACGCAGGGTTATCGCGTAAATTACTCTGACCCCTTTTAGCGGGCTACGGAGTGCGGGCGGTTGCATTCGTTTGGTCTTTCGGTAGCTAACACGGTCACCACTCCGTGGATGCTCGCCGGGGGTGGCCCGGCAGCCAGTCCCTTTTCTTGCTTCGCCAAGAAAAGGAACCAAAAGAAGGCGACCGCAAGCCACTGCCCTCCCGCTGGTCGGGTCCCCAAATGG
>NZ_JBHSMT010000029.1:259371-281598 GCF_042654985.1 Paraherbaspirillum soli | reverse complement strand
ATTAGCCGGGTGTGAAGACAAACTCGCCTTCGGCTCAAACATGTCTTCCCACAATTCCCGGCTAACAGTCGTCCCATTTGGCAGCGTCTCAATGCGGAATTCAACGTCAACAACAACCCCAACCCCTCGGCGCTCCGTGGGCCGTTAAGCGGCGGTAGGTTGGGCTGCAAAGCCCAACGTTTGACCTGACAGTGGTGAAAATGTTGGGCTTCGCCTTCGGCTCAACCACAATCTACGACGCCTTCCCCGATTAACTACAGAGGCTGTGGGATTTGACGTTGGGTTTGACGCGGCTTTTGACGTTGCCGTTGCGGTTGCCGTTGATCTTGAATTCCGCATTGGGACGCTGCCAAATGAGACGACTGCCATTCGGAAAAAGAGGGAAGACATGTTTGAGCGAAGCGAGTTGGTCTTTCCTCCGGAATGGTAGTTGGCTCATTTGGGGACCTGACCGAAGGGAGGGCAGTGGCTTGCGGTCGCCTTCTTTTGGTTCCTTTTCTTGGCGAAGCAAGAAAAGGGACTGGCTGCCGGGCCACCCCCGGCGAGCATCCACGGAGTAGCGACCGTTTTAGTTAGCGACGAACGAGGAACGTTAAACGAATGCAACCGTCCAGACTCCGTAGCCCACTCAGCGGCGTAGGGCGGAAAAGCGCAGCGCCTTCCGCCGTTTTGGATGCGTTAAACACCTGTGGCACATCCAACGGCGGATAACGCTGCGCTCATCCGCCCTACGATTTGCGCGCTTGCAGCAGCTCCCATTCCTCGCGCATCACATCGAACATATTGCGGCGGTCGCCGGCCATCTCGATGGCGGTTTTGCCGAGGTCGTAGACCACCTCGTTGTTTTTGGACAGATCGCGCATCGCGCACAAGAAGGTGCACATTTCATCCAGGCAGATCATGGCCAGACGTGCGGATTCGATTGCTTCATCGAGGTAATCGTTGAGAGGGAAATTCAGGGTGTTGTCGGGTTTTTTTGCGTGGGTCATACGGACTCCTGTGGCGCAGCGACCAGCCAGGAAAACGCTTGATGGATTGCTTCAGGGGTGGCGGTAAAGGATGGTTCAGGCTTGGTATTGCTAGTCATGGTGATCTCCAATGTGCGGTGAAGCCGCTGCCCGATTCCAAGCGGGGAGGGCGGCAAATAGCAGCGTTGGAATACCGGTGCACAAAGAAAACCGGCAAGCCCGAAGGCTTCACCGCTACTGCCGCCCATTGAGGGCGATCAGTAGCACGCACGAAAAAAAACCGCGTTGCGCGGTCCGTGCGCTTCGTGCATTCCAGGATTCCAAGCCTGTTCCCCTCTTTCTCAGGGACGTGGCGCGACTATAGACCTTCTTTAGCGTTATGGCAATTAACGCGCCGCGCTCAGACGGGCAAGCTATGCTCACAGAGCCGGCGTCGTATTTCGGCAAGTCGCCACGGCAAGCGGCTCATGCTCCTTCGCTTTCTTGCGCTGAATATAAACGCATCCTATTATCATTTATGGTCTGTGAGACCACTTCCACGAGCCGGCCGACGGCCAAGTGATACGGCGAAGTAATTCAGCTGGAGTGGCGATGCTATCGACTGCACTGATTGTTTTCCGTGAAATTCTCGAAGCCGCGCTGGTGGTGTCGATAGTGATGGCCGCGACAAAAACCGTTGCAGGGCGCGGCTTCTGGGTTGGCGGCGGCTTGTTCGGCGGGATTCTGGGCGCTTGCCTGGTTGCAGCTTTTGCCAGCGTGATCGGCGCATGGGCATCAGGCATGGGGCAAGAGGTGTTTAACGCCGCGATCATGTTCACCGCCGTCGTCATGCTGGCATGGCACAGCATCTGGATGGGGCGGCACGGCCGCGAAATGGCCCAGCATCTGGGAGCGGTCGGCAAGGCGGTCACGGCCGGTTCCAAGTCCTTGAGCGGACTCGCTATCGTGGTCGGCGTCGCAGTCCTGCGCGAGGGGTCCGAGCTGGTATTGTTTCTGTATGGGATCGCAGCCGGCGACCCGGGGCAGGCCGGACCAATGATGCTGGGCGGCTTGCTTGGAGGGATAGGCGGCGTCGGTCTGGGTGCGGCCATGTATTACGGCTTGTTGCAAATATCGACGCGCCACCTGTTTTCGATCACGAATGGATTGATCATTCTTTTGGCGGCGGGGATGACCAGCCAAGGCATCGGTTATCTGCTCGCGGCCGATTTGCTGCCGGCTTGGGGCGACACCATTTGGGACACCTCATGGCTGCTGGCGGACACCAGTATTGTCGGCAAAATGCTGCATGCGCTGATTGGTTACACCGCCAGACCGGCAGGGATCCAGATTGCGGGCTATCTTGCCACGCTGTGCCTGATCGTATTGATGGTTCGGCAATTCGGGAAGCCGGCAGCACAGCCGCGCATCCATCAGAATTAAGTGGGCTAGGAGCCTGTCTCCATCGCCGCTTGCAGATAATTTTGCAGGCCGACCTTGGCGATAAGTTCGAGCTGGGTCTGGATCCAGTCGATGTGTTGTTCGGTATCCTCCAGAATCTCGACCACAATCTGGCGCGACACGTAATCACCCACCGATTCAAAGTGCTGGATGGCTTCCTTGCAACTGGTCTGTGACGACTGTTCAAGCTTCAAGTCGCAGCCAAGCATCTCCTCGGTGGTCTCGCCGATCAACAGTTTGCCGAGGTCCTGCAGATTCGGCAGGCCGTTGAGCAACAGGATCCGCTCGATCAGTTTGTCGGCATGCTTCATCTCTTCGATCGATTCGTCGTACTCGTGCTCGCCAAGCGCGGTCAAGCCCCAGTGCCGGTACATGCGCGCGTGCAAGAAATACTGGTTAATCGCGCTCAGTTCAATCTTGAGCTGGCCGTTGAGAACCTGGATATTTTTCTTGTCGCCCTTCATGACATCGATCTCCATGATTAAAACAATGAGAATGCCAAGCACGCCTTACAGGCTAATATTTTTCATTTGAATGTCAATGTCGGCTTGCGATTAACACGCCAACGACAGCCCTAAGCTCAAGACTTCGCAGGCCGACAATTTCCATATTCGCCGGCAATCGTTGGGCTTTGCAGCCTAGGCAACGCTCTGTTATGCTCCAAGGCAATTTTTTGGATCATTTATCTGGAGCTTCATTCAATGCCTTGGGAATACAGTCAACGCACAGGCCGACCGCGCCGTAGCGCAATCACCGCCGCTGCGCTGGCGGCATTTTTACTGATAGGCGTAGCGTCGCTGGCCTTGGCGCGCGAGCGCCCGCCTTCGCGCGAGGCTATCAGGATGATTAGCGAGATCAGGACAGTTGGGGCGGCCAAAGTGTTGGCGCGGCTGCATCAGAGCGGAACGCGGCACGGTTGGGATTGGGTGGTGGAGCAGGCCGCGACCGGCAATCAGGAGTGGCTGACGGTCATTTATCATTTGCGCGATGCGACCGACGCCGGCGATACGCAAGCGCTTAATGTGGCGCTGGCTTACGCTCTACCCAAAAATCCGGCCGGCGTACTGAAACTGCTAGGCAGCGATTTTCCCGTAGAAAAAATCTGCCGCACGCCATTCAGCGAGCCTGATGCCGTGACCCTGAAACAATATGTCGACAAAGCGCAGCAGGCCCTGCGCGGTGAAACGTCGGAGAAACTATTGTTCAACAGGGACAAATGCCTGGCGCAACTTAACGTCACATAGCTATTCTTAAGTCGTTGCACGCAGCGCCGAATGCCGACGCGTGCACGCGCTAGCCTGGTCGGCAACCGAGCCGCGTAGCTTGGGCTGGAAAGCCCAAGCCGCCAATTTCTTGTGCTGGCTCAAGGGCTTTGGCGGCACCGGACCATGCACCAGACCAATCCTTCTACGTAACCCGTCGCACTCGTTGGCAATTGCCAAGAAATGCGGTGTCAAAATAACAATTTATTTCTTGCTCCCGTCCAGTCCTCGCACTTATAGTTGCCCATTTGATTGATGAATAAGCAATCATGAAAGGGGCGATAAACAGTGATGCGCAAATTACTTCTTGTGGGCGATCCGCCAAGTACAGGCGGGGCGGCTCAGCCACATGGCATTCCTTATGTTGGCGGTGTGGGCGGAATCGACCATGCAATCATCGGCGGCACGGTTTTTTGTACTGCTTGTAACAGCATCGGACTCATTGCGAAGGCTGGCGGCCCCAGCCGCTGTAAGGGGAACCATAGGGAAATCGCACTGGAAGGAGACATCCTGCTGTGCAGATGCCATGTCCATCCCGTGATGCTGTCGAACAGCGGCCTGAGTTGGCACCCAAAGCATGACGACCAGATCGAGTCCCTGGGTGCGCATAGCTCCCGTGACCGGCAGCGAGACAGCGTAAGTGCAGCCACTGCCGACAAATTATTCAATGACCGATTCGTTCTGAGAGGTCCGGATCATCAGCCTATCCCCAACGCCGCCTACGCTGTCGAGCGCAGTTCTGGCGCTGTCGAATACGGAGAGACGGATGGCGCAGGACATACACACCTGCTCTCGTCCGTTGCTTCTTCCGAAAATGTTGACGTTTATCTCGCGGGATAACTATGCCGGAACCAATACACACCGGCCCGGACGGCCGTAAATATAGGCACGTGGCGACAGTAAGCACTACGCCAACAACGGATACCTCTGTAAAAGTTATTACTGTTTATCCTGAGACGGTATGTCCGAATATGACGAATGAAGAGTTCGCTGAAACGGTTATGCGGTTGCGGGATGAAGCTGTTGTACGAACAGTCATGCGGATTGACGGACTAAGTCGTTGGGGTGCGAATGACAGGAAGGAAGTGGTGCAGTGGTTTGGCTCAGACAGTGAAGAGGTGCGTTCGACGTTACTGGAAGGACTCCCCCAAATAAATCGCGTGTTGTCCAGTCTCACCCCATCCAATTTCGTGCGATGGTCAAAAGTAGCGTTGTCTTATCTGAATTGTGATGGCAGCAAAGGCGACCACAATACGACCGCGGCTGTTTGTAAGCCTGACGTGGCAACACACAAAATTGCAATTGGTTTAAATTTCTGTGAGATGCCTGATGACAGAAAGAATTTTGATACGGGAGAACCATTCAATGGCGATTCGAAACTTCTTACACTTGTACATGAAATTTCTCACTTCAATGACACCATGAATTCAGTCGACTCATGGTACTCAACAAAAATATCTCAAGATCGGGCGTTTGAAGGTAACAAGCTCTGCATTGGCAATGCAGACAACATTGCCGGCTACGTTGTTTTTGCTCGGCGAGGTAAATAATGAAACGAATCATCTGCTTTATTGCTATGTCCATATTGATATCGTCAGCTTCCGCAATGTCTTTTGGCGGGTTGGAGCAAGATATCCAGTTCGACGACAATTCGAGCCAAATCGGGAGCGACGATATACGCTCCATTGTTGATTGGAAAATAAGGTCTGTCGAAATGGGCGGCATTGATTATGAAATATTTTTATATAAGGACGATCAACTTGGGATAAGTTCAAATCTCGTTGAGCGTCGTCGCGATGCGATAGTGTCATTAATGAACACGCTTGGGATCCAAATCACTAAAGTCGTAGTTG
Source organism: Paraherbaspirillum soli (assembly GCF_042654985.1). Taxonomy (NCBI): domain Bacteria; kingdom Pseudomonadati; phylum Pseudomonadota; class Betaproteobacteria; order Burkholderiales; family Oxalobacteraceae; genus Paraherbaspirillum; species Paraherbaspirillum soli. Next base: position 276,075 of record NZ_JBHSMT010000029.1, on the reverse strand, counting down.
TGGACCAACAGTCGAAGCGTAGAGAATCAGGTCTATCAAAAAAACAAACAAATACAGTGACGATAATATTTCAGCCGCCATGTACAAAAACTCTTTCGTGCGGACCCCAGCCAGCAAAAAACGTTGACACGATACGGGAATAGGAAGACATGGTTTTATGTGAATTAGGACTATGGGGGGCAGGGCGACATTAATGCGGTGCTGGGTAAGTTGTTTTTGCCGAACGAGGAAAATCATGAAGCGCTTTATCTGTTTAGTAGCACTCGTAGTTCAGTTGCCCAATGTTGGAGCCATGTCTTTCGGCGGGTTAGAACACGACATTCATTTCGCTAAAAATTCAAGTCAAATATCTGCTGAAGAAGTACGTTCCCTGGTCGATTGGAAAATAAAAACCGTGCAATTCGGAGGCATTGATTACGCTGTATTCGTTAAAAAAGATGATCGATTTCAAATAACTTTGAAACTTGCCGAGCGTCGCCGGGATGCGATAGTGTCTTTGATGAGTACATTGGGAATTCAAGTCACTGACACTGACATTGAGGACTTAAACCTCCGACACAAGCCATCTCGTTTAACTCAAGAAGAAATCAGCACTGCGGTCATCTCAGTCCAACCACCCTGCACCAAGACCCATGATTGCGGGCCTCAACCCATCCCGGGATGGAAGCCGCCGGAGTCGAACAAATAGCGTGGCTGACTACTTTAGTTGCCGCCATACGCTGCAAAACCCGCGCTCAGGTAATCAAAAGCAATATGCCACTCACCCCGCGCCGCCATCATCCCGCCCGGCTTCCCTGAACCGGCGCGAGGTCTGCGGCTTGACGAATAACACAGTGACTTCCGGATGGGCGGCTCGGACGCGCTGCTCCAGCTCGATCACCCGGGCCTCGATCTCGGGCGCGCGGAGCGCATCCGCAAATTCGACGCTGAGCGCCGCCAGGATCTGCTGCGGCGCCAGATGCACCGTGATGACTTCATTCGCGTGCTCGACGCCGTCGATTGCTTGCGCGATTTTTAAAATCGAATCGTGCGTGCTCTGATGCGCGCGTTCGCCGATTAGCAGACCCTTGGTTTCTCGCGCCAATATCCATGCGGTCAGCGCCAGCACCAGGCCGATCAGGATCGAGGCCACTCCGTCCAGCACCGGAAGCTTCAAGGCGAGCGAAAAATAAATGCCGACGAAGGCGATCAACAGCCCGACCAGCGCCGCGCTATCCTCCAGCAGCACGATGAACGCGGGCGGGTCCTTGCTGCGCAGGATGGCCCTGACGACGTCGGCATGATGTTTTTTGCTTTTGAACTTGCGCAGTGTGAACCACCATGACGCGCCTTCGAACAGCGCCGATAGCCCGAGCACGATGTAGCTGGCGGCAACGTTTTGAATCGGCTGCGCCTGCAATATATGCGTGACTCCCTGGTAGATCGAGACCCCGGCCCCGAGCGTGAAAATCAGCAGCGCGACGACGAAACTCCAGAAATAAATTTCCCGGCCATGTCCCAGCGGATGTTCGCGATCGGGGCGGGCCGCTGCGCGATGCATGCCATATAGCAGCAGTAACTCGTTGCCGCTGTCGACCAGCGAATGCACACCTTCGCTGAGCATGGCGGAACTGCCGGTCCAGGCGGCCGCGGCGAACTTGGTCATGGCGACCAGCAAGTTGCCGGCGAGCGCGACGTAAATGATGGTGCGCGAGGAGTGGTCAGGATGGACCGCCATTTCGACTCCATGGGAGTGTCGCGGATCGATCAGAAGTATAGAATATTCTTACGCGGATTTCGGTAGTGTGCTGGACGAAACGGAAAGCTTCCGCTCGACAATTTTCTTCATTGTCGTCTCATTGATCAGCCAGGTCCGCCATCGTCAGGATGCACATTTTTGGATTGAATCATTCTTCCATTCAACCGTTTAATCAGGAGGTCATCATGCCAAGAAGTAGCAAGTCAGCCTATACGGGCAAACAGAAACGGCAAGCAGGACATACTGAAGAAGGTTACAAAATGAGCGTGTCGCCGCTGCGCGAAGCAGTGCGGCGCGCGTGGCCGACTGACAATAAACTGGCCGGCGGCGGCAGGAAGCCGGGCTCCGGAAGAGGCCACTAAGCGTCATTGTTCCACCGCCCAATAAAAAAGGCCGGAGTTCGGTCGGCGATAAAGTTACCGACCAACTCTGGCCTCGTTTAACTACAGCAGTTGCAAATTCCCGCTCCCGCAATAGATGCGGAATCCGTCGTACCCTCAACCCGCCGCAATGCTATTGCCGCTGCCCATGCCAACCTTGTGCTTGCCATCCGGGCCATACAGATTCTGACCGCTGGCGCGCATGAAGTTGATCGATTGGCGAACGAAATCCAGGTGCGTATGGATCAGCACGCCATTGCGATGATTGCTTTCCCGCGCTTGGGCGGCGCGCTCCAGCAATTCGTGCCAGACCTGCTGCAAGCCGGGCCCGCTGGCGGCGGCGACCGCATCGGCGCCCTGGCGATTGGCCGGGTAGCCGCTGGCCTGTTGTTGACGTTCGCGCTCCTGGTCCAGCACGGCAATCCGGTCCGCCAGTTGCGCCTTGCGTTCGGTCAGCTGCGGCAATAAGTTGAAATGGCCCTGGATCAGTGCTTCCGCTTCCTGATCCAGCAACTCCAGGAACGCCTCCATCGCGACGCGTTCCTCGGTCAGATGTTCCAGCAGCACGGCGCTCATGATGGACGCTTGCCCAGCAGGTCGCGCACGGTGTCGAGCAAGCCGTCGGCGATTTTTTCGGGATTGACCTGGTAGCGGCCGTCGCTGATGGCCTGGCGGATTTCAGTCACTTTGGCAGTATCGAAATCGCCGCTGCCGGGCTGCGCCAACTGGGTTTGCAATTGACGCACTTGGGCGGTCAGTGAACTCAGGTTGGCCGGCAGCGGTGTGCTGACGCTGGCGGCGGCGGGCGGCGCGACATCCTTGGCGGGCTGCGCTTTGGCCGGACTGGGCACGCTATTGAGCGGATTGGCGGTTTGATCGATTTTCAAGATGTTTCCTCAGTGGGATCTGTCCAATATAACGGCAGTCGGCGCGCAAACTTTAGGGCCGCGATTGAAACAATCGCCGAAAAAGCTCACATTGGAACACAGTCTCTAAATGATTAATTTGACAATTCGACACTGCCGTCCGGGCGCGCGGTGCCGCTGACCACCTGGCCGCCCTGGGTCTTCACCTGTACTGCGGCGCCGGCGATCGCGTTGTTGACGGCTTGTCCCTCGGTGCTGGCGACGAAGCCCGCACCTTGCGTCACCAGTTTGACGTTTTGACCGCGCTGCACCACCGTGGCGCCGTGCAGTTGCTCAAGTCGCAACGGTGCGCCGGATGCGATGCGGTTGACGGCGATCATGCCATTGGCCTGGGCCGGATTAGTGATGATGCTGCGCGGCAGCGTGGTCAGGTCGCCGTCGCGCACGGTGAAATCGGCCGCGCCCAGGGTTTCGCCGGCAGCGATAGGGCGGGTCGCCACATAGTAGCTGCCGACCACCGCCACATAGGCCGGCACGTAGCGGCTCCAGGCCGGCGATTTTTCCGCTCCGGTCTGCGTGCCGTTGCAGCGTACCCCGACCGAGACCCGACCCCACAGGCGCGCGCCGTTCGGCAAGAAAACTTCCGGCGCGTCGCAGGCCGGCAGCGGACCCGAGATCGGCGTGTCGATGCTGATGCTGACCTTGCCCGGCAAGCCCGCGCTTTGATGCAGCAGGAACTGTTCGATCACCGGTTGCGCGCTGCCGCCCAGCGGTGCCGGCCGGGGCGATGCCGCATGGCTGGCGGTGGTCGTCAGTGCGGCGATCGTTATCGCGATCTTGGCGAGTGCGCCTGGCAGCGTCGTTGCGGATAAGGAGCGTCGGTTTGCGCTTGCATGCATGGGATCGGATTCGCAATCTTTAAATAGAGAGGGCAGGGCCAAGGTATCGACGCAGGTCTTGCTCGCACGCGTGGAGATTTTTTAATTTTAAGCAATAGAAGACGCCGGGCAATAGCGGAATTGAATTGCGATTTGCAGCTTGTTCCGCCGATTGCGGTTGCGGGCGCTGCCTATAATCACATCGGTTAGAAGTCTGTCGGCAATGGCGCAGACAAACATATTTGGGGGACAGTAAATGACAAATTTGAGCGAACGCAAGGAAGAGGAGCCGCAGACGCTGGCAGACTTTTTGAAGGCAGTACGATTGCAGCAGAAGAGTGAAAACGGCAAGCGCTTGTCGCTGACGGCGATCCATCATCGCTGCGGCCTGTCGGTGCCGATGCTGAGCAAGCTCGAGGCCGGCAAGATCGTCGACCCATGCGGTTCGACCATCAAGGGCTTGTTGAGCGGTTACAACCTGAAGTTCGAGGACTTCGAGCAGTTCTTGCCGACACCGGGGCGCAACGCGAAGTAATTGGTGCATTTTGCGGTCCAGCAATGGTCGAAGTGCAACTAAATCCCCCGCCTGTTCGTGCGATTGCCGCTTTCGGCGGCTACCTATAATCGTTTCAATCAAAAAATCTGCAAGCTGTTCGAGACCAGAAATCTTGAGCCGCTTGTGATGGATCCGGTCACTTTACGCGGTGGTACAACATGGTTGACAAGCTCGATGCAGCACTGCGCTTCCAACAGGAAGCGCTCAATCTGCGGGCGCGGCGGCAAGAAATTTTGTCGTCCAATATCGCGCACGCGGATACGCCCAATTACAAGGCGCGCGATTTCGATTTCAGCAGCACTTTGGCGCAGGCCGTAGAGCACGGCCGCCAGTCGCAGTCGATGTCGATGAACACCACCTCCTCGCGCCACATCGCCGGCGAAGCGACGGCGGGCGGTGCTCCCGACTTGCTGTATCGGACGCCGACCCAATCCAGCATCGACGGCAATACGGTGGAGATGGATGTCGAGCGCGTCAATTTTGCCGATAACGCGGTCCACTACGAATCCAGCCTGACCGTGATCAGCGCACAAATTAAATCGATGTTGGCGGCGGTTCAGCCGTAGCCGAATTTGATCTATCAAAGGTTAGCGCATGCCATCTTCCAATGTTTCCATGAATATTTTCGACGTTGCCGGTTCCGCCATGAGCGCGCAATCGCAGCGCATGAACGTCACCGCCAGCAATCTGGCCAATGCCGACAGCGTCAGCGGACCGGACGGTCAGCCCTACCGCGCCAAGCAGGTGATGTTTGCGATGGCCGCCCAAGACCAGCAAGGCGTGGGACCGGTCCAGGTGTCCGGCGTGGTCGAAGATCAATCGCCGATGCGGATGGTGTACGACCCCAAAAATCCGATGGCCAATAGCGGCGGCTACGTCACCATGCCGAACGTCAACGTGGTCGAAGAGATGGTCAACATGATTTCGGCTTCGCGCTCTTACCAGGCCAACGTCGAGGTGATGAATACCGCCAAGACCATGATGCTGAAGACGCTCACGGTCGGCCAATAACAGATTTAATTTTCAGATTCCTCATCCGCAGTCGACGCCACATTCAGGAGAATTCAAAGTATGGCAATCAGTGCAACCTCCGCCACCGATAGCAGCAACCCCGCAGCGGCGCTGGCGTCGGCTTCGTCCTCCAGCACCGACATGCAGCAGCAATTCCTCAAGCTGCTGGTGACCCAGTTGAACAACCAGGACCCGATGAACCCGCTCGACAATGCGCAGCTGACTTCGCAGCTGGCGCAGATGAGCACCGTCAGCGGGATCGAAAAAACCAACGCCACCTTGCAGGCGCTGATGAACCAAAGCAGCTCCAGCCAGACCTTGCAGGCGGCGTCGATGATAGGCCGCACGGTGCTGGTGCCGGGCAGCCAGCTGGCGCTCAACAGCGCTGCCGGCGCCACGCTCGGCGTCAACCTGCAAGGCCCCGCCGATACCGTCAAAGTGACCGTCACCGATGCCGCCGGCAATACCGTGCGCACCATCGACATGGGCGCGCAGGGGCAAGGCACGCAGACCCTGGCGTGGGACGGCAAGAGCGATTCCGGCGCGCAGCTGGCCAGCGGTTCTTACAAAGTCAGCGTGGTGGCTGCGGCTGGCGGCAAAGCCGTCGCCGCCAACACGCTGACCTATGCGCAAGTCGCCAGCGTGGCCCAGGGCAGCACCGGCGTTACGCTGAATCTGGCGAACGGCGGCACCGCGGCTTTAGGCGACGTCAAACTATTTATGTAAGCACGACAGGATTTGCGTAGGAAGTAGGGCGGATGAGCGCAGCGTTATCCGCCGATGGATGCGCCACATGTGGCTGATACATCTAAAACGGCGGATAACGCTACGCTCATCCGCCCTACATTGCACAAGTTAGATCTATCAAATTTGATTCGAATTGATTTCAAAAGGGGAGCACCATGGGTTTTGCGCAAGGCGTAAGCGGTCTGAATGCCAGTTCCAGTAATCTCGATGTGATCGGCAATAACATTGCCAACTCGGGCACCATCGGTTTCAAGGCGGGTAGCGTGTTGTTCGCCGACGTGTATGCCGGTTCGCGGGTCGGCCTCGGCACCCAGGTGGCCGGCGTTTCGCAAAATTTCACCCAGGGCGCAGTGCAGACCAGCACCCGCGCACTGGACGTGGCGATTACCAATGGCGACGGTTTTTTCCGTCTGGACAGCGCCGGCGGTGAAGTTTCGTATTCGCGCAACGGCCAGTTCAACATGGACAAGAACGGCTATATCGTCAATGCGCAAGGTTTGCGCCTGACCGGTTATCAAGTCACCGCCAACGGCACCATCGCCGGCGGCACCCCGGCCGCGATCCAGCTGCCGACCACCTCGATGAACCCGAACGCGACCACCAAGATCAACGCCCAATACAATATCGATTCGCGCAGCACGGTGCCGATCACGGCGCCTTTCAACGCCGCCGATTCGACCAGCTACAACTATCAGAATTCGGTGACCGGCTTCGACTCGCTCGGCAATCCGCATGAAATCACCAACTTCTTCGTCAAGACCGGCGCCAATGCCTGGAGCGTGTATCAAACCCTGGACGGCGGCGCCAGCACCAACATCGGCGCGCTGACCTTTAATACCGCAGGCGTCCTGACCGCACCGGTCGGCGGCACGCTGGCGCCGGCTCCGATCCCGCTGGCGAACGGCGCGGCGCCGATGAACTTCACCGTCAACCTGACCGGCACCACCCAGTTCGGCAATGACAATGCGGTCACCAAATTGACCCAGGACGGCTATACCTCCGGCGCCCTGACCGCCTATGCGATCAACCAGGACGGCACCGTCACCGGCAAGTACTCCAACGAACAGACCAAGACCCTGGGTCAAATCGTGCTGTCCTCGTTCACCAATCCGGACGGCCTGCAATCGAAAGGCGGCAACGCCTGGGCCGAAACCGCAGCCTCCGGCCAGCCGCTGACCGGCACCCCGGGCGTCGGCACCAAATCCGGCGCATTGACCTCGGGCGCGCTGGAAACTTCCAACGTCGACCTGACCGCCGAACTGGTCAACCTGATCGTGGCCCAGCGTACTTATCAAGCCAATGCGCAAACCGTCAAGGCCCAGGATCAAGTCATGCAAACGCTGGTGAACGGACTCTGATGATGCTGTCACTGCTCGGCCTGGCTGATCGCGCCGGCAAATTCGCGCCAACTCGGGAGTCCGTATGGATCGCATGATTTATGTCGCCATGAGCGGCGCCAAGCAAGCCATGGAACAACAGGCTTCGGTCGCCAACAACATGGCCAACGTCTCCACACCCGGCTTTCGGGCGCAGCTCAATAACTTCCGCGCGGTGCCGGTGGTCGGCGACGAAGCGGCGACCCGTGCATTTGTCGTGGCAAGCACTCCCGGCGCCGATCTGCACACCGGTCCGATTACCGAAACCGGGCGTCCGATGGACGTCGCGGTACGCGGTGACGGCTGGCTGACGGTGCAAACCGCGGACGGCAACGAAGCGTATACCAGGGTCGGCAGTCTGCAAGTCGGGGCCGACGGCCAATTGATGACGATGGACCGCTTGCCGGTGGTCGGCGATAGCGGCCCGATGGCCGTGCCGCCGGGCGCTTCGGTGATGATTTCCACCGACGGCTTGGTGAGTGCGATCGGTTCCGGCGATCCGGTCACCAATGTGGCGCAGGTCGGACGCCTGAAACTGGTCAATCCGGCCGTCGCCGATCTGCAGCGCGGCGACGACGGCCTGTTCCGCATGAAGGCCGGGGCCACCGCGCCGGACGCCGATCCGGCCGTCACCTTGCAAACCGGCGCAGTGGAGGGCAGCAACGTCAATCCGATCTCGGCCATGGTCGAGATGATCGCCAACGGCCGCAGCTTTGAAATGCAGATGAAAGCGGTCAAGACTGCCGACGAAGACGCGCAGCGCGCTAACTCTTTGCTGAGCCTGACTAATTAAACCAACCATCAACAAGCCCAAGCCGGCGTAACCGGCTTGGGCTTGCAGGAGCTTTAAATATGATTCGTTCCCTCTCGATCGCCAAAAGCGGACTCGATGCGCAACAGCAGCAACTCGACGTGATCTCCAATAATCTGGCCAACGTCGGCACCACCGGTTTCAAGCGCAGCCGCGCCGTGTTCGAAGACCTGATGTATCAAAACCTGCGTCAGGTCGGCGGTCAGACCTCGGACCAGACCACGCTGCCGTCCGGCCTGCAAATCGGCACCGGCGTGCGGATGGTCGCTACCGAGCGGATTCATACCCAAGGCAATCCGACCAAAACCGATAACACCAAGGATGTCGCGATCAGCGGCGAAGGTTTCTTCCAGGTGCAAATGCCGGACGGCACCACCGCCTACACCCGCGACGGCTCGTTTCAATCCGACGCCACCGGCCAACTGGTGACCGCCAGCGGCTATCCGGTGCAACCGGCCATCACCATCCCGCAAAACGCCACCAGCCTGACCATCGCCAAGGACGGCACGGTCTCGGTGACGCAAGCCGGCAGCAGCGCCAGCGTGCAAGTCGGCCAAATTCAGTTGGCGACCTTCCTCAACGCCACCGGCCTGCAAAGCAACGGCGAAAACCTGTACAGCGAAACCAATGCCTCCGGCACCGCCAACCAGACCACGCCAGGCCAGAACGGTGCCGGCACGTTGAGCCAGGGCTATGTCGAATCGTCCAACGTCAACGTGGTGGAAGAACTGGTCAACATGATCCAGACCCAGCGCTCGTACGAGATCAACAGCAAGGCCGTCACCACCTCGGATCAGATGCTGCAACGCCTGACTCAACTGTAATGATGGGGGCCTCGGTGCAGCGCTGGACTAAATCGTTATCGCTGGCGGCATTGCTGCTGGCCGGCTGCGCGCAATTGCCGCGCGAGCCGCTGGTGCAGCAACCGATGACCGCCCGCGCCGAACCGCGGCCGGTGGCGCCGGTCAACGGCGCCATTTATCAATCCGGCTTCATCACCAGCCAGGCCTTGTTCGAAGACCGGCGGCCGCGCAGCGTCGGCGACATCCTGACCATCGTCGTCAGCGAAAACGTCAACGCCAGCAAGAACTCGGCCGCCAACGCCAGTCGCACCGACAGCACCAGCAGCGCGCTGGGCGTGATTCCAAAAATTTTCGGCGGCCTGTTCAACAACCTCGACGCCAGCGCCAAGGGCGCCAACGCCCTGACCGCCAAGGGCGGCGCCAATGCCGCCAACACGTTTAGCGGCGTGCTGACCGTCACCGTGACCGAAGTGCTGGCCAACGGCAACCTGGTCGTCAGCGGCGAAAAACAAATGATGATCAACCAGGGCACCGAGTTCATCCGCTTCTCCGGCGTCGTCAATCCGCGCACCGTCAGCGGCACCAACACCGTCTCATCGACCCAGGTGGCGGACGCCCGGATCGAATACAGCGCCAAGGGTTATATCGACGAAGCGCAGACCATGGGCTGGCTGCAGCGCTTCTTCCTCAACGTTCTGCCGTTCTGATCATGTCATCCACACTCCACCGATTTATGCATCACTCCAGCCGTGCCTTGCTCTGCAGCCTGTTGCTGGGCGCGCTGCTGGCGCCGGCCGCCCACGCGGAGCGGCTCAAGGAACTGATCAGCATCCAGGGCGTGCGCGACAACCCGCTGATCGGCTACGGCTTGATGGTCGGCTTGGACGGCAGCGGCGACCAAACCATGCAGACCCCGTTCACCACCCAGACCCTGAACAATATGCTGTCGCAACTCGGGATCTCGATGGCGCCCGGCACCAATATGCAGCTGAAGAATGTGGCGGCGGTGATGGTCACCGCCACCTTGCCTTCGTTTGCCCGGCCCGGTCAAAACATCGACGTCACCGTGTCGTCGATGGGCAATGCCAAAAGCCTGCGCGGCGGCACCTTGCTGATGACGCCGCTCAAAGGCGCCGACGGCATGGTGTATGCGGTAGCGCAAGGCAATATGGTGGTCGGCGGCGCCGGTGCTTCGGCCAACGGCAGCAAAGTACAGATCAACCAACTCAGTTCCGGCCGGATTCCAGCCGGCGCCATTGTCGAGCGCGCCGTGCAATCGCCGCTGGGCGAGGGCGGCATCCTGACCCTGGAACTGAACAGCTCCGATTTCGGCACCGCGCAAAAGGCGGTGGACGCGATCAACCGCACATTCGGCTCCGGCACTGCCGTCGCGCTCGATGCACGCGTGATCCAGGTCACCGCACCGGCGCAGCCGGAAGCGCGGGTCGGCTTCCTGGCGCGGATGGAAAGCATCGACGTCACGCCGGCACAAGCCGCAGCGCGGGTCGTGATCAACGCCCGCACCGGCTCGGTCGTGATGAACCAGGCGGTGCGGATCCAGGATTGCGCGGTCGCCCACGGCAACCTGTCGGTGGTGATCAACACCCAGCCGGTGATCAGCCAACCGGGCCCGCTGTCGGGCGGCAGCACGGTGGTGACCCAGACCTCGCAAATCCAGGTCAATCAAGCCGGCGGTGCATTGCAAGTAGTCAAGAGCGGCGCTTCGCTGGCCGACGTGGTCAAGGGCTTGAACACGCTGGGCGCCAATCCGCAGGATCTGCTGTCGATCTTGCAGGCGATGAAAGCCGCCGGCGCGCTGCGCGCCGAGCTGGAAATCATTTAAAGGCGGCGCATGAGTGTCACCGGTCCCACCAACCGCAGCGGCGATCTCGATCAGCGTTTTGCGCTCGACGTGCAAGGCGTCGACGCGCTGCGCCGCACCACCAAGAACTCGCCGCAAGAAGGCTTGAAGCAGGTCTCGCGCCAGTTCGAAGCGATGTTCATGAACATGGTGTTGAAGAGCATGCGCGAAGCCAGCCCGTCCGACGGCATGTTCGATACTCAGCAAGAAAAGCTGTACACCTCGATGCTGGATCAGCAGTTGTCGCAGCACCTGTCCGGCCGTGGTCTCGGCCTGGCCGAGGCGATGCAGGCCCAGCTCAGCCGCGCGGTCGATCCGTCGCAGCCGCAGGACTCGGCGCCGCTCAATAAATCGCTGGTGCCAGCGCCGATGCCAAATTCCAATCCGATGCAACCGGTGCCCGGCGCTTTGGCCAACCTGTCGTTTTACGATGCCGCATCCGATCATGCGGGGCACGCCAATGGCGGCGCGCCGCAAGCGCAGGTCGACCAGTTCGTGGCCCGCATGGGCGCTTCGGCGCAAGCTGCCAGTCAAGCCAGCGGCGTGCCGTCGCAACTGATCCTGGCGCAAGCCGCGCTGGAGTCAGGCTGGGGCCGGCGCGAGATCAAGGGCGAGGATGGCAGCGCCAGTCACAACCTGTTCGGGATCAAGGCCGGCAAGGGCTGGAAAGGTCCGGTGGTGGAAGCCGTCACCACTGAATACGTGGATGGCGTGCCGCATCAGACCCGGGCGTTGTTCCGCGCCTATGGTTCGTATGACGAAGCGTTTTCCGACTACGCGAGATTCCTCGCCAGTAATCCGCGTTACGCGCAGGTATTGGTGGCACGCGATCCGGCGGAGGCTGCGTATGGTTTGCAGCGTGCCGGTTATGCGACCGATCCGCAGTATGGGGGCAAGCTGGTGCGGATCATGAAGCAGATGGCGTGATGTACTGATTCGCTGGAGTCAGCGATGACGTAGTTAAATGGGGTCAGAGTTTTTTTTCGTCGGTTGTTTGACGAAAATTACTCCGACCCTTTTTAACGGACTACGGAGTGCTGAGGGTTGTTTTTAGATGTTGTTGTCTTGGCGATCTCAGCTTTTCGCCCTGACGGCGACTTACTTTATTTTGCTTCGCCAAAATAAAGTAAGCAAACAAAAGGCGACCGCAAGCCACTGCCCTCCCGCTGGTCAGGTCCCCAAATGAGCCAACTGTCAGCCGGGTGTGAAGACAAACTCGCCTTCGGCTCAAACATGTCTTCCCACAATTCCCGGCTGCCAGTTGCCCCATTTGGCAGCGTCCCAATGCGGAATTCAACGGCAACGTCAAAAGCAACCCCTCGGCGCTCCGTGGCCCGTGTACGGCAGCGTAGGGCGGAAAAGCGCAGCGTCTTCCGCCGTGTTGGATGCGTCAAATGCCTGTGGCACATCCGGCGGCGGATAACGCTGCGCTCATCCGCCCTACTTCTCGCTCGTCTTTTTGAGCTCCCATTCCTCGCGCATCACATCGAACATATTGCGGCGATCGCCGGCCATCTCGATGGCGGTTTTGCCGAGGTCGTAGACCACCTCGTTGTTTTTGGACAGATCGCGCATCGCGCACAAGAAGGTGCGCATTTCATCCAGGCAGATCATGGCCAGACGTGCGGATTCGATTGCTTCATCGAGGTAATCGTTGGGAGGAAAAATTAGAGTGTTGTCGGGTTTTTTTGCGTAGGTCATGCGGGCTCCTTGTGAGGTTAGTCGAGCCGCGCTGCCAAAACGGGAGGGCGGCAAATAACAAGGTTGACGAACCGGCCCCAGCACTAAGCCACCTCACCGGCAGCCCGAAGGCTCCCCGTTATCGCCGCCCGGAGAGGACGGAGATAGGTGAACGCATAGGCCACATGACGCGGTCTATGCATGCTGGGAGGCAGGTCGTCAAACCTGGTCCCTTCTTTGTTCAGGGACGGGAGCGACTATAGACCTTCTTTGACAATACGGCAACAAGCCGGCCGCATCCAGGCCCGTGTGTGTCAAGAACGCAAAAGCCAAAGTACCGGCCGCTGCGATGCTTTATCGAAGATGAGGGTTGGCCCCTCGTGATCGGCGTGCAGGCGCAGGTCACAAACCACCTCAAGCTGCGAGGGTAAAGAGCCCTGGTGGTGAGCGTTGAGGCTAAAAGGTGCAGATAACTGCATCAGGTAAGAATCGAAGAGACGAACGCAAGTGAACCATTGATGAAGCGTCGTAATGGTATAGAGATGTCGTCGAAACCGTGTACTGCGGGTAGGCACGGGACAAGCTCAAGGGCAACCTGATTACTGCTTGAGCGGCGGCCGGCGTAGAGATGGCGTGAATTCGATTCAGGCTTCGATAAGGAACTTGAGAACCTGTCGTGCCGATGCCAAGGGAGACTTCCAAGTGGGCAGCCCCCACGAGGAACAGAGTACCGACGCGGCGCACAGGGGCAGAAGTGCTCGTAGTAGGAATGAAGGCGCTGTAATGGCGCTGGACCAAAGGGGCACTGTCGTTCGGCCTGCTTCAGGCGGACAACTTATAAAAGGATGATTCGCATGGAACAGGCAAAGCCATTTGTTATTTCTAAACAGGAAGTCTGGCAAGCGTACAAGCAAGTCAAAGTCAATCGCGGCGCGGCAGGCGTGGACGGCGAGACGATCGCACAGTTCGAACGGGATCTGAAGAAGAACCTGTACCGGCTGTGGAATCGGCTGTCGTCGGGCAGTTACCTGCCGTGTCCGGTGCGTCGGGTGGAGATCCCGAAGAGCGATGGCAAGCTGCGGCCGTTGGGCATCCCGACGGTCGTCGATCGGATTGCGCAAACGGTGGTCAAGAACATGTTGGAGCCACAGCTGGAAGCGGTATTTCATCGCGACTCCTACGGCTATCGCCCCCACCGCTCGGCGCATCAAGCCGTCGGCAGTGCCCGGCAGCGATGCCGGTATATGGATTGGGTGGTGGACTTGGACATCAAAGGGTTCTTCGACAACCTCGACCATGCGCTATTGATGAAAGCGGTACGCAAGCACACCGACTGCCGCTGGGTGTTGTTGTACATCGAAAGATGGCTGACAGCCCCGGTGCAGATGCCGGATGGCACGCTGGTGGTCAACGCGGGCAAAGGCACGCCGCAAGGCGGCGTCATCAGCCAGTTGCTGGCCAACCTGTTTCTGCATTATGCGTTTGACCGGTGGATGGATAAGCGTTTCCCAGACCTGCCGTTCGAGCGTTATGCCGATGATGTCATCTGTCACTGTTTCAGCAAGGCGCAAGCCGATATGCTGCTGCGGGCGGTGCAGAAACGGCTGGCCGAGTGCAAGTTGGAACTGCATCCGGACAAGACCAAGATCGTGTACTGCAAGGACGAAGCGCGACGGGGCCGGTATCCGGTTACCAAATTCGTGTTCCTCGGCTACGAGTTCCGGCCCCGCTGGGTGCGGAACAGTCAACGGGGAACCGTATTTGCCCGCTTCACACCGGCCGTCAGTCCGAAAGCGTGTAAAACCATGCGGCAGATGATTCGAAGTTGGCGGCTGCATCTCAAGACGACACTGAGTCTGGAGGACGTAGTCAAACAAATACGCCCGATTCTGACAGGATGGGTGCAGTACTACGGACACTTCAACCGGGCCTTGCTCATTAATGCACTGGGAACCGTCGATCAATATCTGGTGCGGTGGGCGATGCGGAAATACAAACGACTACGGGATAAGTACGTGCAGGGATGGCAATGGTTGAATGGGCTGCGTGCCCGTCAGCCGGGACTGTTCCCGACGTGGCTGCCGAGTCGAGGCTGAGCGACAAGAGCCGGATGAATCGAGAGGTTCACGTCCGGTTCTGTGAGAGCCTGAGGGGGAGGTGCCCTTGGGCGACTCGATCGCCCGGCATCCTCATTGCAAGGATTCTCTGAGAACCGACATCGACTTTCAGAGAGTCGACACCGATGCTTTGAGAGTCAACACCGATGCTCGGAGAGTCGACACCGATGCTTTGAGAGTCAACACCGATGCTCGGAGAATCGACAGCGACGCTCTGAGAGTCGACAGCGACGCTCTGAGAGTCGACAGCGATGCTCTGAGAGTCGACAGCGATGCTCGGAGAATCGACAGCGATGCTTGGAGAGTCGACACCGATGCTCGGAGAGTCGACGCCGATGCTCGGAGAGTCGACACCGATGCTCGGAGAGTCGACATCGATACTCAAAGAATCAACACCGACGCTCGGAAAGCCGAAACCAACGCCAAAAGCTCCGACGCTGCCCAGCGACACAATATAAGTATTTCCCTTATTGCAAATATTTCTTATTCGAAATATAGTTTCGCCCCTACGTGGCGGTCGATATTCGGGCTAATGGAAGAATTTTCCGGATAAGCAAGAACGAATATGCAACATCACGCTTGCGGTCCTGCCCATCACACAACCAACTGTCGTTGCCCGCCTGGGTAACAGCATCGCCTACACGCCCGACAACATGGGCAACCGGTTCAGTGAACAAGTCAAAGATCCGAGCGGTGCCTTGGCGCCAGACCAGCCGCGTGATCGACGCGTTGAATCGCTTACAGCAAATAACAGGAGCACAACAATAATGGGTATCTATCGCAGTCTCAGGCCTACACTCGGCCGCTTTTTGTGCCGGTTTTTTATCGGCGCGGTTTTGGCCGTCAATGCGATGGCGGCGCAGGCGGGGACAATTGCTGTGCCGCCGGCAAAAATTTATTGGAAGGCAACTGGCCTCACAAATAATACGTATTCCTCTGCGGAAGAGGCATGTTCGTCCGCGGAATTTGCTAGTACTTATGGTGCTGGACCTCCTTGGGCTGATTTCGTCCAGACGTCAGCATTGAGTGGATATGACTCTCGCAAGACAGCCACGGGTCAGACGGAATACATGTATCCACGTACGTGGTGCGGTTTTAAAGTGAGGGCCACAGGCGAAATCACCTTCGTAACTGTAGTGAATCAGATGGCCACATGTCCAAGTGGATTTAATTGGGATGGCTGGATAGCCCCCAATGCCTGTTGGGGAAACTGGACGATCGACCCGAAGACCAACGGCGACCATTGTCCTAAGATTGGCGACCCGATCAATCCCGCCACCGGCAATATGTACCGGATCGAAGCGGATTACGTCGGCGCTGGCTCGTCTACATTGAGATTCCAGCGCACCTACAACGCCGGTTTGCAAATCCAGAACGGCGCGCTCGGCGCCAACTGGAGCGGCACTTATGACCGTTCGATTGGGCTGTATTTGAGCAACGGCTCCAACTATGTGCTGCTCTATCGCCCCGACGGCAAGATCCTTTATTTCGATGGCAGCAGCGGCACATTCACAGCCACCGCCGACATTACCGGCAAATTGTCCACGCTCACCGGCAGCGACGGTAAAACCAGCGGCTACCAGTATGTTTCACCGCAAGGCGACGAAGTCGAGACCTACGATGCCAATGGCAAGCTGCTGAAAATTGTTGCCCGTTCCGGCCTGACGCAAACCTTGGCTTACGACAGCCAGGGACGTTTGGCGACGGTGACGGATAACTTCGGTCATCGTCTGGGCTTCGCCTATGACGCTAAAAACCGAATCGTCACGCTGACCGATCCGAGCGGTAGCCTCTACCAATATGGCTACGACGCACAGGGTCAACTTGTCACGGTCACATATCCGGGCGGCGCCACCCGCACCTACCTCTACAACGAGCCA
>NZ_JBHSMT010000029.1:250553-259361 GCF_042654985.1 Paraherbaspirillum soli | reverse complement strand
CCGGCATCATCGACGAGACTGGTTCACGCGATGCGACCTATCATTACGATGCAAGCGGCAAAGCGATTTCGACCGAGCATGCCGTCGGCGCCGACAAGGCTAGCCTGAGCTATACCGCCAACAGCACGACGGTGATCGACCCATTGGGTACTTCGCGCACCTACAATTTCCAGACCATCCTCGGTGCCGTCAAAAGCACCGGCGTATCCCAGCCCGGTGGTGCCGGTTGCGGCGCTGCGGCCAGCAACGTCACCTATGACGCCAACGGCAACGTCGCCAGCCGCGCCGATTTCAACGGCGCCGTCACGACCTTCAGCTACGACCTGACGCGCAATCTGGAAACCAGCCGGGTCGAAGCGTCCGGCACGCCGCAAGCGCGCACCATCAGCACCCAATGGCACTCGACTTTCAGCTTGCCGGTCAGAATCGCCGAACCGAAGCGGGTGACCAGTTACAGCTACGATGCATCCGGCAATTTGCTGAGCAAGACCGAGCAAGCGACCAGTGATGCGACTGGCGCGCAAGGCTTGGCGCCAAGCGTGACTGGCAGCGCTCGGACCTGGAGCTACACGTACAACAACCTCGGTCAGCTACTGACCGCCACCGGCCCGCGCACCGATGTCGCCGACAAGACGACCTATGCCTACGACAGCAACGGCAATCTGAGCACGATCACCAACGCCGTCGGCCAAGTGACGAGCTTGTCGAACTACGACGCCAACGGCCGCGTCGGTCTGATTGCCGATGCGAACGGCGTCACCACGCAATTGACGTACAGTCCGCGCGGCTGGCTGACCGGCAAAACCGTCACCGCGGGTAGCACGGTTGAAACCACCAGCTACAGCTACGACGGCGTCGGCCAGTTGACCCAGGTCACGCTGCCGAATGCGTCGACCGTCAGCTACAGCTACGACCCGGCGCATCGCTTGACCAAGATCGCCGACAGTCTCGGCAACAGCATCGTCTATACCTTGGACAACATGGGCAACCGGATCAGCGAGCAAGTCAAAGATCCGAGCGGAAGCCTGGCGCGTCAAAGCAGTCGCGTCTATGACGCATTAAATCGCTTACAACAAATTACCGGAGCAGCGCAATGAGAGGGCGTTTCACTTTGAATCAACATCGGATCAAGACCATCGTTAGTGCCGTGCTGTTCGCGTTGGCCTGTCTGAATGACATGACAGCCGCCGCGCAAACGGCGCAAAACACGACCACCAGTTATGAATACGACGCGATGGGCAATCGAACCAAGATTACCGATCCGTTAGGTCATGTGACGACGCAAAGTTACGACAACCTGGGCCGTCTGATCCAGCAAACGCAACCGGCCCCAGCTGTCGGCGGCAGCAGCCCAACCATCGGCTATAGCTATGACGGACTGGACCAACTGAGCACAGTCACCGACCCGCGCAATCTGGTCACCAGCTACAGCACCGACGGCCTCGGCAACCAGACTGCGCTGACCAGTCCCGATACCGGCAGCACCAGCAAGACCTATGACGTCTCCGGCAATCTGAAGACCCGCACCGATGCCCGCGGTAAGACCACCACTTATAGCTACGACGCGCTGAATCGGCTGACCCGGATCGACTACGCCAGCGGTGTCGCGACCCAGTTCGAATACGACGGCGGAGCGAGCGGGGCGCCAAATGCGATCGGCCACTTGACGCGGATGATCGATGGCTCGGGCCAAACGACTTATGCGTATGACGGCTTCGGCCGGCTGCTGTCCAAAGTGCAAACGGTCAACGGCACAGTCAGCACCACCAGCTATACCTACGGCAGCAACGGCAACACCGTCGGCAAGCTCACCAGCATGACTTACCCGAGCGGTAACCGGATCAATTACAGTTATGATGCCGCCGGCCGCATCACCAGCCTGAGCTTGAACCCGGCCAATGCCAGCGGCGGCGGCACCAATGCCGGCAGCAGCATTCCGCTATTGACCGGCATCGGCTATCAAGCGTTCGGCGCGGTCAATGCCTGGACCTGGGGCAACAGCAATGCGCTCAGTAGCAGCACTTACGCCCGTGGCATTGACCTCGACGGCCGCGTAGTCAGTTATCCGTTGGGCGATATGCTGAACAACGGCACCAACCGCAGCGTCAGCTACGATGCCGCCGGCCGGATCGTCAGCAGCGGCCACATCGGCAGCGGCACCGGCAGCAACGCCCCGGCCAATTACAACCAGGGCTACGGCTACGACAATCTGGATCATCTGACCAGCGCGACCGGCAGCAGCGGCGCCAACAATCAGAGCTTCCAGTACGACGCCAGCGGCAACCGTACCCAGGCCACATTCGGCGGCAGCACTTCTGCCAATACGATTGCTGCTGCCAGCAATCGGCTCAGCGCAACCACCGGACCGGCCCCGGCCAAGAGCAACAGCTTTGATGCCGCCGGCAACCTGCTCAGCGACGGCAGCATCAGCTACACCTACAGCGACCGTGGCCGGATGGTCAGCGCAACCAACGCCGGCAATACCGTCACCTACGGCCATAACGGCCGCGACCAGCGGGTGCAAAAGCAAGGCCCGACGACGATCGTTGCCACCGGCAGCAACAGCTATGTGTATGACGAAACTGGGCATCTGATCGGCGAATACGACGCTAATGGCCAAGTGATTGAAGAGACGGTGTATCTGGGCGATTTGCCGGTGGTGGTGCTGAAACAAAGCGTGACCGGCACCGGTGCCAATCAGACCACGGCGACCAATGTGTATTACGTCTACGCCGACCATATCAATACGCCACGGGTGATTACGCAGGCAACCGACAATCAGATGGTGTGGCGCTGGGACAATGCCGATCCGTTCGGCATGCTGCCGCCGGATGAAAATCCGAGTGGCTTGGGCAGCTTTACCTACAACCAGCGCTTCCCAGGGCAGTTGTATGACAAAGAGAGCAATAATTTTTACAACTATCATCGAGACTATGATCCGCAACTGGGGCGGTATGTACAGTCTGATCCGATTGGATTGGATGGCGGAATCAATACCTACAGCTATGTGGCTGGTAACCCGATCTCGTTTTCTGATCCGCTAGGTTTACAGACCGCACCTCGCCCTAAGTTCATGCCTCCCAAAGCTCCTGCTGATTCTCATGCATGCTCTGCGTCAGATGGGCCGGGTTATTGGGATCGTGTTATGGATAATTACAAACGAACAATGGACACCTTGACGCCAGGATGGACGAACATTCCTGGTCTCGATCCCCTAAGCTGGGCAACTGGCGACGCAGTTGCGCCTCTTATCGGCGGGATAACATGGAAGCAAGCAGCGGCATATGCTGGTTCGAATCTGGCAGCTAACGCTTATCTAGCGGCTGGTCTCACTGACGTTGCCGCAGGCATTCTAATGCAGGGTGCCTTAGCCAGCGGCGTAATGGTCGGCTCAATGATTAGCCCATATGTAATTAGGCCAAGATAAGGATGAACAATGATGATAAATATTTTCCCTAAGATTTGGCCAACACCACCAAAGATGTCTCGGCAGCAGTATTTGCGATATCGTCTCAAGCTACTTGCGTTCTTGCTTATTTGGTTATCGATTTTAATTATGATGATGATATTTTGGGAGACGCTAAGCATCTTATTAAAGGTTGTTTTTGTGGTGGTTGAATATGCGTTTTTCCCTACCATGGGTAAGATCGAGCAAGTATTTGTATCTTATGAGCGCTATCTCAAAGAAGGGCTTTGGTAATTTCAAAGCACATACATCAAATGCGGTATCTAAGTTGGGCTGTAGCTTGGCGTTGAGTTAGCAAAGCCCAATATGAACTGATAGCAATCCTTTAATTCGAATAAAAAGCTACTCTCTCCGGTATCCCCGGATTGGGTGGCTTTCCCATTTTTTAGCGGCGTTACACAACGTACAGATATGCGAGCAGCGCATTTACTGGGTACGGTAGTCCACGAACTGCTTCATAAGAAATCCAGTTACGTGAAGCAAATCCGTGACTTGTTCAATCCGCACCCAAATATTGTTAAGAAAGCCGGAGAAATCGTTAAAGAGATTGGTGACAGATACCTACAAGAGCGCGCGCTAGATGGGGAGATGTTGGATAAATGCTAATGAAGCTGATAGTTGCATTTGTGTTGAGTAGCTTGTTTATCGGGTTAGCCCATGCAACTACTACAGAATATGACCAAACTTATGGGAATCTGTATGAGTTGCAGACGCCATTGCCTTCAGAAGTCCAGGAGGCAAGTGCTTGCTTACTTTCCCATTCGCAGTTTGTCGCAGATCACTATATTCTTGAATACTCGACAATCGGAGGACGGGAAGGAAAGAATTGGAAAGAATGAATCCGGTAGATTTTCTAAAAACAATATATCTGGGCGATCGGTCCTGCAAAGCTATCCTGATTTACTCCTGGGACGAGCTGGTAAAGTTGCAAGTCGACGAGATATCCAGAGTTCGCAGCTCATCTGGGCAATGGGAATTTTATAATGATGAAAACATTGAAGACGGATTCCTTGTTTTTGAAGAAGTTCAATCAATCAGCTTCAAGCCAGAAAATTTTCTTCCCAATGATTACATCAACGATATCGAAGTGCACAAATTAGAGGGGAGTAAATATTGTCGTTTTGTGCTTTATATCGGTTCTATCGGTCAAGATCGGCATCCCACAGAAATAGAAATTTGCATTACGGCTGCAAATATGAGGCTGGAAAACAAGCAAGGGCACAACGTGCCATAAGGACGTTCTGTAACGCGGAAGAAATTCGTCCTGCAATTTGAATGGAAAATATATGCTTTCTCGAATTCCACTGAAAGTGGACAGCCTATCCATCAAGCGAGAGGTTGTGCTGGCAGAGCCTACCAATGAAGACTCTGTATTTGTCATAAAAAATATCCCGGCTTTCGTGTATGGGGTTGCGCTGGGTGATTTGATCAAGGTGACAGATTCGGAGTCCGGCGATTTTTGTATTTTAAATCGGAGTGGACAAGTTACTCTTCGGGCCTATATTGATGGCACATTGGACCGACAAGACATCAAGTTACTAATTGACGAAATTACCGCTGTCGGCGGGGTATTTGAGGTGGGCGCAAACAAGGCATCGGCTGTCGAAACATCGTTGCTACTTGTCAGCATTGATGTTGCAAAAGGGTTTCAGCTAGTTGAATCGCTTATGAAGAAATTTTCCGCGATGGGCGGCCAATGGGAGTACGGAAATATTTATGATCAAGACGAGAATCCACTAAATTGGTGGTCCTCTCACTCAAGTTGTTAGAAACGTGCAACGAGGTTCAGGAGGGTAATAAATTGACTGTAGATATTTGCGCAATAAACGAAGGCCTTACTCACGAAACAATTGGCCTTCTGGACCAATTCGGTTATGAAATAAGCGCCACTGTCGATGATCTTGCGCTGCAAACCGATTGCCGCGAGTTCGTTAAATTTGTCGCCGATTATGTCGCATCAGGCAATGCTGTCCACTCCGGCGAAACATTGAAGTACGGTTACTGGATAACGAAGGCAGCGCTGGATGATCGTCGGCGGCTAATGTTTTTGGAATACAACCAAGACTCGACGGATTTTATTTTTGGCGTGACCAACACACTATCTTATTGGCGCGATCAGCATCAAATATGCAACAAAGTAGGGGCTGAGTTCTTTCCTCCTCGACTGGATCAGATGGTTGTTATTTCTGATGGCGTATATGAAGGTGATGACGTGGAAGGCGTCAGGTATCCATCTCCGGACCATATGTCGGGTTGGTGGCTGACAACTGACCGATATAACGGCGAGATTGAAACGTTGAGAACCGTGCATGCTCACCATGTTTCAGCTAAAAGACCAGATTTGGTAAAGTTCTTGGCGCTACCCTTTGGTTATCGTTTCTTCTCACCGCAAAGTGATGTCTGGTTTGATGAGAAAGTTGCGGGTCCAAAGAGTTAAGGCAACGCGATAAGTCGGGCTTGTAGGCTGGTGCTGAGCTAGCGAAGCCCAACACGAACTGACAGCATCCTCCTATCCCAAATAAAAAAGCCACCCTTTCCGACATCCCCGGATTGGGTGGCTTTCCTTTTCAGCAGCGTTACGCAACGCGCAAATAATCTGTACAACCTAACGCGGTATCCATGGACTTCATCCAATCGCAATGAAGCCCAACATCCCGCCACTACCCTCAAGCAAACGTATCCACCACCCCAAGCACACTACGGCCAACAACCGGCGCAGCGCTGCGTTCAACGCCGCCGCTCAAACTGGCAAAACCATCCCCACGCTGCTGCCCCCCGCGTGAACCCGATTGCCCCGAGGCCTGCTGCGCAAACGCACTCTGTTGCTGCTGTTGCTGCGTATCGGCGCTCACCGATGTATTGCCCAAGCTGATGCCGCTATCCGCCAAGGTGCTTCTCAACTGCGGCAGCGCGGCTTCGACTGCGTCGCGTACCGATTGATGAGCCGAGACGAACATGGCCTGGGCCTGGTTGTCGTTGATGGTCAGCGTGACTTTCAACGGGCCCAGGTCGGCCGGGTTCAGGTGCAGTTCCGCGACCTGGTGGTTGGCGTTGTTCATAAAGATCATTTGCTTGCCGAGCGCTGGACCCCAGTCGCCGCTGCCGACTGTCGGCGTCAGCGGCAGGCTGACCGGGCTTGCTGCCGGGCTGGCGGCGTTGGTTGCGGGTTGCACCGTGCTGACTGCCGGGTTGAGCTGTGTTGTTGCCGCAACGGTGAACTGGCTGTTGCTCGAGGCGGCCGCTTTGCCTGCTGCCAGCTCGTTATTGTTGGCTGTGGCGTTGGCGGTTGCGCTGGTGGCTGAAACTGTGCGCTGCGCATCGGCCTGGTCGCTGTTGTGTGCTTGTTGCCGGTCTTGGGTCGCTGATTTTTCCACTTGCTGATGGTGGTTGTGCTGGCTGGCGCGGCCTTCATCCTGGGGGGCTTGCTGAAGTGCGTCCTGATCGCCGAAAGGCGTCAAGCATTGCATCAAATCGGCTGAAATGGCCGTCGTTTGGCTCCAAAAAATCGGCAATTCTTGCTGCGGTCTTTGTTCGTCCGCTCGGTGGCCGATCCTTGCTTAAAAAAGCGAATTGATCAGCGCTTCCTTAGGTGCGCATTTTACATTTTTCACGACAACCATAAACATTGATAGTGTGAACATTGACAGCTTTAATACGACGATGTTACCGATATTATCGCCATGACACACGAATGGCGTGTCACATGACAACTTCTTTAAACTGTCAGCTAAGGAGCAATATTATGTCTGAAGATGTCGTATTTGCATCAAGCGCTAAGAGTATTGACATACTCATGATCTTTGACACCGAATACATTAAGAAAATGTATCCCAACCCTAGCCAAGGCCAGGGGTTCCCCACTAGCATCGACCGCGATTGTGGGTTCTTGCTCTGCACGGGATCAAGAGGAATTATTAGCGGGCAAGGATCTGGCGACTTGAGTTTCAGGGCGAACGAGGGGGACAAAGTATCGTTCATGGGCACTTCGATGTCTGACAATTCAGGCGATGCGGTGAAAGTTTCCAGAATGGGGTATCTGGCAGGAGTCAACGTATTTGGTCATTTTTTAGTAAATACGATAAATGAATCGGGAGTGGAATTCACCCGATTTGGTGCAACAGTGAGGAGTCGCGGAAATGAAGAGTTCTATGTTCAATTTGCGCTCTATACAAGGGACGGATCGACACAGAAATTATTTGGATACTATTATTGGAGTCCGAGCATCGCGATAGCTTCATGAATGTTAATTAGCTGCTGATCATCCTGCAGTGCAAGTTTTGCAGCTTCTCATACGTCAAAACGTTGCGGTCAGAGGGCACGTCCAAATCTAACAAAGAACCAAATGCTGATTTCTCTGCTTTGGATGGCTTCGGCGCTAGTGCAGCCCTCATGCAATCATTTGAGGCAGGATAGATAGATATCTGCAGTGAATCTCCTACCTTGATACCGGACGCTAGACTCGAGCTGGGGCACAATATTTCTATTGTGCCCCTCGGCGCCCCACACAATCCATGGGTTTTTTCTTGGGTTTTTCGTGGGTATTTGAGGGGGAGTGCGGGGGTGTGCACTCCTATGAAGCCTCTGCGAAGTCGCATAGAATCGACGCCTTAAATTGGTTCGAGTCCAATCGTGCCTACCATTGATTTCTGTTCTCGGGGGCATTTAGAACTGGAATGTATTGCAAGAGAAAGCCCATCGCTTATGTGATGGGCTTTTTTTTTGCTCAATTTATGGGCCTTGTCGGACTTAAAGTGGTTATTTGGCGGATCTCTCGTATTTTTACTTCTTTTTTTGACTACAACGGGTCAATCGGAGGTTGGAAGAAATATTTGTTTCTTCTCGCTTTTTTTGCAGGTTTTTCAGGAGTGGTGCTGTATTTTTATGACCTCAAAACGAAGCACAGAAGAAGATATGGCTGCCAGTAATTTTTGATTTGCTGTATTTCTAGAAAAAACGATCTAAGGAAAGTCAGGGCCGCAAATTGCGGCCCTTTGTTTTTGCGGGCGGTATCCATGGGCTCCACCCAATCGCAATGAAGCCCAACATCCCGCCACTACCCTCAAGCAAACGTATCCACCACCCCAAGCACACCCCGGCTAACCACCGGCGCGACGCTGCGTTCAACGCCGCCACTGAAATTAGCCAACCCATCCCCACGCTGCTGCCCCCCTCGTGAACCCGATTGCCCCGAAGCCTGCTGCGCAAACGCGCTCTGTTGCTGCTGTTGCTGGGTATCGGCGCTAACCGATGTATTGCCCAAGCTGATGCCGCTATCCGCCAAGGTGCTTCTCAACTGCGGCAGCGCGGCTTCGACTGCGTCGCGTACCGACTGGTGGGCTGAT